>JANQPP010000136.1 GCA_028289405.1 Pirellulales bacterium
GATGTACTCCACATCCCGGGGCAGCTTCGGTTTCGCCAACAAGCGGACAATTTCCGACTTCGTGCTGCCGGCGTCCGTGATCAGCGTACCTGGCGGACAATGGTCCGCAGCCCGCCGGGCCAATTCGGGAATCATTTCCACGGGCGTACACAAAACCACGAGATCCGCCTCCCCGACGCCTTGCGCCACGTCCGTCGTGGTGCGTGTCACCGCGCCCTTCCGCTTGGCAATATTCAGGGAACGGCGGTTCCGACCGATGCCGATGACTTCCGAAGCCAATTCGCGACGCCGCAGCGCCAAGCCGAGCGACCCGCCAATCAGGCCGACTCCCACGATCGCCACTCGGTCAAACGGTCGTGCCATGCCTTCGCAACAGAAACACACGTCCGCGCCGCGTGCCCAAAAGTTCCGCTGATTGGATCCGTGATCATCCGACTCTGCTCGGATTGGAACTTTCCGTTCCCTGGTCGGACGCGAGACCCCATCGTAGCAAAATGAGGACCACGCAAATAGGAGGCCAACCCTATGTGGTCACAGGGTTGCCATTGCCCTGGTCGTGTCGGTTTCGGGGACATGAATAAGCAAGAAACATCCAAGAAGCGCGGCTAAAATACGATGTCTTATATGTCAGAAATTTAGTGGTTCAGAGTTCCCGGGCAGGCGAAGTCCTGCCGCATCAGGCTGAAAGCAAGCACAAAGGAGGATTCGACTTGACCGATGAAAAACCGCCCATGGATTGGAAACCTTCATCCCTTCGCCTGGTGGTCTTTGTTCCGGTCTTGCTGGGCACGCTGGCGGCCTGTGGCTGGCTGTTTCAACTGCAGCGGATTCCGCATGAGATCAAGGTTCTTTTCTGGTTGGGAGCCATGATCTGCCTGCTAGCGTTTCAGCATTGCCTTTTCCGGGAGCAGCACCGTTTGGCTTGGAGCAAGATCACCCAGGCGATGGGGGTGCGGCAGGGCCAATTTAGCCTTTTGGGGCTTCTCCTTGCGGTTTCTTTGGCGTGCGGGTTCTTCGCCTACGTTCGTTGGGAAACAGAAAGGGCCCTAGAACGGCATACGGGACGTCAGAAAATCGTCGCCGGTGCCATGGAGATCGTGGGCAAGGGGAAGGCCAGGTTTTCCGGCGCCACCCATGACGTGATGGTCATCGTCGAGCGGAAGGATTTCGGCGATGCCGATCTGAAACGGCTGATTGAATATTTTGATGCCCGGCTTCCACCTGAAGGCGGCATTTACTTTCTGTCCTTGGAAGCTACCTCCGTCACGGACCAAGGGTTGGCCCTGCTTGCCCAATGCCATCGGCTCCAATATCTGTGCCTCGACAAAACCCCGGTATCGGACGAAGGACTTCAACACGTCGTGGGATTGCCCAACTTGGAAGCGATCTCCGCAACGGGCACGAAAGTCACCGACGCCTGGCGGAATCGAATGCGAGAAGAACGACCCAAGCTCCAGATATCTCGTTGAAATGCTCTTAACGCTAAATCATGGGAAACCACGTCAAGAATCCCGCGTTGCATACGAATCACTGGCACGTTACAAGGTAGTTCGACCACGAACAGCGACTTGATTTTTCAGGGGATTTGCCATGCGCACGCGACGTTCGAAAATCAGTCTCGCTAGCACCTCGTTTCTGGTTTTGGCTCTGTGTTGGACGGTATTCGCGACCGGCAAAGAAGAGCAAACGGCAACGAACAAGAAGCCTTCGCCGGCTCCATCCGCCGCAGACAAAGAAGAACCGTCTAATGCCGAGGAACGCTTTGACTATCGTGTGCGGGAGGATTTCTTCGCGGGACTGGAGGGGGATGAAGAAGCGTACGAACGTGTCGTCCGGGCTTGCGAGGAAGTGCTGGCGACGAATCCTCGCCACGCGGAGGGGTTGGTATGGAGGGGCGCCGTCCGCATGATGAAATCGAGAGATGCGTTTCGCGGTGGTGACGTGGCGAACGGCAAGAAGCTTTGGGCTACCGCGCTGAAGGATATGGATGACGCCGTGGAAATCGCCCCGGACCACATCGGCGTCTTGATTCCGCGTGCCGCCGTGCTGCTTCCCGCTGGCCGAAATGCGCCCCCGCTGATGGGAAAGCCCGTTTTGCTTAAAGTACGCGCCGATTTCGAGCGGACTTACGAGCGACAAAAAGATATTCTCGATGAATTGGGCGAACATCCGCTGGGAGAATTGCGGATGGGACTGGCCGACGTTTACCGTCTGCTGGGCGAACACGACAAATCCGAGGCGCAGCTCAAGGCCGTTCAGCGTGAACTGCCGGAAACCGAGTATGCCGAGCGGGCCACCGCATGGCTGGCAGCGTCGCCGGAGAAAAAGTTGGCTCACACGTGCATCGGCTGTCACTCGGAATAGTTGTTACGGGTCGGTGTTTCGCGTCGCTCATTTTTCCACGGTGCCTACGGCATAGAGCCGCTCATAAGCCCGCAGGAAGATGACGCCGTCGCTGATGGCGGGCGTGGCGTAGAAGGTTCCGGGCAGTTGGTTCCGTGCCAGCGGCCGACCGGTCTTGTCCGCCGAGAATACGGTGCAGGTTCCTCGAATGCTCAGCGCGTAGACCTTCCCGTCTCCCGCGACGAGCGAGGCATGGTACGGCCCCGTCTCCAGGCGGCGGCGCCAATGGATTTCACCGCTGGTAACGTCGAGACAAGTGAGCACGCCATGGTCGCTGAGTAGGAACAGCAGATCGCCCGCGCAGACAGGCGTGGAGGAATCAGGTGACGCCTGGGCGAAACGCCACAAATGGTTGGCATTGGCTGGCGACGAATCTGGCACCGCCACGGCCAACATGTGTCCCAAACCGCCACCACCGGGATTCCCTGACGTGGCCACGACGATTCCCTCCCGTACCGCGACGGGGGAAGCGATGACTCGCCCGAAGGGGCTTTGAATGGCCAGGCCATCACTGGCCCAAAGCTGCCGGCCCGTCAGAGGATCGTAGGCATTAACGTGATCGGAACCGGAGATCAACAGGGCCGGTTCGCCGTGCAGCTCCGCCATGATGGGCGTGGAGTAGGCGTCCGGGCCGTCATCCTGGGCCGGGAACTCTCGATCCTGCTTCCAAACCTCCTGGCCTGTCATTTTGTCGAGCGCCAGCACGTACGAAGGCCCCTTGGTCATGCAGGCGATGTAGAGCAGGTCTCCCCACAGGCGGGGAGAAGATCCCATGCCGAAGGTGATGTCGTATGCTCCGTAATCTTCAGTCAAGTCGCGTTCCCAGATGACCCGCCCCTGATCCGCGTCGAGGCAGACTAGCAGCCCTGTGCCGAAGAAGGCCCAGACATGCTCCTCATCGGCGATGGGTGAGGGCGTGGCCGCGTTGTGCCGATGCGCGTAGAGCTGCGGGTCCCCCTTCGCCGCCAGCGCCCCCTTGCCCACGGGCGTCTTGTGAATGACCTTCCCGGTCAGTCGGTCGAGGGAAATGACCCACAGCGAGCGGTCCGCCTCCTGCGTCGTGAGATCGACGCGTTGGGACGTCACCGCTGGCGAGGAATTGGCACGCCCTGATAGATCCGTGGCCCAGAGGACTCCGGCTCGGGGCGACCATACCGTGGGAAGGTCGGATTCCGAAGAAAGGCCGTTTCCAGTGTGTCCGCGAAACTGCGGCCAAGTCTCCCCGCGCGACTCTCTCGCTGCGATGAGAGCGATGATCACGATTATGCACGGAAGGCTTCTCAGATAGTGGGAATGCATGGGCAGACCTTCCTTCAGAGCGGAGTCACGGGCAGTAAAATCTACCAGCGGAGTAACGGTAATTACGCGGATTCGTGACGGGAGATTTCCGCCCAGAGCCGAGGCGGCGACATGGGAAGTTCCCGCATCCGCACGCCCGTGGCCCGATAGACCGCGTTGGCGATGGCGGCGGGAGGCGGGACAATCGGCGTTTCGCCCACGCCGCGCACGCCGTAGGGATGCGCCGGATTGGGCACCTCCACAATGATCGTGTCGATCATGGGCACGTCCAGGCAGGTGGGGATGCGGTAGTCGAGAAAGCTGGCGTTTTGCATCCGGCCCGAATCGTCAAAGAAGTATTCCTCGTTGAGCGCCCAGCCGATGCCCTGCACGGCGCCCCCTTGCATTTGGCCTTCCACGTAGCTGGGATGGATGGCTTTGCCAGCATCTTGAATGGCCGTGTAGCGGAGGATGGTGACCTTGGCGGTGTCCGGATCGACTTCCACGTCCACGATATGCGTGCCGAAGCCGTTAGTGGGCCCCGCCGGATCGACCGTGGCCCGGCCCACGACGGGCCCCCCCGTCTCGTGCAATCGGGAAGCCAATTCCTGAAAGCTGATGGCCTTGTCATCCGCTCGGAAAGTCCCTTCTTCCACTGTGACCTTCTCCGCGTCGCATTCCCACAAGATGGCGGCCCGTTCTTTCATCTGTCTAAGAATATCGAGGCCGGCATGATAAGCCGCGAGGCCGGTGGCGAACGTTACACGACTGCCACCGGTGACATCGGTGTAGCCCACGCTGTCCGTATCGCCCACCTGCGGATGCACTTCTTCGGCAGAAATTCCCAAGGTCTCGGCAAGCTGCATGGCCACCGAAGTCCGAGTGCCACCAATATCGGTGGAACCCTCGATCAAGGTCACGGTCCCATCGGCGTTGACGTTGGCGGCCGCGCTCGATTTCAGACCGATGTTGAACCAATATCCGCTGGCGATACCCCGTCCACGATGCGGTCCTTCCAAGGGGGACTTCCAATGGTCGGAAGACCGCGCTGCCTCCAAGGTCTCGATTAGACCGACGCGGGGATAAACGGGCCCATCCACGCGACGGGTGCCTTCCTTCGCGGCATTTTTCAGGCGGAATTCAATGGGGTCAATGTTGAGTTGCTCGGCCAACTCGTCGATCACCGATTCGCAGGCGAAAGCGGCCTGCGTGGCACCCGGTGCGCGGTAGGCTTGTGTCTTTGGCTTGTTGAGTACAACGTCATAGCCATCCACGATAGCGTGGGGTAAATCGTAACAACTGAACACGCACATGCTGCCGGCGCCAATCATGCCGTCCGGGAAAGCGCCGGCATCGTACGCCAGCCATGCCTCGCCGGCGGTGAGGCGGCCATCTTTTTTCGCGCCCAGTTTGATTCGCACGAACGAGCCCGGTGTCGGTCCGGTCCCTTCAAACACCTCGTCGCGGTCCATGGTCATTTTGACGGGCCGGCCACACTTTTTGCTGAGCAGCGCGGCGACCGGTTCCAGATAAACGGCGATCTTGCCGCCGAAGCCGCCGCCGATTTCGCAGGGCACGACGGTCACCTGCGAGACCGGAATTTGCAGCAATTCCGCCGTCTGCTGGCGGGCGGTGAAGGAACCTTGCGTGGAGGTCCAAATCGTGAGGTGTCCGTCGGCATTCCACAGCGCGGTGGAGACATGCGGTTCGATATAGCCTTGATGGACACTGGCGGTCTTGAATTCCCGCTCGATGACCACCTCCGCTTCCGCGAAGCCTTCTTCTAGATTTCCTTTTTCGAAATGGATGTGCGTGGAGACATTGCTCGGCTTGTCGCCGCGCTGTCCCATGCTGTCGGTGTACACATCGTCGTGCAGCAGCGGGGCGTCTTCCTGCATGGCATCCAGGACCCACGTCACGGTGGGGAGCGTCTCGTATTCCACGCGGATCAAGTTGAGCGCCTCGCGGGCGGTGTGGGCATCCACGGCAGCCACCGCCGCCACGGCGTGCCCCTTGTAAAGTGCCTTTTCGTGGGCCAGCACGTTCCGCCCCAGGTGAGCCAGATTCACCGCGCCCTCGCCCAAGTTGGCGATCTTGTCGGCCAGGTCGGGAAGATCTTCGCGAGTGGCCACCGCCAGCACGCCGGGAAGTTTCTCTGCTTCGGACGTGTCGATCGACAGGATCTTGGCATGTGGATGAGGACTGCGGAGGATTTTGCCGTGAGCCAGTCCCGTGATCTGAAAATCCGCGCCGTAGATGGCACGACCGGTTACCTTGTCCGCGCCATCGTGGCGGATGGGCCGTTTGCCGAGAACCTTGTATTCCCGCGCGGAATCGCCGGATTGGGCGTCGCTTTTCATGATGAATGGATCCCAGGTTATGTCGAGCTTTGAGCGTTATTTTCCGCCAGCCTTTCAGCGGCGTGCTGCACGGCCCGCACAATCTTGTCGTAGCCGGTGCAACGGCAGAGGTTGCCCGCCAACTGAAAGCGGATCTCGTGTTCGGTCGGTTGAGGGTTCTTGTCCAGCAGGGCCTTGGCTGTCATCAAAAAACCTGGAGTGCAAATCCCGCACTGCAAGGCCGCGTCCTCCAGGAAGCACTGCTGCAATGGATGCAGGTGCCCCGCGTCGGCCAAGCCTTCGATGGTCGTGATCTCCGCGCCTTCGGCCTCCACCGCCAGAACCAGGCAACTGTCGACCGGAGAGCCGTTCAGGAGGACGGTGCAAGCGCCACAGTTGCCGTTGTTGCAGCCTTCCTTGGCCCCGGTGAGGCGTAGCACGTCCCGGAGCACTTCCAACAGGCTGTGATGTGGTTCGCAGAGAAACTCGACATCTTCCCCGTTGATCTTGGTCGTGACGTGTGTCTTTTTTTGGGTCTTGGTCAAGAGTCGCTTCCTTTGTTCACGAACGATGGCCACGTGCCCGCTCCACGGCCCGCTGCAAGGTGCGGCGGGTGAGCACGCCGGCCAAGTGCGTGCGGTAATCGATGGTGCCTCGTTTGTCATTGATCGGATTGGCCACGGCGCGGGCCCGTTGGCCGGCTTCCTCGAAACTTTCTTCCCGGGCAGGCTGGCCCACGAGCCACTCCGCCGCTTCCTCGGCGAGGACGGGAGTGGGCGCGATGGCCCCCAGCGCGATTCTGGCCGCCGTGATCGTCTCTCCGGAATCGTCGAGTTGCACCCATGAAGCCGCCCCCGCCACGGCGATATCCATTTCGTTGCGAGGAATGAAACGTTCATAGGCTGAGCCGCACAGGCCCAAGGTAGTGGGAAAACGCAGGCTCACGAGCAGTTCACCCGGCTGCAGCACGTTCTTTCCCACGCCGGTGCAGAACTCCGCCGCGGGCACTTGGCGGCGGCCACCGGGTCCGGCAATCTCGCAGGTGACTCCATGCACGAGCAATGGCGGAACGCCATCGGCTGCGGGAGACGAGTTGCACAGGTTGCCGCCAATCGAAGCCCGGCTTTGAATCTGCCAGCCGCCGATAATCCGCGCCGCGTCGACCAAGGCGGGGAATGACCGGCAGATGTCCGCGTGTCCGTAAATGCGTTCGCAGGGGACCGCCGCGCCCAGCACGAATTCGCCATTTCCCGTCTCGGGCAGAGCCGTTAACTCCGGCGCCTTTTTGATGTCCACGATGACGCGGGCTTGTTTCAGGCCTTCGCGAAGCTGGACCAGGATGTCCGTGCCGCCGGCCAAGGGCCGCGCGCCTTCCCCTTGCTCCGCCAAGCAGGCCACCGCTTCCTCGACGCTCTTGGGAGCGACATATTCAAGAGCATCCACCAACTCGCGACTCCTCTACGAAGACCCCGACAAAGAACAACAACAAACGGACATCTCCAAGCTCATGAATCTATGGCAATATCGCGCCTGCCTGCCCGCCATGTCAAGCAAGTCGGTCTCACATTCCAGCCAGCAGGCAAACCGGTCGGCCTTCCGGCGCGTAGGTCGATTCCGCGCAAGCAGGCAGAACGTCATCCGTCCACGGCAACATCGGCTCCCGCGTAATTGACCAATTCCACGACCAATTGCTGGCCCCCTTCCCGGTGCCAATAGTCATCGAATTCTTGCCACGTCGTGGCCAGCGTGTCGGTGGCCCGTTGTTGGCATGCGGTGAGCGCATCACGCAAATCGTCTTCAGTCGCTTGGGCGGACCAGTCTCCAAAACAGCGCTCTGCCGTCGCCAGGTCATTGATGCGGCCCAGCGGCTCCTGAAGATGCTCCACGGCGGGATACAGTTCCTTTTTGAACGAAGCGGGAAAGGCCGCCTCGGCAAGCTCCATGGTGTAACGCAGATGCTTGAGAACAATTCGGAAGGCATGCAACGTTTCCACATCGGGCCAGCCCTGTCCGGCATGATCAGCGATTTCCTCTACAACCGTCCGCAATCGCTGCCGGGCAAATTCCCCAAAAGTTGGTTCGAGATCGTGTGGCGTGCATTTCCGCCATTTGATCTTCGGTGTGAAGTGGGACATTTCCTTTGGGGACAGTCCCGCGCGGACACGCCGCTCCACGTCCACGATGTCCGTCTGCGCTTCGCTTCGGCGTTTCCGCAGGAACTTGCGGATAAGGTTCTTTTCCTTTTTCGCTTCCTCGGAGCCGACGTAATCCGAAAGGTGCTCCAGCAACACATCCAAGTCACGGGCATCTCCGGCAGCCCGGCGGACGTGGCGGATCTTTTTCTTCAAACGCTTCGTGCGGTTGGGCGGCAACACTTCCCGAAAGAATTCGATGGCAGCTCCCAGACGGCGAGACGAGACCCGCAATTGATGGACGTATTCCACGTCTTGTTCATGATGTTTCGCCGCCAGCGGCAGGAATCCCAAGAATGTCGCCAAGCGGGCTTCCCAAACCACCCGCGCGGCAGCGGAAACCGGCTGCTCCGGAGCAATTCCCCGGATCCATTTGCTTTTGGGGACCATGGACTAACCCGACAGCGGCGGAGATCACGTGGCGCAGGGAAAGCTCGGACGGTGTTTCGAGGATTCGCGCCCAACCCTTCCACGCGACGAACATTTAGGAATTCAGCGCGGCGCCAGTCCATGCCGCAGTTTTTCCACCGCTGAAAATAAAGCGCGGCGTGCCCAAAAGCAAACGTACAAGCCTCCGTGGCAGGTCCGTGCGCGCGGAGCCATGGACGAAACTCCCTCGGGATGGGGACAAGCGATTCCAAGTCACGGGACGCGAAACTTCGCCCCTCGTGGCGACCAAGGCTTCAGTCATCGAGATCCACTGAACCAGTGGATGCGAGCGATTACCGCCGTCACGTAAAGCAATTGTCCGACGAGAACTGCAAGGGCCGGAAAGTGTCGAGCAACAATTCCCGTCGCTCCTTGCGTTTCCCTTGGCGATGAGCCACCAGCGTCTTCCGCCACTCTTGCTGCGTGGCGAACTTGCCATCCTTCTTGAAGATTTTTACCGAGGCCGTACGGTCAATGATCACCGTATGGGGAAAGGTCGTGGTCTTGAAGGCCGCGGCGACCCTCCGCCCATACTCCGTCGAAACGTCGATATGGCACCGCTTGTAATCGCGTAACAGCTCGGCGTCTCCCTCTTCGGGCAGCACGGCGAGTTGGTCTAGCCGTTGCAGCGGGTCGCGGGGAACGTCCAGCACGACCAACAAGGGCTTTTGCTCTGCTTTGGCTGCTTCTAGGCTGCGCCCATAATCGTTGGACCAGCTCATTTCGCTTGTGCCGGCGGCCCAACTCAACGCGAGAACCACGATGAAGCCGTTCATCGGCGAATCCTTTCTTCTTTCATTTGCCCCGTGAATTTTTGCGTTCTCGGGTGGAAAAATTTTCCAAGAATCGCAATTTTTCCCTATTCGCCACAGCCGCCATGAGCGGCAAAGTCGAACATAATAGGAACTGCCCCAGGGGCCTTCAAGCCCCTGGCTTGCTTTCGCTCCGAATTGCCGCTCAATTGATGTTCCAGTGAACGAGGCGTGTTTTTAGGAGGGAAACCACGTTTTTTACGCGGAACATGGCCCCAAACTCCACATGCGAAATGTATTGCGTCACAGCCCAAACCGGGATTTCCACATGTCAAGAAACCGTCCGCCATGGATGAATTGACCGAAACTTCGGGCCTCGCCGAATCGCTGGAAAAATTTGCCGTTCGCGTGGATCAGGCGGCGATTCCCAAGCTGGAAGCGTATTGCCGCAGCGTGTGGGATTGGAACACACGGCTCAATCTCACCCGGCATACGACGTTCGACCAATTCGTTTCACGGGATGTCGTGGACACGCTGGCGCTGGCCAATCATTTGTCTGATGGTGAGCGAATTCTCGATGCCGGGTCGGGCGCCGGGGTTCCCGGGGTGACGCTCGCGCTGCTTCGCCCTGATCTCGAAGTCACATTGACGGAATCGGTGGGAAAACGGGCCGCCGCGTTGGCTGCCATCGTGGCGGAAATCGGGCTGGATCTGCCCGTGATTCACGGGCGGGCAGAACATGTTCTGGAGCCTCATGACCGCATCGACACGATCACGGCCCGCGCGGTGGCACCCCTGTACAAACTCGTGAATTGGTTTGGCCCGCTGCTTCGACCGCCGCAGAGACTGCTGTTGATCAAAGGCGCGGCCTGGGTGGAGGAACGGCATGAGGCACGGCAGCGCGGACTCCTCCGAGAGCTTGAATTGAGGCGGCTGGACGAATACGCAGTCCCAGGCGTACCGGGAAAAAGCGTCATCCTCCAAGTCCGCCGCAAGGATTCCGCGGCCGAATCGTAAACTGGCCATGCCTGTTTTCTCGTGTGGCACGTATGTGTAACGTCTCCGGCGCTGAAATTCACGAGTCGAAACGGCGCAAAAGCCGTTACACTTAACCGATAGACGTTCTAGTCCGAGCTATGCTTGTAGACGGAGGAATGGTCCCGGAAGGAGCCGCGCTCGTTGGTTGAGACGCTGCCGTGACGCAAACTCGCCTACAATTTGGGGAAAATGGCCTGAAATTCCCGGTGTGGCTGCTGTCGGGTGTGGCCGTGCTCCTGTTGGCCGGGATGGTATTCGCTTTTTTCCTGGGCCGCGATTTCCAAGCTCCGTTGGTCGCCTGGATCGAAGCGCATGGCGGTGCAGCGCGGCGAGACCGTGTCATGACCAGCTATTGGCGAGGCGGCACCTGGGACGAGGAAATCGTGGGCATCCGGCTTCCTTCATCCGTCAAGGTGGATGATCTGCAGGGCTCGCTGGAGAAGTTTCCCTATCTGCAAATGGTTTCGCTGCCATGCGGCCTGTACTCGTCGCATGATCTCACCGCAGCGCGGGAAGCCTTTCCCCATGTGGTCTTGGAAATCGTCGAAGTGGAAGATAACAGCACTGCTCGGGAGGCCCATGATATCCTCTCCATGCGGGGAGCATTCTTGGCACGAAAGGAAAACACCCCGGCTGGTTCTTTCGCGGTGATTGATCTTTCACTCGCGGACCTCGCTGCCGAAGATCTCCACTACTTGCGAGCCTTCCCGGAACTTCGGCGGCTCACATTGCGAGGAACTCAATTAAGCGACAAAGCGGTCTCCTATTTGCAGGAGCTAGCGCCGCTAGAATCCCTGCGTTGCATTGGCCCGCCATTGTCCGACGTAGTTCTGGAGACACTCCGCGCATCTTGGCCTGCATGTCAGATCGAGGTCCTCGACGCTCAACCTTCCGCAAACTCGTCTTCTCTGGTCCAGCGAGACGTGCCGTAGACGGTCGGGTGTTGATGCCAGCTCAGCGGAGACTCTTATCCTCGCCCGGCTAGAGGCCGCGAGGCTCGCCGGCGGCAGGAGAAAGAATGCCCTCGGCAAACCAGGTTTCTTTCGACAACGCCGGGGCCTGCCCGTTACAATCAAGCTCGAATTGCATAAGGTTTTGCCTGCGAGAATTCTTCTTGAGCCCAAGCCATCTTCAGCCCCACTCTTTGTCAGCACTGTTTGTCTACACTGTCCAACCATGAAAGGGGTGTCCCATGCCCTCCGTTGACCGTCGTACATTTTTGGGATCCGCCACGTTGGCAGCCGCGGCGAGTGCCGCCGGGAAAACGACCTCCGCTGCGGACGATCCGGCCTTGCCTGGGAAGACGGCACGGACCCAATTCGCCGTGAACGTGGAGATGTGGTGGCGGGACCTGCCTTTCCTGGATCGGCTCCGCGAAGCGGCGAAGCTAGGCTTTCCGGCGGTCGAGTTTTGGCCCTGGAGAAACAAGGATATCCCCGCCGTCGCGAATTTGGCCGAGGAACTCGGCCTGGAGATCGCGCAGTTTACCGCCTGGGGGTTCGTTCCGGGCATGAATGATCCCGCCAATCATGATGCCGCCGTGCGCGAAATCGAGGAAAGCTGCCGCATCGCGAAACAGCTTCACTGCCCCAAAATGACCGTGGTAGGTGGAAATGACCAGCCGGGTATGACGCAAGAGGAAATGCACGACAACATCATCACGGCCCTCAAGCGGGTGGCTCCCATCGCGGAGGAGCAGGAAGTGATGCTCATCCTGGAACCGATGAATATTCGCGTGGACCACAAGGGGCACTGCCTGTACGGCAGCCCGGACGCCGTGCGCATCTGCCGGGAAGTCGGTTCCCCCATGGTGAAAATCAACTGGGACCTCTACCACATGCAGATCACCGAAGGCGACCTCTGCGGCCGGCTGCATGACGGCTTCGATCAAGTCGGCTACATCCAACTGGCCGACCATCCGGGCCGCAACGAACCGGGCACGGGCGAGGTCCATTACAATCGCGTGCTCAAGGAGCTGTATGAAGTGCTCGGCTACCGAGATTACGTGGGCCTGGAATGCAGGCCCCTCACCACGGAATTGGCCGCCGCCCAAGCCGTGGCCCGCGCCGACGTGTGGTAACCCGTTTCCTCAAGCAATGAGGGAGACTCTCTGTATGGAATGGAACCGTGTTTTGGAGCCGGAAGTCATGGACTCCGAGGAGGAGGCCCGTGATTATAATTCCATGGACCATGGCGAAGTAAACCGGGCATTCGTGGCTGATTTTTTGGCTCGACGCCCGGATCTGCGTCATGTTTTGGATCTGGGGACAGGCACCGCGCAGATTCCATTGGAACTGTGCCGCGTGGATTCATCCGCGCGGGTCACGGCGGTGGACCTGGCGGAGCGGATGTTGGCTGTGGCGGAGGAAAATGTGTCGGCGGCGGGACGGGAGCAGTCCATCCGGCTTCAGCGTTGCGATGCCAAAGCTCTCCCCTTTCCCGATGGCTCGTTCACGGCGGCCATCTCCAACAGCATCGTGCACCACATTCCCGAACCTCTGCCCGTTCTCCAAGAATTGTGGCGCGTGACCGAACCAGGCGGCTGCATTTTCGTGAGAGACTTGCTTCGCCCGGACGATGAAGCCCAGTGGCAGCAACTTGTAGAAACCTATGCCGCAGACGCCAACTCCCATCAACGGCGAATGTTCGCCGATTCGCTGCGGGCGGCGTTGTCACTTCCGGAAATAAAGCATTTGGTCGCTGAGTTGGGTGACGATCCGAACAATGTGGTGCAGTCCACGGACCGGCATTGGACCTGGGCCACGCGCCGTACCGCTTGACCGTCAGCGACCTTAGAGCCCAAACAGGGTTAGCCTAGGATCATCCACGCCGCGATGGCGCCGGAAACCGTTTCCACGGGACGAAAGATCAGCGAAGCGCCCGTGGCCGTGAGATAGGCCACGAGCGGAGGCAATTCGCCGGGCGAGCCCTCCTTCTTGCTCATGCTAGGGCCCGGCAGGGTATCACCTTCCAGAGGGAAGACCGATGAGTCCTCCACTTCACTCGCCAAAATCCAGGCTGGCACCAGGATCATGTCTTGTAGTTGTTCAAGCCGTTCAGCGTAGAGGTTAGACTGCTCACCCCAACGCCCGAAGAATTGCGGGGGAGAACGCTCCATTCCAAATATATGCCGGAAAAAGCTATTCAGAGCAGGCTTCCCCACAGATGGCAGCGAAGGCAGTTCGATGCTTTCCTCGGATTCCGTATCCTGGGAATCGCGTGGTTTTTCATTCGCGGTTTGAATCAATATGGCGTGTTGTTGAAACTGGCCCGGCGGCGCGAGAATCACCACCGGCTTGAGCGGTAGCCATACCGTTGCCAAGATGAGCACGCCCCAGCGATTCTTGGCGGACGTTTGGATCGGGCAGCCTCCCTGCATGATATGAATGATGCGCTCGCGGAGGATGCTTAAATGGCCTACTCCTCGGCAGAATGCAGGCGTTCGTTGGTCATCGTGGGACAGAAAATCCATCGTATCGAGTAATGCGTCCGCGTATGTACGTCCATCGCATTCGAGAAGTTGTATCACGGCGGCATCACAACACAGCTCTTCGTGCCGTTCGACCTCGCGGCGCGCCCACCAGGTGACGGGGTGCCACCAATACAACACGGTCACCGCGGTTTCCAATAGTCGGGCCCAATAATCGCCGCGCTGATAATGTGTCAGTTCATGTGCCAGCAGGCTTTGCAGCGCTTCCGGCTCCAAATTCTCCACAAGGTCCCTGGGGAGAATAATCCGCGGACGAATACTGGGCGCGTAGAGGAGGGGTGACATGCGGCATGGCACGACCCATACATCGGGCACGCACCGCAGCCCCAAACGCCGCGCTAACTTCGCAGTGAGCGTTAGAACTGCATGTGGAGCGGTTTGGCCGACTTTCAGGATGACCTGAAACCTTCGCCAGCTTGCCCACTGCCGACAAAGACAGATCACGGCCCCCAACAATATCGGCAGAATGAGGCACAGAGACCAAAAGTCCCTATTTTCATAGAACATGGCGAACCAGGCGGTCCGGCGGGAAAAGCGCGCGGAATCCGATCTGGACGGATCGAGGGGGCGAGCAGCGCCTCCTGGTCCGCTTTCTCTTTTCGTCATGCCCCGCGAGGGGGCCGTGGAAAACAAATGCTCATGCTGGTCCGTGATCGCAAAAACAGGCGAAGCAGGACGTGTTTCGTTTTCCACGGCCCAGGCAACGACATCCCGGTCCTTCGCTTCGCGCGAAGGCCGACATTTTTTACAGGGGATGTGGCCCGCAGCCTTCTCGATGGGCAGCCCTTCGGCCAAAAGCCCTCTGTCGGTCGCCTGGGGCGACGGCAGCACAGGCAGCCAAATGGGAAAAGGGCAAAACGAAGGGGTAACGAATTTCAGCAGGACGACAATCCACAGAGCCCGCAGGAGGGATGGATTTCGGATCCACCTTCCCAGGACATGGACAATCACGGCGAGCAGGGATGCCAGAACGGCATTCATCACCAGCAAGTCGAGAACCGACCGCACCATGACTGCCTCCTCTTGGCCGATACTGTTCCTTTCCACAGCATCGTGCAAGATGGAAGGCAGCGTTTTGCTACCCTGCTGTGGAATCGGCCCCTACTTTCGGGATCTCTTTGAACTCCCCTTGTCGAGGTCGTCCACCATTTGGCGGAGATTTCTCCGCTGCTCGGCTGTTAACTTCGTATTTTTGATCAAATGGGTCAGCAGGGGCTGCAAGGAACCTCCGCACAGTGAATCCGCCGTGGATTGGAGGCGCCGGCCAATCAAATCCTCGCGCTCGATGGCGGCCGAGAAAAGGTGAGGCCAGGTTTCCGCATTCCGCGACACACATTTCTTTGCCCGCAGACGGTCGAGCAATTTTTGCACGGTAGCGTGCTGTGAGGCGGAAGCGTCGCGATAAATCTCCTCGGCAATCGCCCTTACGGTCGTGGTCTTACGCTCCCACAACACTTCGAGGACTGCCAATTCTGCATCAGTAACATCTTGAGCTTTGCGCGGCATAATGCTGTTTCTTCACCAGGGGTTCAAACGAATCGTAAAAAAACTCACGAGGGATATTGTGCCACTCCCGTCCCGTGGGCCGGCTATTCCTATTGCTAGCCGATCTTTGCCCCTGTCTTGTCTCCCGATCCGTGACATGATACCCGTCTTGCCGTCCAAGACAAGATTTACGCAACCGTTTATGAAAAAAAGTTGTCCGGGATTTTTTGCGAGGGCACCCGCCGCTATGCCGCTAACAGCGGGCGCCTCGCGGAGAAAAAAGACCAGGATGCCTCTTCCTCCATCTTAGTAATGCCGCAAAACGTCACGAATGCGGACAAAAAATCCCCAAAATTCCACAAAAAATTTGGCCGCGCGACCCAGCCCCTATCCTGCATGTCCAGCCTGTCTTCGGTGACCGACAAATTTTCACGTCAAACAACGAGTCGGTCAGGAACGCACATTTTGCGTTTTCCGACTCTCCGAGACGGGATCAGCGACGGCTAAAAAAAACTTCCAACCGGCAAACCAACCAGTTCGCAGCCCGATTAGCGCAGGCTATCATGGGAGCCGCCTTCTCGAACGCCATACGGCACTCGACCCGATCCAGCCCGGGAAAATATGACCGCTTCCGATATCCCTCCCGCGTGATTGACGCACCCCGCCGCCTTCATCCCTTGCCCTAGGAGGATTTCCATGACCAGCTTCCACACATCTTTATTGACGCGCCGTGATTGGTTACGCGCTGGGCTTTCCGTGGCAGCGCTACCGGGTGGGCAATTGGCGCACTTGGGTAGTGCGTGGGCTGCGGAGGCCGGAATCTCGGAAAAAAGATTCCGTGTCGAGGATATTCGGCGGCGTACGGTGAAAGTTCCCTACAGGCCTTTGCCGCGCAAGGCGATGGACCGCGAACTGCCGCATTGGCGCTATAGCGAAGTTTTTCAGGTGGAACTTGCCTCGGGCGAGGTGGGGATCGGCGAAACGCTGCTCTATTACACTTGGGGCGTCACGGACGACCAGGATGTGGCTCGTGCCCGAGGCGCGAACGCCGCGGATCTCATGTGGGACGACTCCCTGGGTGCCGGGTTGCAAATGGCGCTTTTCGATGCCGTTTCCCGTACCATGGGCGTGCCACTGCATCGCCTGCTGGGAAACCAAGTCCACGACAAGACTCCGCTCTCGTGGTGGAACATTGACATGCCCCCAGCCGACATGCGGGACGAATGTGCCACCGCCTATCGCAACGGCTATTTGTCCTACAAAACCAAAGGCCGCCCTTGGTTCGATCTTTGGGAACAAGTGGCACAGGCGACAACCGTCGTGCCGCCGGAATTCAAAATCGACATGGATTACAACGACACGCTGCTGGATGCCGAGCGGGCAATTCCTATCCTGAAGGAATTAGAGCAATATCCGCAGATCGACATCTACGAAACGCCCATCCCCCAAGGGGACATCGCGGGCAACCGCGCGATCCGTGAAGCGACGCGAGTACATATCGCCCACCATTACGGTAATCCGGCACCCAAAACCGCCATATCCGAAGGGATCTGCGATGGCTTCGTCGTGGGCGGCGGGGCCCGCCGCGTGATGGAGTCCGGCGCCGTTTGCGCGATGGCGGACATGCCCTTCTGGCTGCAACTGGTGGGCACCGGTATCACGGCCGCCTATTCACTGCATTTTGGAGCCGTGCTGTCACATTCCAGGTGGCCGGCCGTGAACTGCCACCAGCTCTACACCCACGGGCTGCTGAGCCGCGAGATCAAAGTGGTGGACGGATTCGCCGCCGTGCCGGACACGCCCGGCTTGGGTTATGAATTGGACGAAGACGCCATGGATCGCTTCCAAGTAGAAAAACCTGCTTCGCGACCAGAGCCGGAAAGGTTGCTAGAAACGACTTGGCCCGATGGCCGTAAGATGTACATCGCCAGCAACGGCCAAGTGAATTTCATTTTGAGCAAAGGAGCCCAAGGGCAACTTCCATTTTACGAACGGGGCGTGGATACCCGACTATTGCCGAACGATGGCAGCCCGGCTTGGCGTAAGCTGTATGAGGAAGCGCAATCCGAACCGGTCTTCCGCTAACACCTCGCAGTGCCAATTCGTGAAAAGTCACCGGAGTCGCCAAGTTGCAGTAAGGCGGCTTACGTACCCTTGCCGAGCTTTTGCCTTAACAGTGCGCCCGAATAGATCCGAGCCGGAGGTAGTTCCACCTTACTGGAGCGGAAACCAATAACTTCCAACTCTTCCGACGTGGCCGAAGCGGAGATCTGAAAGCCCGGGTTCAAGAAACCGTCGCTGTTCTCGTCGACAAACTCTTCCACGTGCCCATCGGCGAACAGAATGTTACAGCCGCCCGCATGCACGGGACCGAAGTCTCGCGTGTCTTGCAGATACAGATCTTTTTCCGAGGACAAGGCCCGCTGGACATCGATATCGGTATCCCCCCAATGCACAAGATTCGAGCCAGTGATTTCCCGGAGCGCGGGCCCGTCGGTTAATGATTCCGTGAGTTGCGTTCCCGCCTCGAAATGTTCTGGTACCTCCTCCAGCAGAAAGCCTTCGTTGAAGTCGGCCACCTGGGCATCCGCCAACAGCGGCACGACCCCACTGCCGAGGCCGTATTTGTCCAATTGGGCGCGACGCAATGGGCCAATGGTTCCTTCCCGACCCAAGATGGACGTGCCTTGCGGAAAGATCGCGCGACCACTGCCGGTGACCATCCGCGGTTCGGACCGCGCCATGAACCACGTCTGCACGTAATTCGTGCCGTACCCCTTGGAGAGGAATTGCTCCAAGAGCTGCGCGCCGGTGAGCCGCCCTTGCGACCAGTCCCGGCAGCCGCCCTCCAGCAGACTTTCGGGATCGGCGCCGTCCAGTGGCGAGAGCGGAGGGGTAATAAAATACTCATTGAGCCGCTCGGCGGCACTGCCCAAGTTGCTCGGGCAGAGCAGCCGCTGAGGTTCGCACACCTGGCCATTCACCAAATCGGCAATCCAACCGATGCTGTCCACGCAGCCGTCCCGAGTGGGGTCGTACGCGCCGGAGCTGAAGCTGGCGTCGTTGAAGCGATTGGCGTGAATTTCGAAGCCCAAGAAAAATTGGTGCAGGTTCGATTTGCACGTCGTGGACCGGGCCGATTCCCGGGCCGCGTTCAAGGCCGGCAGCAGCAACGCCGCCAAGATGCCGATAATCGTCACCACCACCAACAACTCGACCAATGTAAATCCGCGACGTAAACATCGCTTGTCCATAATTCATTCCTTTTTGGCAAGAAGGCTCTCGCGCCTTCTGCGAACTTCAATTCGTGCTTTCCATCATTCCGACAAAATTTCGGACCGACCAAAATTCTCGCGACCTCGGTCCAGGTCAGGACTCCGCGAGCGCCGGAAACAGGCCGTGCATCCGCAGGCCATTTCCCGTGCAAATAATCCGCCGGGGAGCCTTTCCACCTATTTGATGCGCCACGTATCCCAGCGACCTAGCCAGCTCGCCACGCAGTTTGCCGAACGCCGGCTGGCACGCTTCGTAAACTCGATACACCCACTCCCCGGAGGCAGGGTCACGGACCAAGCGCTCCGCTTGTTCTTGCGTCACTTGGAGAGACCGGACCAATTCGGCTTGAATTTCGGCACCGCCAAAATTCAGCGTGCGGTGCCAAAACTTGGCACCCTGCGTGACCACCAAGTTCGACGCGCGGTCTCCCACGTCCAAAATTCCTTGAGCATCCAATCCACCTGGCTGCTCGGAGTCGAGATAGGAATGCGTGAGCAGGTTGTGCAGCGCGACGGCCTCGTTTTGAAAGAGGTGAATATCCACCTCATGAGCCGCCCACAAGTCGCGTGCTTGACTCACGGTGGCCTTTTTGCAGGCCAGCACTTGGACTTCGCAGTCCCGCGATTCCGGAACCACCGATTCCTCATCGGTAAGAAATTGATGGTCCCAAACGATATGCTCCATGGGAAAGGGGATTTGGGCCGCCACTTCGTGCCTTAGCAATTCATCCCGCTGTTTTCCCCTGGCCTTGGCCGGGATGCGAAAGGATCGTAACAGGAGTTCTTGGCCGGGGATCGACAATCCAAAAACTTCCGTCTCTTCCGGATCGTGCTCCTCTAAAAATCGGGCCACCAGTTTCCGCTGGTATGTTTCTAGGGCTCGCGCGTCACGTGCCACGCCCCCTTCCCCTTCGAGCAACACGGCCTGTTCCCAGTAAGGCAGGTCTTCCTCTCCGTCCCAACTCAACAAGACCGCCTTGAGCGCGGAGGATCCCAAGTCCACTCCCCAGGCGGACCGACCGGAAATGTCTTTTCGTGGGCTCCCCGAAAGGTCCCACCATTTCTTGCGAGTCACTGGCAGGAGGTTCACACGGCACGCCGCCGTCCCCAATCCTTGCAGCCCCATTCCGAGAGCAATGGCGAAGGAACCCAGGTTGGACATGCAGGTCCGGTCCTGACGGACTTCGGGGGCTAGTTCAATCCGTGGGAAGACGCGCGGCAATTCCAGTGCGCTGCCCAGCCCGGGCGATTCCAAGGTTTTGCCCGACCAGAAATTCAGCCCTTGCTTCTCACGTTGTTGGAGATGGAGCCTCAGTTTTTGCACTTGTGCCACCACCGCCGGCTTGCGGGAACAAAGCTTTTCCAAGCGTTCCGCTAACCGTGTGGCATGCTCATCCCACACAGCGGATTTAAGATCCTGCTTGAGCCACTCCACCTCACGTGACAGGTTTTCAGCCCGTTGCTGGGATTCCCGCCAGCGGTCGTCTCGCGCGGTTTCCTCGACCGTGGAGAGTTCTGCCAGGGCCGACGCGTAATCCTGCGTTTCGAGATACTTCTTCGCATGCTGGAGGGCTTTTTGCTGCAATCGGGATTGGCGTTGACGGGCAGCCTTTTCCAGCCGCTCATGGAGCTGTCGTAGCTTGGCGTCACTAGGGCACAGAGCTTGGAGCTGGCTGGCATGCTGCCGCAAGGCCGTGAGGTCTTTCGGTTCGCGTTGCCATTGCTCGCGAATCTCCCGCCACAGCCGGCCGATTTCCCGGACCCGCCGCTCACTCTCTTCCCACAGTTGCAACAAGTCTGTCCGCTGGGGATCTAGTTTTAGTGTGCCAAGAATCTCGCTGACGCGGGCATAATCGTGTCGCTCAAAGGCGTCGCGAGCTTCTTGCTCCCGGGCCGCCAACGAGCGATTGACCTGTTCCAATTTCGCCGCGAGCTGTTCCACGGCCCGTTGGCAGCGGGCATGAACTTCCTCTAGACGCGGGTGGGACACGGCTGCGACTTCGCTGTACAGCGCCAAGGCTTCGCGAGGCCGTCCCTCACGGGCAAGAGCCAATGCGTGCTGTTCCTTTTGCCGCAACTCCACAGAACGCTCTTGAAACGTCGCGGCCAGATTCGAGCCACAAGTTCCGCAGAACTTCTCCCAAATCCCTACTTCGGTACCGCAGGCCAAGCAGGGTTCCCACAGAGCCACGCCACACCCGCCACAGAATTCACGATCGGGTAGATTGTTCCAGGCACAACGAGGACATGGCCGAGACTGCGGCTGCACTTGTGGTGCCGCCACGGGGTGCGGCTCACGATGCGCCCGCACGCCCGTGAACATTTGTTGGTCGTAGGTCTGCTTCGACTGGGGATTTAATAAGGTGGCCGCCGCCGTTTCCAGTTCCGTCGCCAAATGTTCCCACATGTTGGCCGCCAAATGCTGCCGGGCGGCCTGCAACTGCGCGCGGCGTTGCTCCGTGGCGAGACGGATGGCTTCCACGTTGGCCTCACGGGGAGACAGCCCTAGGACCTCGTAATAATTCCGTGGAGACGTCACGGCAGCTTCATCCGGCAACGGACTTTCGTTCTGGTCCCTCCCTGCGAATTCATGGATATCGTGGGTCACGAGCATCATGGCTTTCTAATCCGCGCCATGGTTCTGACACGAGCGATTCGTACTTGCCTAGGCCACTCCAACATTTCTTTTGCGGCTCGGCGCTGCTTGTCCTTTATCGCGCGGGATTTTCGATTTCGATCGATAGAATTTCCACCGTCATGCGGACCTCGCGGTCGAATGAGGCAAGGTTGTTTAGGCCCTGAATCTTGAGCAGTACGTCCGTGCTACGCACGCGTTTGCCGTCTTCCAAAGTTTCCAGCGAACTGAGCCAGGCACCCTCTTCGATCGACCTACGTTTCGCCTCGCGTAGTTCTCGCTGGAAGTGTCCTTGGATCTTCTCGGGAAGGTCACGCACTTCGCCCCGCAGAAAATGCACCGAGGTGTTTCCCACACCGCACGATGGCTCACAAGAAATTTGGCCGGGCAATTCCGCGTACGTGGATGCCACCACTTCACAGTCCTCCGGCAGCTTCCAAGGGATTTGGTCGTTCGTTGTGTCTTCTTCAGTGGAGGCGGGAGAACCTTCCGTGGCGACCGCGAGCCATCTCCGCGCCGTGGCTTGCACCATGGCTTCGATGGTTCGCGTCCAAGCCTGATCGTTGCGAACATTCGCTCCGAGCCGACCGTTACGCCTGCTGCCCGGATTGCCAGCCATGTTGTTCCTAGCGATCATTTTCAAAGCCACCAGCATTCCCGGATCGAGCACGGCCTTCACATCCCCCGGAATGGACTGTATGGCTTGAGGGCCGACATGCCATTGGCGGTCGAATAGCCGCAACATTTGCCGGCGGACATCGGTTGCCGGGAGATTGAGCGCCAATTGAAGCAACGTGCCGGCGGGACGCACTTCATCCACCGCCGAGACGCGCTGGGAAACTGCCTGCAGGAACGCCTCATCCCAGAAAATCTCCGCCAGCGATTCGGCTTCCTCGATTTCCGACTCGGCCCGCAAGTTGGGCCGCGACGCGGCCGCCCGGGAACGTTTGGGAGCGGGCGCGGAGCGGGCGGAGATGGGCAATCCCCAAGCGATTTCCAACGTCCGCCGGCTGGCATCGGCCAAAAGCCGCGCGACCTTCGATTCCGCCTCGGATGGCCACAGCCGATAGCTCAAAAGCATGGCCTGGGCGCCGAGGTTTTCGCGAATGGGCTCCTGAAATAGCGCGAAGAACTTGGCTTGAAGGTCAGCGGCGAAGGGACTTTCCACCATATGTTCGGCCAGCCGCGCGCGGAGATCCGCACTGGCATGGAAACGGGCCTGGCGGAGCGCCTCTTCCTGAAGTTGCGCCGCGCCGACCTGAGCGGTCCCGCCAGATGTGGACGAATCCGTTGTGGCCAAAAGTTGTCGAAATTCTTCAGGCTGGGTGAGTACTTGAAACAAAATTTTGTCGCTTTCCGGACTGCCCTGCTGCATCATTGATTTCAGCACGGTTCGCGTGGCTTCACGGTCATTGATATCCGTGACGAGGTCCCCTTTGAGCAGTTCGACGAGCGCTTCGCGGGCACTCGGCGTATCGATCCTTGCCAGGCCAGCGATTACCGGGGCCACGAGCTTCAAATAGGGGGCCACGCGCACGTTAGCGGGCAGCGGCTTTTCTCCACTTTCCGCGGCCTCCGCCGCCTCTTCCGCCAGACGTGCCCGCAATACCTTGGCCGAGGGGAGAAGCTTTGCGAGCGCTTGGGCCGCTTCATCGTCACCTACTGAATTTTCGGCAAAAGCCGGCACGGCGGCGATGGTTCGCAGGTCACCGGAAAGTCGCGCTTGCCAGAGATGTTCCGCGTTCCATTCCGCGACATTTTCCGGGCGGTCCCGCGCGGAATCGGCAAAGGCGAGCGAGCCGCGACGTGACGACGCCGCTTGCGCGGCAAGATATTCGGCTCGACGGGCCGCGATGGCGGCGTGATCTTCTTCGTCGTCACCAGAAGCCGCTGGACGTGCCCGCGCGGTTGGCGGACCACTCAACGCATCGCAACCGATGGTGGCCGTGCAACAGGCCAGAACGATCAAATACTTAGCCAAATTCGTGCGATATTCCGGTGAATTGTTTCGCCATCGATGCATGACAATGAAAGCCAAAGCCTCGGAACTTTGGGAAGCCTTTCGGGCCATGAACAAATAGTTCATTAATCTCCGCCTAAGAGCAGCATGAATTAGATGCGCTCTAACTACTCATGCCGTATTGCAATCCTGAAGGGCAGCACCGACCGAACCATTTCATGAAACGACAAGAAGCGTCAACGCGAGATGTAAATTTCTCGCGCTGACGCTGTGCTATACCGTCTATGCCCAAGGCGATGAACCGCGCCTAGGACGGAAAGTCCACGAAAGACTACTGATCCAAGTTGGCCTTCGAGGAGAACTTCTTGATGAACACGCCGGAGAAGATCTGAGCCGGCGGCAGTTCCACGAAGCCATCGGTGTATCCGACCGTGGCCAATTGATCCGGAGTCAACGTATCCGGAATCACGAAACCTGGATTCAAGTATCCATCGCCATTTTGGTCGGTGAAAGTTTTCACGCTGCCATCGGCGAACAAGACATTGCACGTGCCGCCTCGGCCACTGCCATGAACCGGACCGAAGTCACGATAGTCCTGCAAGTAATCGAGGGGATCCTTGGCGGCCACCCCGCTCGGCGGCTGTTCATCCAGGAACAAGTTGATGCCCGCCGACTCATTGACGACATCCACTTCGCCGTCCTTGCCCCAGGGGGAGAGCCGGCCTTCGTCCAACGCGACGCGGCGGGTCGGGCCATCGCTGAACGATTCCACCAGCCGGTCACCGGCGGCGAGAAAGCCGGGAATCGCGACTTTGAGGAATGCTTCCTTGGCGTCACCGACGTTGGAGTCACCGAGGATTGGAATCACCGAAGCGGTCAGCGCCGAATTGTCGACGTCGTTCTGACCGAGCGGTCCCACAGTCCCGCCCAACCCCTTGATCTTGTGTTCCGAACCACCGGGAGTCACCTCGGCATCGGGGTAGAACAGGCGGATGCCGGAAGTTTGGTCCGTCTGTAGCGAGGGGCCGGTGCGGGCCATGAACCACGTCTGCATGTAATTCGTACCGTAGCCTTTGGTCAAAAAGTGCTCGGCAATCAAATTGGCCTTGGTCACATCGTCCGAAGCCGCTTCGACCAGCTTCGCCGCGCCCAACGTGAGCAAGCTCGTATCCGGCACGCCTTCCTTGGGATCCAACGTGGCAACACCCAAGTAGTCGTTGAGCTTTTCCGAAGCCTGCGAAGTGTTCGACGGGCAGAGTAGCTCTTGGGGCAGGCAGGTACCGGAATTTACCAGATCCGCCACCCAGCCGATCGTATCGATCGAACCGTCACGGCGGCCATCGTAGGCACCGGAGCTGAAACGTTTCTGCGGATCCCGCTCGGAAAACGTGGCGAATCCCACGTAGAACTGTCGCATGTTGCTCTTGCATTGCGTGCTGCGCGCCGCGTCTCGGGCAGCCGCCAAAGCCGGCAGAAGCAGTGCCGCCAGGATTCCAATAATGGTGATCACCACCAACATTTCGACAAGGGTAAAACCTTGCCGACCCTCCATTTTTTCCACTCTCATTTTCTTCCTCTACTGAAAAATCTTCCTGAACAAGAATCTTGTACGATGGCGGAATAGCCACACATGAAGGAAACTTGCGCAAACAAAGCGCGAAGACCGCTAAAAAGTGGTCTTTAACGAATAAGCGTCAGGAAATTCAATCGCGAATTTTTTTGATGAGATAGAAGAAATTAGAAACCGCCTATACACAAATCGAAGATCGATTTGTTGCCATCGATCATACGGGCGATTGTTAGAAGATTATGAGGAACAGTTGAGATCCTGTACATTCTCGAGAATTGGTGAGATACGAGCGACGTGCAAGTTCTCAAACTCGTGTTCGAGCGGAAACAACGTGGACAAGATGCGGTGCACGAGCTCGGACATCC
Source organism: Pirellulales bacterium (assembly GCA_028289405.1). Classification (GTDB taxonomy): domain Bacteria; phylum Planctomycetota; class Planctomycetia; order Pirellulales; family JANQPP01; genus JANQPP01. Next base: position 25,212 of record JANQPP010000136.1, read on the forward strand.
ATCGACTGTAAAATGCCGGGAGATAAAAGAGAGCTATCAGTTCTGATGCGCTGGCTGTAGAGCACTTTCTCCTAAAACCTGCTTGGCAATCCAAAAAGATCCGCCAATATGCCAACCCGCTTTTAGGAGATCCTGCCTACTTTGATGACGAAACGTCGCTGGACAGATAAAGAAGATTGATTAGTGAGGTTAGCCAAGAAATCCCATCTAAAAGCCAACGGACTCTCAATTTCGCGGATGCTGAGCAGTTTCTTCCTTAGACTCTTAGTTGAAAAGACTTCTTTGAGTCCGCGAGAGACATCTTCGCATCTCAGGCTAAATGGGCCCCGGAACTGGTGGGTAATAAGGGAAAGCTTGCCGCCAAACACATGTCGTTCGCTTGTGCAGGAGAATGCTACGTTTGTATGTTTACGGCGACATCATCCCCACGCATCGCTCCCCGCAAGAGGGCTCGCATGATTCTTCGGATACTTGCACTCTTGACCGGAATTCCGCTTCTACTGCTTGGCCTTCTCGCGACCATCATTGCAGTCGGGATGATAGGTGATCCCGGCCAGCAAGGCGGCCCGACGGCTGTTGCGGCCCAGATAATTGTTGTCGTCTTCATGGTCGGCGTGACAACTGCCGGCGCGTTACTTTGTTGGCTGGGTCTCCGCAAACACCGCCCACGAACTGCCGAGGTTACCCCAGTGCCGAATCGACAACCGGCCGCGGTCGAAATCGACTCCGCTTCTCGGCGATGGGAGTCCGAGAACTCGGCGAACTTTCAAGCGTTCCATGCGGGCGAAAGCTCCGGCAATGTGGCACTCGCGGAACCGTCGATTGGGTTGGAAGATGATTTTGGGAGGGCACAGGATTTCGGCGAATCCGACGAACAGGCTTTTTACGGAGCCGACTCCCCGATGCCGGAGGCCGAGGATACTTTCCATATTGGAACGTCAGGGCAATTAATTGGAACATGCGGCCCCGGGATGTCGGGGCAGTTGCATTATTATGTCATAGGAGGAGTGGTCGTCGCCGTCGGCTTGGCAATGATGATTGTGCTCCAATTTGTTCATGGCGCGGCTGACCCGGCTATTGCCAGCAAAATCGGACTTTGGGGAGGTGGCGGACTGATGCTGTTCGGCGCCACGCTGGTCGCCCTTCAATTGACCCGCGTACCGCAAATCATTTCGCTTTACGACGACCACCTAGAAGTGGAATCGGGTTCCAAGCTCCGCCGCATCGCCTTGGACCAAATCGCCGGCCTGCACGTGCAGGAGTTTTATGAACACCGCTTCGCTCCCCAGACGTTGCTCGTCACGGTCCACATCAAAGGCGATCGCAAGCTCAAGTTCTCCACCGCCTTGGGAGGGGACGCCGAGCTGATTGTGAGCTGTCTCGCCGACATCGCGCCGGACGTCGTGTTCCACGATTTCGGATGACGGCCTCTTGAAACTCCATCGTACTGAGAAGCATTGGTTCTCGAGACTGCCGGGAAAGCCGGCAATCCGATCAAATGTTAAGCGAATTGGAGAAGATCAATGGGAGCTGAACCGTACGAATACTTCGTGAATTACGAAGCAGACCCTCAAGCCGCGCTGGACAAGCTGCGGACGGACGTGTTCCGCAGCGGGGAGTACCGGGGAGCGGAATTCGCACCTGCCACGGCGCAGGATGCATTGGAAATGATGGATGCCGACGGCACCGCTTCGATTCTCGACATCGAACGGATTACCACGCAGCCTGACTTTTGCTGTGCGGTCCCCTATTCGTCTGACGAACTACAGGAATACTTTGGCACCGCGCGCCCCTCGCGGGAGGATCTGGTGGGGAACGACCTCTTCTGGGACGATCTCGAAAGGGGGCAGGCCCGATACACGGTGATCTATACGAATGATGAACCGACAGAACTCCTGTTCGTCGGTTACTCGTTTGACTAGCGAATGAGACACGGATCACTGTCGAGGACTGGCGGAATGAAAATCCGCGTGTCTAGTTCGGTATTCTGAACGCACAAATGGAATGGCGGGCGGGAATTCGACACGGTTTGGTTGACCTGATAATGCCTCCAGGGCAGCACGTTTTGACAAGCTGATCAAGCGGTACAAGACCACGACAGCGTCCGCCACCAGGCAAGCCGTACGGGATTTGCGTGGGGTCATTGCCCTCGTGGCCAATCTTGCTTGAGTAGCCGTGACAAGGAACGGTCCGCGAGGACTTTGCCTCCGGTTTGGCAGCCCGGACAATAATTGCATTCATTTTGCGAGTAGACAATTCTTTGCACGGTCGCGCCGCACTTCTTGCAAGGCTTGCCAAATTTTCCATGCACCACCATCTTTGGGTGGAAGGCCGTGACCTTATCTGGAAACTTGTCGCCCAATTCTCCGCGCAAACGATCTGCCCATTCCTGAAGGGTCTCACGGATCGCCAAGAATAGCCTGCTGATCTCGTCGTCCGTCAAGCGGGATGTCAGCTTGATGGGAGAGAGCCCCGCGGTGAGGAGGATTTCATCCGAATAGGCGTTGCCAATTCCACTGAAAAGTCGCGGATCCGTGAGTGCCCGTTTCAATGTGTGGTTGACGCTCTGGATCCTCTCGTGAAAGGACGACAATTCACTTTCAAGAATTTCCAGCCCGCCGGGATTGAGGGCCTCCAAAGCGGTTTCACCTTGGACAACGTGTAGCGAAGCCCGCTTTTTCGGGCTGGCTTCGGTGAAGAGGATGCAACCCGTCCCGAATTGGAACGAGGCCAAATCATTTTTACCCCGTAAGGCGGGAGGTGTCTCGCGCCAGCGGAGCCGGCCCGCGATCATCAAGTGGAACACCAAAAACAGTTCATCCTCAAGACACCAGACAATCCGCTTTCCCATGCGGCGGATGGACACCACCTGTTTCCCGACGGTTTCCTGTATATCGGGAGCCACGGTCCGAATCAAAAAAGGGCTTTTCACAACGGCCTTGCAAAGTGTCTGGCCCACGAGAAATCTTTCGCAGGCTTCGACATAGACGGTGATGTCAGGGTATTCGGGCATACCGAGAATGTAGCCGAATGGCCCATGGGGAGCGAAGGCTGCCGGAAAGAGAATCTAGCGGACGGCCCACCTTGGAGCGCGGCGGGCCGTCCACTAGCAACCGAGAGAAGGATCGTCAACGAGGTGAAAAGTGAAAACCGCGACGTGTGCGAGCCGTAAAGCCCAGTAAGATGAAAACGGAAATAGCCAGTAACGCCGATGACGGTTCAGGAACGGCGGCGGCATTGCCGGCGTTAAAAACCTCCACGAATTTCACGAAGTCTTTCAAGTCAATGCGGCGATTGAAATCCATGTCTCCTTCTTCGAATCCGACGCCCTGCAGGCTGAAATTTCCAGCCAGGATTTCGAAATCCGCCACGTCCACGGAGCCATCACCGTTAAAATCGCCGGGAATCCCCTGCATATCCAATCCCAGAGCGAGATTCACGGCAGCGTCGAAAATCGCGAGACCTGTTTCATTGACGCCGTCCAAGGCGGGATCACCGAAAAACAAGTCAATGCGACGGGCCGAAGCGGTCGTCGTGCCATCATTGAGGAGCCCGCCCGCCTCCACGATGCCCAAGGCCGGCGAACCATCGACCAGGCCAATCACTTGATAGCCGGGGGCCAGATTGTTGTCCGAGCCCGTGTGGAATGTCGTGGGCTCATCCCGAATTTGATGCACGCCGGCGGACAATCCCGCAGCCAGCGGGTGGCCTTCCCCCGTGATTTCGATCGAATCGGAATTGTCCACGCCACGGCCGGAATCAGCGAACAGAAACTCGTCATGAAGAGCCTGCTCCCATTGGATCGTGGGTATTTCGAGCGAGCGGAAGAGAGGGTCTTGATCCGTGAAGGCGGTGCCCAAGTTGGTAGAGAGCACCGTGGACGAAATGATGACAAACGCTTTGCCCTCGGCCAGATCCGCCGTCGGATTGCTCGGCTGGTTGTCGTCGACGACCGTTACATCCAAGCCGAATTCATTGGTCAGACGATCGATGATCGATTGATTTCCGTCCGGGTTGCTCCCCTCATCAATTGCCAAAAGGACCTCTTGCGCGGGTGCGCTATCTGGCAATGCCAACACCAGTCCAAACAAAGCGGAAGCCGCGATTCCGATACGCCGTGTTTTGGTAAAGACCTTCATCATCGTTTCTCCGGTTACTCGAATTGGATGCCGCGTGCGGAGACGATGCCTCTTGTCGAAATTCTCAATGCCTGGCCCTAGAAATTGCCGGTAACAGAATACCAACCCCAAAAAAGCCGTCAATGTTTTTATTTGATATTTTTCGTTTTTCTTGCTCGCGCTGTTTCGGCTGGAGAGAAATACCGTATTGCCATCCAAGGGATCCACTTTTGCCGATCCTTCAGGCGGTCGCTGCGCAAATCTTAGGCAAAATTTGCGCGGCTCTCATTCCAACAAACCCCGATCAAATCGGCCTAACCCCATTGATTTTAGGAGATTATGCGCTAAGATGCCGGTTCATTGGGGGCCCTGGCACCTGATTAGCGTTCTGCACGATTTTTATTTGCGATCGCGGTATATTTCGCGCTTTCCAAGGATGGGCGTACGTCGCGAATGACGACCGCGAAAGACGCTTGGTATCAAGAGATTTGGTTGTTTTCCTTCCTGGACCCGAATGTAGAAACGAGGACGAAACGTGACGCCCAAAGAAGTACTGGCCTTGTGCCGTGAGAAGGACGTTAAGGCGGTGGACCTGCGGTTCATGGACTTCCCCGGTTTGTGGCAGCACTTCACCATCCCGGTGAGCAAGCTCGACGAGGATGTGTTTGAAGACGGTCTCGGGTTCGATGGTTCCAGCATCCGTGGCTGGCAGGCGATCAACGAAAGCGACATGCTCGTCGTTCCCCAGCCGGAAACGGCTTTCATCGACCCATTCACCGAGATCCCCACGATCTCGATGATCTGCAACATCCAAGATCCGATCACGCGGGAAGACTACACAAGGGATCCGCGAAACGTCGCCCGCAAGGCGGTGAACTACCTGAAGAGCACGGGTATCGCGGATACCTGTTTCATTGGTCCCGAAGCGGAATTCTTCGTTTTCGATGATGTCCGCTTTGATCAGACGAACAACTCGGCCTTTTATATGGTCGATAGCATCGAAGGGCAGTGGAACCGGGGCAAGGACGAAGGCCCCAACCTGGGTTACAAGCTGCGGCATAAGGAAGGCTATTTCCCAGTGCCTCCTGCGGACAAGATGATGAACATCCGCAACGAGATGATGCTCACCATGATCGAGTGCGGACTGGACGTCGAAGCGCAGCACCACGAAGTCGCCACCGGCGGCCAATGCGAGATTGACCTGCGCTTCAACGATCTCGTCCAAATGGCCGACCATTTGATGATCTACAAATACATCATCAAGAACGTGGCCGCGCGGCACAATAAGACCGTTACGTTCATGCCCAAGCCGCTTTACGCGGACAATGGCTCCGGCATGCACACGCATATCTCGCTGTGGAAGGGTGAAGAACCTACGTTCGCTGGCGGCGGTTACGCGGGACTGAGCGATTCGGCGCTGCATGCGATTGGCGGCATTCTCAAGCATGCGCCGGCCGTGTTGGCCTTCACCAATCCCACGACCAACAGCTACAAGCGGTTGGTGCCGGGATATGAAGCGCCGGTGAATTTGGCCTACTCGCAGCGGAACCGGTCCGCCGCGTGCCGAATTCCCATGTACAGCCCGAGCCCGAAGGCCAAGCGGGTCGAATTCCGCTGCCCCGATCCGAGTTGCAATCCGTACTTGGCTTTTTCAGCGCTGCTCATGGCGGCGATCGACGGGATTCAAAACAAAATCGACCCGGGCGAACCGCTCGACAAAGACATCTACGATCTCGAACCGGAAGAATTGGCCGAAGTGCCCAAGACGCCAGCCTCGCTAGACGAAGCCTTGACCGCGCTCCGCAAAGATCACGAATTCCTGCTGCGGGGTGATGTCTTCACCGCGGACGTGGTTGATACCTGGATCTGGTACAAGAGCGAGAACGAAGTGGATGCCCTGCGGCTGCGGCCCCATCCCTATGAGTTCTGCATGTATTTTGATCTGTAGTTCACGATCCTCCGGTTGTTTGTTGCCACTTCAAGCCGGGCGAGGCACTCAACCTCGTCCGGCTTTATATATGAATAATATCCTCCCCTAGCGCACCGCACGCATAACCCAAAATCTATTCCTCGCCCAATTCCTCTTTTAATTTTCGCTTCGCTTCCGGCGGGAGTTGTCGCCAGTCTTCGTCGCGCAGCGCGCCGGCGAGTGCCCACAGCAAGTTCAAGCTGCTTGCCGTTTGCCGCTGTTTGACCAGCAGGTACGCGGCAACCGCGCCCGTCCGCTCCAAATCGTTTCGAGTGTGGATGCCGACTTCGCGGAGCCACTCCGTGCTGCGTGGACCGAGGTTTTTGAGCCGTGCCACCGGTGTTTCTCCGTCCGCCTTTTTTCCCGCGCGACGTTTCGCACGAGATGGCTTGCCCGATCCCGCGAGAATTTCGCGATATCGAAAACAATCCACCACATGGTCATTGACCATGCCCACCGCCTGCATGAAGGCGTAACAAATCGTGCTCCCCACGAACTTAAAACCGCGCTGCCGCAAATCTCGACTGAGGGCATCCGATTCCGTGGTCTGGGCCGGCACTTCGGCCAGCGTCTTCCAAGCATTTTGCCTGGGCTGGCCGTCCACGAACCGCCAGAGGTAGGCATCCAATGTGCCGAACTCTTCTTGCACGGCCAGATACGCGCGGGCATTCCCAATGGCGGCTTCCACTTTCAAGCGGTTCCGCACGATACCGGCGTCGGCGAGCAATTGCTGCTTCTTCCGCGCACCGTAGCGGGCCATTTTGTCCGCATCGAAACCGTCGAAAGCTCGCCGATAGTTCTCGCGTTTGTTGAGAATGGTTTCCCAACTCAGGCCGGCTTGCGCTCCTTCCAGGATCAGGAACTCAAAGAGCTGCTGGTCGTCATGCAGCGGCACGCCCCACTCCCGATCATGGTATTCCGTATACAGGCCCGGTTTGGCCCACTGGCAGCGGACCGGTTCGTTCGCTGGTTTGTTCTTCGTCATGGGAGTTTCGGTATGATCATGCATGGTTGTTGGATACCGCCGGCTCTGCTGGATCGCTTGCCGCAGGTGGTGGAGGCGTACGATCCGCCCGTACCAAGCGATAACCTCGCCAGCGCACCAATAACAGGCATCCCAAAACGATGCTGAAAGGGAGTACCGTTTCCAGTACGCGAAAGGCGAGTACGATGCCCGGCAATTTGTCAGATGGGAAATATAATGACGCCAAACCTGCCGCACTGCCGGCGGAGACCGTCATCACGATCGCGATCCGGAAAAGTGGAGCGGGCCGATCCAGTGTGGACCACACCGAGAGAATCGAAAGTAAGATCGTGTTGAGCATGTTCGGCAAAATCACGACCGCCAACCCCCACGCTCGGAGCGCATCTTGCGTGAAACGGTGGATAGCCAAGAGGATCGCCGCGCCGAACGTGAATCCCATGATCCCTCGGATCGAGATCTGAGCGGGACCGGGCCGCAAATCATCGTCATTGACTGGAAACTTTACCAGCACGCCCAGCCAGCGGCGGCAGATTCTCAATCCCAAAGCAACGAAGATGACGCTGAATATTCCATGTCCCGCGATGAACAGGTAGCCCGGCCACATGCCGAAACTGCCAATCGAATAAGCTCGAAACATCATGATCTGATACACGACCTGCAACATGCCCAACAGACCAGTACCGAAAACGAGTCCGACGATTCGCAGGGGTGCGCGTTGCGGCGAAATCCCCGCCCAAATCGCCAGGAGAATTTGATTCGCGGCGAGCAATTGCATGCCCATCCAATGAGGTAAATGTCGCCACACCGAACCCATAAGTTCCCAAGCCGACCAAGCCAGAGGAACCGCCGCGAGTTGAATGATCAGCGAGTATGCCACGAGGCGGCGAAAGAAGTTGTCAGGAAACATGGCCAGCCGACCTCTGTCGCGGCAGTTCCAAAATCACGCACTCCGCAAGCGCACGCACATTACGAGATGAGCAAAGACTCTCCCGTCGAAAACCGCGCTGGGAATCGATGATTAAGACCTGGTCAGTCTCGTGACCGCTGTGTCATCGAATTCGTTTTCACCGAGCCGCGCCGCGAGCACCGTCAATCGACATTTTAAGCGCCCGATCTCCGCGAAAATAGCTTCCACGAATCAGATCGGCTCGGAGGGCTGCAAGGGCTTGTATTCCCTAGTGCGAAATGGCCGGAAGTACCAGCTTCGAAACGCGGCCATGGCCTGGCCCAAATCGTCCGCCGCGAGCAAGGCGCAAGGAACCAAAAACAGCGTGATGCCCGTGGCGAACAGGACGCCGAAACCGAGCGAAACGGCCATGGGGATCAGAAATTGGGCCTGCAGCGAGCGGTCCAATAGCAGCGGTGTCAATCCCGCGAAGGTGGTCACGGAAGTGAGGACGATGGGACGAAACCGCTTGCCACCGGCCTCGAGCGCCGCTTCCAGCAGCGGGGCCCCGGTTCGCTGCGGTCGTCCGGCAACAGCACCTCGACCGAAAGATAGCCGCGCGACTTGTCGAAATCACGCTCCGGGCTGAAGGCGCCCGTGGTCTTGGAAACGTTGCGAATCAGCGATTCGCCGCTGCCCGGATCGATGAACTCATCCTTGATTTGATCGAGCGCGGCAGAAATGCGGTCCATGTACTTGGCGGTGGTTTCTAGCGGTGGGTCCACGGCCCGTGGATGGGGATGAATGGATCACGTCAAATTTCGGGAGAGGTGGGATTCGCCGCGTCTCGCTTGTAAGCGGCGTTTTTCCTACGGTGGCGAAGAATGGCGCACCGGCGTCGAAATCAGCCCACGAGGCGAGACACGTTGAGTTTATAAGATACTCAACGCGAGCCGAGAAAGCACGCTCGTGCGATACGAAAATTGGGCTCGATTTTCCGAGCTATCTCGTGAAACTGGAAGTGCTTATAGGGATGCCGAAGAAGACGAACGGGAGAACTTCCGCAGCACGACATAGAAGACGGGCGTGAGAATCAGGCCGAACACCGTCACGCCCAGCATGCCGCTAAAGACCGCCGTGCCCAGGGCGCGGCGCATCTCCGCCCCAGCCCCGGTGGCGATCAACAGAGGGATCACGCCGAGGATAAACGAGAACGCCGTCATCAGAATGGGACGCAGCCGCAAGCGGCAGGCTTCCACGGCGGCCTCGAAGCGATTTTTGCCCGCGTCTTCCTCCGCCTTGGCGAATTCGACAATCAGAATGGCGTTTTTGCAGGCCAGCCCGACCAGGACCACGAAACCGATTTGCGTGAGGATGTTGTTCTCCATGCCTCGCAGCCAGACGCCGAAGATGGCAAACAGGAGGCACATGGGCACGATGAGGATCACGGCCAGCGGCAGCAGCCAGCTTTCGTATTGGGCCGATAGCGCGAGGAACACAAACAACACGCACAGGGGAAAGATGAATAGCGCCGTGTTCCCCGCCGCTTTTTGCTGATAGGCCAAATCGGTCCATTCATAGCCGAAGCCGGGAGGCAGCGTCTCTTCAGCTATCCGCTCCATCGCGGAGATGGCCTGACCGGAACTGAAACCGGGGAGCGTGGCGCCGTTGATGTCCGCCGCGGGATAAAGGTTATATCGCACCACGCGCGATGGCGCCGTGGTTTGCCGCACCGTCACCAGCGAACCGAGAGGCACGATCGCGCCGTTGTTGCTGCGCGTGCGCAGGCGGGTAATGTCGCTTTCTTCGTCGCGGAAATTGGATTCCGCCTGGGCGGTTACGCGGTAAGTCCGCCCCAAATAGTTGAAGTCGTTTACATAGGCCGAACCAAGGTAAATTTGTAGGGCTTCAAACACGTTGTTAATGGGCACGTCCAGCATGCGGACCTTCGTGCGGTCCACGTCCGCGTAGTATTGCGGCGTGGCCGTGCGGAAGTTGGAAAACACCTGCACGAGCCCCGGTTC
>JANQPP010000186.1 GCA_028289405.1 Pirellulales bacterium
CCGCGTGGCCCACGCGGACCACACGAGAAACAACTACGACTTCGTGGCGGCGGCCCGACTTTGATCCGCCAGGACACTTTGGAACGTCTTCACATCGAAACCCTGTGCGACCCCGAGACGGGCTTGTCGCTGCAGCTTCTTGAGCAGCACATCCAGATCGGCCAGCGTCAGCGTGGCCTCACTGGCGATCGTCACCACGGCGGTTTGCATGCGGCAGACGATGCGTTTCGGCTTCGAGGGCAAGTCCTTGCGGTCGGTGGCGGCGGCTTGCGCCGTCTCGCGGGTCAGCGTGCCGGCACGGGCCTGTTTCAGCAGGTCTTTCCGCGCCTCGCCATTCGTGCGGCCCACGTAGTAGGCCGTGCTGGCCGCCATCTCCCCACGTTCCACGCTGGCTTGCACCTCGGTCGGAGCTTCCAGCAACGACAGAGATTGTGAAATGACCCCCTCGCTCAGGCGTGTGGCCTGCGATAACTCACGGTTGCTCAATCCGTCAGCATCCTTGAGCCGTTGCAACGCTCGCGCCTTTTCCAGGGGCGTCAGATCGACCCGCAGACAGTTGGCCGCCAACTGGCTGATCAGCTTCGTGCGGGCATCCGGCGGATGGTCCAGCACGCCCGCCGTAAGCGACTTCAGCTTGGCCAAGGTACTGGCCTGAAAACGCCGTGCGCCATCCACGATTCGATAGCGGTTCCCTTCCGGATAGACGACGACCGGCTGCAATTGCCCGACATCGCGCAGACTGAGTGCCAGTCGTTTAATCTCGTCCACATCCATCGAGGTTCGTGGCTGGTGCGGATCCAGATCCAATAATTCGAGCGGTACGTCCATCATTTTCATACGGTTCCTCCGAATGGGTTGAGGATGATCGCGGAGGGCCGATGCGCCCCGCCGCTACTCCTTCACGCGCCGTGTGGCGGGCGTGATGCAACTCGTGACGAGAATGCTCACACGGCGAGCAGCAGCCATTCCGCATAGGCCGATAGCGCTTCCAGCGCACTTCGAAATAACGGGTCCTTGGGGAACGCATACGTGGCCAACACCACGATCCAGAACACCAAAGCCCCAACCGTGCACATCGCCGCCACCCCCAAATGCAGCAGACGGAAAGGCCAGGCCTCGGACCAAGGACGTGCCGCGTAGTAAGGCATCTTGGCCAGCCAGATCGGCCGCACACCGGGAAGCAGGGCCACGGCCGCCGAAGGGGGAGCTTGGAGCAACTCCTCGGCCTGGATCAGCGCCCGGCCCGTTTCATTGGCCGAGCGCGAGATGTTGAAGCTGTGGCTGTTGCGCTGCGACATGTCGGCCGAGGAGACGTCACGGCTCCAAGAGTCGGATGTGGATCGGGAATGACTCAGCACGGTCGTCTGGCCGATCCACTTCGAAACGTCCTCGGCCGTCTGGAGGTCGTTCACCCCACAAAAAATGCTCGCCGTCGTGGCCCGAAACGTAGCCGCCTTCGTCTCCGGAAAACAATCCTGGATCTGGGCCACAGACTGCATCAGGAACATCAGCCGAAAACCATAACTGCGTCCGTAGACCAGGGCGCTGTACAGTGCGTCGATCTCCCCGAGGGAACCGGCCTCATCGAGGATAAAAGGAATGCGGCGATGCCGGTCTTCACCGGCGGCGAAGATGTAGTGGATCAGGCTCGTGAGGATGGCCCGCCGCAGGCCTTGCAATTCCTCCAGTCTTTCGGCGGGCAGGCATAGATAAATCGTGCAGCGGCCGGTTAGCAGTCCAGCCGGATCGAAGGAGGTGGAGGCCAACGTCTCGGCCACGGGCGCCGAGTCCAGGAATTCCAAGTGACTGTTGGCGGCCGCCAGGACGCTGGCCTTGGTCTGCCCCTGGTAGCAGCGGATTTGACCCGCTTGCCGTTTGAGCAGTCCACCACAAGCGTCTCCATTTTCCAGATGGACCAGCATTTCCTCGAACATGTTGGCATCGGTGAGGATCTCTCGGACCTGATTGAGACTCACCAATTCGGGCCGACACTGCGACAGCAGAAAGGCCAGCGTGCAGGTGATGACCTGCGTGGCCGCATCGTTGAAGAACGGCTGGTGCTCTTCGGGAGGGCGGACCACCAGCGCCGTGGCTAGCCGCCGCGCCTCGTCGACTACGGTCCGCTCATCACCATGGCAGAGGTGTAACAGATTTAACCGTCCGGTTTCGGCACCCGCCCCGGAGATGTGGAAGGGATCGATGACCACGATCTGATGGCCGAATTGGCGTGCCCGCCAGCGTCCCGTCCGGCGATAGAGTTCCCCCTTGAGGTCCATGACCACCATCGCCGCCGGATCCTGGAGCAACGTGGGAATGGCAAAGCAAGTGCTTTTGCCGGAGCCGCTGGCCCCAATCACGGCGAAGTGTGGGATGCGGTCGGGAATTCTCGCCAGTGGCGCGGGTCGGCTTTCTCCAAAGCGTCCGGCCAGACGAATGGCCTGCCGCGATCGCCAAGGGGCGGCCCACAACAGCCGTTCGATGACTTTGGACATATCCGGCCGCGCTTCGACGGCGCGGCCCACCGGAGCAGCACCCGTCTCGCGGAAACAGCCGGCGCGTTCCAGATCCTGAAAACCGGCCCAGCGGGCCGTGCCGTGGGCACCGCTATTGGACGACACTTGCGTGTACCAAGCCCACAGGCCGATGACGAAAATACCGATTAACGGCACGGAAACCAGCCCGATCCCCGCGGCAGCCACCACACTTACCCAGAACATGAGCCAGGCGGCGCGATGCACGCCGGCCTCGATCTGTTGGCCGCACCAGACGATGAAACTTAACATGTGATGAACCCTCCCTTGAAATTCAGTTGAGGCAGGCGCGGAGCATGCTCCTAACGTCCGCGCACAAAAAAACGCCGCCCCAGGCGGACCCAAGGCGGCGCAAAATTGATCACCGGTTATTTTCGCGCCAGACCCCGTAGCCGTCGCCAGCCATACCAAACGCCGAACACCAAAGCGCCACCCCCCCACAGCCAGTTCCAGGGGACGGAGTGCACGGCAGCGCTCGCGGCCTGGGCCGCCAGCGGTTCCACCAGATGGGCGGCCGACTCGGTGATCAGCGGCTCCACCAGATGTTCCCCGACCGCTTCCACCGTGCCGGAGGCGAAGTTCTCCGCCGCGTGCACGAAGTCTTCGGGGGCCAGCACCACCGCCGTGGCCGCCGTACCGACGGCGATCGAGCCACGGCGGGTCCAGAGCCATTGCACGACCTGGTCTCCCCTTTCCGCGATGAGCGACAGCCAATCGGCCTGACGGCCGCTGGCGGCCAGTTCGTCGCTCATCAACACGAGGCGGCCGGCCGCCTCGTTGGAAAGGGAGCCCGACGCACGCACTCCGGCGGCCCCGAAACTCTTCGACAAGGCCATCCCCGCTTCGTCGGAAACGGCGGCCCCGGTTCGGCCCACGGCGCCCGCCGCGTCATCCGCCAGCCGCCCGGCGCTACGAGCGCTCGCTTTGGCCGGCATCCGGGCACTGGCCTTCACCGCCTTCTGGCCTGCCTTGCTCGACGTCTTGGCGGCCCCTTGCGATACCCGCTTGCCGGCGAACTCTACGCCTTCTCGCAACAGCCGAGAGAGCTGCGCCTGGGCAGGGCTTGCCGGCCAAGCCACCGCGAGTAGCAGGCAACCGGAAATGATCTTCATGGACATTTCGACCTCCTTTTGTTGAGGGCTAGTGTGATTCCGCTTCACAGGCCTGGCGGTAATTGGCGAGAATCTGGTCGAGCGTCGCCTGCAGCTCGGCCAGCCAGGCCGTTTCCACGTCGCTGAGATGACCACGGACGTCCCGCCGAATCGAGTCGGAGAAATCGGTCACCTGATCCAGAACGTCCCCGACCAAAAAGTCTGTTCCGCCCTTGAGAGCGAACTCGTTGAGCAGGCCTTGGTCTTCTTCCATGACCCCGAAATATCGTCCGAGGTCAATAACGGCCGAGCTAATCAAGTCGGAGGCGAACCAGTTGGCCACGAAGCGGCCTGTGTCTTGAACGGCGGCCTGCATGGCGTCTGAAACCAGATCGTGGAAGGGACCCAGCGGGATCGTCATTTCCTGCACGGCGTGCGCATTCAGGACCGATACGATCTGGTCATCCGATAATCCTTGCTCCGCCAGCAGATCCCAAGACGTGGCCTGCACGACATGTTGGAATAGCTCGACACTCTCCACCAGTTGGGCCTTTAATTGCTGGTGGTCGACGATCGTCTCATGGAGCAGGTTCCAGATCTGCGGCGTGGTCGATTCGCTGGAGACCAGATCAACCACCAATTGCCCCTTGGCTTCCAGGCCGGTCACCTCGGCCACGAAGGCGTCCACGGCCTCCTCATCTCGCAGGCTGGCCAGTCCATCTCGCCACGCCGCCAGGATGACGTCGCGCTGTTCCTCCAGCGGCGCAAACGCCTCGGCCACCAGGGCTGCATGATCGATCGCTGGTTGCGGCAGTAAAATGGCCGGTGGCGTAGACGCAGCCGGCGGTGGAGCAACCGGTTCAGCCTCCTCTTCTGGTATGTGGACTGCCGGTTCGGTTTCAAAACTCTCCTCCTTGTCCTCCCTCGACTCCACGAAGAACTCAGCCGATATTTCCGTCGCCGGCCGCGAGTCCCATGTCCCGAGGAGCAGTCCCGCTCCAGCTACCAACACCACCAAGATCGCGCAAGCGATCCCCGCGCTCGTTTTCCTCATAGAACGACACCTCTCTTTGCGAGTTGGGGCGTATCGAGGCGGGCGGCCTGCGCGGCCCCTCGCCGGAATCGCCGCCGCTAACGCTTGCGGCTTTTTACGACTCCTTCACATCCCACTAAGAGACGCGCGGCGCGCCACCGAAACGAAGGCCAATTCTAGAGTTCTTGACGGATTCGCCTTGATTCCCGCTGAAATTACTGCCGCAAAGAAAATCGAATACGGCGTGGAAGAGGCGCGACCTTTGCGGCTTTTGCATAGCCAGAGAACCGGTATGGATTTTGATACTACCGGCCGCGCTCAGGGATTGTCCGATGCGTCACGGAATTTGTTGACAACATGGATAAACCAGGCTAATGTCCGCAGTGCATGGAACAGGAAGACCAACCACCTTCACGGGTCGCCGGCCCAAGTCCGCAGCGGACTGCGAAGATCATTTGCGGCGAATTGGAGCAAGTTGAGCTGCGAACCCTTTCGCTCCGCCAACATGCCTTGTTTGCGGACGTGGAAGGGTTGCTCGATGGCATGGCCCGTGGAAAGGTCGCTCCCGGCCAATCGAGGATTCAGGAGGATCTGGTGGAAATCGTCTCGCTGTTCGAAGGCCGGATGAAAGACCTGGACGACAAATCGCCCGAAGAAAACGAACTCCGCCAATCGGTCCGGCGCTTACTCAAAGCGATCGGCATGGCGGCGGCCAGTGGGTTGGCAGTGCCTGACCGGGAGACTCCATCGCGGACCAGCCAACCTTCACGCGACCGTTAACCCGCGCCCCAAGTTCCCTTTCAATGTGTTCTCTACTTGGCGATGAGTATGCCTTCACGAAGTACGCCTACTAGCGTCCACAAATTCTGTGATGAAGTAATCCACTATATTGCGAATCTGCCATTCAAGCGGCTTGAGGACGCCTACAATGACGCTGGGGCGATTCCGCCGAAAAGAGGGGCCAGTGGTTCGAATTGGCGCAACGCGAACCAGGGTATTCCGATCGGAAGAAATGGGTTTCTGTTTTTCGCCGACGCGATAGCCGAAGATCAACGCTGGAAAGTGACCTACGGCGAATTATGCCATCCTGAAACTCCGCTGCCGCCAAGGATTGAAGTCAAACCTGCGGGATTCGTCAATGGCGTTGAAAAAGACCGAACCCCGGAGTGGCTTACAGACGACGAACCTGATTTCGTTCAGGAACCGGACTGCGACGCCCGGCCTACAGTGAACGAAAAGCGGGTGCGTAATCAAAAGTTTCCTCCAATCTCCAATCGTGGCTTTTCAGGGCGGAGCCGAGAGCTGAAAACCCTCCGCAAAGCCTTTATCTCTGGTGGCCCCGAAGCGGCGGTCCAAGTCATTCACGGTCCGGCCGGAATCGGCAAGACACGACTGGCCCGGGCCTATCTGGCCAAATATTCCAAAGAATACGACGTCATCGTGTGGCTCAATGCGGAAGATACGCTGGCCCTCGCTGCCGAATACGCCGCGCTTTCCGATCCCTTGCACCACAGAGGGCGTGAGGCCTATGACGGGGAACCGCATCGAATTACCGACGTTCGCCGATGGTTCGATGAAAATCAGGGTTGGCTGATCGTGTTCGACAACGTGGAAACCGTCGACGAAATCCGCGATTACCTGCCGGCGCAAGCAACCGGACATGTCTTGATCACCTCCCAATACATCCATTGGCAAGAAGTGGCCGATGCTCGACGGCTCGACCCGTGGACACCTGAAGATGCAAAACAGTTTGTGCAAACCCGCCTGGATTTCGCCACGGAGGACGAAGCGGAACGCCTCGTCGAAACGTTTGGGAGGTTTCCATTGGGCTTGGCGCAGGCGGTGGGATTTATCTCGAAAACGTCCACCCCGATCGACACGTACATCCAGCTTTTTCAGACGCGCAGATCTGAACTTTGGGGTCACGAAATGCCACCGGGCGACTATCGAGCCACGGTCGCGGCGGCTTGGCATCTCGCGGCGGAGAAGCTGCAGCCACTGCCACGTCGGTTGTTGCACATCATGTCCATGTTGGCGCCTGACGAGGTTCCCGACGTAATTCTTCGCGGGACCGGTGCATCGATTGCGGAGGAGTTGTGCCATGCGAGCGAAATTAACCAACTCTGGGAAAGTCCTGTCATCCAAGGCAGAGTACGGGAAGAGCTGACCGGATATTCATTGGTCGAGAAATCGACAAGTGGATTCACGATGCACCGGCTCATTCAGACCTCTATCCACGAATCGCTCTCACCATCGGATCGCCAAGCGATCGTCGAATTAGCCGTAGCCATGTTGGCGACAGTGTTTCCGGGTGACGAGGACCCATTCGACTCCAATGATATGCGGTCGGCACTCCTCCCTCACATCGCGCAACTCGCGGGCCATGATCTGCCTGACAATGCGTCCGTCAATGAATTGCTTTACAACGCCGGCCATTGGGCGCTTTTTCATGGTCGCTATCATGAAGCGAAATGCCTGTTTCTAAGACTTCACGATACGTCCATAAAACTCGGTAGGATCGAAGATAAGCTTACGGCTAGATACGCGAATGGATTGGCCCTGGTGGAGCGAGACCTGGGCGAGTACGCCGAGGCCAAGCGGCTGCTGGAGGAGGCGATTCGCATCGAAAAACGCCACTACGCGGAGGACCATCCGACCCTGGCCACGAGCTACTCCAATCTGGCCCTGGTGG
>JANQPP010000212.1 GCA_028289405.1 Pirellulales bacterium
CGAGAGCTTGCCGCAGGGAAATCTCCGCGATGCGGGACCTCAGTCCCAGGCTTTTGGCGCTCTCCACGAGCCATTTCGACCACATCGTCTCGCGGTCTCCTGGCCACGCCTGGCGCGCCTCGGCCAACAATTGCTCCGCGCGAAACCGTTCCATCGTGATGCCACGTTCGGCAGCAATGCCGAGCAGCGTTGCGGCCAGGTCCCGGGAATTCTCTCGCGTCAAATCTAGCATCACGAAGTCTTGAACATGGTTAGGAATATCGTCGACCGTGAATCTTAGTAGCAAGCGGCGGGACTGTCACATCGGACCCTTTTTCCGTTTGCTCCAGCAATCCATGACCGAGTTCGGCATGAGATCTAGCTTCCCGGCTCCGCCACGGTGGGTGCGGAAGGCAGTTTACTGGGACGTATCGGAGGTGGCCTCCCCGTTCCGAAAGCGAGGAAATCGCCGCGACTGTTCCACGGCGCGCGCCGCGGCGCGGCCCAGCCGATCGGCCGCGCGCGTGATGCATTTGTCGATATCCGCGTCTTGCTCGCGGATGAGCAAGTCCCGGGCACCAGCCAATTTTACCGAGATCCGGCACATTTTGTCATGCCCGCCGCGCGGTCCGTTCACGTCTTCGATCACCGCCGTGATCTGTTGAATTCTCGAATCAAAGCGGGACAACGCGTAGGCGAGCCGGCGTTCCAGCAGCCGGCGGGATTCCTCGGACAAGGATTCGTTGCGATCCACCACGGAAAGCGTCATCTGTGGACTCCTCAAAACCAGCGAAAAACCGTCAGTCGTTAGCTTTTTCTTCCTCATTACATTTATAGGACGCGAACCTATAATTAGACAATTAGAAATTAAGAACGCCATGCATTCAAAAAAGGAAAGTATCGAGACACGATGGGTTGGCTCAACTACCATCACCTGCTGTATTTCTGGATGGTTGCCAAGGAGGGGGGGATCGCCCGGGCAGCGGAACAACTACATCTGGCCCAGCCCACGCTCAGCAACCAAATCCGCAAACTGGAAAAGTCCCTGGGCGCGAAACTCTTCGACCGCGTGGGCCGTTCGCTGGTTCTCACCGATACAGGGCAAATCGTCTACCGCTACGCGGAGGAGATTTTCACGCTTGGCAGGGAACTCTCGGACGCCCTGCAAGGGCTGCCCGGAAAGGATACCGTGCAATTCACGGTGGGCGTGCCGGACGTGTTGCCGAAGTTGGTGGTGTACCAGCTACTCAAGCCGGTCCTCGATTTGGAAGAGAAAGTCCAGCTCGTGTGTTACGAGGGGAAATTGCATGATTTATTGGCGGACTTGGCCCTGCATCGTCTGGACATTGTCTTGGCCGATTCCCCTCTGGCTCCGGCCACGCATATCCGCGCTTTCAATCATTTGTTAGGCGAAAGCAGCATCACGGTTTTCGCCCAGGGAGAATTGGCCAAAAAGTACAAGAAGGGTTTTCCCCAGTCTTTGCACGGTGCCCCCATGCTGCTACCAACTCACAACACGACATTACGGCGGGCGCTCGAACAGTGGTTCGACGCGCAGGGGCTGCGGCCCCAGACCGTGCATGAATTCGAGGATAGTGCCGTGTTGAAAGTCTTTGGCCAACATGGCGAAGGCGTGTTCGCGTCTCCCACGGCGATCGAGTCAGAAATCTGTCGCCAATACGGCGTGAAGACGCTCGGCAGAATCGACGAGATCAAAGAGCGGTTTTACGCCATCTCGGTAGAACGCCGCCTGAAGCACCCAGCCGTGGTCAAGATTTTTGACGCGGCTAGAGAAACCTTGTTCAGCAGTGAACTCGAAGAAGGTATGCCGTAGCCTTGGCGATGTGTTACTGCGAGCCGCATGGACGTGAAGAGTCAATAGCGCTGGAATTACGTGTCCCGAACGCGAAAATTTCTACCGGAGTTTAGGATCGCTCTAGTGCTTCGCGTGGGCCGCGCTCGCATCCGCGAAAGAAGCGGAGGATGAGGTACCATTCGTCGCTTGCCGGTTGGGTTCGAGAAGATAGTGTTCCACAAACCACTCCTCGCCGCCACGGTAGCCGAAAAACTCCATGCCAGCGAGCAGAAACATCCGCCACCGCTGGAACCAGCGTCGGGCCTCGGCACCATACACCGTGCGCAGAATAGGCATTACCTGCTCACGTCGTGCGTCCAAATTCGCGAGCCAGGCTCCCACGGTTTTGGCATAATTCGAGCCGTTCCAGGTCAACTGCTGGGCAATTCGCAAGTCCGCCGGAAAGTGCGAAAACAGATCTCGGCTGGGCATCAATCCGCCGGTGAAGAAATAACGTGCCATCCAATTGGTCGGACCGCGGGCTTCGAATTCATAAGGAACCTGGCGATGGCAAAAGACGTGCGCGAACAATTTCCCGCCAGGGCGCAGCCAGCCGGCGATGGAATGGAAGAGCCGTTCGTAGTTCCGCATATGCTCGAACATTTCGATCGAGAGCACGCGGTCGAACCGCGCCGGCGTCTGGAAACGGTTCATGTCGGCGGTAATGGCATGCAGCCGCCCGGCGGCCCCGAGCCGTTCGGCTTCGCTCTCGATAAATAGCCGCTGCGAGCGGGAATTGGAAACGGCGGTCACCTGGCAGCGGGGATAATGCTCCAATATCCACAAGCTCAGCGAACCCCAGCCACATCCTAGATCGAGCACGGACATGCCGTCCTCCAACTCGGCATGCTGGCAGGTCACCCGCAGGGCGGCGTCTTCGGCGGCGGCGAGGGAATCTGCCTCCTCCGACCACAGACAGCAACTGTATTTCTTCCGCGGTCCCAGCATGAGCTGAAAGAACTCCGGGGGCAATTCGTAATGTTGTTCGTTCGCCTTTTCCGGCAGCGGCGCGATCGGTGCCGCGCGCAATTTCTCCAGGAACTGCTGCAGACGCCGCCGACCAGACTCGGCGTGCTGGTTCAGGGATGCGGCACGTTGGGCACACAGCCGCCGCATCATCTGGCGTGCCAGGCTGTCCGGAATGGCTCCCCGTTCCAGCAAATCAATGATGAAGCCCGCGATCATGTCGCGCATTGTGTTTCCCTTTCTGACGCTTGCGGCGGCCATGGAATAAACGCGCTGGTGGTGCGCTGGTATTCTCGGTAAGCGTCGCCGCGAGATTTGAGCGCCTGCTCTTCCGTGGGCGGTATGCCGGTCACGCGCGTGATCAGGTACAGCATGCCCAAGGGCGCGGCGATGGAGGTCCAGCCCCAGGGTCCCGTGGCGGCGAAAAGGCAATAGGACCACCAATGCAGCCATTCGAAAAAGTAATTTGGATGCCGCGAATACTTCCAAAGCCCCTCGCGGCAAACCTGACCTTTCGTGGTAGGATCAGCGCGGAAGCGGGCCAGTTGCCGGTCGGCCATGGCTTCACCAGAGAGAGCTAGGAGCCACCAGATGACGCCCAAGGTATCGGCAATGCCCCAGGGGGAAGCGTTCCGGGAAGCGATCAACATGGGGAGCGCGAAGAGCAAGCTGGCCGCCGCTTGGATCTGGTAGAAACCGAACAGCTTGGCCTGCGCGGCGCTGCCCCAATTGGATTTTAAGGTTTGGTAGCGGCCATCCTCCGGCATCGTCAGCAGCCGCCAAAAGATGTAACCCGAGAGCCGCAAAGACCAAATCAGCGCCAGTGCCGCCACGACGATCCGCCGCGCGAGGAGTCCCTCGCTACTGCCGATGGCGAAAAACAGGGCCAGCAAGCCGACGCCCAATCCCCAGGCCACATCGACGATTCCCGCATCGCCATAGCGGCGCTGCACGAGCCAGAGCACGGCCATCATCAGAGCCGCGAAGGCCCAACCACAGGCGACCATCATCCAGGGATTCACGCGCGCGTCCCCCGCCATGCCATGGTCGAGGAGGATTCGTCACGTTGAGGGGCGTGCAAGGCGGGCGTGGTGGCGGGGGGATGTACGAGATGGTTCCGTGTCGACGGGGTAACCTGCTCGCCCGGCAGCCGATCGGCGCGGCTTCCCCGCTTGGCGAAGACCATCTGCACATCCTGCACTTGGCGTTCTTCAAAGACCGCTTCGCAGTAGCAGAGATAATACCGCCACACGCGAATGAAGGATTCATCGAACCCGAGCGATCGAATGTCCATTAGCCGCTGCTCGAAGTTGCTCCGCCAACGGCGGAGCGTTTCGGCGTAGTGCGCGGCCAAATTTTCCAGATGCACGAGATGCATGTCCGCCGCGTCAGCGGCGGTCCGTGTCAACACGGAGGTCGAAGGCAGGCACCCTCCGGGAAAAATGTAGTGCCGGATGAAGTCGACGCTGCGGAGGTGTGCTTCGTACCGGCTATCATGAATCACGATGGATTGCAGCAGCATCGTCCCCTCCGCCTTAAGTAGCGCACCGCACCGGCGAAAGAAGGTGCCGAAGTATTCGTGGCCGACCGCCTCGATCATCTCGATCGAAACGAGTTTGTCGAACTGGCCTCGCAGGTCACGGTAATCCTGCTTGAGCACGGACACGCGGTCCGCCAAGCCCGCCTCTTGCACCCGCTGCCGGGCATATTGAAACTGCTCCTGGGAGATCGTGGTGGTCGTGACACGGCAGCCGAACTCCCGCGCGGCATGCAGCGCCAAGCCGCCCCATCCGGTGCCGATTTCGAGCAAATGGTCTTCGGGCCGTAGTTCCAGCTTATGGCAAACACGTTCCAACTTCGCGACCGAGGCTTCGTGCAAGGTGGCCTCGGGCCGCTCGAAATAGGCACACGAGTAGCTGAGCGTGTCGTCGAGAAACAGGGAAAAGAAATCGTTTCCCAGGTCGTAGTGAGCGTGGATATTCTTGCGGGCACCCCGCCGATGATTCTTCCGCCAACCGTGCACGAGCCGCGCCAGCCATTGGCGGATCCGAGCCATGCCCCGGTCAAGTTCCTCCGCCGTGGCCAGATTTCGCGTGAAAATTCGGACCAGAGCGGTCAGGTCGTCGCAGGTCCAGTCATCTTCGATCAATGCCCGCGCGGCCCCTAAGCCTCCGCCGGCTACGAGCCGCCGATAAAACCGGGGGTGTTGCACGCGAATGCAGGCTCGCAATTCGGCGTTGCCGTTCTCCCCAAAGGTGTGGGAACGGTCCCCTTCCTGAACGGTGAGCCGCGCGCCGCGGAGTGCTTGCAACCGTGCGAAGACCAACTTGCGGCAAGCCGCGGACGTGAGCCGCGAAGGAAAGGATTCGGGTCTGTTTCGGTGTTCCCGCCGTGCCTGGATGCGGCGGAGCTGCGACCGGCCAACAACCAATTCAACACTCCTCATGCTGATGCGTGCGCTTAGTAACGGCACCGGCCCGAGCCGGCTCCGACGGGTATGCTTCGGCTTGGTCGTCCACGGCTGGGCTTGGAGCGTGCTTGGGATGAGCGAAAAACGGGCATCCCTTCGCCCACAACCGGAGAGCTTGGCCATAAATCCTGGCAACCACGGCGTACGTGCTGAACGGATAACGCAGCAGAACCCGGGCGAGGTTGGCGGTCGTGATCGGGCGTCGCTGGAGATTCAGCGTGACATCGAAGAATTTCTGTTCTTGCCAATTGTCGATATGGATGGCCAGCGATTCGTCCGGCGGTGAAATTCGCCAGCGATAGCGAACGTCCATCGGCATGAACGGAGAGACGTGAAACTCCTTGGCGATCGCGGGGGAGTCCGCGCCACCGCTCCAATCTTCCGCCCGCAACAGATAATGATGCCGTTCGCCCCACGGCGTGTTATTTACCTCCGCGATGACCGCTTGCAGATGTTCCGGTCCGTCATACATGAAATAAAACGAAACCGGGTTGAACACGAAACCGAACATGCGCAACTGCGTGAGCAGCCGGATGGGTCCGGAGGGGCGTTGCCCCAATCGCCGGTGAGCCAGGTCGAGCATGGCCGCGCCGAGGGGCTGTTGGGGATTTGGCCCGTAATCCTCCCGGCGAAAATGGGCCACGTTCCAACGGCGCGTGGACCATAGGAGCCGCTTGCGGAACACCTGCTGCAATTCGTCCAAATCCAAATACACCATCCACACGCGGTAGCGAAAGGCGTGGGCTACGGGCTCGAAACGGCGGTGACGAACCCAACCTTCGTAGACACAGCTATGCATGGCGGAACCCTCGACGGTTCACGGAATGCATTCCAGCGAAGTTCGCGTGCGGCACGTGGTTGTCGTTTCGGGAAGGTTGCGTGGCATCCGAGGCCAAAAGCTCCTGGCAGACGGTCCATGCGCTTCGTACGCCATCTTCATGAAACCCATTCCCCCAATAGGCGCCGCAGTATGATGTGCGTCGATGCTCGATCAGTTCCGCGTGCCGCGCCTGCGCGGCGGACCGCTCGGTGGTAAACACGGGATGATGGTATGTGAAGCGCGCGATCATTTGCCGCGGGTCCAAGCGGTCTTCGCCGTTCAGCGTGACGCAGAAAACGTGACGCGAGTCGAGCCGCTGCAAGATGTTCATGTCATAAGTGACGGTGGCTTTACCGGGGTCGTTTTCGGGCAGGAAATAGTTCCAACTCGCCCAAGCCCGGCGGGAGTGGGGCAAGACCGAAGTATCGGTGTGCAACACGGCCACGTTTCGCTCGTACGGAAATGCGGACAAGAGCTCGCGCTCCGGGGGTGAAGCCTCGCCTCCCAGGATACGCAACGCTTGGTCGCTATGGCAGGCAAAAATCACATGGTCGAAACTTTCGCCGCCCGACGTCTCGGAGAATATTTGGACGCCGTCCGGCGTGCGAAGGACTTTTTCGACCGGCGTGCGCAAGCGAATTTTATCTTGAAACGGCTGAATCAGTTTCCGCACATAATTCCGCGAACCACCCACGATCACTCGCCAAGCGGGCCGGTCCCGTAGATTCAGCATCCCATGATGGCGATAGAATTCCGCCACGAACCGCACGGGAAAATCCATGAAGCGATTTCGGGGACAGGACCACACCGCGGAACCCAGCGGAAGAAAATAATGAGCCAGGAACTCTTCGGAGAGATGTTCGCGGGCAAAAAATTCTCCCACGGTGATGTTGTCATCCGGGTCTTCGAGCAGGCGCGAAGCCAAACGGCTGAAGCGGAGGATGTCGCGGAGCAGCCGGTGAAAACCTCGATTCCAAATATTCGAACGCTGTGCGAACAGTCCGTTCAAGCCATTGCCGGCATATTCCAATCCGGTCCTTTCGCAGCGGACGCTGAATGACATCGACGTCGGCTGGGTGGGGATCTCCAACTCATCCAGCAGACGGCAAAACAGCGGATACGTTCGCCGGTTGTAAACAATAAAACCAGTGTCCACGGAATGTGTTTCGCCGTCGAGATTCACCTCCACCGTGTTGGTATGCCCACCCACGTAGTCTGCCGCTTCGAACAGAGTCACGTCATGTTCGCGGCACAGATAATAGGCGGCGGTCAGGCCCGAAATTCCGCCTCCAATAATGGCAATTCGCATCGGCTGGTTGATCTTCAAAATCGCCACGACCGTGAATGTGGAGATTCGCCTTTGGGAAAACTCGCGGCACCGAGCCCAAACGCTCGGCCCGGGATCATTCAGACAATTCGTGGCCGCCGCCACCGCGGATTCATTTCAGGAAAGAAACGATCAAAAAGGCGTCCATTTTTGAAACGTTGTTCACTTTAGCCGCGGGTCCCGCGATCACCAGAGGAAGACCATTGTCATTGAAGTGCAAGTGATTGTGGGAAAGGAGCTTAAGGTGAAGTAATTAGCACGTTGTGAGTATGCTTCATGACGGAGTTGGCTCCATTGTCTGGAGACCCATGTAGAAGGAATCCGCGCGGTGTCCCCTTCAGTTCCCGGACGTTATGATACCCGTTATGGCTGAAAAAAGTGCTCCGGACGAGGCCGAGTTCGACCTGGCGTCCCTAAAAATTCTGATCGTGGATAACGAGGAGCCGCATGCCCGGGCCGTGGCGGAAAGCCTGGAACGCGTGGGGTACGTCTGCGACCTGGCGACTTCCGGTCCCGAAGGAGCCCAGCGCGTGGAAGCGGATATGTACGACATCGTGATCACCGATTTGGTGATGAACGAGGTCGATGGCCTGGGCATTTTATCGCTGGCCAAGCGCAAAAACCCCGAGGGAGAGGTGATCCTGGTCACGGGACACGGCACAATCCCCTCGGCGGTGCAGGCCATGCAGCAGGGGGCGTTCAATTACCTGCTCAAGCCGCTGGATCTGAACCAGGTCCGCACGGTCACGCAAAAGGCCGCGGAAAACCTGCGGCTACGTCAGGCGAACGTCGAATTGCGGCGGCGGCTGGACGAAAAATTCGGCTTCGAGGGCGTGATCGGCATTAGCGGGAAGATGCATGACGTCGTCGAGCGGCTCAAACGCATCGCCCCCACCGACGCCACGGTCCTGATCCAAGGCGCGACAGGGACAGGCAAGGAATTGGTGGCCCA
The DNA here is from genome assembly GCA_028289405.1 of Pirellulales bacterium. Lineage (GTDB taxonomy): Bacteria > Planctomycetota > Planctomycetia > Pirellulales > JANQPP01 > JANQPP01. Next base: position 8,370 of record JANQPP010000212.1, read on the forward strand.
GGCCATCCACCAGAATTCGCCCCGCAAGAACAAGCGGTTCGTGGCGCTGAACTGCGCGGCACTCAGCGAAAACATCTTGGAGAGCGAGCTGTTCGGGCATATCAAAGGGGCCTTCACCGACGCCTCGAATGACCGCGTGGGCAAATTCGAGTATGCCCATCAGGGGACACTCTTCTTGGATGAAGTGGGCGACATGCCCATGCCCACGCAGATCAAACTGCTCCGCGTTTTGGAGAGTGGCGAAATCACGCGGGTTGGATCGAATGAACCGATCAAGGTGAATGTGCGGATTCTCTCCGCCACGAATCGCCAGCTCGACCAGGCGATCTCCGACAGCACGTTTCGCGGCGATCTGTACCACCGCTTGAAGGTGGTCACGATCATGCTCCCCACGCTCGCGGAGCGGCATGAAGATATCCCGCTGCTGATCGAGCATTTCATGAAACAATTCGCCAAGCGGCACCACAAGACGGTCAAGGGGATGTCGCCCGCGGCACGCCGCAAGCTGTTGGCCTACGAATGGCCGGGCAATGTCCGCGAATTGCGGAACATCGTGGAAGGCATGGTCGTGGTCGATGTCGACGGCATCCTGGACGTGGACGACCTCGACGTGAATTGGGGAGATTCGCCGGAATCCGAGGCGGAAGCCGGACCGCCTGCCATGCATGCCCTGGTCGGTTCCCCGCTGGCGGACATCGAGCGGTATTTCATCGAGGAGACGTTGAAGGTGACCGGAGGCAACCGCGAGGAAGCGGCACGCATCCTGGGCATCGGGGAACGGACGCTATACCGCAAACTGAAGGAATACGCTTCCTGAGGATCCGGCAGCCGAATTCTTCCCCGGGCGGCCGAACATGGAAGCGAAATCGATTGGGTTGGAGCCACGATGCCCTCTATTCACCAACTCCCGCCGAGCGTGGTCAACAAGATCGCCGCCGGAGAAGTTGTGGAACGTCCCGCCAGTGTCGTTAAGGAATTGCTGGAGAACGCCGTCGATGCCCAGCCGCGGCGGATCGACCTTTCCGTCGCTAAGGGCGGTCTCGATTGGATTCGCGTGGCGGATGACGGGACCGGAATCGATCCCGATGAATTGGAATTGGCCGTGACCAGCCATGCCACGAGCAAAATCCAAGACGCGGACGATCTGTTTCACGTCGGTACGCTCGGATTTCGCGGGGAAGCGCTCGCCTCCATCGCGGAAATCAGCCATTTGACCCTCCGCAGCCGCCGCCAAGGGAACGAGCATGGCGCTGAATTGCGCGTGCGTTGCGGTCAGCGCGATCCGTACGAACCGGCAGCATGCCCCGTGGGCACGGTGGTCGAGATTCGTAATCTATTCGCCAGCACGCCGGTGCGACGGAGATTCCTGCGCACGCCGCAGACGGAAATGGGACACGTCAGCGAAGCCTTCGCCCGCATCGCCTTGGCCTGGCCCACAATTCACTTCACATTGCGGCACAACGACCGGCTGCTGCATGACTTGCCCCCCGCGTCCGACCGGCAGCAGCGCATCGCCGCTTTTTTCGGGCAAGAGTTGGTGGAACAATTGCTTCCCGTGGATAGCATGGACGAGGCCATTCGGCTGTCGGGATTCGTGGCCAAACCGGTTCAAAACCGCGCTACCACGCGGATGCAATATTTCTTCCTCAATGGGCGCCACTTTCGTGACCGAGGGCTTCAGCACGCCTTGGGAGAAGCCTATCGCGGCCTGTTGATGACCGGCCGGCAGCCGATCGCGTTCCTCTGGTTCGACATGCCTCCCGAAGATGTGGATGTGAACGTCCATCCCACGAAAACCGAAGTGCGGTTTCAAGACAGTGGGCGGCATTACGCACAACTTTTGGGCACGCTGCGGAAGCTGTTTTTAAGCGCCGATCTGAATGCCACGGCGCGGATTCCCTCCCAGGCGGCAAACTCCTCGGGCTTGGCGGAAGCGGCCTCCACCGAAAACAACCAGCAAGCTTTGGCCGCCTGGGCCAAGGGGCAGCTCTCCCTGCCAGCTTCCTCGGATCCCGCGAAGCATGTCGCGCATTATCCCGGAACCAGCGGGGAAGCCGCGGTTCCTTCCTGGTCCGGCGGATCGGGAAACGCGCACACGGATCCGTTGGAACTGCGCGAATTCACGGCACCCGCCTCCGCCATCCATGAGCCGACGGTGCCTGCGACTTCACCGCCAGCCGCCCGGCCCATGAGCGAGCCAGGCGATGCCCTGGGGGGCCGAGGCGCGCTGCAGATGCACAACCGATACCTCGTCTGTGAGAACGACAGCGGCATCGAGATCATTGACCAACACGCCTTGCACGAGCGAATCCTCTATGAGCAATTGCGGCTGCGGATCGAGACCGAACAACTCGACGTCCAGCGGCTTTTGGTGCCGCTCTCCCTGGACGTGACGGCGGAGGAATACGCGGCCGTGGAACGGGCCGGTTCGCGGTTGCGCGAAGTCGGCTTGGAGGTCGAGGGATTTGGTGGTACGTCGCTGTTGTTGCGGGGCTACCCGGCCATCTTGGACCGCGCGGATCCGGCCAAGCTGCTCCGGGACGTGATCGACTTTCTCGCCACCCGAGGCAGAAGTCCGGACGCGTCGGAAATCATCGACCACATCTTGCACCTGATGGCCTGCAAGGCGGCGGTCAAGGCGGGAGATCCCTTGGAGGACGAGGAGATCGCCGCGTTACTGGAGCAGCGGCATGCGAACCGTTACACTCACCATTGTCCCCATGGCCGGCCCACTTCCCTGGTGTTCACCCGGGAAGCGCTAGACCGGCAATTCGGGCGAACATGACCGCGCAGGTATGGCGGAGGCCCGCTCTCGGGGAAGTTGCCGATTTTCCCATTCGGGTACCATGCGGTCGCTCCCTGTCTCCGTCGAGTGGCGGGAAGATGGTCTCCGTCTTTTCAACGAGCACGCACCCCAGGGTATCTCGATGATTTGTGTGAGCGTGGGCCGAGGGAGGCACAAGCACGTCGCGGCGGAACATCGGCATCTTGTCGAGCAGGGTGCCCCTTTAGTCGAATTGCGTCTCGACTACATCAACGGCGAAGTCAAACTCCCGCGAATACTTCCTGATCGGCCAGGACCGGTGGTGGTCACTTGCCGGCGGGCTCGGGACGGTGGCAAATGGACCGGGGACGAACCGTCCCGGCTGTTGTTGCTGCGGGCCGCCATCGCCGCCGGGGTGGAATACATCGATTTGGAAGAGGATATTGCCTCACAGATTCCGCGCTACGGCGCGACCAAGCGGATCATCAGTCTGCATGACTTTCGCAAGACGCCGGAAAATTTGGAAGAAATCCATGCCCGGCTGGCTAGCCTCGACGCGGACATCGTGAAATTGGCCACGCTGGCCAACTCGCCGCATGACAACGTGCGGATGCTGCGTCTGATTGAGAACAGCAAAATACCGACCGTGGCGATTTGCATGGGAGACATGGGCACTCCGTCGCGGATTTTGGCGGGGAAGTTCGGTGCTCCCTTAACCTATGCCACGTTTCATCAGGAACGGTCCTTGGCACCGGGACAGCTCAGTTACGAGCAGATGTTTCGAATCTATCGTTACCACCAGATCACGCCCTCCACGCAGGTCTACGGCGTCGTGGCGGACCCGATTGGACACAGCCTCAGCCCGCTGTTGCACAACGCGGCCTTCCAAGACGCGGACTTGGACTGCGTGTACGTCCCCTTTCGCGTGCCCGCCGAGGATTTGGACACCTTTCTCGATGAGGCCCCAGCGCTGGGCGTCCGCGGGCTGAGCGTGACCATCCCCCACAAAGAGGCGGTCGTGCCCCGGCTCAAGAAGATGGATAAAGCCGTCAAGGGAATCGGGGCCGCCAACACGATCCTGTTCCAAGAGGATGGCCTGTTTGGATATAACACCGACTATCGCGCCGCGATGGACAGCCTCGAAGCCCTGCTCCGCCAAGAAGGCTTAAAGAAAGAATACCTGGCTGGGAAGAAGGCCCTCGTGTTGGGGGCCGGCGGCGCGGCCAAGGCGATTGCTTTCGGACTGCTGCGGCGGGAGATGAAGGTGCATGTTTCCGGCAGAACCCGGGAACGCGCCAATAGCCTCGCGGCACGCATTGGCTGCCAGACGATTGATTGGGATAACCGGCATTCGCTCCGTCCGCACGTCTTGGTGAACTGCACGCCCGTCGGCATGCATCCTCATGTCGACGAAACGCCGTTCGACAAGTCCCATCTGCAGGAGTCCATGATCGTCTTCGACACCGTGTACAACCCCGAACACACTCTCCTGGTGAAAGAGGCACGTGCCCAGTCATGTAAGGTCATTACGGGAGTCGAGATGTTCGTCCGCCAGGCGGCGTTGCAGTTCGAATTGTTCACCGAGCACGAACCGCCGGCCAAATTGATGCGGGAAACGCTCAAGCGAGCGACCGGAGCGGCCAAATTTTAAGACTCCAAAAAACAGGGTGGGGAGCAAGGAGGATGCGATCGCGGAAGGTTCCCCCAAATCGGAGAAGCGGCGCGTGTCAAACCCTCACGGTGGCATGAATTTGATTCTCATCGGCTATCGCGGCACGGGCAAGACGACTCTGGCCCAAATTTTGGCTCAACGCCTGGGGTGGGAGTGGCGCGACTCGGACCGCGAAATCGAGCAGCGTGCCGGCAAGTCCATCGCCCAAATTTTCCAGGAGGACGGAGAACCGGCCTTCCGCGATCTGGAAGCGAAAGCAATCGCCGATCTGGTCCGCCGCAGCCGTACCATCGTGGCCACGGGAGGAGGGGCCGTGATCCGCGAGGAGAACCGCACGCAACTGCGGTCGGCCGGACCGGTGGTGTGGCTGCAGGCCAGCCCGGAAGCCATCAATGACCGATTGCGTAGCGATGGAACTACCTCGTCCCGCCGGCCGCGCCTCACGGACCTGTCGGCTTTGGAGGAAATCGTGCAGGGGCTGAAACATCGGCGGACCTGGTACCAAGAGTGTGCCGACCTGGAGCTTTCCACCGAGGATGTTTCGCCCGAGGAACTCGCCACGGTGATCTTGAAGCAACTCAATCTCCCTTCTGCGTAGGTAATCGTTCTTGATGGAAACGTTCGTGGATGGATTCCTGCAAATTCCCTGGGAAGGCCGCCTCTGCTTGGCTTTTCTCTGGGGATTGGCGTGTGGTGCCTTCGCCAACTGGGGGATCTATCGTTTCGCCTGGCAACCGCGACTGATCAGTCCTTGGTCTGGTAGGACACCGCCTGGCATGCCGTCGAGGCCCTGGTGGAGCCGCATACCCTTGGTTGGCTGGTGGGGCTTGCGGCAGGAAAGCCCGGTTCATGGGAAGGCATTTTGGGTGCGGCCCATGCTGATCGAACTGGCGCTGGGCACGCTCTTCGCGGCGCTCTATGTCTTTGAAATTCGAGGGTGGGAAGAAAAATGGTGGACGATCGTGCCGCTGCTGCGAGTCGTGGAACCGGTCCCTGCGGGCCATCCTTCGCCGCTGGTGATCGCGCATGTCCAATTTTTCAGCCAAACCGTGTTGATCACATTGCTGAGCGTGGCGTCATTCATTGATGTCGATGAACGTTACATTCCAGATCAGATCACGATACCTGGTACGCTGCTCGGTCTGCTTTTCGCGGCGTTCTATCCCTGGTCGCTGCTCCCCGCCGGCGGCATCGACCCCGACACAGACCAAGCCGTGATCGACTTCCTACGTTGCACGTCGACCTTGCCGATTTCCGAGGTGTTTCCCGGGTTCGAGCATCCGCCGGGGCTGGCGGTGGGAGTGTTGATTTTCGTGGGCTGGTGTTTCGCTCTCTCGCCCCGGGTTTGGAAAACGCGGCGGGGCTTTTCCGTTGCCGCACGGATCTTCGTGGCGCGCCTGCTCCGCGATCCTTTTACCTGGTTCATGGCCATTCTCGCTGTTTGCGGCAGCGTCGCGATTGGACTCGCCTGGTGGCGCGGCGGCTTCATGTGGGAGGGGCTCTTCACGTCGCTCGTGGGAATGCTGGGGGGAGGCGGATTGATTTGGATGATCCGCCTGATCGGTGCCGCCGTGCTGCGGAAAGAGGCCATGGGATTTGGAGACGTCACCCTCATGGCCATGATCGGCGCGTTTCTCGGCTGGCAAGCTTCCTTGGCCGTCTTTTTTCTCTCTCCCTTCGCGGCGCTCCTCGTGTGCGCGGTGCAATGGCTCCTGCACCGAGAGAATGAGATCTACTTCGGGCCGTTCCTCTCGCTGGCGGCGCTCTTCGTGATCTTCCGCTGGGGATCGATGTGGATGCAACTTTGGCCGGTGTTTAGCATTCCCTGGCTTGTACCGGTCGCGCTGCTGGTTTGTTTCGTGTTGATGGCCGTATTGCTAGGCGCGTTTCGCCTGGCTGCCAAGGCTCGTGGTTCACGTTGAGGCGGATCGCGACGCCACGGTGTGCAGTACGTGCTATATACAGGGAGCGCATCGCGCTGATCTCGACCCCCCAAGACGTACTGCCCACCTCGTAATGACACGGTAATGCCAGATGCCGCTGTATGAAACGATTCGTGATCTGGAAACTGGCCAACAGCGACTGCGGGCGCGCCGTTACGGCGTGATCCGTATGCGGCATGAGGCGTTTGATTCCGTATTGCTGCGGCCCTATCCAAAAATCGCCACACTCGCGGATGTCTGGTGGGGAAACCGCCACCATGAAAACTGTGCGGGAGACGCCTGTTGGTTGTACTACAATCAGCCGTGGGGATTCGACAACTTCTTGGCTTTGCGTTACATCGTCACCTCCCAGGGGACAAGCTACGCCATGTTTCGCGGAGCGTTGCGAGTCCTGGATTACATCGCCCGTGTCAAAGGGAGTGATGCGCTGCTCTGCGACGTGTCCAATGCCCGCATCTCCGATCGTCTGCTGAAGCGTTTGGGCTGGGAACCGCACAAGCCGAGCCAGTGGCATCGAAATTTCATCAAGCGGTTTTATGGCGAATATCCGAAATCGGCTTTCCAACTCATTGGTCGTAAACCGCGGCTCGCCTGAAGAAAAAATCGAACCGGTATACCAGACAAAGTCGAGTGCCGTGAGATGACTGGACGGCGCGTCACATGGGCAGGGCCATCTCCGCGACCGGCTCGGCAACCTTGTACAACGTCTTGACCTTTTCAAAACCGAGCCGTTGATAGAGCCGCACGGCGTGCCGGTTTTTCGCCGTCACTTCCAGATAAGCTGAATGCAGGCCCTGGTATTGGAACCCGCGTAATGCCTGAAGCAGCAGGCAGGTTCCCAGCCCCAACCCACGGAATTCTCCACGGATGCCGAGGTTTTGCACCGCGCCATAACCCTGCTTGTCGCGAATGCCTTGGATCGTTCCACAATAGACGTACCCTTGAGGCTCCTCCCGGCCAATCAGCCAGGTTGCCTCGGGGAGAAAGCCGGGCTTGCGCGAAATGTCCTCCATCAGTCGCAGGCAGCCGTGATAGTCACCGAGACAAGGAAAGACATCCGCGTCGATCTCGCCACGAAAGCTGAGATATTTCGTGCGGGCATGAATCTCCAGAAGAGAAAGATCCCAGGGAATGAGGCGAAATGCCTCCAGAATCGGCGTTGTGATTTCCACGCCCGCAAGCGGAATCTCCATGCGAAACCGCTTGAAATATTTCAGCCCCAGAGACATGGCACGGTCCTGATCTCGCCTGTCACACCCATTCGATCCCTGGAAACTCCGGGGCCACGGCCAACGCTACTGACGCCTGCGTTGCCAATGTCCCCGAGGGCGACCAGCGGAAGCCCGGAAAACTAGGGCAAAGCCACTGGTGTCGTGGGAGACATTAGCTATACAGCCATCAATAAGTCCTTCAAAACACGCGAAGGCCCAAAATCAATCTATCCGTGTGTGGAATTTGGGTCAACTTTTCATGCGGTGGCGGCTTATTCGATTTTTTTCTCAAAACGGAACGCGCCGTGCCGTCCGACCCCATTGGTCCCACATAATGGAAAATAGGTTGTTCGCTTCCTGCGGGACTGCCGTGGAATTCCTCACGCCCGTTTCGACAGGATTTTGTTCGCTTGAGCCGGCCAAACCATGCTGACTGGATCACTTGAATTGGTCCAAACGATCATGCGGATTCAGAGGCAGCGGTCCATTGAAATGCATCTTCGCGAAGATCCGCAAAATCCCCAAGCTGAGTTTCAAACCGCCCGTGAATCGCCAAATCGTGACTCGCGTCGCCATGCCGTTGGCCACGCAGTGTGGCACGATAGCTCTTTGAGCAATGCCACCGGCCGTCAAATCGATTTCCCGGATCGTGCCTGAAACTTGCCCTGCCGTTTACAATGAATGCTGGGGGATTGCCAAAGCCCAAGACGATTGCGGGGACGCGGGTGGCGTCGCGATCTCTGGACTTGGGAAACGATTTTTTATCGCGAGACATAATGGGCTGTTCCGTCGACGATTTTTGGGACCGCGTGCGGGAGAGCCAACTGCTCACGCCGACCCAATGTGAACGTCAACGCGCGGCGCTCTGGGCTCTTCGGCAGCATGCGTCTCCCCCGGATGCCAAAATGTCCGCCCGCTGGCTGGTGAAGAAAGGGATGCTTAGCCCCTTTCAAGCGCGGGAACTGCTGGCCGGACGCGTGGAGTCGATTATTCTTGGGCATTATGCGGCCCACGACCAGATCGCCGAAGGACGCTTGCGGGGCTACTTCCGGGGCACGCATCAGCCTACGAGCCATCCTGTGCTGCTCCGGATCGAGACTCCCGCGGAATCGATCGGAGGACGTTTCGCTCCCGGGGAGCAAGGTCTCCATTCGTGGGAAGCGATCGTGCATCCGCACGTCGCGCGGTACTACGCATCTTTTTGGAATTCGGACCGTCGTGTTTTCGTATTTGAAGATCTCTGGGGCGAGTCGCTGGCGGAGCATCTCGGGGACAGCGGCACTTTGGCGGTGGCCTCCGCGTGCGAAATCGTCTCGCACGTCGCGCGGGCCTTGAGCTATCTGCACGAGCACGGAATAGCTCACGGCGACCTCCTCGCACGTCACGTTTGGCTGTCCACGTCCGGGCAGGTGAAGTTGCTGGCCGGCCCCTGGCTCGAGGCACCGATTCTCGCGCCAACCTCCGAGGCCGGGCATGGGTCGTCCGGCGGATCACGGGCATCATCTTCAGCGACAGAAACCTTGCCTGGACTGGAAGATCCCCGCCAGTGGGATGTACTCCAAGCCTATGGCTTGCTGGTGCGATTGCTCCATGGAAAAACGGGCACCCCGAAAAACAACGCATCAGCGGAAAAAGTCATGGCGACCCACGCGGAGCGGCTCCACCGCCGTGATGATCTGCCTGTGGAGATCACGCAACTCTTGAGCCACGCCGCCGATCCGACGTGGCACGGAAGGCTATTCAACGCGGCCTATTTGGCGGACGTCCTGTCTCCCATCGCGGGCACTCCCTCGCATCCTCCGCCGGCGCCGCTATCCCCAAACCAAGTCCTGTTTGAAGGCTGGCTGAAGGAACGTCAGGAGGCGCCCCGGTCCGACGTGGAGTTGGAAGAAACCCTGCCGGTCGAGTTATCTCTGGAAAACTCTCACTCGGCAGAGGAAGACAAAACGCGGAATCGCGCCAAACTGCTGGCCTGGCCGGCAGGCACGTTGGCCGTCGCGCTCCTATGCTTCCTCTTGGTCTGGCCGAAGCTCACTCCAAACACGCTTCCCGAACAGTTCGGTTCCGCCGTACCAGGGCAAGGAAACTCGCGGGTCACCCAAACGCCGCCAAATCGGATCATTCGAAATCAGGGAAATCCAGCGGAGAATCCTCCACGAAATCCACAGTCCGTTGACGACGACGAGCATTCGTTCTGGCCATCGCCGACGAACGGCGAACCGCTGTCCTTGGCGTACGTGGCGCCCGGAGCGGCGTTGATCCTGGCCTGGCGACCTCGGGATATGCTCGCAACCGAAGAGGGCTGGCGGTTGTTGCAGGCCCTCGCCTGGTGCGGGTGGGACGTGCCAGCCGTGCTCAAGCCCTTGTTCGGGCCCTTGGAAGAAATCGACCACTTGCTCGTCTCCCTATATCCCACGGAGACGGGTCTCCCGGAAATCACGCTGCGGGTACGTCGTGACGACGGGAGTTGGCCGAAGGAGGTGCCGCTGCCCAACGAAAATGCGGTGGAAGCGCGGCGAGACCATTCGGGATCGGAGGAATGGCGTTTCCACTTTCCTCCCCGCGAAGAAGGGAAGTTGCTGGTTTGGGGAAGTGCGGAGCGAATCAACGAAATTATCCAGACGGAATCCGCGCCCCGCTTGCGACGTCAAATGCAGCAGCTTCTGGCGGCCACCGATTCCCGCCGCCAAGTCACCTTGCTGCTTGCACCGGATTTTCTCAGCAGCCACGGTCGCGAAATGTTGTCCGGAGCGCTGGGAAGAATCCATCAGATTCTCGAATCCTTCTTGCCCGCGGAAGTTCCGGCCATGGCGGTCAGCGCGCATCTCGACCAAAGTCTTTTCTTGGAACTACAGTTCATTCCCGCAAGCCATCAGTACGCGGAAGCGGTGCGGCAGGAAATTCTTGCGCGACTGTCCAGCGCCTCCGGCCAACTGGCAAGCCAACTCGCCAACGTGGAGGATGCGGAGCCGGGCGCCCCCTTGCTACGGCGATTTCCCGACATGGTACGAGTGCTTTCCGAGCAGTCTCGTGCCCGCGCCACCGACCAGAGAATCATGTTACGTGCTTATCTGCCACCGCCGGCGGCGCATAATCTGCTGCTGGGAAGCGGTCTCTATTTGGCCCGGCAGGAAGGCAATTCCGCCAGCCGACCGGATCCTGGCCGCGTCCCAGATCCCACGCGTTCACTGGAAGAGATACTCGCTCAGCGGATGACGCTCAGCTTTCCCCGCGAAACCTTGGAAACCGCATTGCAACAATTCACGGAGGTCTCCGGGCTGCAAGTGCGGATCAAGGGATCCGACCTTGCTCAGGTGGGCATCACGAAGAACCATATGTTCGCCTTGGACGCGCGGGACGCGCCCGCGAAAAGCGTGCTGCTGGAAATCTTGAGTCATGCCGATGCCGCGGAGCGGTTGGTCGCCATCGCGGCATCCGGAGATGGCGAGAGTGACGCGCCGGGGATCGTGGTCACCACACGCCAGGCGGCCGAAAGGGGCCAAGAGACGATCCTGGAGTAAGAGGACCGCGCGGCGTCCAGGTTACCTGAGTGAATCGCCGCTGGCACAACGAAGTAGGACCCATGGCACTCTTCACCATTGAATGCATTTCCTGCCAGGCCAAGTTGAAGGTCCGTCGCCGCGCGGCGATTGGCGCGGTGCTGCAATGTCCACGCTGCGGCAGCATGGTGCATGTCGTCCCGCCAGAAGGATGGCATGACGACGAAGCCGAGCCAGCCTCCGAGGCTCCGGGCGAGAAGTCTTCGACCAATGAGGCCGAACAGACCGCGTCTCAAACACCTTCCGATTCTGATTCACCCACGACCGCATCCGTCAAGGAATCTGTCCATGGGCATACGCCGCTGGAAGAGACGGCCGACGGACCGGTCTGGGAAGCGCCGCAGGAACGTTCTTGGCGGAATCGGCTGCGGCTGACCATGCTGGCCATCGTGGTAGCCGGTGGCAGCCTGGCACTGATGGATTGGATGTGGCGGCGGGAGCCGGACAACGCGGCCCGACTCGCCGAGCCCGCCGCGGAGAATACCGGCAACGAACCTGCTTCCCGTGACGATGGTGAAGAACCGCCAGCAAATCCAACCACCGATGGTTCGACGGGCTCTACGAATGGAAATGAAGTGGAGCAAACCACGTCGTCGCCAGTACCCGAAGCAGTCGCGGAATCCGATCCTATCTCCGAGAATGCCAGCCATTCCCCGACGGAAGAAACTCCCACGAATTTGGAAGCCGGTTCCACGGGTGAAGGGACCGCCGCCCCTGAGGCAGGTGAAGACGCACCCACGGAACCAGAGTCAGGTGAAGACTCCGTGACAAACGAGGAACCGGAGGTGGAAATCGTCCACTTGGAACCAGTCGATGTCGCCGCGCGGCTGGACACGCCACTGTTGGGGTTGCGGGCCGCCGACCTCCCGTGGACACAAGTCATTCAGGACTTGGAGCGGATCGCGCATGTGGGCATGGGCTATTCCGCGGACGCTGCATGGCAAGGCGATTCCCGCGAAGAAGTTTCGCTCGATCTGTCGGACAAATCGATCGGCCAAGTGTTGCAAACCATTCTCGCGCCGCGCGGGCTGAGCTTTGAAATCACGGACTATTGCGTCAACCTCTTCGTCCCCGAGTGTCGAGACGAAACCGTCCGGACCGTAATGCATCCCATTCCGCCTGAAGTCAGCGCCTATTGGGACGACGAGACCCTCTCCGACGTGCTTCGCGCGCTACTGCCGGAATTCGCGGAAGCGGCTCCCACATCCGGGCCGCGTTTCATGCTGGATTCGAGTCACTTGGACGTCACGCACCATGCAGCGGGACATTGTCAGGTTCGCCAGTTAATGCGCGACCTGGCACGGTGTCTGGTGAGTTCTCCGGAAGATTCGCCGCACCCACCGGAAATCGATCAGCGCACGTCGGATGAGCGGCGGATCACGCTCAACTTTCCCCGCCCCACGCCGCTACCAACCGTATTTGAGGAATTTTCCCGTGCCACCGGCCTGACGGTGATGGTCGATTGGAACTCCCTGGCGATGGCCGGGATTCGCTACGACGCTTCGGTCACCGCGCGAGGGAACGACGTGTTGCCACAGGAGTGGCTGGATCGCCTGTGCGCGCGCTGGAACGGGTGCCATGTCCGGATCGACGCGAATACCGTTTGGATCACAACCCGGGAAGGTGCGGCCAATTGGCGAGTTTTCCAGTGCTATCCACTATCGGACTTGCCTTCCGCTCGAGCCCAACCTCGGGCGATCATGGAGGAGTTGACGCGGCGATTGGGGGAGGAGGCGAGCCTGTCGAGGGGCTGGTGGCACGATGCGGAAGGCCAGCGGTTGCTGGTGATGCAGTCCCCGCTCGTGCAGCAGCAGTTGCGGCAATTGCTCGACGAGTGGCAGCGAATCGAATGATCCCGTCATCACGGGCCATCTCATCTGTCAGGCCAAGCACAAACCGGGCGGCAGGGACTCGCCGAATACCTCGTCTTGTTCTTCGCTCTCCAGGGGGGCATATTCCTCCACCACGGCGCGGTAATGCGGGGGAGCGTGCGCGGTTTCCAGCCAGGCTTCCACCTCCTCACGCAGCCCCGGATCGATGTCGCGAAACCGGTCGTCCGTCCGCCGGGCCAACTGCATCAAGGCCAAGTTGACCATGGCGGGAGGAGAGGCAACGTGCATCAATCCGCGAATCCACGTTTCCGCTTCCTCGATCGGTACGACCGCGTTCAGCGGGCCATGCAAGGGGACGCGGGAACCGAGTCGGCCCAGCGACCAAATCGCCGCGCCCCGCAGGGCCGCGTTTTCTTCCCGAGGCAGCCGCTTGAGCAACACCTGGGCTACCTCGATCTTCCGCTGCACGGGAAGGAGTTCCAAGGAGCCGACCAACCGCAGGATTTCGGCCGATTCATGCGCGCCCGAACCGCGTCCCTTACGGCTAGCTTTTTTTCCGATGTGCCCCGCGATCCCGGAGAGTAAAGGATTCGCCAAAGCGGACTGCTGGCCGGCGGTGAGTCCGGCGGCGACGCGGCGCCACAAAATCAACGAATCGATGCGGCTGGCCGGCGAAGGGAAACGCAGTTTTTCGTTCTGGAAATACCGCCAGACCCGGTCCACACGCCAATCATCGGCGGCAAAACCGAAGCCAGGCCGCAGGCAGTATCCCAACAGATAGAGCCAGCGGGATTCATGTTGGGCACTCTTTTTTCGTCCCTCGTGATACCGCATCAAGCCATCGGCGATCGTTCGCAACAGGGAGACGGGCCACGCACCGCGCCGCATCTGACTGGCTTGCTCCAGCGCGGGCAGCAGTTTCGAAGGCGCTGGATCTCCCACCGCAGGCTTGCTCTGGTCCCCGAACCATTGCGCGATGATTTCCAAGCAGGCGGCGACCGTATCCTGTTCGAGAAAGCCGCTCGCCTCGCCGGTTCCCACGTGTCCGGTTTGGTCCGTTTCCGTTGCCGCGCGGACATCGAATTGGAGCTGCCACTGCCGCGAACCTTTGGCTTCTCGGCAGCCAAATTCCAACGTACCGATTTCGGTCAACCGGCCAAACAGCCGCACGGGCACACTTTCCGCGCCGGCCGTTTTGCGTCCCGCTTGCAGCACCGTACGTATCGGCGGGAGCGGAGTGAAAGTCTCCTGGTCCACCGGCACAACGTTGCCCGGCTGGTCGGTCAGCCGCGTGCTCGAATGATAAAGGGGAAACTCGACCGGTTCGCGGATCCGCACTTGAAACAGGGGACGCTCGATTTCCACGGGCTGCTCGGTTTCCGTCCCATGCGGCAGCAGGCAGACCGCGGATTGGCCCTCGGCATGGCTCACGCCGACGTAATACGAGCGGGCCAGCCCGGCCTGGATCTTGATCCCCGTTCCGCGCCGCGCCATCCCAAAGTAGGCCGCGCCACGCGCCACGGCGAGATCCAGGCGTTCATTCTCCAGCACCTGGGGAGTCCAAGTTTGCGGCACGTCATCCGAACCGAACCAGGCCGAGACGGCCTCCACTAAACGGGAACGGAGCACGGGGGAAGCGAAGAACCCGCCGTTGAAAAGGATATGGTCCGGTCGGACTGCCGAGTCGTGCTCGGAAAGTTCTGGGTTCGGCAAGGCCGCATGAGATTGCCGCAAAAACGCGGCCAAGTACCGGGTCATGCCTGCGTCGGGAGCGTAGGGCAAGCCGAATTCGCGAAATCCGGAAGCGCTTTGCGCGGGCCGCGCGTCGAGATCCACATGGGGCAGGAAGCCTTCCAACAACAGTTCGCGGATCTCCGTCACAGGCAGGGTGACGCTACGGCTCCCCCCCACGATGCGGGAACTCGCTCCGGGAAGCGTGATCGTGACGTCGTCCGGCGGCGACGCTCCCAGGGCCAGTTCCTTGGCGCGGCGGCAGGCGTGCACCAACGTTCCCCACTGTCTGGGCGAAAGCTGCCCTCCCACAGCGAGCCGGGGTTCCACGTAGCGGGCCAGCGCCAGATCCAGATTGTCCCCTCCCAAAATCAGATGCGGCCCCACGGCGATGCGCTGGAAATGTATTTTTCCCTCGGCCGATTCGCTGGGCTTCACGAAAATCAGGGTGAAATCGGTGGTTCCGCCGCCGATGTCGCAGACCAGGATCGTTTCCCCCGGCTGGACGGCCTGTTCCCAATCGGCTCCCTGGCGATCTAGCCAGGCATAAAATGCGGCCTGCGGTTCCTCGACCAGGCTCACGCGGGGCAATCCCGCTTGTTTCGCTGCCCGGACGGTCAGTTCGCGGGCCACTTCATCAAATGAGGCGGGCAAAGTCAGCACGACATCCTGCTCGGCCAGCGGCGCGTCGGCATGCCGAAAATCCCAAGCTTCGCGCATCTGCCTCAGGATACGTCCGCTCGCCTCGACGGGGGACAGCCGCGCCGCATCGGGGGCACCCTGCCAGGGAAGCAGCGGGGCGGTGCGGTCCACGCCGCCATGGCAGAGCCAGGATTTCGCCGAAGCGATCAACCGGTCAGGCACGGCATCGCCGCGAAAGCGGGCGAACGCTCCCACCGAATAGCCGGGATCCGTCTCCTGCCAGGGGAGCCGCAGGGCGTTCGAGGCAAGCTCCGCCTCCGCTGGTTCATAGTGGCAAGAGGAGAGCGTGTCCCGCTCTTCCCACTCCCCGGCATCCGTGATTTGGGCAATGGGGAACACCTCGATCTTCCGCGTGTCTTGCCGCGTATCGACATACGCGACCGCGGAGTTCGTGGTTCCCAGGTCGATGCCCACCACGTAGCGGCTAGCGGATTCGGAAGCGTCGTGCGGCGAGGACATGGCCAAAGGGTCTTGGGCGGAGCGACAGCGGCAAACTTCGATCGACAGAAACGCCGATCGCGTTAGGTCTCCTCCGCATCTTGGCGGACGTGGAATTCCAGCTTCCAACTTTCCGGATGCCGTGTGCTGTCGCAGCGTAACTCCAGCACACCCAACTCGGTGACATGCGATCGGAAACGAACCGGCGTGAGGTTCTCCTCCATGTCCAGGGTCGCTTCCAGGGTCGTTTCCAGGGAATCGGTCTCCGTCAGTTCGTCTTCATCCCAGCGGTCGAGGATGGTGCCAGGTACGTCTTTTTTGCGGACCACGGAACCAAAGAACCGAAAATGGGCCGGTTCTCCCACCACCAACGCCAAAGGCTCTCCCGGCACTTCGCAATCCGTGCCTTCCTCCATGCCGAAGGGGACCACGCACAGAGCCCGCAACGGCCGCGGCACACCGGGAATGGCCAGCCCCGCCGTTTCGATGCCGATGTAATAGGAACGGGCGGTCCCGCCGCGAATGCGCACTCCCCGGCCTTCCTTGGCGAGACCGTAAAAGGCGGCACCCCGGGCCACGGCGAAGTCCAAGTCCTCGTTCCCCTCTAGCTCGGCAGGGGCCTGTTCGGGAAACCAATTTGCCAGCACCTCACCTAACCGCTCCCGAAATGCCGTGGCCTTGAACACACCGCCATTGAACAGGATATGCGTGGGACGCAGCGGCTCGTCCGGACCATCGCCGTGTGCTGCCAGGAAGGCGGCGGCATGGTGCGTGATCACTGGATCGGACTCAAAGGGCAAGCCGATTTCGCGAAAGCCCGAAGCCCGATTGGCCACGGGGCGTTTCTCGATTCCGGAGAGGGGAAAGAAACCTTCGAGCAAGGTTTTCGCCGCAGTGGCCGCATCCAGCTTTGTGGAGACCGTCCCGCCGATCAGCTTCTTGCCGCGTCCTAAAATAGATAGCGGATATTGTTTGGGCGGCTTGGGGCCGAAGATGGTTTCTTTCGCGGCCCGACAGGCATGCCACAGTGAAACCGATTGCCAAGCGTCGAGGTTATGCCCTTCTTGCTGGAATTGACCCGCCGCGAGGTGCGCGAGCGCCAGGTCCATGTTGTCGCCGCCGGCCAGGATGTGGTTTCCCACCGCCACGCGTTCGAGTTCGAGTTCGCCGTCTCGATCGACGGCGCGGATCACGGTGAAATCGGTGGTACCGCCACCGACATCCATCACCAGCACCTGGTCTCCGACTTTGAACATCCGCCGCCAGCCGTCTCCCCGGTCCGCGACCCAGGCATACACGGCGGCTTGAGGTTCTTCTAGCAGGATGAGGTCCTGTGGCAAACCGGCCTGATGGGCCGCTTCGCGCGTCAATTCGCGGGCACTGGCATCGAAGGACGCGGGGACGGTGAGCACGATTTTTTGCTCGGCCAGCGGGTGCTCCGGGAAATGGGCATTCCAGGCTCCCGCCAAGTGCGCCAGAAAAAGTTGCGAAGCCTTCACCGGAGAGACTTGGGGCACTTCGGAGGGCGCGCCCCAGGGAAGAATCACCGCGTGCCGGTCGACTCGGGAATAGCAAAGCCAGGACTTGGCTGCCGCCACGACGCGCATCGGAGCTTCCGCCGCCCTGCCCCGGGCATATTCACCGACGATGAACTTCGCGTCCGCTTCCCAAGGAAGATCGACATGAGGCGCTGAGGGATCGTTTTCCGCGATGTATAAGAAAGAAGGGAGTTGCGGCCGGGCTTCGATCGTGTCCGCGTCGATCAGTTGCGGAATCGGCAGCAATTCGACGGTGGGAGTCTCCTCTCCCAGCGGCGCATAGGCCACCGTCGAGTTCGTGGTTCCCAAATCGATGCCGACCACATAGCCGGAAGGCATGGCGTTTCCTTTTCCAGCGAAAGCAGCAAAGCTCAGGCGAAGCGATTAGGTGACTTCCACTTCCGCGGGAGCGATCACCGTCTGGACATGCGGTTCGCCGGTCCAGGTGGGCAGTTCGCACTTTCCGGCCTTCCAACCGGCGTGTTGCAGCGAACCACGGAAGGGAGGTTCGCCGGCCACTTGTCCGCTGAGGCGGACCAGCCCCTGATCGAACCCGGCGGGCACTTTGATGGACGTGCCTTCGGGCTCCTCACGGACCGGCTGCACGTCGAACATCCGCTGCAAAACCGTGCGGCAGCCACGATGCACGTCCCGCGCCGCGGCGCCAATCTGTTCGTCGCTGTAGGCGTCCAGGGACTCCATGACGAAATCGACGAAACGGGCCTCCCGTTGCAGCGCCGCCAGCAGCGTCAACGCTTCGCTTCGCTTCGAGGCGGCAGGCTTCGGTGGAGCGGAGGGCTTATCTTCGGGCGCTGGAGGTTCCGGCGTTTGCGGCAGGAGCAACCGTTCCGCGCTCTCCGCTGACGGCGCGCCGAATAGCGCGTACCAAAACAGACGACAGGCGACGATGAAACGCTGCATGGCTCCTGGATGCGTTCGCGATTCCCTGATTACATAGCGCCGGGCCGTCACGGGCGCCTTTCACGCCGTGGCGAACGGTCGACGAGCGGGCACCCGCTTCACCCAAAACGTGCGCCTCAATGTAACGCGATTCGCGCTAGCGTCCAGTGCCCATGCCGGGCTTGGCGACCGCCTGCGCAAACAGCGCGGTGCCAAGCTTAGCCGAGGAATGGAGGAAACGCTTACAGGTTACCGCCGTGGGTTGGAGCCGGAACGCGCGGTCGGTGTCTTGAGCAGATCGGCGATGGCCGCCTCCAGTTCGGAGACATGGATGTTGCGGCTGACGACCTGCCCTTTTGGGTTAATCAACAACATCGTGGGCAACGTCAGGATCCCCATTTCATTCGCGAGGCGGCTTTCCAGTCCCCCCTTTTCGTAGACTTGTGCCCAAGGGAGACGGTTCTCCGACAGAAATTCCCGCAGGGTGCCCGCGTCGCTATCCAAGCTCACGCTGATGATGTCGAATCCGCGTGGGCCGTACTTGGCCTTCAGTTCGCGGAGCTGCGCCAGATCCGCCCGGCAGAGATCACTCCAGGAAGCCCAGTAGTGAATGAGCACGGCCTTGCCCTGGTAGCGTTTGTCATCCAAGCTCACGATGGATCGGGAGACGATGTCCTCGCCGCGAAGATCGATTTTCTTGCCGACGGAACCCAAGCGACGGCTCGCGCCCTTGGCCTTGATTGCCGCCGGAGTGCTGGAAAAATCTCGGACGACCTTGTCGTACCACTTCTTGGCTTCGTCGTCGTTACCGGAGAATTCTTGCGTGGTTGCCAGTTGCAACATGGCGTCCGCCGCATCAGGGCTGGTGGCATGGTCGGTGACGAACTTCTCCAAACCGGCCAGCCAATCATCCTGGATTTTGGCGAAATCGGCGTCGGGGGCCTGCATTTTCAAGACATATTCGGCCATCAATCGGCGGAACTCGATATAGGGGACCAATTCCTCGGCTCCGTCGGCGTCCTTGAGGTCTTTGGCCAGCGTTTCGAGCCGCCCGACACCGCCCGGGAAGCTGCCCGCTTGCACGGCGGCGCTCACCGTATCGGCGAATTGCCGGACCCATGGATCCCGTTCCTCCGGCGTGTTGGACCGCTCAATCAATTCCCGCAAGGTATCGGCGCGGCCCGCGTTCGCTTGCGCTTGCTGCTCGGGCGTCTCCGCTTGCATGAGTTGCTGGTCGAACCGTTCCAGCTTGGAGAGCAGGTTCTGGGTGGCCTCGTCGGTGCCCCCTTGGGCTATCGCGGGGTTCGCCGCCTGGGCGGTGAGCAAAGGATTCGAGAAGAAGAAACCGCTCGATTGTTGCGAGATGGAATGGTCCGAGGGATCATGCGGGGCATCAATCACCCGCCAGGTTTCGCCGAAGCGGACCAGCGTGCCCACGGAAATCTGTTCATGCTTGCCCTGGTTTTCCACCACCACGACGACGTTTTCATACACGGGCACGTCGTTGGTGGCCCCGTCTTCCGCGGGCAGCATGCCTGGGCGGGTGCTGCCGAAGTCGATCCATTCCGCATCGGCGGCAAGCCGGACGGAATCGGTCATGAACTTCTGGAAGCGTGCGGGAGCTTCCTGGAGGATCTTTTTCAGCTCGCTTCTTTGGTTCGCCGAAACGGGAAGTTGGGCGAGCGCGGCCTCGGGCAATAGCACATTGGCAAATCGCCGGGCATCCTGTTCGCGAAGGGCCGCGACAATTTCCGCCGTGGCTTCCTCGGGGGAAAGCACTTTCCATTCATCGATGGCGCGGTTCTCATCGCGATCAATGCCCCACCGCGTGCCCGCCGCATGCAGCCAGCGGCTTTGGTCTACCTTGCCATTGAAATTCGTATCCAGGTCGCGATAGACCTCGATGCCGTCGCGGAAGTAACTCCAGCGGTCGACGACGTTGTCGCCATTGGTGTCGATGAATTGCCGCAAGATTTCCTGGGACGGTCCCCGCACTACCCAGCCGGTTTTTTTGCCGACCGTTTCCGCTTTGAGCGTGCAGCGCTGGACATCTTGCCCTTCAGGGATGTCGTATTCAATGTCGCTTTGAACGGGCTTGAATTTCAGCGCCTGCTCCACGGATGCGGAGGCCCCCAGAGCGGGAGAAGTGCCCGATCCAAACCATGCCAAGGTGACGAGGATGACCAAACCGTTTGCAGCATTCCGTGCCATGGATGAGCTTCCCTTTCGGTCGCTTCGTTTTAACTCACATGTTCCAAATAACCGGCGCTGCCATTTTCTTCGGCTAATCCCTATGAGCGGCATGATTCTGATTGTCCGAATCGCCGCGCGGTTGAGTCTATCCCGCGAGAGATTGGGAAAGCGGGGTAGTTGCTCCGGCGCACGGTTCCCACGGGGGAAGCGCGCGTGCCGGGTGGACAGAAAAAAGAAGGTGGAAGGCTAAATTGAATTAGGCTTCCACCGCCCTCAGGGCGTCGAGCGCCGCCGGATGTAAATGGCCGTTGGAAGCCAACACGCCTCGGTTGGCGGAGAGTGTCTTGCCCTGGCTGAAGTCGAGGGGCTTGCCGTCCAGGTCCGAGATTTTCCCGCCCGCTTCGGTCACCAGCAGCGAACCGGCCGCCTGATCCCAGATTTTTTCCCGATAATTCGGCTGTTTCGAAGAAAGGAGCCGAAACAGCAGTTCCGCGCCGCCCGAGGAAAGCACGAGGTACTTGGCCTGGCTGTCCATCCGCACCGGATCTTGTTGAGTTCCCAAGCGACCAGCGACTCGTTCGATTTGGCTTTCGTTGGTGTGTCCCGACTCCATGGAGCGGAGTAATCGCGCTTCGGCGGGATTTTCGCGGGCATTCACTCGCAGCGGAGAAAAATCATCGCCGTTCATGCCGCTCACCCAGCTTCCTTGCCCCACCTGGGCGATCGCCAACGAACCGGGGCCATCGTGATCCGGGGTTCCGGCTTCGCCCAAGCGGGGCGCGGCAAGCCCACCCAGCCGCACCTGTCCATCCTCGATCAAGGCCAGTGCCACGACGTATTGATCTCCCCGCAGGAAGCCTTTCGTACCGTCGATCGGGTCGAGCGTCCAAAAGCGACCGTGGGGTTCCCCATTCCCGTGATCGATCTCGCGGCAGACCTCCGAGGCGGAAATCCCGGCGTATTCGCGGGCCACGTAGTCCGTGATTCGGGCCAAAGTCTCGCTTTGCGCTTCCTCTCGGAGCACGTCGGCGTCTTCTTCCCCGACCAGCGCGTCCGCAGGAAAACTTTCTTGCAAACAACGGGCCACGACCGCTTGCACGGCGAAATCCGCGACGGTCACCGGCGAACGGTCTTCCTTGAGCAGAGCTTCGGGGACCATTTCCGCCGCCACGGCCTGAGCGACTCGACTGGCTTTGCGGAGAGCTTCCAGTACGAACCGAACTTCTTTCGAATCAAAGACTTCGTTCATCATGCTGATTTTGGGATTGGTTTGAGTCGCTTGTGGCCCTGGGCGAAGTTCATGAGGGATTCCGGAAGCTTACTTAATCCGGGTTCGCGACGTAAGTTAGGCCGGTCGCCGAATTCCGCGTGCCTAACCTGGCTGGGTCTAATATAATGAAGCGTCAAGGAGTTGGAGCAATCACCACTTATCACGAATAGAGGAGGCGGACATGCGCCGGGGCCTCTCCAGCCATCTGCCATGCGGTCACGAAATTTTACGATTGGGCACCCTCTGCCTGTTGCTGGGTGGATTAACCTGGACCCCAGCTTCGGGGCAAGGCATCTGTGATAATTTCGAATTCGAACAGATGCCCGTGGACGAGATGGCGAAACGGGACTTTCGCAGCATGGCTTCGCGGAGTATCCGCAACAATGATCTGCCTTCGGGCGAAGCGGCCAATTTCGACCGCTATTACAACGAGTATTTCCTGCCCCGGCTCACCTCTTGCGAGGAGATCACGGACGCGACCAATATTCGCAAGGAATTGAAACGGGATCTGAAAGGATTGGGGCAAGGAGCTGTTCACGACCGGCTAACGCAGCTTTGTTTGAATAAGTGCCAAGAGATCGTGCGTGGCAACTACCATCCCGCCGCGCGGGTCAACGCCATGCTGATCATCAATGACCTGAATCGTACGGAGGTGAATACGTCGAGCAATCCTCCTCAAGCGGCGGCCCCGCTCCCCGAGGCGCTCCCGGTCATGCTGGAGGTCTTGCAAACGGAAGACGTTCCTCTCGCCGTGAAGATTACGGCTCTCAACGGGTTGGTCCGGCATGCCGAGTCTCCCGATTTGGCCGAAGCGGACCGCACGCGGATCATGCAAGCCGTGGTCCCCATCCTAATGGCCGAGGCCCCCGCGAAAGAGCGTGAGCAGGAGGCGCATGATTGGTACCGACTCCGCGCCGCCGACGTGTTAGGGGCGCTGGGCATCGCGGGTCCCAATAACGAGGCCCTCTTGGCATTGGCACAAGTCGCCGATGAAAGTGACCTGAACATTCTCCTCGGCTGCCATGTCGCTCAGGCCGTGGGGTCCTTGAATTACGAATCGGTCACGTTTGCCAACCCTTCCGATCTGGTCGCGGACTTAGGGCAATTCGTGCTAGATGCCTACGAGCACGAAAAGGAGCGGGCGGAGAAAGGCATGGAACTGATGTCTCGGCCTGGGCTGAAATACTACTTCTATTGCGGTTCGGTTGGACTCAAAGGGGAACAGGCCGACCAGCCAGGTGGATGTTTGGCACTGGCCAAAAATCCGCCACACGATACATTTGCCGCCGAAGTCTCCCGGCAAGTCGATCAATTGCTGGAAATCTTCGAGGACGAGGACAACCGGGGGCAACGTCTCGAACATGAATTGTTCAAAGCGACCACGGCCCTGGAAAAACTCATCCAGCGTAAGCCGAAAGCCGATACCGAAACCGCGCAGGTCTTGCCGGAAGAGGCCTCCGAAGGCTGATTCCTTGTATGTCCCGGGGATGCGGGACGCCGGCAAGTTCACGGGAAGAAGGAACGAACTTGCAACACGAACGGCTGTGGGCCCCTTGGCGGCTTGCCTACATCAAAGGCTCGAATTCCGACGACTCGGAAAGCCGCGCGGCGAGCGAGTCGTTATCTTGGCTACCCGGGGCCGACCAGGAATGCTTCCTCTGCCGTTGTGTCGCCGATAACCAGGACCGTCTGAACCTCGTCGTCGCCCGATCCTCCCACACCGTGACTGTCCTCAATCGCTACCCCTACGTGAATGGGCACCTCCTAGTGGCGCCGCGGCTGCACAAGGCTTCCCTGGCGGACCTCAGCGATGAAGAGCACCTGGATTGCATGCGGGCCATTACGCACATGGTCGGGAAGTTGACCGATTCACTCCGACCTCAAGGTTTCAATGTGGGCTTGAACCTGGGGCGGGCCGCCGGAGCGGGACTGCCCGGGCATCTGCATTGGCACATCGTGCCCCGCTGGACGGGTGACACGAACTTCATGCCCGTGCTGGCGGGAGTGGGCGTCATTCCACAAGCACTGGAAGCTCTCTGGGAAATTTTGGCCGAACCTCCCGCCTCGCGAGAGGCGAGCAACCCCCCGGCAGAAAATCCTTAGCCGCCGCGTAGCAACATGCCCCACGCCTCTCTCCCCGAAACGGTCGCTTGTCCGGCTGACATCGCGGAACGCGAAGCGGCGTTGCTCGCTCCCTATGCGATGCACAGCCGGGACTCGCAAGGACGGGAGCATGCGGAGGCGATCCACGAATATCGCGGTCCCTACCAACGCGATCGAGACCGCATCTTGCACAGCGCCGCTTACCGCAGGCTGAGCCACAAAACGCAGGTCTTCACCGGTAGCTGGGGAGATTATCACCGCAACCGGCTCACGCACACGCTAGAGGTCGCTTCCGTCTCCCGGACACTCGGCCGGGCCTTACGGCTCAACGAAGATTTGGTCGAAGCGCTGGCCATGCTGCATGACATTGGCCATCCCCCCTTCGGCCATGCGGGGGAAGACGCGCTGCATGACTGTTTGGCCCCGGAAAGCGGTTTCAATCACAACGGCCACGCCCTGCGGATCGTGCGAGAATTGGAACGCCGTTATCCGTATTTCGAAGGACTCAACCTCTCGCGAGAAGTGCTGGAAGGGCAAGAGTACCGTGGCCGAGAGGTGTCGAACCAACAGACGCGGCCGCTGTTGGAAGTGCAAGTCGTGGAAGCGGCGGACAGCGTCACCTACGACACCCACGACGCCGATGATTCCCTGGAACTGGGATTGTTGCGGCTCGACGAATTGATCCGGCTGCCCATGTGGCAAGAGGCGGCCAAACGGGTCTCGCGGCGCTTTGCCGGCCTCTTGGATCAGGAACTTCGCCACGCCCTGGTCCATGAATTGATCGATTGGCAGGCCACCGACATCCTGCGCGAATCCCGCCTCCGCTTGGAGCGATTCGGCATTCAGCGCGCGGCGGAGGTTCGGCAAGCGGAGACCATTGTACGAGTGAGCGAGGAACTGCGGCAGCTCAAGGGTGAATTGGAGAAATTCCTTTTCGATCGCGTCTACCGGCATCCCCGCGTACAGCGGATGCGTTCCCGGGCGAAAGAAATGCTGCAGGAGATGTTCTCCATGTATGTCCGGCAGTCGGAATTGCTGCCACCCCGTTTTCGGGCTCGTCTCGGCTCCGCGGGCGCGGAGCGGACCGTTGTGGACTATTTGGCGGGAATGACCGACCGCTTCGCTCGTCGGGAGTATCGCCGGCTCGTCTCCGTACCGAGAGGGACTGGCCCCGGCTCGTCGGCCCATCCATAATAAAAGACAATGCTTGGCCACTCGGCGGGCATGCCTTCCACCTCACTTCCGGAAATTTCCATGGCCTTAATTGTCCTGCGGCTTGTTTTTCTAGCGGTCGCCACGGGGCTGGGAGCCTACTTCGGCTTCGAGCTGCGCGAAGAAGCGGCGAGCGAACCGACCAGTTGGTCAGCGCCTTGGCAAGCGTTTGGAATGGTCATGATCATCGCCGGAACCGTGCTCGCCGTGGACATCTTTGTTCCTCGAAAACGCCTGGAAACGGTCTCGGCGGTCTATTTCGGCATGCTCGTGGGCCTGTTTTTGACGTACGCCCTGGGGCTGGCCCTCAGCCCCTTGTTGGGCGACCTTTCCCCCCGACTGGGAAGTAAGGTACAGCTCGTGATGGCTGTGTCCCTCTGCTACATCTGTATCAGCCTATTGATCCAGACGAAAGACGATTTCCGATTCATCATCCCCTACGTGGAGTTCGCCAAGGAAGTCAAAGGGCTCAAACCGTTGGTCCTGGACACGAGCGTGATCATCGATGGACGCATCGCCGATGTGCTCGAGACCGACAGCCTGGACAATCAAATCGTGATGCCCCGCTTCGTGGTCGCGGAGTTGCAGAAAATCGCGGACAGCTCGGACAAGATGCGCCGCACTCGCGGCCGTCGTGGCCTGGATGTACTTAATCGTTTGCGGGGCAACGAGCGGATTGATCTGCTCATGTACGATCGGGAGCTTCCAGAATTCGAGGGCCAGCCGGTCGATCTGAAGCTTGTGCTCCTAGCCAAACACTTGGAAGGCAAAGTCGTGACGAACGACTACAACCTCAACAAAGTGGCCCGCGTACATGGCGTGCAAGTCGTGAACTTGAACGACCTGGCCAATGCATTGAAACCGGTCATGCTCCCGGGAGAATCGGTCAATGTGCGGATCATCAAACCAGGGGAGGAGCCTCGGCAGGGGGTTGGATATCTGGACGACGGCACGATGATCGTGGTCGAGGGAGGCCGGGACCACTTGAATCAAGTTGTGCGGATGACGGTCACGAGTATGTTGCAAACCAGCGCCGGCCGCATGATCTTTGGGCGGTTCCAAGAGGTCTCCGATAACGACCGGGGCGGCAACGCCGATCGCTAGCGGACATCCACAGGCGCTTCGCGAGAAAAACGTCGCCTTGAAGCAACCTTCTGGACAACCGATCTCCGCCGAAACGCCAGGGAGATCCCCTCCCAGCCGTGATTACGAACTGCTCGATTTCGGCGCTGGACGAAAACTCGAGCGGTTCGGAGACGTCATCATCGACCGGCCCTGTCCCACGGCTGACGGCTACCAGCAGCATACGCCACCACAGTGGGGCCAAGCGTGGGGACGCTTCGAACGTGCCACCCCGTTGCGCGGAAGTTGGCATTGGCGACAGGCTCTGCCTGACGATTGGTCGTTCGCAGCGCTCGGCTGCCGATTGCAACTCGAACCGACCGCCTCCGGACAAATCGGAGTCTTTCCAGAACAGTTCGCCAATTGGCAATGGATCACCGAACGTTGCCGGGAATTTCCGGGAACGCGTGTGCTCAATCTGTTTGCCTACACGGGCGGCAGCACGCTGGCGGCAGCGTCGGGGGAAGCCTCGGTAACGCACGTGGATGCCTCCGCCAGCGTCGTGCGTTGGGCCCGCCGCAACGCCGTGCGGTCCGGCTTGGAGTCGAAACCCATCCGCTGGATCGTGGAAGACGCGCTCACCTTCGTCCGTCGTGAGCATAAGCGTGGCCGGAGTTATCAGGGATTGATTTTGGATCCGCCCAGTTATGGCCACGGTCCCAAGGGCCAAGCATGGAAAGTGGAACGCGACTTGCCACCGCTGCTCCACGATTTGGCCGAACTGACGCGGGACGGACTTCGCTGGATTGTCTTGACGTGCCACACTCCGGAGTATTCCGCGTCGCGTTTGAAGGCGTTGGTCCGCGCGGCGTGGCCACGGATCGACGAAGATCGATTTGAATTCCACGGGCAGATCTTACGCTCCGTGGCTGGAGCGTCGCTGCCGGCGGGCGCGGTCGTTCGTGTTGGTCCGGGGCCTGATCATGTATGACCGGCTGATCACGAGCCCTCGGAATCCACGGCTCAAAGAGGTGCTCCGCCTGCGAAATTCTCGCCGTGGAGACCGCCTCCGCCTGTGCCTAATTGACGGCACGCGCGAATTACGCAGGGCACTCTCGCATCGAGTTCCCGTCACCACGCTCTTCGTGGACTCCAGCCAACAAGATCAACCGAATCTTCGGGACATCACGGCCCAATGCGCCGAAAAAGGAGCGGAAGTCTGGCAGGTCGAACCGCGTCTGTTTCCCAAAATCGCCTATGGGGAACGGCACGAAGGAGTCGTGGCCATCGCGGAGTCACCGCTACGGGAGTTGACAACAGCAAACACGAATCGGCACCAAATGGTCGGCGTCCTTGTCGCCTTGGAGAAACCGGGGAATCTCGGCGCCATTGCCCGCAGCGCGGACGCGGCGGGAATCGAAGCGCTCATTCTAGCGGATCCCCACACGGATCCCTTCCATGCCAATTGTATTCGCGCCAGCCTGGGAACGATCTTTTGCCTGCCGGTCTATCGGGCCACTTCAACCGAAAGCATGGCCTGGCTCCGCGCGTGCGAGTTTCAAATCGTGACCTCCCGCGTCGATGCGAGCATGTCATACACGGAGCAGGATTATCGAGGCCGCACCGCCTTGGTCCTCGGCAGTGAAAGCCAAGGGCTTCCCGCCGACTGGGTAGCCTCCGACATCCGCGCCGTCCGCATCCCCATGTCTGGCGAAGGAGATAGCCTGAATGTCTCCGTGACGGCCGCGCTCCTGTTTTTCGAAGCCCAGCGGCAACGCCAATCCACTTGACCGGATGAAACTAGAAGTTATTTCGAATGAGTTTGCCCGAATTTTCGCTGTATGAACTCGGGAAGCTCAGCTCCACGGACGCTACACGCCCATGCGGCACGCATTAAAATCGGCCCGAGGAATCGAGGATTCCCCGAGCCGATACGTGCGATGTCCGACGATCAATCAGATGATCCTGCCGACCGAGGGGCCGGGATCACCAACTGCGGCGCGGGCCGCCGCGTCCGCCACCACCTCCCCCTCCGCCACCGCCGCGACCTTCGCGACGCGGCCGAGCTTCATTTACCGATACGTTCCGTCCCGCGATCGGCTTGAGGTTCAAGCCTTCGATCGCCGCGCGGGCCTCGTTGTCGTTCGGCATTTCCACGAACGCGAAGCCACGCGAACGGCCCGTCTCCCGGTCCATGATAATATTGGCCGAGGCGACTTCGCCGAATTCCCCGAAAGCCTGTCGCAAGTCGTTTTCCGTGGCATCAAACGACAGGTTCCCCACATAGATATTCATCACCAAAACTCCCAGACAAAACAAAAACCGAACCAACCGTGAACTGGGAGCACTTCGTCGCATCAGTGCGCGGGTTTTACACGGCGACGCCAATCGAAAAAGAGTCTACCCAGACACAGTATTTGGTACCAGATTTTTTCTCATTTGGCTAGATGGCGGACGCCTCGGAAAGCGGATTTGGTGGTTTTCGCATTCGCCGAGGCCCCCACCACGCCGACGTGACGTGAGCCAGCGGGTCGGCGATAATACAACTTCCACGGTGGGATGAGCCCTTCAGGACACATTCGCCACCGCGTGTTGAGCCAAAGCGAACACACGGTATTACGTACATCATTTTAGATCCAGCGGCACGCCTTTCAGGGAAATTCGTTTTGTTGCCTCAGCTTCCCGCCTCATCACCCGACCGGCTTTCCAGAGTCGAACTCCCTCCCGCCTCCTGGTGGGTGGGATTGTTGGCGCTCGGCTTGGCGATCAGTGCTTGTCTGGGGCTGGTCGCTCAGCACCTCACGGGTATGAGCCTGCCGGGCTGCGGTGCGGAAGGTGGTTGCAGTCTCTTAGCCGAATCGGCTTGGGGGAACTGGGGCGGATGGCCTTTGTCTTTCGTGGGGCTTGCCTACTTCGCGGCCCTCACAGCGGCCTGGTGCCTGCAACGCAGGGGAGTTTTCTCACGCATAACCAAATGGGTGATCCGTGCCGGCTTGGTCTTCTCCTGCGTGTTGCTCGGAGTCATGTTCTCGCGAGGCCAGTGGTGTGCGTATTGCGTGGCCATCCATCTGGCGAACCTCATTGTTTTGCTTTCGAGCGAAACCCAAAAAATCACGCGAGAATCTCCCGAGTGGCGGCCCATCGTCGCCGCGACCGGCACGTTTGCCGCCGTTTCGCTGGTCCTGGGCGGGATCCACTTATTCCAAGAACGCTCCGTCGAGCAGCAGTTGGCCGCCGAGGCAGAGGAATCGAGGGAACGGGTGCTCGCTGCCGCGCAAACCCCGCAACTGGATGCCGGAAACGTGGAGGCAACCCCACGGACAAGCACACCAGCCGTGCCAGCTTCGCCCTCGGATTCCGAGGCGGAGGTTTTTCGTGGCCGGTACCGCTTGGGGCCGGAACGTGCCCGGATGCGGATCGTGGCCTTCGCCGATTATCAATGCGGCGATTGCCGCTTCTTTGACGAAACGGCGGAACGGCTCCTCCGCGAGCGGGACGATGTCGCCTTTTCCCTGAAGCATTTCCCGTTCTGTACCGACTGCAATCATCGGATTCAGCAGAATCGTCATCCCAACGCCTGCCGGGCAGCATTGGCCGCCGAAGCTGCTGGGATCCTCGCCGGAGAGGAGGGATTTTGGCGGCTCCATCATTGGCTGCTTTCCCGCCAGGGCACATTCACCGACGAGGAATTGCGGGCAGCCCTGCCGGGCCTTGGATTCGCCAATGCCGAAGAATTCTTGGACGTGATGCAGGGTCCCGAAACGCTTCGCCGCGTCCGTGCCGACATTGATGAAGCCCTGGCGCTGGGTATCGTGACCACGCCTTTCATTTTCATCAATGGCGTGGAATTCAAAGGCTGGCAGACACCGGGGGCATTGCAAGCAACGGCCAAAGCGTTGGCCGAGGCGAACGCGGAATTTCTCACCGCCGCCGCCGATGAACCGATGTCAGGTTTGGAAAGGCATTTTCTCCTCTGGAAGAACTTCCCTGCCGTGGAACTGCCCCGACCCGCCATGCCTTGGACGCGCGGGCCGGACGATGCCCACGTGCGGATTTTGCTGATGGCCGAACATGCCTCGCCCGAATCTCGCGAGGCGAGCCAGCTCTTGCGGGACATTGCGGGGGAATACCCTTCCGTGCAGCTCGTTTTTCGCCACTTTCCACTGTCCAAGGCATTCAATCCGGCGCTCAAGGATTTGCCGCAAGACCCCTATCCGGAAAGCCTGCCCCGAGCAGTCATCGCGCAAGCCGCCGGCATGCTAGCGGGGAACGATGCTTTTTGGGCGGCGCATGCTTGGCTGCTCGAGCACGAGGGGACATTGAACATCGGCGACGTGCGAGAATTCTCTGCCCGCCAAAAAATCGACGCCGATGTCCTGCTGGCCAAAATGAAATCCCCCGAGGTCCAACGGGCAATTCGTGACGACGTCCTGCTGGGATTGCGAGCCAGCATGCGTTGGGCGCCCAAGATCGCCATCAACGGGAGGCCCGTGAGTGGCTGGAGAAGTCATCCGGGCGTCGTGCGGCGGATCGTGGAATACGTGCTGGACAATGATTCCGGCGCGGCGAATGGAACGTCCGCGGAACGGTTGAACTGAAATTCAAAACGCGGCAGCTTGCGAAAGATTGCCGCTCGGTACGGAGCAATTCATTACGATCATGTCCGATGCGGTAAGTTCTCGTGCGGCGCTGGTGACCGGAAGTGGACGTGATCGGGTGGGCCGTGTGGTCGCGAGATCCCTGGCGCGGCGCGGCTTCAACATCGGCATTCACTATCACCGTTCCGCCGATGAAGCAGAACAGGCCGTCGCGGAAATGCGATCGCTGGGAGCGAAGTGCGAGGCCTTTCGCGCTGATGTGGGAAATGAAAGGGAAGTCGAACAGATGTTTCGCCAAGCCGTGGAGTGCTTCGGACGGCTCGACGTACTCGTGACGACCGCCTCCATCTGGAAGCCGGGCCACTTGGAGCAGACCACCGCGGAGGATGTGGAACGGAATTTCCGCGTGAACACCCTCGGCACCTTCTTGTGCGCTCGCCGGGCTGGCTTGATCATGTGCGACCAGCCGGAGGGGGGCACGATCATCACCATCGGGGATTGGGCCCTCGCGCGGCCCTATCCGGATCACGCCGCGTACTTCATTTCCAAGGGCGCCATTCCCACCTTGACCCGCACGTTGGCGGTGGAGCTCGCGCAGCGCAATCCGCGCGTCCGGGTCAATTGCATTCATCCCGGGCCGGTGATGTTCCCCCCGGATGCAACGGAGGAAGAACGGCAGGATCGGATCAACTCGACGCTAGTCAAACAAGCGAACTGTCCCGAAAGCGTGAGCCAGGCGGTCCAGTTTCTGATCGAAAACGAGTTCGTCACGGGAGCCTGCATTCCCGTCGAGGGAGGCCGGACGATCTTCGCGCAAGAAACCGGCGCCGGCGAATGAACGGACGTGGCTCTCCTTCCGTCGCCTGGCGATGAGTCCTACTTGATCGACCCGCCGTGAATGAACCATTAACATCAAGCAAGACGATCCGCTACGGGCGCGCGGAAAGACACCTCGATTTGTGTTACGCTAAGAGTCACGCGGGGACGTGGACATGCGTTGTGAACCACCTGGCGGCGTTCCCGGGAACTCAACCTATCCTCGGTGAAGCATCATCATGGCCCAAGGCAAAAATGTGTTCGGCGGCGAATTGGCGACTTGTGGTACCTCTCCCATGACCGGTTTCTTTCGCGATGGCTGCTGCGGCACGGGACCAGGCGACGTGGGACTGCACATCGTCTGCGCGGAAATGACCGCCGAATTTCTGGAATTTTCCGTGTCGCGAGGCAACGATCTGACCACGCCGAATCCGATGTTCGGTTTTCCCGGCTTGGAACCGGGAGACCGTTGGTGCGTCTGCGTGCAGCGGTGGCAAGAGGCGCTCGAAGCGGGAGTCGCCCCGCCGGTGAATTTGGAGGCCACGCATATTTCCGCCCTCGAATTCATCAGCTTGGAGGACTTGCAGGCGCATGCCCTCGACGCGGAATCGAGTTGAAGCGGCGCGCCTCGACTTTCGCGCCGCTTGAAATTCCTACCCACCTTGAGATATCCACTATGCAACGATTTTCACATGTCGTCGGCGCATGCCTTCTCGCGGTTCTCGCCAGCCACGAATGTTTCGCGCAGAACCGGGCCGAGTACATCCGCGCCAATTATGCCAAGTACGAATTCCGCATTCCCATGCGCGACGGCATGCGACTATTTACCTCCGTCTATGTTCCCAATGACCAGTCCAAAACCTATCCCTTTCTGTTGAATCGCACGCCGTATACGGTCGCTCCCTATGGAATCGACCGTTACAAGACGCGGCTGGGACCCTCGGAGGAATTCGAGAAGGAAGGATTCATCTTCGTCTTCCAAGATGTCCGAGGGCGTTTTATGTCCGAAGGGGAATTCGTGAACATGCGGCCGCATATCCCTGAAAAAAGTGGCACGCAAATCGACGAAAGCAGCGATACTCATGACACCATCGCCTGGTTGCTGGAGCATGTGCCCGGGAACAACGGGAAGGCCGGGCAGTGGGGCATTTCCTATCCCGGCTTCTACACGTCCGCCGGCGCGATCGATTCGCATCCGGCCTTGAAGGCGATTTCGCCGCAGGCGCCGATCTCCGACTGGTTCTGGGATGACATGCACCATCACGGTGCGTTTATCTTGAACATGACGTTCAATTTCTTTTCCCGCTTCGGCGTGGCGCGGCCGGAACCGACCACGCTCTGGCCCGAACGCTTCGACCACGGCACGCCGGATGGGTATGACTTTTTTCTCCGCTTGGGTCCGCTTTCCAACGTGAACGGGCGGCATTTTCACGGCGAGATCGATTTTTGGAACAAGGTCATCGCGCATCCCAATTACGACGAATTTTGGCAATCCCGAAACATCCTGCCGCACCTGAAGAATATCGATGCCGCCGTGCTTGTGGTGGGCGGCTGGTTCGACACCGAAGACCTGTACGGCCCGCTCAAGACCTACGCCGCCATCGAGCGGCACAATCCCGACACGTTCAACGCCTTGGTCATGGGTCCCTGGTATCATGGGCAATGGAGTGGAGCGAGCGGCAAAAGCCTA
Source organism: Pirellulales bacterium (assembly GCA_028289405.1). Taxonomy (GTDB): domain Bacteria; phylum Planctomycetota; class Planctomycetia; order Pirellulales; family JANQPP01; genus JANQPP01. The sequence goes on from JANQPP010000212.1 coordinate 41,605, forward strand.
GGCACGGCGGATTGGGGTTTCGCCACCGCCGAACATTACCGCAAGGATGTGCAGCTTCCGTTTTTCCTGCACCATTTGAAAGATGGAGATGAGCCGCATATCGCCGAGGCGACCGTCTTCGAAACCGGCGCCAACCGCTGGCGGGAGTTTCCCGCTTGGCCGCCCGCCGACGTTCGCAAGGAAAGCCTGTACCTGCAGCCAGATGGTGGGCTCTCGCTGCATGCTCCGGAAGACTCGGAACAGCCCTTCGAGGAGTTCGTGAGCGATCCGGCCAAGCCGGTGCCCTACACGACGGAAATCACCTCCGGTTGGGCGCGAAACTACGTGACCGAAGACCAGCGGTTTGCTTCGCGGCGTCCGGACGTGCTCGTCTACGAGAGCGATCCGCTGACCGAGGAGCTAACGCTAGCCGGCCCGCTGCTCGCGGACCTATGGGTCTCCACCAGTGGCGAGGACGCCGACTGGATTGTAAAGGTCATCGACGTCTATCCGGGAAAACTGCCAGGCATCACGGACAAGCAGCGAGAGAAATCGGCGATCGACGCGTTCCCGGGCGGGCGACAGATGCTCGTGCGGGCCGAAGTGATGCGGGGCCGTTTCCGCGAGAGCTACGAAACGCCCAAGCCCTTCACGCCGCATGAGCCGACGCAGGTCTCCTTCGAACTGCAGGACATTTTCCATACCTTCAAGCCGGGCCACCGCGTGATGCTGCAAATCCAGAGCACATGGTTCCCGTTCGTGGACCGCAACCCGCAAAGCTGGGTGCCGAATATCTTCGAGGCCCAGGAGGCCGACTTCATCAAGGCCACGCACCGCGTGTACCACTCGCCCGACCATCCCAGCCGCGTGGAAGTGGGGATTCTGCCCGGCCCGTGATATAGCAGCCCCGCTCAACAAGGGCTCGACTTTTCCCTACGCCAGCCAGGAAGGGATGACCTTTCCGCCGACGTCGGTGAGGCGGAAGTCACGGCCTTGGAAGCGGTGGGTCAGCCGCAGATGGTCTAGGCCGAACAGGTGCAGGATCGTGGCGTGCAGATCGTTGACATGCACGGGATCTTCGGTGATATTCCAGCCGATTTCGTCGGTGGCGCCGTACACCTGCCCTCCCCGAATGCCGCCGCCGGCCAGCAGCATGGTAAAGGCGAAGGGGTGATGGTCCCGGCCGGTGTTCGATTCGCGGCCCCGTCGGTTTTCGCCGAGAGGCGTACGGCCGAATTCGCTGCCCCACACGACGAGCGTTTCGTCCAGCAGGCCCCGCCGTTTCAGGTCACCGATCAAGGCAGCGATCGGCTGATCGACGGCGGTGGCGTTGTAGGTGATATTGCGGTCCAATTCGCTGTGCTGATCCCAAGAGGCGTGAATGATGTTCACGAACCGCACGCCCCGCTCCACCATCCGGCGGGCCAGCAGGCAGTTCCGCGCGAACGCGTCATGCGTTTTCAGGTGCGGCAGCGTACCGCGAAAGCCCTTGCCGGGCGGTTCCGGACGGTCGACACCGTACCAATCCAGCGTCGCCTGCGACTCGCTCGACAGATCGATCAGTTCCGGAGCCGAAGTTTGCATGCGGCTGGCCAATTCATAATTGGCGATACGGCTGGCGATCTCCGGGTCATGCACTTCCTGATAACGTCCGTGATTGATCTCTCCCAGCGCGTCGAGCCCGGCACGTTGTAGTTCCGGAGGCAGCCCGTCGGGGTTACGCAAATTCAATACGGGCTCGCCCGTGTTGCGAAATAGCACGCCGCTGTAGGACGATGGCAGAAATCCACTCTGGTAGAGCGTGGCCCCGCCGCTCGATCCGCGGCCTGCGGTCAGCACAACATAGCCGGGCAGGTTCTCCGATTCGCTCCCCAGGCCGTAGGTGAGCCAGGACCCCATGGTGGGCATGCCGAATCGCGACACGCCGCACTGCATCATTAGTTGCCCGGGATGGTGATTGAACTCTTCACTGTGCAGACTGCGGACCATCAGCAGATCGTCCGCGCAACTGCCGAGGTTGGGCAGAAGATCGCTGAACTCCATGCCGCATTGGCCGTACTTGGTGAACTTGCGCGGGCTCCCCATCAGCACGGCGGATTCGGGCTGAATGAAGGCAAAGCGGGCCGTTTCCCAGATTTCCTTGGGGAGCGGCTGGCTGTGCAGCTCATTCAACCGCGGCTTGGGATCGAACAAGTCCAACTGCGACGGCGCACCGGCCATGAAAATGAAAATGCAGGACTTGGCTCGCGGCGGAAAATGCGGTTTTTTCGTGGTTGACGACGGGCCGATCGAACTGGCACTGGCGGTTGCCGGCGATAGCAGGCCATCCCGAGTCAGCAGGGATCCCAGCGCCATCGCGCCCAAGCCGCTGGCCGTCGTATTGAAGAACTCGCGTCGAGTGCGGTCTGGATGCTGTAAAAATGGCGACATGGCTTACTCCCGAGTGATGAACTCGTCCATGTTCATGATGATTCTGACGGTGGCGATCCACGCGGCGGCTTCCCGCGAATCCACGTTGGCGACCGCATAATTCCCCACCAATTGGCGGGCCTCTTCCGGATGACTGGCGTACCAGTCCCGGCTCGTGGCGAGCAATTCGTGGAGCGTTTTTTGTTCCGAGGGCTCCGGCGGTCGGGCCACGCAAAGGCGGAATGCTCGCTCGATCCGCTGGCCATCGCCCTCGAGGTCGGCGGTGAGAATACGCCGCGCCAACGCCTGCGAGGCTTCATGAAATACGCGGTTGTTCAGCGTGACCAGCGCCGCCAACGGGGTGTTGGATCGCCGCCGCTTGAGGCAAGTCACGTTCGAATCGGGGCAGTCGAAGGTCGTCAAGTTGGGGTGGGGCGCCGTCCTTTTGAAGTAGGTATACATGCCCCGCCGGAAACGGTCCTCGCCGCCGCTGACCTTCCATTGAAACGCGCTGTTGTAATTCAAATCGGTGATGCCCGGCGGAATTGGGGGAAAGACACTCGGCCCGCCAATCTTCGAGGAGAGCAATCCGGCCGCCGACAAATAGAGATCGCGGATCGCCTCCGCCTCCACGCGAAAGCGGTTCTGCCGGTACAGCCAGCGATTGGTCGGATCGACGTCCGACAGTTCCGGGCGATGGCGGGACTGTTGCCGATAGGTCGCCGACATCACGATCCGTTTGGCCAACTTTTTGCGGGACCAACCCAGCCGTATATATTCGCCGGCCAGCCAGTCGAGCAGCCCGGGATGCGTGGGACGTTCTCCCCGCACGCCGAAATCCTCGACGGTGCGCACGATGCCTTGTCCGAACAGGTGGCCCCAAATGTGATTCACGGCCACGCGGGGCACGAGCGGATTCTCGCCACTCACCAGCCAGCGGGCCATCTCCAAGCGGCTTTTCGGAGAGGCATCGTCGGCACCCCAGCCCGGCAGCGTACTCGGCGTGCCCGGTGCGACGGATTCTTGAGGCTGTTTGAACTCTCCGCGGTGCAGCACGTGCGTGGTACGTCGATCTTCCTCGCGCTCGCTGATCACGCGGACCTTCATTCGCGGCGGCTTGGGTGCTTGCGCTTGCAGTTCCTCCAGTTCCGCTTTGGCCTGGGCATACTCTTCGTGCGTCAGGGCAAACTCTTCAATTGTTTCGTCATTCTGTTCGCCGAGCCCCTGCGCCTCTTCAGTGAGCAGGAGGTGCTCGCGAATCCGTTCGACCTGCTTCCGTTGCCGGGCCACCGAGTCTTGATGGGCCGCCAATTCCCGTTCGTATTTGGCTTGGCTTTCCGGGGAGGTGACCATCTCAGTGGTGGTTTCATCGCCGTTATTGAAGTAGGCGAACAGTTGATAGTATTCGCGCTGCGTGAAGTCATCGTACTTATGGTTGTGGCAGCGCGCGCAGCCCACGGTGAGCCCGAGCCAGACACTTCCCAGCGTTTCCGTGCGGTCCATCACCGCCGCCACCCGCCACTGCTCTTGGTCGGTTCCTCCTTCGGTATTGGTCAACGTTTGGCGATGAAACGCGGTCGCCAGGTGCGCCAGCGGGGTGCGGTCAAGCAGCATGTCTCCGGCAAGCTGCTGGATCGTGAATTCGTCGAAGGGCAGATCCGTGTGAATCGCGTGGATGACCCAATCACGGTACCGCCAGGCGTCGGGCCGATGGTTGTCCTTTTCGTAGCCGTCGGAATCGGCATAGCGGGCCTTGTCCAGCCAGTGCCGGGCCCAGCGTTCAGCGAAGCGGGGCGAGGCCAACAGCCGATCGACGAGCCGCTCATAGGCATCGGGCGACGTGTTGGCCACGAAGTCATCGACTTCGGCGATGGTCGGCGTCACTCCGTGCAAGTCGTAGTAGAGCCGCTTGATAAGCGTGTATCGGTCCGCTGGCGGCGAGGGTTCAATACCCTCCTGCTCCAGTCGGGCTCGGACGAACTGATCGATCTCATTGACGATACCAACGGTATTTCGCGGCACGGGGGGCTGAGCCGTGGACAGCGGCTCGTAGGCCCAATGACCGGTGAAATGCGCGCCGGCGGCGATCCATTTCCGCAATTGCTCGACTTCGTCATGGGTTAGTGGCTCGCCCTCGGGCGGCATCCGCAGGTCCGCCGATTCGCTGGCCACACGTTCGATTAGCGCACTAGCCGCCGGATCACCCGGGACGATCGCCGTGTCTCCTGAGTCGAGTTCCGCCAGCGCGGTTTCGCGGCGGTCCAGCCGCAAGCCGCCTTCTTGCGCGTCCGGCCCATGACATTCCAAGCAGCGCTGGGCCAGCAGCGGCTGAATGTTTTGGGCGAATGTGACCGCTGGCGAAGACTCTTCGGCCCGAGCTGCCGGCCCGTACGAACTGGCCACCAGCAGTGACAATGCGAACGGCAATGCGAGGCGGAGCATGATCTTGGCAGGGGATTTGAGCTAGAGGCGGGATGGTGATCGGCGAGGGCCATTATACCATGGGGTGTTAAGCATCGCCTCCCACACACAACATACGCACCGCGCAGCCAGCGCACTTCAGCTCGAAAAATTCCCTGCGGCGAACGTGAATCACGTTGCACGAATCGCTAAACTCCCAATCCTGGATGATCTTCAAGTATGCATGCCGGATAGGTGATATGCGATTTGCCTTTTTAATTTTCGTGGTGTGTTGCGGTGTTGGCACGTGGACCTGGGCCGCTGAGCGCCCGCACATCGTGTTGATCCTCACCGATGATGTTTCCTGGAATGATCTCGGCTGTTATGGGCACCCGACGCTCAAGACACTCAACTTGGACGCTTTGGCTGAGCAAGGATTGCGGTTCACGCAGGCTTATCTGACCACTAGCAGTTGCAGTCCCAGCCGTTGTTCCATCATCACGGGCCGCTATCCACACAACACCGGCGCTCCGGAACTCCATACCGAATTGCCGCCGGGGCAAGTGCTGTTTCCCAAGTTGCTTCAGCAGGCCGGTTATTACACGGTGCTCTCCGGCAAGCACCACATGGGGGAATATGCGTCCACGGCATTTGATAAGGTCTCTCGGGGCAAGGGGCCTGGCTTGGAAGAGGATTGGGTCGAGCTGCTTCGTGACCGACCCCGGGACCAGCCATTCTTCGGCTGGTTTGCCTCCTCGGACGCACATCGCGGCTGGCAAATGGACGACTCGGCGCCGCGCTATGAAGCGGAAGACGTCGTGGTGCCGCCTTACCTGATAGACGATGTGGCGACGCGGGAAGACCTGGCCAGTTACTACCACGAAGTTTCCCGCACGGATACGTACATGGGCCAAATCGTGGAAGAACTGAAGCGGCAGGGGATCTTCGAGAACACACTGATTTGGTACGTCTCCGACAATGGCCGTCCGTTCCCTCGCTGCAAGACGCGGCTCTATGACAGCGGAATCAAGACGCCGCTGATCGTTTCTTGGCCGCGTGGAATTCAGCCAGCGGTCATTGACGGGCTCGCCAGCGCGATCGACATCGCGGCCACCTGCTTGGACGTAGCGGACATCGACCAGGATCCTCGGCTTCAGGGCGTGAGCCTGCGGCCCATGTTTACCGACGCCACGGCGGTCTTACGTGAAGTCGCCTTCGCGGAACATAATTGGCATGTCTATCAGAATCACGAACGGATGGTCCGCTTTGGCGACTATCTCTACATTCGCAACAACTTTCCCGACCAAGCAAACCTGTGCAAAGAAGCGTTTATCGGCGACGCGGGCGAATCGTTGCTAGCCGCGCATCGCGCTGGCGAGCTGAAACCGGCTCAGCGAATGGTTTTCCGTGAGACCTGTCCACCGGAAGAATTGTTTCACGTCCCATCGGATCCCTATCAGTTACACAACGTCGCGTCAGATTCCACACACGCGTCCGCTCTCACGGCAGCCCGGCGACTGCTGGAAGAATGGACGGAGGAGACCGGGGACACGGTTCCCGCACATCCCACGCCGGACCGTGACGCGCGGCCAGGTGGAAAGTCTCCTCAGAACTTCCGGCGAGGCGAGTTCCCTGGAGCGGCCCGCCAAGCCACGCGGATCAACGCCCCCGGACCAATCCGCTTACAGGATTGAATCGGGCTGCCGAATTTGCCTGACGGCTGCTCCTCCTTGGCTTTCGAGTGATCCTCGCCAACGGTAAGCTGGAAGTTGGCAGGACATTCCCCCATTCTTCATTTGGTGTCGCGCTCCATGAAATCGAATAAACGCCAATTCGCCAGCGACAATTACGCGGGCATCTGTCCCGAAGCCTGGCAGGCGATGGAAGAGGCCAACCACGGGCACGCGCCCGCGTATGGCGACGACTGTTGGACGGCGGAAGCGACCGAAGCGGTGCGGGAACTGTTCGAGATCGATTGCGAAGTCTTTTTCACCTTCAACGGCACGGCGGCGAATGCGTTGGCGATGGCCTGCTTATGCCAGTCCTACCACAGCGTGATCTGCCACGAGCACGCGCATGTGGAAACCGATGAATGCGGCGCGCCGGAATTCTTTTCCAACGGCATGAAGGTGCTGCTCGTTTCCGGCGCAGACGGGAAAGTCGCGCCCGCCGCCGTGGAGCAGATCGTCCGCCGACGCCGGGATATTCATTTTCCCAAGCCGCGCGTGCTCAGCATCACCGAGTCCACGGAGATGGGGACGGTTTATGTCCCGGAGGAATTGGACGCGATTTGGGAGACGGCGCGGCGGCTGAACTTGCGAGTCCACATGGACGGAGCCCGGTTCGCCAACGCGGTAGCCGCCTTGGGCCGCTCTCCCAAGGAGATTACCTGGAAGGTCGGCGTCGATGTGCTCTGTTTCGGCGGCACGAAAAACGGCATGGCGGTCGGCGAATGCATCGTCTTCTTCAAGAAAGAACTGGCCGAGGAATTTGGGTATCGCTGCAAGCAGGCGGGCCAACTCGCCTCGAAAATGCGATTTCTGGCCGCGCCTTGGGTCGGCATGCTCCGCTCCGGTGCGTGGCTGCGTCATGGCGAGTCGGCCAATGCCCGGGCGCGGCAACTGGAGCAACTCTTGCGAGACATTCCCGGCGTGGAGATTCTGTTCCCCGTGCAGGCGAACGCGGTCTTCGCGCGGTTTCCGCCGCATGTAGCCTCGCGTCTGCATGACAAGGGCTGGAAGTTCTACGACTTCATCGGTTCCGGAGGCTCCCGCCTGATGTGCTCCTGGGACACCACCGAAGAAGATGTGTCCGCTTTCGCCGCCGACGTCCGTGAAGCGGTCGACAAGAGCCAGGTGTCGAGTACGCCGTGATGTCTTCTCAACATTTGGTTACGAAACCGGCGTAACATCCGCGCCACTGCCGATGTCGATTACCCTTTCATGGGAAATCGCCGGCAGAACCATGATCTTGCCGTCACCCATGCGTCCCGTGCGGGCCACTTCGATGATGCGGCGGATGACTTCCTCGGCACGTGATTCGGCAACCCAAATCACGATTTCCACTTTGGGCAAAAAGGCCAATGAGAAATCACCTTCCTTGTACTGATCGAGGTAACTCTTTTGGCGGCTGTAGCCTTTCACTCCGACCACGGAGCAGGCTTCCAGGGGTGCGCGTTTCAGCCCTTCGAGCACCTTCTCCGCGAGAAAAGGTTTTACCACGGCGATGATCTGTCTCACGCTCGCACCTTTTTTCTTGCGGGTTGAATCGTGTCACGAAAGCGTGACACGCATTAGCTAAAAAAGTTATCTCCAAACAGATTCAAGGGGGGCTGCGTCTCGACCGTCATGTCGCCCAGAACCTGCGTTTGGCATGCGAGCCGCATGGTCTGTTCGTGACCAATGTAAGCGAAGGAACAGACCAGCCGCGCCTTTTCCAAGATCCCCTTGGAACCCGCGTTTTCCTGCCCTTGCGTGATCAGCACGCGGCAGGAAGCACACTGCGCGAAACCCCGGCAGTTCAGGTACTTATGGATCCCCGGATAGAGGTTCACTCCCGCCTTGAGCGCTTCTTGGCGGAGGTTGGCTCCTTCCGGTACTTCGATCTCCTTTTTTTCGTTCACAAATTTGACGACTGGCATCGAACTCCCCGTCAATTTCCTCGTGCAATCGAGCAGCGTACCTATTTGCCGGATAATTTAG
>JANQPP010000217.1 GCA_028289405.1 Pirellulales bacterium
ACTGCCGCTATTGCGGAAGGGAGAGGAAGAACTTTGGTCCGCCAACCAATCCAGATTTGCCGGATCAGCAATGGCCGGACCGCCCGCATTCACCCGATACAATACCGTTTGGCCCGACAGGTCTGGCTGGACGGAAATAAAGTCCCACGTCGCGGGGAATTCGGGCGCGCTTCCCACGGAAGTCGAGATGATGCCGACGGCCAGTCCCGTGTCGATCGAAAATCCGGTGCTGCCATTCAGCCATCCCGTGGGAATTGCTTGAGGCGCGCCCAAATCGGTCCGAGGTCCCAAAACGCCTCCGATGGCGGCAGCATACTGCGGCTGGACGGTGGAAGTCTGGGGGTCCACGACAAGGTAGAAATCGAGAAACTCCACATTCCCTGGGAGGTTCAGCGGAGTGAATCCACCTTGCGTCACGACCCCGCCAATCTCCTTCATGGTCGTGATCCCGGGCGTCCCATTGTTGGCGGTCGCCACGATTTTCACGTAGTTGTCCTGGTCTCCGGTACCGATGAAGAGCCCCATCGATTGCTCTCCCTCGGGCACGATCCCAGAAAACGGCCCCGAGATGCGGGTCGCGGCATGAAAGGGGATGGAAACTCCCGACACGTCCACGCCGAACTGAAAGGCTTGGGCTTGCGTGTTCAAGTTGCCGGTCGCGTCGCCTTCGCCAACGAGGTCCAACGTCACGACTCCCGCCGCTCCTCCGGCGGTCATGTTCGACGGATCAAAGAGCGTTCCGTAATCATCGACTCCATTGGCCATCAGCCCGGTGAAACCGAGGTTCAACAGCCCGCCCGGATTGGGAGCGTCATTCTCCCAAGTGTAAATGACTGGCAATGTCTGATTTAATCCGTTTTGGCCATCGATCGCAAACGGATCGGTGGTGTCGGACAAGGTGTCGTTGTCATCGTCCGGATCGAGCAGGTCCGAAGTGAAGTCCAAATCGTTGTCGGGCGGCACGTCGGCCGCACTGTTGGGATTAGTCCCGTTGGCCTCCTCATCGGCGTTCGTGTAGCCATCGCAGTCGGCGTCCTCGTCGGGCCCAGTGCCGCCGCTACATCCGCTCCCCGAGCCGTCATAGTCATCGGGCTCGAACACGATGATATTACTGCCGAATACGTCCGTGACCCAGATCGTACCCGGGAAGACATCATTGTCTCCCTGAGCGGTCACATCCAAAGGCACGATGCCGACGGAGTTAAACAAGTTCCCGGAATCGACAATTCCGTCCCCGGCGGCGTTGAGTTCCACGAATTTGATTGTGTTGTCAAACGAGGCGGCCAACAACTGTCCTTGCATTCCGCCGCCAAAGTTGGACGCCGTATATTCGGTCAATCCGTTGGTGGAGTTGGGATAGACGATTAGCGACTGGTCAAAGTCGAATCTGGGATCGGGAGCGCCGCCATCGTTGGGCTCTTGAAAGTCGCTTTCAATAATGTTTTGCCCAACTCCCGCCACTGGAGATTGTGGTGGGTTGCTGAAAGTATTGTTCAAGTTGGCCCGCGTTGGATTCGGGTGTCCTCCGTAATACCCGGGCCCCGAAACAAAGTGCAAACCATCGCCGAACGTCCCGCCGCCGTTCTTGATCTGATTCGTGGCCAATTCCACCGGCTGCCCATCGATGATCACGGTTTCCGTGATCGGTCTGCCTCCCCATTGCGCGTTCGGGCCGTTGTCGATGGTATACATTCGGCCTGCTTCCGTGATGAAAACATCGTAGGGATTCCGGAAGCCTGGTGCGTAAACCTGGACTGGTCCGCCGGGGACGATGATGGCCTGATTGTTTCCGCCGTTTCCGCCAAATGGATCGTTCAGGTCTTCAAAACCTGGAGTGGGACTTCCCAGCGTACGGGCAGGATCATCGTCGTCGAGCGTGGGAAGGTCGTAGGTCGTTTCTCCGATCGCGTCCAAATCGACCGAGAGGATTGCCGCGGAGAGCGCATATTCCGGGAGATTAATGAAGAAGGCCGATGGCGCGCCCATGTTCGTGTTACCGCCATAGGCGATGTAGAGCGTGTTGGTCGCTTCATCCAATTCCAGGCCATTGCCGGTATGGTTTTCTTCCGAACGAGGCATACCGCGCACCAGATCGAGTTTCTCCCACTGCTGGGTCGCCGGGTTGAGCGTCAGCCGCGACAAAACACCAGAATTTGTGTCAATGTCGAAATCTTCCAGATCTGGCCCGCCACCGATGCGGGGGTCGCTGGAAACCACATAGATCACTGGGCTCTGCGCCGTTCCAGTCACCAAGATCCCGGTAACCAAGCGTCCCGTCACGCTGGGATCGATTTGGCCGTTGTCTCCGCGATTCGGCATCTGATGAATGAGGTCGATCGTTTCCGTGGCCAAGATCTGGTAATCGTTCGGCCCAACGCGGTCGATGGTATATGCCCGAATGGTTCCATCTTGTTGAGAAACGTAGAGCCGCCCATCAGGCCCGAACTGCAGCGAAGTCGGCAGGACAATTCCTTCATTCTGTAGCGACGATTTGCCGAATCCGATGGGAATTTCCGTAACCGCATTTCCACTCAGCGCGATGGTAAGCGGCGTATTCTCTCCTGAATGGCCAATTTCCAAACTGGCCGTGTCGAGCTCCACGGACGTGGGAGTGTAGGTGACGGTGACCGTGGTCGATTCTCCTGGGCTCAACACGATTGGCAGCGCGCTGGTAAAGCTGAACCCGAAATCGGCCGCATCGCTGCCGAGTAATGTCGCAGTGTCGATCGAAATCGCGGGAGCCGCCGGATCGCTGGCAAGATTCGTCAATACGACGTCAAATTGATCGGTGGTATTGATCACTCTGGTGCCGAAATCCACGCTGGACACATTCGAGCCCAACTCGTCCGTCGCGGCATTTGGGTCAAATTCGATCACGTGAATCGGCGAAACAGAGCCCGTCGTTCCGTCCGGTTGGGTAATCACGGCCACGATGTGATTCAAGCCGGCTTCCGGATCCGAGCGCGTCAAGATAATCGGAATGTCAACGCTCCCCCCCGCGCCAATCGTGGCCGTGCTTTCGTTGATCGCCACCACGCTATGAGCTTCGAACGGATCGACATCAAACAAGGTCGCCGGTGCGTTTGGAAAAAACAGCCCGCCTTCCGCGACCAAGAGCCGTACATCCGCTCCAATGGGGCCCGTTACCGTTGCCGTATGATTGGCGATGGCGGTGACGGTCGGCGTGGTGAGCCCCTGAATCTGCAAACCAGGCGTCGCTGGAATGACTTCGGCTACGGTGGCTTGGGATGCGGACTGGCTACCCGGAATCCGAAATGTGCGGTTGGTTAGCGTTTGTCCGTCATCGAAAGTGATCTCTACCGTGGCGCCCGTGAGTTCGAACCCAGAAACGCTCGCCGATTCATTCGGGCCTGGCTGTGGTAAGCCCTGGACGCTCGTGGGATCGGTATCCGCCGAAAATGTGAAAGTTTCCCCCGGATCGAAGTCACTGAAATCCACCGTGAGGATGTCAAATCCACCATCGTGTGGACCGCTAAACACTCCACCAATTAACCCCGTGGCAATACCACCCGAATTCGGCGTGAACGTCTTGCCCACGGGATCACCCGCCAGACCATCCGGGTCAAAAACAAGGTCGGGAAAAATGGAGGTGCTCAAATCCAGCCGCATCGAAGTGATCTTTTCCGCGGCGGTCGAGTTGTTCGTGATCTTAAAACTACCGTCGGTGAACGTGCTCGCTGTCTGGATGTTCGTGTTTGGCGGATCAATTTGGAGCAACGCGGTCGCGGACAGAAGGTCTCGTTTCTCCAAGGGTTCCAAGGGGAATCTGCGCATTCCCAAATTGCTTCCATGCAAAGCTTTACGGCGTTTCTTCGGAGATGTTACAAGTCCCATGGCAATGCCCTTATTGTGTCTTTTCCTGAAGCGATTCCCGGTGGCGAGCTTTTCCATTGCTTGGATTCGTTGGACTAAGAAAGTGGATTATTACAGAATACACAGAGTCCCTACGTTTTTCACACTGCCTATTTCCTGGGCGAGCCACTTCCCGTATCGGAGTGTCAATGCGACCGATTTTGGCGCTTGGAGCAACCTCGGTCCATCCAGCGGCTGCCTGATTCGACGTGCCGGAGATCCCATTCCCCAGTGGCTCGGACCGTGTGTCGACGCGAAACCGGGGCATCGAACAGCATGCATACGTCCCGCCTCCTTTGCCGGCCATTAGCAAATGTTTCAGAGAACCCGAAAGCGACTTACTTAGTTTTGGGAATTCAGTAGAGGTGGGGTTAGGGAAGTTGTATCATTTTGCCGGCGTCCACGAAGGGACGCAATGGGTTCGCGGAAATGTTTTTGGCTCCTCGGATCGACGGATCGTCTGTACTGGCGAAATGCCCGATGCATGGAGTTTCTCGCCCCGTGAAAGCCCCTATGCTCGATCGCTGGCGCTCAACGCACCGATGAAATAAGTTGCGAAAAATCTTCGCGAGTCGCGGTTGTTGTGGTTCACATGATCACTGGCGTTAGCGATCCATCCCGAATTCGTCCGACGAAATTCGTCCGACTTTCCGTTCCACAAATTGATTCGTGAAAGGTTCCTGCTGATGCGGCGATCTCGACTTCTCCAAAATTTGGCAACTTGTTTAATTTTGTTTACATGCCGCATCGCAGTGGCTCAGTCCGCCGAAACAGCCCTGTCTCCTGCGGAGACTGACAAGCCCAACGTGATCGTGATCTTTACCGACGACCAAGGCTATGGCGATGTGGGTTGTTATGGAGCTCAAGGATGCAAGACTCCGCATCTTGATCGGCTAGCGCGAGAAGGTCTCCGCATGACCGATTTCTACGTGGCCCAGGCCGTTTGCTCCGCGTCTCGCGCGGCCTTACTGACCGGCTGTTATCCGAACCGCATCGGCATCAGCGGAGCCTTGGGACCCTCGGCGCGGCATGGCATCCATGACGATGAGATGACGCTAGGTGAACTATTTCGACAGCGAGGCTATGCCACCGCCGCCTTCGGCAAGTGGCACTTGGGGCATCATTCCCAATTCTTGCCGACGAGACATGGTTTTGACGAATACTTCGGGTTGCCCTACTCGAACGACATGTGGCCATTCCATCCCACCAACCGCAGCTTTCCCGATCTTCCGTTGATCAAAGGCGAGGAGATCATTGCCTACAATCCCGACCAAACGCAATTGACCACGCAATACACCGAACATGCCGTCGACTTCATCGAGCGACATCACGACCGCCCCTTCTTTCTCTACTTGGCGCACAGCATGCCCCATGTGCCGCTGTTCGTGTCGGACAAATTCGCCGGCGATTCCGAGCAGGGGCTTTTCGGCGATGTGATCGAGGAAATCGATTGGTCGGTGGGACAGATTCTGGACACACTCCGCAGGCGTGAGATCGACGGCCAGACGCTTGTGGTCTTCACGTGCGACAACGGCCCTTGGCTATCTTACGGAGATCATGCCGGTTCGGCGGGGCCACTACGGGAAGGCAAGGGAACAACCTTTGACGGCGGTGTGCGTGAACCCGCCATTTTCCGCTGGCCAGGCACGATTCCCGCAGGAAGCGTTTGCCACGAGATGGCCATGACCATCGACTTGTTACCGACTTTCGCGGAGATCATCGACGCTGAATTGCCCTCGCAGCGCCGCATCGACGGGAAGAGCATCTTGCACTTGCTGAAAGCTGAGTCGGGCGCGCGATCTCCCCACGAAGCACTCTTTTTCTATTGGGGAAATCATTTGCAAGCCGTGCGCAGCGGCGATTGGAAGCTCCACTTCCCCCATGCCTATCGCACTCTGGCGGGAGAACCAGGCAGTGGTGGAAAACCAGGCCCTTACCGACAGGCGGAAATCGAGCTTGCCCTGTTCAACCTGCTCGATGACATCGGCGAAAATACGGATGTTGCGAGCGAACATCCCGAGGTTGTCCAGCGCCTGCAAAATCTAGCCGACAAAATCCGTAAGGATTTGGGCGACTCCGGCACGGGAGACGCAGGCCAGTCTCGACGCGAACCAGGGCGGTTGCCCCAGCCTTAGACCGCGAATCCCCCTCTCTCTTACCGTTTGGAGAACTGGGTTCCTCTGCGGGCGCCGCGGAGGCCGTACTTCTTCCGCTCCTTCATGCGGCCGTCGCGGGTCAAGTGCCCGGCGTCGCGGAGCGTGTCGCTAAGCGCGGCATCATGGTTCTTCAGCGCCCGGGCGATCCCCAGTTGACAAGCGCCAGCCTGGCCGCTGGTCCCGCCGCCGCTAACGCGGATGTGCACGTCGAACTGGTCCCGCAAACCCGATTTCAAAAGCGGAGCGAGCACGTCCTTGCGGTCCTGCTCGATCGTGAAA
>JANQPP010000023.1 GCA_028289405.1 Pirellulales bacterium
ATCCAATGGCGATAAATCTTTCCCCCGAAGGGCGTATACGGCATTAGCACAAGTTTCCCTGCGTTATTCCGTACCACTGGGCAAATTCCCACGCGTTACTCACCCGTCTGCCACTTTCCACTGGAGCAAGCTCCAGCTTCACGTTCGACTTGCATGTGTTAGGCCTGCCGCCAGCGTTCGTTCTGAGCCAGGATCAAACTCTCAAGTTTGAAATTTCGATCCGGCATAACCCTGGAGGGAAAACTCCAGGGGGTCGCTGCGTCATCACGTCTTTGACGAGTCCCGACATTTCAGTTGCATCGCCGCTCCCAGAAGGAACGACGCACAACATGGGTGTCGGTAAACGCAGTACCGCCAGAGTCTCGTTCGCCCAGTCCCTCGATCTGACAAAGATCTCAAACGGGATCAGGGCTCGCCAGGACTCCGCCGTCTGCGTTTCCCTTTCTTTCAAAACCACATTGTCAAAGAGCCGCGGGCCGACTGCCACAGGCAGAAACCCCGACCTCCAATGGAAGCAAATGCCACCATCAGAGTCAAACGCAACAAAGACCGCTTTCCGGTCACTTCCCGGAGCCAGCCCCGCATTGCAGAGTGATAAGGTGTGCGCGGACACGAAAAAACCGCAGGCGATGCGATTCGCCCGCGCAACGGAGGCTTAAATAGGGTTTTTGGTGCCGCCCTGTCAAGCGCCAAATAGTGCTTTTTTTCGTTTTCCGAAGATTTCTTTCAGCGCCTCGACCAAAGTCGGAAAAATGCGCCCAAATCGGTACCTTGGCGTCACATTCCTGCCCGATTGCGCGGCCATTGTCCGGGGCTGTTAATAAAGCGTAAAGGATTTACGGCCAAACTCGTTAAAGAATGGTGAATGGCCGAAATTCGAATACGCGGATCCGCACTGGAGTATCGACCTTGGGGGTCGCAGGCGCAGGTCCGTTATCGAGGGACATAACTGCCAGGTTCAGACGCACGTCATCCATTTATCCGCCGGCATTTGACTTAAGAGGCTGCCGCGCGACACGGGATGCCGACCAACGCTCTGGGCCCAGGGGGGAATGAGGGTTGATCAAACGACGCCGTTCAGTTGCTCGCAGAACTGGGAATGCGCTGGTGCCGGTTTTCGGCAAGAAAGCGCTCCCGCAAATTTACCTTCAAGACACACAGGCCACCGTGCCGGCGGTCTTTTTGCCCGAGTCCGGCGATAGCGGCGCAAGCGCCCGCTTCAAGTGGCTCGTCAGCACCTGCCTCGCGGCGGTCGTGGGCGTCGGCGTCATCGGCGCCTCGGTTTACGCAGCCACGGACGTGGACGATGGCGACGGCGTGGTGTCCTCGATCCGCCGGGCCAGCCTTGCAGCGATGAAGCCAATGCAGCGCACGCGCGAGGTTCGCAACGACCAGGCCGTCTACGGCGTCAAGGCCGACCGCATCCAGGAGAGCA
>JANQPP010000032.1 GCA_028289405.1 Pirellulales bacterium
AGCCGGTACCGACCTTAATGGGGAAGCCCTACGGACGGCATTGTCCGCGCGCGGGATTGAACATCGCGGCCTGCTCACGGATTTCTCGCGTAGCACCACGACCAAGGAACGCTACGTGGGCCGCGCCGCCCATCGACATGTGCATCAAATCCTCCGCGTGGATCGAGAAGATACCTTTCCGCTTTCCGGCGAAATGGAAGACCAATTGCTCGCGGCTTTGGTCGAGTTGGATTGGAAACAGTTCGACGTGGTGCTGATTTCGGATTATGGCAAGGGAGTCTGCTCGGAACGCATCTTGCGGTATGCCATCGACCGCTCACGGGAATTTGGGTTGCCGGTTCTGGTCGACCCTTGCCGTTGCGACAGCTACGCGCGCTATCGCGGCGCGTACCTGATGAAGCCCAACCGCTATGAAACGGAAACGGCGACCGGGATCGCCATTCGCACCACGAACGATGCTTGCCGCGCCGCCGAACACTTGCGTGCAGCCTACGATTTTCAGTTCGTGGCAGCCACGATCGACCGTGATGGGATCGTGCTCAGCGGCGGCGCTGAAGCCAGTCGAATTTTTCCGACTCGTGAACGGTCGGTGTACGACATCACCGGGGCCGGCGACATGGTCCTCGCCATGCTCGGTCTGTGTATCGGTAGCGGCTTGTCACCGCACGAGGCGATCCCTTTGGCCAACGTCGCGGGCGGATTGGAAGTGGAGCAAGTCGGTGTCGTCGTGCTCGATCGGCGGGATATCGCGCGGGAACTACAAACGCAGCACGGTAGCTTCTCTCCGAAGGTGATGCGCCTGGAACAGATGCGGGCTACGGCCCAAGAACTTCGCGAAGCCGGACAGAAACTGGTGTTCACCAACGGCTGTTTCGATCTACTGCACATGGGCCACGTCTCTTATTTGCAAGAGGCGGCCCGCTTGGGAGATCAACTGATCGTGGGAGTCAACGGAGATGCCAGCATCCGGCGTCTCAAGGGGCCGGAACGACCGGTGATTGGTGAGCGGGACCGCGCGGCGCTATTGGCATCGCTGGAATGCGTCGATTTCGTGGTCATCTTCCACGAAGACACTCCGCATCGGCTGTTGGAGGCGATTCGTCCGGACGTCCTCGTCAAAGGAGGCACTTACCGTCCCGAAGAAGTCGTGGGACACGAAATCGTCACGGCTTACGGCGGGGAGGTCCGCGTTACCAATCTGTGGAATGGCATTTCGACGTCGACCATTCTCAAAAGTATCACGGACCCAGCGGAGGGGGAACGAAAGCCCGTGCTGGCCATGCCCAACCTCAGCCATGCAAGTGACACGCAGCTAGCGGAAGATGCGGACATGACGCCTCCGCTGCGCGCCAAGTCGGCATGAGGTGCCGAGATTCGGCCCACGAAGTCTAGTTACCAATTTTGCTCCGATCGACATGAAATGAAATCTCCATGCGACGAGGTGCTGCCGTGAGCCATCGGCTATCCGTGCTCATCCCCTGTAAAAACGAGCGCCGCAACATCCGGCCATGTATTGAATCTCTGCGTCCCTTCGCCGATGAAATCGTGATTGCCGATTCGGGTTCCACCGATGGGACGCTAGATATCGTGCGCGACATGGACGGTTGCCGGATCATCGAGCGGGAATACATCCACCCCGTGAGCTTCAAGAATTGGGCCACACCTCAATGCACGCATCCCTGGGTCCTGGCCATCGACGCGGATGAAAGAGTCACGCCGGAATTGGCTCGGGAGATTCGCGAACTTCTGGCTGGAGAACCCGCCTGTGACGGCTACTTCATTCACCGCCGCAATTTTTTCTTGGGGCATGAAGTTCGGCATTGCGGCTGGGAACGGGATAAGGTGCTCGGGCTGTTCCGCCGAGAAGTCTGCCACTACGCCCCCGGCTATGTGCATGAACATCTCCACGTGGCGACCGGCAAGGTCGGCTATCTCCAGGGCCGCTACGAACATTACTCCTACTGGAATCTCGATCAGTACCTCGAAAAACTATCGCGTTACACAAGTTGGGCGGCGCGGGAAATGCAGGAACGCGGCAAACGCCCGACACTCGCCAATCTGGCGCTGCGGCCCGCGTCGAGCTTTTTGAAACACTACGTGCTGCGGAAGGGATTTCTCGCGGGCCGCCAAGGGTTCATCCTCAGCGTGCTCGCGTCGTATTACGTGTTCATCAAGTACGCCAAGCTCTGGGCTAACGAAGTGGCACTCCCGCAACCCGATCCCGAAGCGGAGATTTTGGCCGAACGGTTGAGCGCCGTGATGCCTGTGGGTGCCGCTTGCGATGCGACGCGCGACCCGTTGCAGTTGGAATCGAATTGCGAAGAGTTGGCGGCGGTTCCTGCGAGTTAAGCGGATGCAAGCAAAGTTGGACATCTCTCGGGAACCACCGCGATCAGGCCGTATACGGGCATGGAGTCGGGGCAAACCTCCGGCATCACTACGTAGGATCTTGTTGATTCGCAACGACCGCGTGGGCGATTTGCTGCTCACGTTGCCCGCCATCGAAGCGGTCCGTCGCGCCCTGCCACAGGCACGCATCTCTCTGCTAGTAAATGCACGCAATGTTCCGCTTGTGCGGGACAATCCTCACCTGGACGAGGTGTTGGAGGATCATCTCCAGGAACACCCGCGCAGTGTCGGTGCCCGGCTCAGGTCCCGGCGGTTCGACGCGGCGGTCGTGGTCAACACGAATACCAGGAACTGCCTCGCCACGTGGTGGGCTAGAATTCCGCGCCGCATCTGTTGGGCCTACAAGCCGGCGGGGCTATTGCTGGGCAACCGCTGGGTCACTCTGCACCGCAGCCGTCCGCCGGTGCATGAAGCCGAATTTGCCCTCGAATTCGTCCGCCGATTGGGCATTCGGGCCGACCTGTGCGACCACGCGCCGCGGCTGGCAATCCCCTTGTCTATCGAGTCCCTCGTGAGCCGCCGAATCGAGCAGCGGTTGGGTACGGAAGGGCCGCTGTTCGGCATCAACCCGGGCTCCAAAGCCAGCGCGTACAATTGGCCCCTCGAAAGTTACGTCCGCTTGGTGACCTGGCTTTCCAAGTATGGCCGCGTGATGGTGACAGGAAGCCCTGAAGAAGCTCCGCTGCTGAGGTTCATGGAACAGCGGCTCGGCGCGGAATCCCGCCGTCGCATCGCATTCTTCGACGATTTCGATTTGATCGAGCTGGCCGCGGCCATTTCTCGCCAGGACGTCCTCACCGTTTCGAATACAGGTCCCATGCATTTGGCCGGCGCGGTGGGGACACCTGCCGTCGCGCTCTTCAGCGCGCATCCCGCACAGGCGCCGCAAAAATGGAGCCCGCTCGGACGGGGCCATTGTATTTTAGTGGCGCCGATGCTGCCCAGCGACAAGCTGCACATGGCGGAGAACGAAATTGAGCGGCACATGTCGCGGCTGACCGTGGAGCAAGTGCTCTCGGCCAACCTCCGTTTGGCCCGGGAGCGAATCGTGGCGCCGCCGTTGCAAACAGCCGATTCCCCATGGTCACGATCTTCTTCCCGATGAATGCTTACCGAGTCCCAGGAGCCTGATCGAATTGAAAGTTGGCGTATTCCTTCCCAATTGGATCGGCGACGTCGTGATGGCGACACCCGCTTTGCGCTCGATGCGGGATCAACTGCCGCCGGGTTCCCGTGTTTGGGGTATTAATCGCCCTTATGTGGCGGAGGTGCTCGCGGGAACGCCGCTGTTGGATGAGTCGGTTTTTTTGGATCCGCGCTCGTCGGACCCGCGTATTCGAACGCGAGTCGCGATTCGCCGGCTGCGGAGCCTGTCGCTCGATCTGGTGTTGCTGTTCACGAACTCACTTCGATCGGCTTTGATCGCCTGGGCTTCGGGCGCTCCCCAGCGTGTGGGAGACATGCGGAACCACCGAGGCTGGTTGCTCACGCAAGGCATCCGGGCGCCGCGATCACGTGGCCAATGGATTCCCTTTCCGGCTTTGGATCACTATTTGCGTATCGCGGCGGCGGCGGGCTTTTGTGAATCGAGCCACCACCTGGAGCTGGCGACGCTCCCTGAGGATGAAGCGGCGGCGGACGACGTGTGGCGGACCCTGGAACTCCCGCCGGGAAAGCAGGTCGTGATTCTCAACAATGGCGGCGCGTATGGCGCGGCCAAGAAATGGCCACATACCTATTTCGCAGAACTGGCAGGACGCATCGTCCGGTCTCATGATGTGTCCGTGCTGTTGGTGTGCGGGCCGGAGGAACGGGAACAGACCGAGGAAACTGAAAGGCTGGCCAAACACCGGCACGTCGTGAGCCTCGCTCGGACCAAGCTGAGCATCGGCCTAATCAAGGCCTGTGTACGGCGCTCGGGCTTGATGGTTACCACCGACAGCGGACCGAGGCACTTTGCCGCCGCGTTTGGCGTGCCGGTGATCACGTTGTTTGGCCCCACGCATGTGGCGTGGAGTGAAACATTCTACTCGCGGGCTACGCACGTTTTCGAGCCGGTACCGTGCGGTCCCTGTCAACAGCGCGTTTGCCCCCTGGGACATCACCGTTGCATGCGGGATCTGAGCGTGGAGCAAGTGTACGCGGCGGTCGACCGCCTATTGGCGGCGCGGTATCTGCCGCTCGCGGGCTGAATCCCGTCGCCAACCGCGGACTCGCTGATCAAGCCAGCTCACCGGCTTCGGCGGCGCCGATCAGCTCTTCGATGATGTCGAGCGCTTGGTTAAGTTCCTCTTGTTCGATGATCAGCGGAGGAACCAGCGTGATGATGTTCCCCATCGTGAGCTTGAAGCTCAGGCCGCGATCGAGGGCGGCGTACATGATCGCCTCCGCCTCGTCGGTGGCCCGCTCTCGCGAAGCGCGGTCTCGGACCAATTCCACGCCGATCAACAGGCCCAAGCCGCGCACATCCCCGATGAGCGGGTGCCGCTGCTGCATTTCACGTAGTCGGGTCAAAGCGTGCGTGCCAAGTTGTTCCGCCCGCTCGGGAAGTCTTTCCGAGAGGATGATTTCTAGCGTGGCGGAAGCTGCCGCGCACGCCACGGGGCTCTTTTCGTGCGTGTAGTGCCCTAGTGCCCGGTCGTCGGCCAGATCTAGATCCTCGCGGGCCAGCATGGCCGCCAGCGGCATCACGCCGCCTCCTAGCCCTTTGCCGATCACGAGGATATCGGGCGTCACATCGAAGCGTTCGCAGGTAAACAGCGTGCCGGCTCGCCCCAGACCCATGTAGATTTCATCGAAGATCAACAGCGCCCCATGACGGTCGCAAGCGGCCCGCACGCGCTGCCAGTAATCAGGCGAGGGAACATACGGCAGGCTGCGGACCGGCTCGGCGATGACGGCGGCGATATCCCCTTCCCGTTCGAGCACGTACTCGATGTAATCGGCACACTTCAAATCGCAGCCGCCCCGTTCGTGGCAGCCCCAGAGGCAACGATAACTGTCCGGCGGCGGGACATGTTCCGTGCCGGGAAGCAGCGGGCCGATGCCGTGGCGAAAGATCGCCTCGCCGCCAATGGAAATGGCATCAAGGGACGCTCCATGAAACGAGTCCCACATGGAGATCGTCTTATGCCGACCGGTCGCCAGCCGGGCCAGTTTCAACGCCATGCCGATCGCGGCGGTTCCGCCCGGACAAAAGAGGACTTTGTTCAAATCATCCGGGGCGAGTGTGGTCAGTTCTCGCGCTAAATCCACGGCGGCTTGATTCGTGTAGCGACGTGTGCAAAAGGAGAGTTCATCCAACTGCCGGCGAATGGCCTCCAGCACGCGGGGATGCGAAAAGCCGACCTGATGGACGCTGTTGCCGTGAAAATCCATGTACCGCCGGCCTTGCAGGTCCTCAATCCAGATGCCGTCGCACGCTTGCAACGCATTGAGGCAAGGTGTGGAAAGGCTTTGGCGGAGGAAATACCGCTCATCCTCTTCCAACAGCCGCCGCGTGGAATCATCCAGCGCCGCTTCCTGCCATCGTTCTCGGCGCGGGGAACGGTTTATGTCCCCTTCCGAGCGCTGGTCGCCGAGATCTTGTTTGCCGTGAGCCATGCGGTTTTAGAAGGATACGCACCTAACCCGGTAGCACGGGCGAAATGTTCAATTCATCGAGGGCTTCTCGGCAGGATTCCACGAGCAGCCGCATGTCATCGGGAAACACGTGTCCGATATTGCCGATGCGAAACGTGGCGGCTTGGCTAACTTTGCCGGGGTAGATCACGAACCGCCGCCGCTTGAGTTGATCATACAGACCCTGAAAAGTGAACTCCGGCGCGTCCAGATAATGGAACGCGGTAATGATCGGCGCCTGTTGTTCATCGGGCAGCAAGGTCGCGAATCCCAAACCGCGCATGCCTTCCACGAGCACGCGATGGTTTTCCTGGTAGCGCAGGTGCCGCGCCTCCACGCCACCTTCGGCGTCGAGTTCATCCAAAGCTTGGGAAAATGCCCGCACCGTATGCGTGGGGGATGTGAAGCGCCATTTGCCGTGATGGTCTTCCATATCCCGCCACTGGTCGTACAGATCCAGGCTCAAAGAGCGGGCATAACCTTCGGTAGCCGCGAGACATTCATGGCGGGCCAGCACGAAGCCGAATCCCGGCACGCCTTGAATGCATTTGTTCGCGGAAGAGACGAGATAATCGACCTCGAAATCCTCCATCGTGTAGGGAATGCCACCGAAGGAGGACATCGCGTCGAGGATGAAAACTTTGCCGTGTTCTCGTGCGAGCCGGCCCACTTCCTTGGCCGGATTAAGCATGCCGGTCGTGGTCTCGCAATGCACAAGCGCGACATGCGTGATCGCCGGATCTTCCGCCAACAAGCTGCGGACGCGGTCGATATTCGTCGGTTCGATTTCCGGCTGAGCCAGTTCCACGTGATCGATGCGGAGCCGCTCGGCGATCTTCACCATCCGCGCGCCGTAGGCTCCGTTGTTGGCGATTAAGACTTTCCCGTCGGGAGGCACGACGGAACCCAGCGTGGCTTCCACGCAAAACGTCCCACTCCCCTGCATGAGCACCGACGTGACGTCCAACGAGCGCGTGACTAGTGAGACCAGCCGTTCTCGAATTCGCGTCACCAGTTCGTTGTAATCCTGGTCCCAGGTGCAATAGTCCCGCAACATGGCGGACCGCACCGTGCGTGAGGTGGTTAGCGGGCCCGGCGTCAGCAGCAGATAGGGGATATCGTCGTCCACGAGTTGTTCATACTCCCAATGTTCGCCGTCACGAAATTTCGCTGGTCACTGTGCTCGTATCTCAGGGTTTTTCACCACGTTGCAGACGCTCTTGCAACTGGGGAAGGAACGTGGGCAGTTCCGCCACGGATCCCAATATTTCATGGGCACCGGCTTGTTTCAGCTTCGCCGCCGCGATTTCCGCATACTGCTGTTTTTCGTCCGCCGGAAGTGCTTCCCAATCCGCTTGGCGGAGGCCGACTTCGCTGCCCGTATGAGTCACGCCGACGGTCCAGGTACCGGCGTTTCGTCCCTCGTCGATATCCGGGACCGTATCGCCGACTTTCAAAACCGAACTGGCGGGATACACGTTGAGCGCTTCCATGTTGCGGAAGATCATCCAGGGGGCGGGGCGGCCTGTCGGAACCTGCGTGGCGGAAACCTTGAAATCGGGAGCGTAACCTTGTTCCGCCGCCGCTTCGTATGCCAATTGGGCCGCTTCCTCGAAATAGCCGGTTGTGGTGCCGATTTTTATGCCACGTTCTCGCAAGAAACCGACGCAATCCAGCAAGCCCGGCATGAGTTGGCTGCATTTCTTCACCGATTCGAGTTGCAGGGGGACGAAGTGCTCCTCGTAGGCGCGATTCACGTCTTCCTTTGTCCAAGGTCGGCCATGTTTTTTTTGCCACTGTGCGGTGATGGACGGGAGTTCGAACAGGGCCTGCAAGTGGTCCCGCTTTTGCAGTCCCATCGGTCCCCGCGCGTCCGCGACCGAGATCTCCAGGTCCAAGCGTTTGAGCGTTTCCATGAAGGGCACGATCGGTGCGAAACAGCCATGGTCCACGGTGGTCCCGGCCCAATCAAAGATCACCAATTTCAGACTCGCCGCGCTCTCCCCAATTCCCATGGACTGGATTCCCTTTGTTATCGATTTCTGTTGGAATTGCCGCATCGTCGAGCGGAAAATTCCAGCTTTGTAGTTATCGTTTGTCGCCGTCGAGAAAGTTATCGTCGTAGGCGCGTTGATCGAAAGTATCTCCGCGACGTCTCGGGCAGGCAACGGCCAAAATCAGAAATTCCGCGAAGCTCTTACTGACGCCTGTGTTGCCAATGTCACCGAGGGCGACCAGCGGGAGCCCGAAAAACTAGGGCAAAGTCGCTGATGCCGTGGGGAACATTAGCTATACCGCCATCAATAGGTTTGCTGCGGGACGGCACGCCATGCAATCCTGGCGAGTTTCCCGCTGGCCGGTATCTCCAGCGCGTCGATCGAATTTCCAGTGAGGAGGAAAGGCCGGTAGACTTCAGAAAAGGCCGCTCCATGGAAAACTACCAAGACTTCCACGAGGAAACGAGATGAGTCCTCTTCCCTGGCCCGAGTCGCTGACGCCACGGCACTTTGAGGCGATGCAGTGCGTCCGCGACGTTTTGTTTCAAGTCGGATACGAAGAGAAAAAGCTGTGCGCACTCCTCGGAACAAAAGAACTTACAACCTTTGCCGAACGGCATCGAAAGATGCCGCTTTATTTGCAGCGGACACGCGGCGATACCGCTTTGGAGACCCTCGTGAGGTTGTTCTGGCTGCGTGGGAGCGTGCCGTCGGATGCGGTCGCTCGCGCGGTCGGAACGGAGTTGATGAAGGATTGGGAGCAGATCGGGCTGCTCATCCAGGATGGTGATGGCTTGCGGGCCGCCGTGGAAATCCAGCCTTTTGGAGAACTCTTCATCGCGGCTGACTGGCCAGGAAAAACCTCGCAGCCTTGGCAAGTGATGGGCGTTGCTCCGACAACGCGCACACTCGCCGATTTTCTAATCCGCCGCCCCGGGGCGAATGCATTGGACTTGGGGACCGGATCGGGAGCATTGGCCCTACGGGCGAGCCGATTTCATGAACAGGTCTCGGCCGTGGATTGCAATTCTCGGGCGGTCACGCTTGCCCAATTGAATGCGGCCATGAATGACGTCCGAGATATTCGCTGGAAAGTCGGCGATCTGTTCGAGCCGGTGACGGGCGAGTCATTCGATTTGATTTTTTGCAACCCACCCTTCGTGGTTGCTCCCGAGACCGCTCTCGAAAGTACGCACAGTTGCCAACTGGCCGACCAACTCTGCCAACGGATTGTCGGACAGGCTCCTGAGTTCTTGAGGCCCGGAGGTTACTGTCAGGTCTTATGCAACTGGGCTCAGAGAAAGGGCGAAGACTGGGGCGAACGGTTGCGTGGCTGGTGTCATGAGCAGGACTGCGATGCCTGGGTGCTCCATTCGCATTCGGAAGATGCTGCCGACTATGCCTTCGGGCGCCTCGGCGAGATGCACGATGGCCCGGAAACGGTTGGCCGGTCGTTGGACGAGTGGATGGCCTATTACGAACGAGAGAACATCGAGG
Source organism: Pirellulales bacterium (assembly GCA_028289405.1). Taxonomy (GTDB): domain Bacteria; phylum Planctomycetota; class Planctomycetia; order Pirellulales; family JANQPP01; genus JANQPP01. The sequence continues at coordinate 9,525 of JANQPP010000032.1, forward strand.
CCGTTGGTTTCGGGTTGATTACGTTGCGGCGCGGATCTGGCGAGAAGAACTGGTTTCGCTGCACTCCCATTTTACGGATGCCTCCACGGGCCGGCGACGAGATCGAACGAGAATTTGCGTTGGTAGATTTTCTGCAAACGGTCGAGGACGATCAGTCGCTCCTTCACGCACGGCTCACGATTTCCGAAGACGTTCAGATTCAGAAATCTCTTTCCCCCGCCGAGGCAACGAGGGAAGTCTACCTTTGGCGTGATCATGGCTTCGGGGAAAAAGTCGGTTTGGATCCGAAACTGCTCGAATTCGTTAAACGGCTCCACACGAAGCGAACTTTGCGTGACCACCTTCAGGAGTTCATCGGTACCCGGGAACTTCCCCAGGGGAGGCGGCTGCAACAGTTTTTGAAGGTGATCCGCCGGCTGATCGAACTGGGAATATGCATTCCTGCTGACAACTTTTCGACGCAAATTGCTTAACGCAACGGGCCGCCTGGCATCGTCATTTCATTGCCGCCGCGCAGAAAGCACTATGGCAAACTATCCGGGTATTTCGCAGCGCACGAGCGGCTCATACTGGGGGCCGTCCGGCCGAAGTTCGCTGGAGAAAAGCACGACTTCATCCACGGGCGCGGGACCGAATTCCGTCTCAGTAAATTCAGAGAGCTGTTCCACTAATGAGCCATTGGCCATGCCGCTTCTGCCTCGTCCCAAGGTCAGATGCGGGACGAACCGCCGGCTCTCTTGGCGAAAACCGATCTCCGCAAAACGGGCGTCCAACCTTTCGTAAAGGTCGACCAGTTTCTCGCCACCGCTGGCGATTCCCAACCACAACGTGCGTGGCCGGGAAATATTGGGAAACGCACCCACGCCTTGCACCGTCATTTCGAAAGCTCGCATCCCTTCAATTGCCGCCTCGATGGCGCGGTACACGTCCGGAATGTCGCGGTCCTTGATGTTCCCCAGAAACTTCAGGGTGAAATGCAGATTGTGCGGCTCCACCCATTTGACATCACATTGGCATTCCTGAAGTTTGGCGATAAGCTGGCGGGCGGCGATGCGGATTTCCTCCGGGACCTCCACGGCCACGAACGCTCGGATGGTATGGCGCATCGGCTCGTTTTGACAGATCGGAATACAGGTCGCGGATTCTCCGCCGTCGCGGGAAAGTTCTCCTCAAGAATCCTGAGTATGCCCGTTTTTCGAATGCGGGCAACCCGGCGAAAATATCCCTGCCGGCATGCGGCAAGCAATGGAAGGAACGATGGTTCGTACACGCTTCGCGCCTAGTCCCACCGGTTATCTGCACATTGGCGGGGTACGCACGGCCCTGTTCAACTGGCTTTTTGCCCGCCACCACGGAGGACAATTCATCCTCCGCATCGACGATACCGACCAAAGCCGGAACGTGGAAGCCGCCTTGGCCCCCATCCTGGCCGGATTGAAGTGGCTGGGGCTGAATTGGGATGAAGGGCCCGACGTCGATGGTCCCCACGCCCCGTATTATCAATCGGGCCGCGCAGAACGCCATCGCGCGGCAGCGGACGAGTTGTTGGCCCGAGGAGCCGCCTACCGCGACTTTGCCCGGCCCGAGGAAATACAGGCAGAACGGGAAGCGGCACAGCAGTCCGGAACCTCCTTCGTCTACAGCCGGCGTTGGATGGCGGAGACCCGGGAGCAGGCACAAAAATTCGAGGCGGAAGGCCGCAGCGGCGTGGTGCGGCTAAAAATGCCCCGCGAGGGAACCTTCGTGCTGCAAGACCACATTCGTGGAGAAGTCCGCTTCGATTGGGCCAGCGAACAGGACCACGTGATCCAACGGGCCAATGGTTCTTGCCTTTACCATCTGGCGAGCGTCGTGGACGACCACGACATGCGGATCTCGCACGTGATCCGTGCCGAGGAACATTTGCCGAACACGCCGCGGCAAGCCTTCATCGCGCAGTCGCTTGGCTACCCGCTGCCGGAGTACGCGCATGTCCCGTACGTGGCCGAACCGGGCAGCAAGAACAAACTCAGCAAGCGGAAACTGAAACAATATCTCAAGCATCGCGACTTCGCCCAGCTTTGCGAACGTGGCCAAGCACTGGCGGAACAGATCGGGTTGTCGTTTGAAGCGGAAACGTTCAATCCCGTCGTGATCGATTTCTACGAAGCCATCGGCTTTTTGCCGCACGCCCTGTTGAACTACCTGCTGCTCTTGGGCTGGTCTTGGGACGACAAGACGGAGTTCTTCACGCTCGACGAGATGGTCTCCCGCTTCTCCTTGGAGCGGGTCAACAAGGCTCCCGCCAGCCTCGACCTGCAAAAGCTGCTGGCCTTCCAGGATCACTACATGCGGGAGTTCCCTCCCAAGCAAAAGACGGCGATGGTGCTTCCGTACCTGCAACGCGCCGACCACGTTTCCTCGCCTCCGCCGTGTGACGTGGGGCCGTATGTCACCCAGATCCTAGAAGCCGCCGGGGACCGCGTGAAAATCGCCGGAGACATCTTGGACTATACCGACTTCTTCGTGTCGGACGACGCGCTGGTCTACGATGAAAGAGCATTTCAAAAGCGGATTCGCAAGCCGCCTGAAGCTGCCGAGTTGCTCCGCAAGTTCCGGCAGGTGCTGCAAGATTTGCCCACGTTCGAGGCGGCCAGCTTGCAGGACGCGCTGCAGCGTTTTATTGAAGCGGAGGGGATCGCCATCGGACAGATCATTCACGCCCTCCGCGTGGCCGTGACCGGAAAAGCCGTCGGCTTTGGGATGTTCGAAACGCTGGCCATTCTTGGCCGCCAGCGCAGTTTGAAGCGAATTGACCAGACGCTATCACGGATCGAGGCATAGAACCGCCTTGTCCCAACGATGCCTCTGATCGTCTTGTCCGCGAGGCACGCCGCTGATCATCGATAGCGTAGCCATTCATGCTTCCGAGAGTTCGGAGAGACAGATCCGCTTCGAGCATGAAAAAACCCGAAACCCCGTAAAAAACCAGGGTTTCGGGCCTGTTTTTGGGATGCCCCCTGAAGGGCTCGACCCTTCAACCCTCTGGTTTCGAGTCGTTCTATGCCTGTCGATCAACTTTCGAACACCCTCCGAATGCCTGTTTTTCCAGGGCCGCTGAATCTCGACTTTGATCGGCGATTCCCCGAAAATGGCCGCGTTGGGTAACAGTTTGGGTAACACCTGCCGGTTTGCCGCTGATCACGGTTTCAGGCAGGACCTCGTGGCGCGGAAGTCCTCCAGCGTCGTGGGTCCTGCCGCCGGCTCTTTGGGGAGGACATGCGATGGGAAAGCTTTGGGAAGTCGATTATTTAGCGATCACCGATTCCGCAGAAATGCTGTTTCAATTCGTCCGGCCAGGATCATCTCCAAAGGATTGGCCGCGACAGATAATCGCGTTGTACACAAAACGCCTAGCGGTGTTGCTGAATGATGGGGAATTAGACTTCGCTCGCGCTGACTTCGATTCGTTGAACTCACTCTGGCAAATCTGGTGGGCGGTGAAGGAACTAGACGCCATCGCTTCCGAAGTTTTTGGGTGCGAGAGGCTCACCAAGGATGCCACGGATTCACTCATTCCGCTTTGTGTGCCTGAATTAAGCGTGGAATCCGACGCGGAAGACGACGAAAACCTCAAGGAACGTGCCGAAGGGATCGTGCTCGTTGCCCTGAGTGCGCTTTCAAGTCTTGGGAGCGAAGATGGCGGCATGTACCCTGTCGTGTCGTACGTCGGTAGTGAATCCCCTGATGGCTCAGGGTTTTTAGCCCTTGAGGGTGGATGGCAACTGTTCCGCGAAGGATTTCCGAAACAAGAGCTGGGGTTGAGTGAGCAAGAAGAACAACTATTGAGCATCCTAATCGACGTAAGCCCCGAACGGCTGACGAATGGTGCGATGAAGCAACAGATGGAGTCTCGATTTGGTGCAGTTGGCTGCAATCCATCACAGGTCATTAGGCAACTTTGCAATAAGGTAAAGCTAGGTTTCGGTGAGGAAGTTATGCCATTCGTGATCGACGTCGATGACTCCGACGCCGGATCTTTCAAGTACACCACGGGCATCATTCGGGAACCAGCCCAACCAGATGGCAACGCACCGGTGATGAACGACAAAAAAATCTCCGGCGATTCGCCATAATATTTTTGCGTGGAACACACGCCAAACCATCATCAGTTCACGAGATTCCATAATATGCGATCCTCTTGGCCGGAATCGTGACTGATAATCGCCATTGGGCGTTTTTGCTTGAATCGATAATAGACTCGCTGGATTCCATAATAAGATTCAGCCTAAAGCAGCCATCTCCGTAATAAAAACACGGATTTCCATAATAATGGCGGCAGATTCTTGGCAATAATGGGAATCTCGAATCTGATAATTTCGGGTCTCTAGCCCTCCCGCCGGCAGCGCAAATCGACCGTTGACGACCAGTTCTTTGCTGCCACAATCCCCGCAGAACGCTAAGCAAATGCTGTTTGGCGAGTTTGTAAAGTCTAATTCGCGGGGATACTCATGCCAAAGCATGTCGAAGCATCTGCGGACGCTCCCGGTGTGATCGACGGAACGGCCATCTACACGCTGGGCGAATTCCAAGACCGGCTGAAGCTCGGCCAGCACGCCATGCGTCAAGCCCGGCGGGCTGGCTTGCCCGTGCGGCGAGTCGGGCGAAGGGGGTACATCCTGGGAAGTGACGCGCTCGAGTTTTTTCGTCGCGTTGGTGTGCCCGATTCGCAAGAAGCATCCACCTAAAACGCGAAGAGCCTGGATTCTGGGTCCAGGCTCGGCGTGGTCCGTAGACCAGAGGATCTGCAATGAGCTATTCACCCTATCCGTCTCCGCCGATCCCGGCAAGCGAAACGGAGCCATCCTTTCGGGTGGGTCCAGCTTCCAGCGACAGGTGCCACCGTTTGCGAATCTCGGCCTCCGTAGACTTTGGCTCGACGTGCGAGAGGCACTGCCCCATCTCTCAAGGCGGGACACTACGGCTGTCGCTTTGTTTGTGGCGATTTGGGAGGCGAAGCGATGACCGCACAAATCCCCATTCATCCGGCGGCATCCATATTTCCCCTCATGAGCCCGCAGGAGTTTGAGAAGCTGAAAGATAGCATCGCGGAGAACGGCCTGCGGGAATACCTCACGCTGTACCAGGGCGAATTGCTAGACGGTCGCAATCGGCTGCGGGCCTGCAATGAACTTGGGATCGAGCCATCGTGCGAAGAGTTGCTCGACGAGATCGACCCATGGGCCTACGCCTTAGACAAAAAGCTTAGGCATACACAACTCAACGTCCCACAGCGATCCATGTCGGCTGCTAGGCTACCTGAAGCGCCGGAAGGCAGGCCGTCGAAAAACGTGGAAAAATTTCCAGGTTACACGCTAGATGACGCATCACGTTTGTTTGGTGTTAGTACGAAAAGCATACAGCAAGCCCGACGCATTTTGAAAGAAGGCTGCACGGAGTTAATCGCGCTGTGTAATGCTGGGAAACCAGTTTCGAAGGCTTGCCTTTTTATCGATGCTTGTCAGGATAAACGCCAGCAATCGAAGATCGCAAAAGGCGGTTGGAAGGCGATTCAAAGCTACCTCAAAGAGGCAGCCGACTCGGCGCCACCAGCGCGGCAGAACACCAAGGACCTCGCAACTCTGCTACCAGACACGGCGACGGAAGCAGAGATGGCCAGTGTCGAGCGCTGGCTGTACTGCCATAGCCCAAAAAGTCCCGGCGAACGTTTTTTCGACGTTTGGTACGGAGCCGATGAAAAATGGCGAAACACGATCCTTCATCACATCCTTGCCGAGAGGGTGGCGACTGGGGCCGAGGCTGCCGTGCAGATTGGCAGGCAGATTCTCAAGGCGGCAGATGGACACCAGCAGACGAAAACGGAATCCACCGATGCATGACGCAACCGCATCCGAGCCAGTTCGGCTTGTACTTTCACGCCTAGCAGGCGTCCACCAAACGGGCCAATCGCAATGGACGGCGAAATGCCCGAGCCATGAAGACGAGCGATCTAGTTTATCCGTCGGCATGGGCGATGACGGGCGGTGCCTGGTTCGGTGCTTCGCTGGCTGTACGTATCAAAACATCCTCGGCGCACTGAACCTTGAGCCGAAGGACCTTATGCCGGCACCGAACGGCAAGGCGTCGCGGGGGCCAAGCAAGCCGCGATGGGGCAAGGTCACGGACTTTTACGTGTACGACGACGAGGAAGGCACGCCGCTCTTTCGGAACGTCCGTCACGCGGATCCCAAAGGCTTTCATCAAGAGCGATACGCCGACGGCGAGTGGATCAGCGGCGGCATGGACAACGTCCGTGCGATTCCTTTTCACTTGCGGCGCCTGATCGAAAATCCCGATGCCGTGGTGTGCGTCACGGAGGGCGAAAAAGATGCCCTCGCACTGGAACATCTGGGGTTCGTCTGCACGACCAACAGCGGCGGCGCGTCGAATTGGACGGCCAAGCACTCCGCATTTCTCAAGGGCCGGAAAGTGGCCGTGATTTTGGATGCGGACAAAGCGGGCATTCGCCGCGGCGAACAGATTGCCCGAAGCCTGCAAGGGATTTCGGAGTGGACGAAACTCATCACGTTGCCCGGCCTGGAATACAAACCGAAGCACGGTCCCGACGTGAGCGATTGGCTTTCTATGGGTCACACGGCGGAAGAGTTGCGGGAGCTTGTGGGGAAAACACTACCGTGGGGGCCGCAAGAAACCGACGGCCAGCGTCAGCCGGACGCGGCCAGCGAACGAAATCAACGGCCCACGATTGTCCCCTCGCCGAACGAAAAAGCGACCGTGGATGCGGCCATTGCCGCGTTGGCGAAACATTCCGACGTGTATCAGCGGGCTGGTAGCCTGGTGGTCATTGCCCCCGACACGCCTCCCCCGGTTGCCTCGCTCCGGACGGCTGGCGGCCCGCGCATCGTGCCTACACCGCTGCCACGCGTTAAGGAACTCATGGCGGAGTCTGCGAACTGGTGTACGGTCGCGGGCGACGACCTGAAGCCATGCCATCCACCGGACTGGTGCGTACGGGCGCTTGATGCCCGCTCGGAATATCCCGGGGTGCGGGTCCTGGAAAACGTGGTCGAATCGCCCACGCTGCGGTCTGACGGGACAATTCTTTCGCGGCGGGGATTCGACGCGGCATCGGGACTCTTTTTGCACTGGCCGTATCCCGAATTGGAAATCGAGAACGATCCAACGGAAGATGCCGTGCATGCCGCGCGGGACGCCTTGTTGGATGTGGTGAGCGATTTCCCTTTCGCCGACGCTGTCCACCGAAGCACCTGGTTTGCTGCGATGGTCACATTGTTTTGCCGCCACGCGTATGACGGTTGCTCACCGCTGTTTGTCATCGACGCAAATTGCAGGGGCTCAGGGAAAACCTTGCTCGCCGACACGATGTCGCTGATTGCCCGAGGCCGACCGGCGCCTCGCATGACTTTTCCAAGAGACGCCGAGGAATTAAGGAAGCGAATCACGAGCTTGGCCCTTACCGGTGAAAACTTGGTTTTGTTGGACAACATCGACGGGCGGTTGGGCAATGCGACACTCGACGCGGCCTTAACGGCAACCACGTGGTCCGACAGACCTTTGGGGCAGACGGCGATTGTGACGCTGCCGCTTAGTATCGTCTGGGTGGCGACGGCAAACAACGCGCTCCTTTCCCCGGACACGGCCCGCCGCTCGCTGCATATCCGCCTGGAAACTCCAATCGAAAACCCAGAAGAGAGAGGGGATTTCCGTCGGCCAGACCTCAAGGCGTGGATTCGCGAAAACCGCCGGCAGTTGGTTCGCGCGGCCCTCGTCGTTCTGCGTGGGTATTTCAATGCCGGCTCCCCCGAACGAGAACTCACGACGATCGGCTCGTTTGAACAGTGGGCAAGAGTCGTGCGACAACTCGTCGTTTGGTGTGGACTCCCGGACCCCTGCTCCACTCGCGAAGAACTTGCTTCCACGGCGGACCGCGATACGGAAGCTCTGAAGCTATTCATTGCAGGGTGGGAAGAGATCGACCCGCGACGGCAAGGAGAAACCATTGCCGACGCCCTCAAGTTTCTCAAGTCGAGACCCAATGAATTTGACACGCTCCGTTCGGCGATCCTGGAATTGGTTCCGCCGAAACGGGGCGATTTCCCGAACTCACGATCGGTTTCCATGCGGTTACACCACATGCGGCGGCGCGTGGTTGGAGACAAATACCTCGACAGTAAGCGAAGCAACAAAGGGGCAAAATGGGCAGTCTTCGACAGCGAATCTTTTACTAATACCCCCATAGTGTCACTCCCTCCGATAGGTGTCCACCGGGCACCTGTTCCCGCGTGGAGTGTGTTTCCGAGGGCTGGGTGGAGGTGGCATGCAGCAAATGCGGCACCGTTTTTGAAAGCTACGCCGCCACGGAAGGGGGTGCCGCATGAAGCCCATTGGCACCCTCACGGGCCTTGACCTCTCGACGATTCCCCTGCCGACCCTGCAAATCTTGGCGAAGGCGCCGGATGTCGACTTGGAGGCCCGAGTCGCCGCCAAGCAGGAAGTCGAAGAGAGGGTCATTCTGCTTCTCCGGCAGGAAGCCACGCTGGACGACGGCCCCCGCGTCATGGTGCTCCTCCGCGAGGATCTCCGGGCGATTCACAACGAGATGTTCAAGAAATACCACGATGCGATGCCGGGCGGCAGTGAAGAGGCGTGGGTCGTTTGCCAGGATTTCCTACGCACGCTCATCGGGGTGCTGGAGGTGCGGCTGTGAAACTCCCCGCGAAGCTCAACGAATCGCAAATTGTGATCGTCCGGGATCAACGCGAGCAAAAGCCGTTCGCGTTCCCCGGGCTCACGGTTGAGGTGGGGCATCTGCCGACGGCGGACTACTCACTCCGCGGAATGGAAGACCACGTCGCGCTCGAGCGAAAATCCCTGCCCGATTTTCTCGGCGTCGTTGGCCACGGGCGAGCGCGATTCGAATCCGAATTGAAAAGGCTCCAGAGCTACGCCGTGCGAGCGGTGATTTGCGAATTTTCGTGGGCATCCGTGCAGATGAGTGGTTGGCGAAACAAAGTCACGCCGCAAGCGGTGGAAGGATCGATCTTGAGTTGGACCACGCGGTTTCAAGTCCCGATTTTGCTCTTCGGCGACCGGCAATCCGCCGAGGACGCGACGCGAAGAATCCTGATCGGCACTGCCCAGCGAAGATACCGCGAATTGCGATCGCTATTGGCTGGCGCGTCGGAAAATCGACCGCTGGAGACTACGGCGATGACCACGGAAGGGGCGGAAGTGTGAGTTACCGTAACGCGCGAACGTCCTGTAGTGTTTGTGGCAAGCGCGAAATCTCCTTTCGCAGCACGGCTAAGTATTGCTCAAGTGCCTGTCGCCAAAAGGCTTTCCGTCTACGCAAACACCAATCTTCAAAAAAGGGGTTGCACGCTGCCGTAACACGCGTCACTGGTAGAGGTATTCACGCTAACACTTCAAACAGGGAGGCCAATGCCATGATTTGTGATTCGCTTTTAAGCGTGTCCGATGTGGCCGAACTCACGCGATTGTCGCCCGCTACGCTGCGGAAGCTGGAGACCAACGGCGGCATGCCCCAACGGGTCCAACTGGCCGGAAGCCGGGTTGTGAGGTACTCGGCGGAAGCGATCCGCGATTGGATCGACAGCGGCTGTAAGCCCGTAGCACCGGTGACGAAGGAGGCTGGAAATGCCGTTCAGTCGTGAAATCAAAGACAGCAGCTTTTACAACGCCGGGGACGTGGAAATGATCCTCGGCATCAAGCCGCACGTCCTCGACCAGGCCATCAACGCCGGTGTGTTGAAAGTCACTCCGCTTTCGGCGCCTGATCACCATGGACGTGTGCGAGATTTCCTGGTTCGTGGCAGCGTGCTCAACGAGTGGTTGGACCAGGGGGCCCCGCAAGTCAGGGGCAAGGGCCTGCCCGCAGAGACGGCTCCGGCACCGAGCGTCCCGCCCACGAAACGCCGTCAATTCACTCCATTCGAAATCTACCAGTTTTATCAACGGCGCGCGGAACACCGACGGCGTCACCCCTGGCAGGAATCGCATACGGTGAACGACATGGACCTCGCGGCGGATTTGAGGATTTCCCGATCCGTCGTGGATCACTGGGTGGCCAACGGGAAGCTGGAAATGATCCCGGATGGCGGCGGCATCTCGGACCACGTGAAAACGCTACTCCCGGAGGCGCCCCGATACAGCTTGGCTACTCAAGACGTGTTGGATTTTCTCGCTCGGGAGTTTCCTCCCCGTGTCGCCGCTCCGGCCCCGACTCCGGTCGTGCATCACGCTCCCGTGCCTCCCGTGCCGATGCCGCAACCCGTCCAAGCAGCCGCCCCCGTGCCGGCACCACGTCCACCAGCAACCGAAACCCCAAATTCCGGAGTACCCCAGATGCCAACCACCGTACCGACCAACGCCATTCGCCAGTTCGAGCAACTCGTCGGCGAAGCTCAGCGGCAATCCGGCCTGACGCATTCCGAAGCCGTGAGACGCGTGGCGGGGCAACAGCCCGATTTACACCGGGCGATGTTGCTGGAAGCGAACCAGGCCCGCCCAGCGGCCCAACGTCAGATTCAACGAGCGTACGCGTAACTTCGGATCTCAGGAACTCGAAAAGGAGCGAAACAACATGACTCCCAAAGCAGCAACCGCAACGGCCAAGCCCCCGGCGGATATTCTCGGCGAAGCCAAGAGCATCCTTGCCGATCGTGAATCCTTCGCACACTCCAGCAACGCCGAATGGGAATCCGGCTGCTGGCGAACCCTGACGGGAATCATGCAACGGCAGCTTCGCGGCAGGTCCAAAGCCAGTGACGCGGAGAAGCTTGCCAATGTGCTCGCGGACATGCGAGCGGGTGGAATCGACTTTGAACCGGATCGCATTCCCCGTTGCATGGAGGTCATCCAGGAATCGGAGCGGCTGCACGCGGCTCACGCGGACCAGGCTGCCGCACTGGAAGCTCTTGCCAAGGCAGGTGAAGAGCGGACCGCGACCAAGGAGCGGCATCGACGCGAAGAGACGGAAGCGCGACACAGATGGGGGGCGGCACAAACTCGGTTACGTGAGGCTCGAAACGCCCACGTGAAACTTCAGGAACTCGCCAAGCGGTTCGCACCGCTGTTCGATACGTCGGGCGAATTGCCGAAAGTCATCCCGGCGTTGGATTGAATCCTCGTGTTAGGGCTGGGGAGGGCCCGGGTGTTCCGTTTTGCCCCGGGTCCTTCCTGGACACCCCCCACCGGGGGGCTTCGCCCTGTTATCGACGCACTTTTTCGCGCACGGCACCAATTCTGGGAAAAAATCACCATCCGCGATCCTCTAGGAGGTTGAGGGAAGATGACAACGAAGGCCAAGCCCGACAGTGCGGCGGAAATCGCCATGCTGCAAACGCTCAGCCAGCGTGCCGCCGCATGGCTGGTGGGCATTTCGCCCCGGAATTTGCGGGAAAAGGTCGATATCCCGAGGAACGGGGATGGCACGCACAACGCCAAGGAAATCATGACCTGGGCCAACGAGCAGGGGCATGTGCGTCGTCTCGATGACGAAGACTATGAGCGCGTGCTAGGCGTCGTGGAAGAAATCAGCATCCCCCACGATGAACCGCCCCTTTCGACTTTGAATCTCTTCAAGCACCTGCGGCGGAAGTACGGTGACCGGGCCGGCCCCCTGGCGTTTTTTCCAGGTGATGGAAGCGTATTTCCAACACCAAGTGGACCTTGAACCCTACGTCAAGGTACTCCCCCGCGAAGAGGACATCCGGGCGGAAGTCGAACGCCATATGCATCGACATCAGGAAGCGATCCATCGCATTGGCCTGGGGCGGATGGCCAAGTGCGACGAGTGCGGCAAGATCCGTCGCGGCCGGAAGTGGGTCAAGGTCAAGGACAAGCCGCTTGAGGAGATGTCCACGTTCCCGGCGGCCTGTCCCGAGTGCTATCCGAGGCATTGTTTCCCCTCGATGTGAACCATTCACGGAGTAACCCCATGTCCCAATTCGTGTATTACATCCCGGACAAGACCTCGTTCACGCGGGAAGAGGCCAAACGCTCTCCGGCGAGCCATGCCATCGAAGACAGCTTCGCCTTCCGTGAGGTGTATGGCGGCCCCGATGGCGGCGCCGGCTGCGTGTTCGGCGTCTCGGATGAACGTCTGGGCTTCTACGCCAACCGGCAGACGTG
>JANQPP010000041.1 GCA_028289405.1 Pirellulales bacterium
TTAGGACAACCGCCAAGTCAATCCTGGCCCGTCATTCTGGAGACGAAGGGCTGGAAGGACTACCGGCTTTTGGACATGGGCCGCGGCGAGAAGCTTGAACGCTACGGACGCTTCACGATCGTGCGGCCGGAACCGCAGGCGATGGGTGTGCGAAACCTCAAGGAAGGCGTCTGGAACCGCGCGGACGCCGTCTTTTCCGGCGACACGGAAGAAGAAGGGCCAGGACGCTGGAAATTTGCCGGCAATGTCCCGGAAACATGGCCGATGTCCTATGGCCCGGTGCGCTACCATGGCCGGTTCATGTCGTTTCGCCACGTGGGCGTTTTTCCGGAACAGGCTGCACATTGGGAGTGGGTCAACGGTAAAGTCCGGGCCGAAAAGGAACGTGCACCCGACAAGCCGCTGAAAATCCTCAATCTGTTTGGATATACCGGATTGGCATCCCTGCTTCCAGCAACGGAGGGCGCCCAGGTAACGCATGTCGACGCGTCCAAGAAGGCGATCGGCTATGCCCGCGAGAACCAGGCCCTGTCAGACCTGGAAGACCTGCCTATTCGCTGGATTTGCGAAGACGCCTCAAAATTCGTCGCCCGGGAAGTCCGGCGCGGCAACACATATGACGGTATCATTCTCGACCCACCGAAATACGGACGCGGACCCAAAGGTGAGGTCTGGGACCTCTACACAAGTCTGCCGGGAATGCTCGATGATCTCCGGCAGCTGCTGACCAAAGAGTCCCTTTTCATGATCCTGACGGCCTATGCGATCCGTTCCAGCTTCGTGTCTATCCACGAACTCATGGCTGAGACGCTCGCCGAACAGGGCGGACTCTTGGAGTCGGGCGAACTGGTGATCCGCGAGGAAAACGGCGAGCGCGCCCTGTCGACGTCGCTGTTTTCCCGTTGGAGCAGCCGGTAGCCCGAGTCCGCACCCCTAGGGTACGGACACATAAATGAAGCCGATTTGGCGGCATAAACGGCGAAATCACGCAAGGAAACGTGTGAAGAGCGGGCTTTATGCCCGGCCAAGCGCGTTGACGCTGCGAGGTGAAGCCATT
>JANQPP010000059.1 GCA_028289405.1 Pirellulales bacterium
CTCGATTCGCTACCGAGGGCCGGCGATGTGGGGCTGGATCCTACTCGGGGCCGCGGCGATCGCGGGTCGCGAAACCGACGACACCTCCGCCGAAACTGATACCGCCAAGGGGCGCCGCGATGTGGCGTAAATACTTCTGCTTGGGTCGACGCTGTGTGACCGGGACGGTGTTGCTGGCCGCTTTCGCGATCCCCATCGCGCTGCTCTACATTCATGCGCATCTCGACTCGGAATTGCGGCGGCGAATCGAAGCCAAGCTCCAGGCAGGCTGGCCCCACTTGCAGGTCTCCGTGGGAAAGGCTCACATCGCCGCAGGGGAAGGCATCCATTTAGAAGACATCTCCGTCGTGGCCCGCAAGGCGGGCGGTCCCCGAGCCGAGTTGCTCTCCATTGATCGGATTCGCGTGCTAGGCCCGAGCCAACTACACGAACTCTTCGCCGCCACGCCACGAGTGGACCGGCTCATCGTGGAAGGCTTGGTGGCCCGAGCAACACGGCGGGCCAATGGTGAATGGAGCCTTGCCCAGCTCTGGCCCCTGCCCAAGCTGGGAAAAGTGCCGGTCCCCGGGGAGATTCGTGGCGGTGTGTTGGAGATTTTCGATCCGTCGAAATCTCCCACGAGCATGCTGGTCCTCGAACCGCTCCACTTTGCACTCGCCTGGAAGGCGGAAGGCCGTGACACCCATGGCGAGCCGGCTTATGTGGGGCACTGGACGGGCGATTTCGCGGCCAAGGGTTTGGAAAGCACGCGGTTGCAGGGAACCTTCAATCCGGCGACACATGATTTCGAATTGAGAGGAAAGGCAGGACGTCTCGAACTCGGGCCCGAACTTTGGCGTGCCCTGCCTTCCGAGTGTGATGCCTGGACGGCCCACGCCAACACGCTGCGAGGGATACTCCAAGTGGAGGACTTTCAGGTTCGCTACTCACCGAGTAGCCGCGAGGCGTGGTCTTTCGCCGGCAAGGCCAGACTGAGCCAAGGTTCTCTGCATGATTCAAGATTGCCGTATCCCCTGGCGGACATCACCGGGCCAATCCATTGGGACCATACCGGCGTTAACGTGGGGCCGCTGCGGGGGCGAAGCGGACCAAGCACATGGTCACTCTCTTGTTCCCGGCGGGGCTACACTGCGGGTGATCCCTGGAATGTCATCGCCGACGTGCGTCGGCTGCGGCTCGAAGAGCGAGTGTTTCAATTGCTATCTCCTCGCGTCGAAAAGTTGCGCACCGTGTGGGACCATTTTCAACCGCGCGGAGAAATCGACCTTCATTTCCGGACCGATGCATGGGGAAATTGGTCCCGCGCGCAAGCGGAAATCACTTGCCACGGAGTGTCCGTCAACTACCACAAGTTTCCCTATCGCGTGGACGGCATGCGGGGCAAGCTAAAACTGCATGACGGTGTGCTCAACATTGAACTCGACTCCCGACAAGACAGCCAGGCCATCACTGTGCGGGGAGACATTGTGAATCCCGGCGACCAACACTTTGGTACAGTCGACGTTCGTGGCAGTGGCATTCCGGTGAATGAATCCCTCTGGCAGGCCGTCCCCTTGCCTGCCCGCAAGGTGCTGCGGGACATGCGGCCGCGTGGGCAATTCGATTTCGAATTTCATTCGGAACGGAGTCCCCGCACGAACTGGCATCCGGAAAAATCGATGGATGTCCGCTTCGAAGACGCGACCATCGAATATGCCCGTTTCCCTTACCCCTTGTCGGATGTCCGCGGCGTGGCCTCGATGCGGAATGACACGTGGACGTTCGGCACGCCGGAACAGCCACTCACCGCCACCGGCGGCAATGGCCTGGTGACGTGCCACGGTAGCCTGCGGCCTTGGGGGCCTCGGCCCACTGGTTTAATGGCCCGGCCCCCTAAGCGGTTGTCGCTCCACTTCACGGGCCAGGATATCCCTTTGGATGGCCAACTCCTACAAGCTCTTCCGGCGGACGCGCAACATGGATGGCGTCAACTTCGGCCACGGGGCATGATTGATTTCGCTACCGATATCGAGTTTTTGTCGTCCACCAAATCGATCGATGTGCGGACCGTCGTCAATGCGGGAGCGGGCACGGTTTCGTTGGAACCTGTCTTTTTCCCCTACCGCATGGACAAGGTGGCCGGGCAAATTCGGATCGACAAAAACCGGATTTCTTGGGACCGGCTGCAAGCCGAACATGGCGCCACCGAAGTGATCACGGCAGGCGAAGCCCGCTGTGACTCACCCTCGGATTGGGAAGTTCGCTTGCGCGATTTCCATTTGGCATGGAGGGCCGCGGACCGTGACTTGCCGCATGCCTTGCCTCCAGCGCTCCGCCAAATGCTGCTGATGGTTCAGCCGATGGGAGTGGTCACCGTGGATGGCAACTTGCTTTGGCGGCAGGTGCCGGCTCCAGCCGTTCCCTTGCACACGGAATGGAATTTGAAAGTCGACGCCGCGAACGTCGCCCTCGACGCGGGCCTTCCCCTGAGGAATATCCAAGGCGGTTTCAGCCGGCTTACTGGTCAAGCCGATGGTGAGCAGTTTTTTGCCCGTGGAGAACTCGCCGTCGACTCGCTGACCCTGTGGGGGCACCAGTTCACCGATGTTAGCGGTCCCTGTGTCTCGAATCTCGGAGGGATCACGTTTGGCCAAGCCGCAGTGCGTGGCCCGCAGCCGATTCCCGCCCGGCCCGTCTCCGCGAAATTCTACGACGGTACCCTTTCCGGACATGGGCACTTGTCGCGTGACGCTGTGCCGCGTTACGTGGCCGACTTACATCTACATGATGCCGACTTGGCGCGGGTGGCCCGCGAAGCGCTGCCCGGCACTCAACAGTTGGCCGGCAAACTTTTCGGCCAGGCCCAACTGCGCGGGGCGGGACGCGACCTACGCGCGTTACAAGGAGGCGGAGAACTCCATTTGCGGGAAGCCGACATCTACCAGCTACCCGTGATGGTAGCGCTACTCAAGATCCTCAATCTTCGTCTACCGGATACGAAGGCGTTCACCGACAGTGATTTGGAATTTCGCGTGGCCAATGGGCTCGTCGAACTTCCCTCGATCGGATTCTACGGAGACGCGGTAAGTTTGGATGGCTCCGGGTACATGGATTTCCAAACCCAAATGGATCTCTCATTTAGCGCCACGGTGGGCCGCGCGGGACAGGCCGCGCCGCTGTTAAGGCAATTGGTCCGTCAGGCCGGACAGCGGATCATGCCGGTCCGCGTGCGTGGGACACTCCGTGATCCACAAATGTGGATCGAACCCTTCCCGGCCTTTAATGAGGCGATGGAGAGCATGCAAGAGGGACTACTCGGCGAGCCGCCACGGCCGACTCAGCCACGCCTCGGTACCCGCCTCTTGTGGCCGCTCCGCTAGTGCCTGTCGGGGGGACATGCTGCTTTTCCCGCGCGGCAGCTTGATTACGATTGAGCGGGAACTTGTAGATTGTCTCCCAAGAGCAACCCGTCGATGCGGGCGCTGGACTGCCAGAGCCGCTGTAACGCCTCCAGATACGCCAGATTCGTCTGAAAATAAGTGCGTTGCGCGGTGAGCAGATCGAGATAGCCAACTTCTCCCGAGGCATATCCGGACGCGACCAGGTTCATTGCTTCCCGCGCGCGCGGCAGAATGCCTTCCGCATAATTGCGAACTTGGATTTCGGCGTCCGCGTACTGCTGAAACGCGGCGGCCAACCTTTGTTGCAGATCGAGTTCGACCCGTTGTATGTCCGCGGTCGCGGCGCGAACGTCCGCTAGCGCGCGACCAATATTCCCTTGATTACGATTCCACAGCGGCAGCGGCAGCGTGGCTTGGACCCCGGTCACCGTATCGCCGGTGACGTTGTTGTGTTGCACCGTGATTTGAGTTGTCACGTCGGGGACCACTTCGGCGCGTTGCTGCACGACGACGGCACGCGCCCGGCGCCAGGCCGCCGCGGCAGACGCCAATTCAGGGCTTTCACTTTGCAGCCTCGCCAGCGACGATTCCCAATCGAGCACGGGAATCGTATCCAATCCATCTTCCACGGGTCCAGGCTGGATCCCCGGCAGGCCCAAAACGGCGGCCAAACGTCGCCAGGCCGCGTGCTGTTCGTTTTCGGCTTGTCGCATCAGCACTTCGGCTGTGCGGAGTTGAATTTCCGTTTGCAGCACGGGAAGCCGGCTGATGTCGCCGGCCAAAAAAAGCTGCTGGGATGTAGACAAGGCACGTTGGCCGATTCGCTTCAAATCGCGAGTCAAATCACGTTTCTTTCCCGCGATCAATACACCATAGTACGCCGTTTTCACGTCCGTGAGCACGCGGCGGCGCTGGACCTGCCACTGCTGCCGTGCCTCGGCGATGGCCCGGGCAGCTACCTGCCGACGGCGGGCAAGCTTATGCCCTAATACCCAGCGTTGGATCACAATTCCGCCCTGCAAGCCGGCCGTGCCGGCATCGCCGATTTCCTCCGAGGCGTACCCCACGGCTGGATTGGGTGGTAATCCGGCTTGAAGCCAACTGGCACGTGCCGCCTCCAAATTGGCCGCTGCCCGCGCCAATGTCGGATTATGCCGTAAGGCCAAATCCTCGAACGCCGCTATTGTCCAGACAGGTCCCTCCAACTGAGGCGTGACGGTCTCCGGTACTTTTTCTGAGATAACAGAAACTGCGGTGGGATCGTCGTGGATGAACGTCAATCGCGGAAGCGGACGCGGTTGCATACTCGGCGTAGGTTCGGTCCACCCGGGAGTCGGCGCGTGGTTATCCTCGGCGAAGGTCACGGTAGGTCGAGGACGACCGGAGGCATGGTCTGTAATCGATCCCTCCGCGGCAAGTGGTGACGGGACACCGACAATCCCGCAAGATAAAGCCAGCCCAAAAAACCCCCGCCTAAGCAATGGCAATTCGTGCTCCAATGGCTCCATTGTGACGGGGCAGGCAAGAAAATCTGAGCAAAGCCCCCAAACTCAAACATCACGCGAAAAAACGAGCAGACTCGTTTCCATCGTATCGATCACACCCATCGCTAGCTTGATGATGAACCGATCTGCCGGAATAGCTTCCCTAAGTAGACAGGTGAGCTGTCTGAGAGGCTTCCCGATGTCAGGGGTATCAATCGCGGATTTGAAACAGCCGCCGCATGGCGTCTAGCAGGGAATGCGGAATTCCATGCCGAGATTCGATGCGAAGCGACTCCAGCGGAGGGTGCAAGAGCTTATTTACCAAGCGGTCGAAAGCCACTCGAACCTCTTCGCGAGCCGCATCGTCCAAATCGGGGAGTTTATTGAACAGCCTTTGCAGTTCATCATCCTTCGGAGCCTGCCACCCTTCGCGCAGGCGGCGGATAATTGGCCCGGTCGCCCGGTGGTAAAGATCCGTCATGAAGGAACGGGTCTCTTCCTCGATGATGCTCAGCGCCCGAGGCAATTCCTTATCGCGCATCTGGCGGTTGCGCTGACACGTCGCTTGAAGATCATCGATGCAGCATAGATAAACGCCGAGAGAATCTCCGATGGATGCTTCAAAGTCCCGGGGAACGGCGAGGTCAAGAATCGCCAAGGGCCGTTGATTTCGTGCTTCTTCAATGGACTGAAAATCACGGAGCGTGATGATTGGCTCTCTGGCTCCAGTGGCACTCACCACGACATCCGCGGCAACCAGCCTCGTGAGAAGTTCGTCCCAAGCAGCGACCGAACCACCAAATTCGTCCGCCAAGGAGCGAGCCCGTTGGCGATCGCGGTTGAGGATCGTGATATCCCGCGCCCCCTCTTCGAGCAGGTATCTGAGCGTTTCGCGTGCCATGTCCCCCGCTCCGACGACGAGGACTCGCTTATCCGCCAAGGTTTCAAAGACGGCTCGCCCGAAATCGCAAACCGCGACGCTCGGGATGCTGATGCGGCGCTCGTGGATGCCGGTTTCCGTCGTGACGCGGCGAGCTACTCGAATGGCCGCCTGGAATGCCGAATGGGTCAGGGGGCCGGTGCTTTCTTGCTGGCTGGCCAAACGGTAGGCGGCTTTCACCTGCGCCAGAATTTGGGGTTCCCCCACCACCATGCTGTCGATGCTACAGGCCACCGTGAATAGATGGCGGGCGGCATCCTCGCCATTTCTTTCAAAAAGTTGATCAAAGAGTTCAATCGCGTCCAGCCCGTGAAATTCGGCGAGGAACTCCACCAGTTGCTGGTGCGAGGGATAGGGATCTTCGCGATCGGAAGCCGTGTAAAACTCCACACGGTTGCAGGTCGAAACCACCACGGCTTCGGCCTGCGGAAATTGCTCGCGAAAACGCTCGAGCGCCACGGCCGTGGATGAGGGAGTAAACGCCAGCCGCTCACGAAATTCCAGCGGCGCGTTATGGTGACTGCAGCCCACCATCTGGAGTTTCATGTCACCCTCCTCTCAACCGGCGGAACAAGGCCATGAATCGCAAATTCATTGCCCACATGAACACCGGATACGGGGCGTGACATCTCATGTTCCGAAACGGAGAAGAAAAACACTCCCAGGGCCACGAGCAGGAAAAACATGCTCGCCAAAGTGAGGTAGGCAACCTTTCGCCCTTTTTGGGCCGGTCGGTAACAGCGATTGAAAATCGTCGCCACGAGGAGCCAGGCAAACATTCCGCCCAGGCTGACAATCGCTGGATCGGTCCAGGCTAGCCGATCCCGCGCGTCCTGCAAGAATCGGCTGTTGATCGCCAAACCGGTGGCAAATCCGCCCCCAATCAGCAGCATCGAGAGGGGAACGCAGCGGCTATTGATCCGCTCCAACCATTCCAGGCTAGGCAGGCGAGGCACGGAATTCAACGGCCAATGATGTTTCAGGCGGTAGACCTGGACCAGGTACATCGTGCCCGCCGCGAAGCCGATCATCACTACCGCCGTGCCCAAGAGCAAGAACACGCTGTGGGCCGTGATCCATCCGCGCAACAAACCGGTACGTTCGCTAGGAGTACGGTCCGCGAATTGTGCGGCAGCCACGAGCACGAGAATCAGTGGGAGCAGGAAAAGTCCGGTCACCGCCCGCGGTTTCGCGAAGGCGAAATAGAAGTATGCGATCGCCAATACCCAAGCCACGAAGAGGTACCATTCGTATGGGCTGGAGAGCGGCAAACGCGACGAATTCCAGGACAGGGAAAACAGAAATAGCGTATGGGCGAAGACACCGCCGGCGGCGAAAATCCACATCACCGCGCCCCGAGCGCTGCTCCTAAAGAACAGGCGTGTCGACTCGAGAATCAACGCGACCAGATAACTGCTCACGAAGCAAACGGTACTAATTCCGGATAACATACGCTGGCATGCATTCGTGGAGGAGCGATCTTCGTTCGGGGTGATCACCCTCTACAGATCGAGATGGTATTCTTGCAGCTTCTTGCGGAGGGTATTGCGGTTGATGCCCAACCGCGCGGCCGCCTTGATTTGGATGTTGTTGCATTCATGCATCACTTGGACGATTAACTCGCGTTCCACGCGATTGACGATTTTCGTGTAGAGACCATCCTCCTGCGGACCGGCTTTCTGCACGCCATGCTGTACCAGTTCATAGGCCAGGGTCTCCAAATCGACCGAACGTATCCGTGACACGCGAGGTGGGCTGCGTCCCAGCACCACGTCGGGAAGCAGTTCGCGCGTCAATTCGTCCCCTTCGGCCATGACCACGGCGCGTTCCACATAGTTTTGCAATTCACGCACATTGCCGGGCCAATCGTAGGCTTGTAACGCTTCCATGGCCGCCGGTTCGATATGGACCACATAGCGGTCGTTCGTCTCATTGTAATATTCCAGGAAATGGGCCACTAGCTGCGGCACGTCCTCGCGCCGCTGTCGCAAGGGTGGAAGATGGATCGGGACCACATTGAGACGATAATAAAGATCTTCACGAAAGCGTCGCGCTTCCACTTCGGCCATCAATTCCGTGTTGCTGGCAGCGATCAAGCGGGTATCGACATGGATGGTTTGCGTGTCTCCGACCCGTTCAAATTCCCGTTCCTGCAAGACCCGTAACAATTTTACTTGGAGTTTCGGGGTCGTGGAATTGATTTCGTCGAGGAAGATCGTGCCGGTGTGCGCGGCTTCGAAACGGCCCGTGCGGTTGGAAATGGCACCGGTGAAAGAGCCCCGTACATGGCCGAAGAGCTCGCTTTCCAGCAAGCTCTCACTCAGCGCGCCGCAATTGACGCGGACAAAGGGCCCACTACCTCTGGGGCTGAGATGGTGAATCGCTTTGGCGATCAGTTCCTTGCCGGTGCCGGTCTCCCCCAACAGCAGCACGGAGGCATTGCTGCGGGCCACGCGCCGCGTCATGCGGTAGACCGCTTTCATGGCATCGCTGGTACCGATCAGATTGGGCAGCGGGGCATCCGGATCCTCCCGATAGTAAGATGAATACGCCATGACGATGGTGTTGTAGCGCTTTCCTTCCGCCAGTCAACGTCGTGGCCAGTCGAGCGGCAGCCCGATCCGGCCCTTTCCTGAATTTTCCGCCGTTTCTGTTTAGGTGCGGCGGGAGTTGGTCGCCTAGCAGGCTGCTGAAATATATTCAGTAGCCTGCGGCATCACACGGAGGTGATGCTCAAAATGGCGACGTAAGTCGTTATTTTGCGAGCCGGGAGTAGCTTGGCTGCGACCCTGGCGAGGCTGAAAAACGTCACGAAGGCGTTTTTCAGCAACCTGCTAGATCCTTGCTCATCCTTGTGTCAGACAGCCCGAATCGAAATAGAGTGGTGCTTACGAGTCCGTTTGCCGTCCTGTTTCTAGAGCGTCGAGTAGTTTTCCCAACAACAACTGGGTCTCTCGATCGAGCGATTCACTGGCGTTGTAACGTTCATACTGCCGCACGACTTTTTCGTGCGTGAGCAGCACCCCGAATTGCGAAACGCTCTTGGAGAAGGCGTCCACGGCCATCTCCCGATCCGTCAGGGGCCGCCATTGCTGGCTAGCAAAGTCCGCCAATGCCCGTTGGCTGCCCGGTGTGCCCAACATGGCCAAAGCCTCCGCCGCCGGCAACATCAACTCCGGATGCAACAGGGCAGCCTGAATGGCAGGCTCTTGTTCCCTCAAATCGTATTGGGAGTGATCCGAGACAAGAACCTTGCGCATCCATCCAAGGGCAGTTGCTGCCTGCTCCAGGCGTTCTTTGGCGGGCACGAGGTCCACCGCCGCTTTCCCGATCAAGCGTTCAATGGCGGGTCTCCAGCTTTGCACTTCCGGCGCGGCCAGCCAGACCACGGACCGGCGATCCGCGCGAAGTGCCCAGCGGGCACGTTCCAAACGCTCGCGAGAGGCCATCACACCAATCGGGACCAGCGCGGTGCGGCGATCTCGCCGCAGTTGTCGCCATAGCTCGTCCCAACGCGGATGTTGCAATTCCGTACTTAAAATAACCAGCTCGCAATCGGGCGTTTTCGTGGCGGCAATGAACGTCGCCGTGCCACCGGTGGTCGCTTCCGCCTGGTATCCCAATTCTTCGAGAAATGAAGCGACATTGCGTGCTTCCGCCATCGAGGGGTGTGCCACGACGGCGCGAGAAACGCCGGTGGAAGAAGCGAAGAATCCAAGGGAATTGGCGATCGTGGCGGAGCCGGCGTATGGTTCTCCACTGCCTAAAGACAACACCGACTGAACGGCCTCAAACCGCAGCCGACGGTGGGCCGCGCGCGTCGCCAAAACGAGGGGCGCCGATTCGCCGTGGATGGACTGTAGGGAAGTGGCATCTCCCATTTCTCCCACCAACTTGGCGGACAAACGCGCGGCGCCCGGGAATTCATGACGTAGTGAAAGCGTCAGCATGCTTTCCACGAATTCCAGTCCTGCTTCGGAGGCCTTGGTTTGCAATTCGTCGCTTGCCAACACGCCTTCCCGCCCTTGTTGGGCGTCGTACGCGGTCACCTCCAGCCCGGCGATCAGAGACCGGACATGGAATTCAGGATCCAGATCGAGGGCGTAGAGGTCATTGTAGAATCGGTAAGCATGGATGGCCGCGGCCAATTCTTGGGGATAACGGAACGATTCCAAGGCGGCTTGTTCGGGGCGCCACGTCCACGACAGGACCATGCCATCGGAATCGACATCCAAGTTACATTCTCTACCAAAGCAAGCTTCCGCTTCTCGACGCAGCACCCAAACCGCTTCCGCCAAACGCGGAGCGGAGCCGGTAATCGCTTCGCACGCATCGAGGGCCGTCCGCTGGATCTCGCGGGGAGAGGCGGGCGCCAAAGCAGGCGCCATAAGATGGATTGCGGTTTGCAGCGTCCCAAGCCGCCCCAACACTTCCATGGCGTCCACGCGCATCGGAGTGGAACTTTGGCGTACCACCGCCGTCAAAGCCGGTACGGCCTGCTCTCCCATTTCAAGCAGGGCTGCTTTCAGCGCGTCGCGCTCGCTGTCGGCTTCGGCGGTCTGGAGTGCCTGGAGTAAGGCTTCGATAGCCGGGACGCCGCTGTCCCTCAATCGCCGCAAGGCCGCGACACGCTGTTCGAAGATCGGGGATTTCGCCTGATCCACCAGGCTGCTGAGCCGCTGCGGGTCCCGGTGGTACGATTCCGTGGCCAGCAGCGCGTCGCGCGCGAATTGCCGGCCCTCGGCTCCCACTCCTTGATCCAGCATCAGCCGCAAGAAGGTGGCCATGCCGACATTTTCCACGAGTTGTGCATACTCTGTTTCTTCAAACGTATTCTCAGCCAGCCTTGCCGCGTAGGGACGGGCCAATTCTGGCTGGCCCATGTCCAATAACAGGTCAATCGCCCGGAGTAGCTGCTCCGGAGTCGTGGGATCAAGTTGCATCAGCGCGGTGGTTGCCAGATCCGCTGTGGGCCTCGTGGCCGCCGTGCCGAATTCCACGTCACCGCCGGACGGTGACTGTGCCCAAACCGCTTCGGAAGTCCCCATTGGCCCGAAAAGCAAAGCACAAAGGCATACGGCTCGGAGCAACCGTTTTAGGGTATGCGATATCATGGTGAACCACGGTGAAAGTTCGTGAGGAGAAGAATCGTGTCGTGAAAACTTTGCTGGGGCCGAGCGAAGGTGCGAGCCTCCCTCGATCCACTACGTTGCATGGGCTGTCGATGGTATTCCGAGTCGCTCACGCCAGCGCGACACTTGATCTGCCACTTCCGACGGCGCGGTGGAACCGTAACTCACGAACGCCTCAACCGCCTTTTTCACGCCGAGCACTTCCAACAACGTTCGATCCAAATCGGAGTGGACCCGACGCATTTCCTGTTCGGTCAATTCGTGCAGAGGGACATTACGTTCCAGGGCGATCTTCACCAAGGAACCAGTCAATTGATGGGCTGTCCGCTGCGGCATACCACGGCGTATCAGCTCCTCCATCAGTGTGGTCGCATCCAAATAGCCCTGGTCCAATTTCGCCGCGATGGATTCACGATTCAGGCGGGTCAAACGCACCAGTGGCACCGCGATCCGCACGCAAGAATTCACGAGATCGTACGCCTCGAAAAGCGGGATTTTGTCCTCCTGCAAATCACGGTTGTAGGCCAAGGGCAACCCTTTGGAGAGCACCAACAACGACTGCAAGGCCCCGACAACCCGGCCCGTCTTCCCGCGAATCAATTCCAGCACGTCGGGATTGACCTTTTGCGGCATGATGGATGAACCGGTGCAGAATGACTCCGGAAGCTGAAGGAAGCCGAATTCGTCCGTGGACCAGAGGATCCAATCCTCGGCCCAGCCGCTCAAATGCACGGCGATCAGGTTGAGGGCGAACACGAATTCGATGGCAAAGTCCCGGTCGCTCGAAACATCCAAGCTGTTCGCGGCGACATCTTCAAAATCCAATTGGCGAGCCACATCCTGGCGATCGATGGGCAAACTCGTGCCCGCAACCGCGGCGGCACCCAATGGTAAACGGTTGACCCGCTTGCGGCAGTCCGTCAAGCGCTCGCGGTCACGCTGCAATTTTTCGCAGTAGGCTAGCCAGTAATGCGGGGCAATTACCGGCTGAGCCCGGCGCAAATGCGTGTAAGCTGGCAAGATGCAATCGTGATCCGTCTCGCAACGCTCCACGAACGCCCGCTGTAAATCGGCCAGGGCGATGTCCAACCCGTCGATCGCGTCCCGTATCCAGAGCCGAACATCCGTGGAAACTTGATCGTTGCGGCTGCGGGCCGTGTGCAACTTTCTTCCCACATCGCCGATGCGGTCGATCAAGGTCCGCTCGATGTGCATGTGGATGTCTTCCCACTCCGTGCGGAAGGGAAAACGGTCCTCTTCGATTTCCTGGCGAATCTCGCCCAGCCCCTGCTCAATTTGTTGGCACTCGTCCGACGAGAGCAGCCCCACCTTGGCCAGCATCTTGGCGTGGGCCAAGGAACCCTCGATGTCATGCGCGTACAGCCGCCGATCGAAGCTGATGCTTTCGGTGAACAGCTCCACTCGGCGGTCGGTTTGTTCGGAAAATACGCCATCCCAGGCTTTGTCCGACACGCAATTCCCTCGCCGGCAATGATCGATGATTTGGCAAGCCTGCCATACATTTATGCACAGTTTTCACTCTAAATTCGTGCCTTTGGCATGTCAACCAAATCAACCCAGGTATTCAACGCCAACCCTCTGGAGCTACCTGTTTTGATAAGTGCAGGCAGCAGGATTGCTCGATCTCGGGCGAAAACACTAGTTTGCCTTATTGCGTTGTTTGACACTGCTTGCGCGGCCTGCGTATACTCGTAAATGGTTGGCTTCGACTCCGAGCGTTCGCTCCATATAGAAGTCGGCCGGAATGGCCTGTCTTACGATCAACGACCGACTGTCTCGCAGTCTTTGGTGCGTAGTGATCCTGTGCCAGTTTGCGAACAGAAGGCCATGCTCAGGTGATTTGCCCGGGGAGACCGCCAGAATTCAATTGAGCGGCACGGGTTTCGGAGAAACCGCATGAACTATATCGGCAAGATCCTCGTCGGCCTCATCTTGGTGATGAGCCTGGTTTTCATGTCCTTCGCGATTGCCGTGTGGTCCGTCAATCGGAACTACTACGAGGCCATCAAGGGACCCAACGGTTGGAGCCAAAAGTTGACGCAGGCTCGGGCCGAGAAGCAGCAACTTACTCAGGAAAAAGAAGAATTGCTGAAACAGTTGAACGCCGAAACGGCGGCCAAGCGGGCTGCGGTCGCGCGGTTGGAATCCGAAGTCGCCGGATTGCAACGGCAGAACCGAGATCTTTCCGGCCGGCAAGCGGAGTTGGCCGACGCCACGACGAGGGCAGTCACCGCCATGCAGTCCATGCAACAAAACCTGGCCAAGTTCCGGGATGAAGTTCTGGCTTTGCGCGACAGCATCCGCGAGACCCAGGTCGATCGTGATGATCAATTCCGCCGCTTCGTGGACCTGACGGACGAACTTCATCAAAGTTCGGGGATGCTTGAACGGCTGAAAGAGACGCAGTTGCAGTTGGTCGCGCAAAATGCCCGCATGAAAGGTGTGCTCGAAAGCCAAAACCTCGATGAATTCGCTTCGTATTCCGAAACGGTCGAGGGTCAAATCGCCGTCGTTCGAAGCAACCTCGTCGAGGTGACGATTGGCGGTGATGACGGACTCAAAACAGGAGACACTCTGGAAGTCTATCGAGGCAGCAACTACCTGGGCCGCGTGCGTGTGCTGCAAACCGACCCCGACACGGCGGTCTGCGAGATCGTGAAGGGGCTGCAACAGGGATACATCCAACGAGGCGATAATGTTACGACGCGGCTCAAAATCTAAGAAAGCGGCCAAAGCTAGCAAACCCGCCAAAAAGCCCAAGGCAGCCAAAGCGAAGGCCAGCAAGAAGCCGGCCAAAGCGAAAGGTTCTGTCTTCGTGCAGAAGGCGAAGTCGGACGTCTACACCGTATTGCTCGCCGTATCCCTGGTCGCCATCCTCATCGCCTGCCTGTTCCTCTTCTTGGAGATGGGCCGCTACGAGTACGATTTCAAGGGCAACAACGCCCGTGCTGCCGCCTATTCCAGCGAGCTTTTGGGCTAGGGTATTTCGGACGGACGCGTAAGCTTCCCGCCATCCCGAAGTCCAGGTCAATATCGCGCGAATCCGTCGTGACTTTCTGACGTGCCGCCTTCTTTCTCCCGGCAACTCTGATTCTCCGGCCCACCTCATTGCCACTTTCCGTGGCGTAACTCCGGCTGATCCGGCCGCCATCTCACCCGCCGCCCCTGACCGCGTGTCCGTCGGGGTTTAGCGACCAGTGCGCTCAAGCTGGAGTGAGTGTGGAACTACATTTCATCTCGCATTTCGCCACCACTGGATTGTCTCATTGAGAAAATCTATTTTCGTAACGCCTTCATGGAGTTCAACTTGCGACACGTTTTGATTTAAAAAATTTGACAACAAAGGTGACAATTTTATAGAAATGCACCTGAGGCCTAGGGCAGGGCAATTCCTAACGCAGCTTTTGCGGGAGAAGGAAAATGCAACTGTCCAGAAACGCTCGATCTCATCGGAACCTCTCGTCCCATTGCCGCCGGCTCGCCTTTGATGTCCTAGAAAGGCGTGAACTGCTCGCGGTGACCTTCACTCCCAACGGCTCTCAACTCAGGGTCGACGCGACGAATAACGACGACAATTTGGAGGTGTCCGCTGACGCCACCACGTTGTATGTGGATGACGGCACATCGACGCAGTCGAATACTCTTTCGGGATTCACTTCGCTTCGCATCAATGGCAAAGCCGGCGACGATGTGATCCGGATCGTTCCCAGTACCCATATGGAAAGCCTTTCCGTTACCCTGGACGGCGGCAGCGGCGACGACGTACTCGTCGGAGGTTCTGGCGACGAAATCCTGCGGGGGCAAACTGGAAATGACATTCTCATCGGCGGTGGAGGATCCGACAATCTATTTGGCGGCCCTACGACAAAGCTAGTTCCAATACCTGCGGATGACGACGTTGTTATCGGCGGGTTTACAAGTTACGACGCCGATATAGGCGATCTCCAGGCCCTGCGAAATGCTTGGGATCCATCGAACCCGAGTGAACTAATTCCAGGTGAAGAAGGGGACGCCGTTCGGCTAAACGCCGGGTACACCGTATTTGGCGATGGTTCGATCGATACGTACCATCGCACGCTCGGGAAAGACCAATTTATCGTTTACCTGCGAGATGCAACTACGAATGCGACCACGGATCAGCTTGTTGATGCAATCGTCGACGACTGCAAGGACACTTCTTGTTTAGCGCCCGATTTGCACCACATCCCAATCGGGGATGAGGGCAGCGACAATTTCTTTAAGTTGGTCAAATACGGTGACGTGACGCATGTGGCAGTCGCCGATGGAGATTGGTCCGATTCGAGTATTTGGAAAAACAGTTCTGGCAGCAGCGGCGTACCAAGTACCGGTTCGCGCGTACTGATTCCCAGCGGTCAGACGGTGACTGTCGACACTTCGATCACACAGAATATTGGTTCGATTCGCGTCGATGGGGAATTGAATTTCTCCACGACGGCCAACAGCAAACTCATCGTCGATACCTTGATTGTACCGCCCATCGGGACCCTGTTCGTCGGTCAGCAAGGGAGCCCCATCCCCTCGAATCGCACGGCCACCGTCGAGTTCAAAGAAGGGCTTCATACGGGAGAAACTGGCGTCTGGGGTCCGCTTCGCAAAGGCTGGGACCCGACGCGGCTCAGCCTGGGTCTCGTTTCCCGCGGACATGTCGAAATTGTCGGCGCCGATAAGACGGACCGGGCGAAGATCAGTTCCATGGCCAACGTAGCCGGAAAAACCGTGATTACGCTCGATGCGGCGCCAAGTGGCTGGCAAGTCGGAGACCGGCTCGTGATTACTGGAGTGGAAGCCGGCGGAGAGGAAGTTCGTACCATCCATTCCATCAACGGCACGCAAGTGACATTGAGCGGGGCTCTGTTGACCCACTCCGACCACACGGCGCCGGCTTACACGGGAGTATTCGGCCAAACCTACACGCCCGATGTGTGGGTCGGCAACTTGACACGCAATGTCGTGTTTCAAACGGACGCCTCGGTGACCGGTTCGACGACCTCGGATATCGAAAAGCATGGCCACACGATGTTCGCCAGTCCCAACACGCGAATCGAAAACGCCCGATTCGAACGTTTGGGAAGGACCAATAAATCGATCAATCTCGACGACTTTACACTTGATGACAATTTGACAAAGTTGGCCAGCAATCTCGATGAAGGAGCCGAGAATCGAAGAGCCCGATATTCCGTGCATTTTCATCGCGTTGGTGGATTAGAGTCGGTCGCGGCAGACGGCGACATTGGTAGTCGTGACAAAGCCATCGTGGATCGGGCGACACCGATCTACGTGAAAGGAAGCGTCGTTGAGGATGATCCAGGATGGGGCTTCGTGAACCACAGCAGCAACGTCATCTTCCGGGACAATGTGACATATGACGTCTTTGGAAGCGGATTTGTTACAGAAGCTGGAGACGAGTTGGGAGCCTTCATCGACAATTTGGCAGTGCGTTCCGAGGGATCGACCGACGGCTTGCTAGACCGTAACGTCCATCAAGACTTTGGCCATGGAGGGCACGGATTTTGGTTACAAAGTACAGCACTCATCGTCAAAGGAAATGTGGCGGCCGGCCACGCGGCAGAAGGACTCGTCTACTACCCGCTGGGCCTGATTGAACCTGATCTTCTCGACGATACTTCGAACGGAAAATTAGTCCCAAGAACTGCATTTGACGGCGACAACCTCAAGCAGCCCAACTACACGGGCGGATCCGAGGAAGCCGCCATCTATGCAAATATGCCCGACTTCGGCCCGAACGGAGATTTTGGCACGACCGGTTACGATCCGCCAAATTTCAATTGGAGCACTCCCACGGATATCCTCGTGACGCAGGTGCCCCTCTTTGAGTTCGACGGCAACGAGGTGTACGGTTCACTGAAAGGGGTTCTCATCCTTTACTTGAGGTCCAGGAATGATGATCTTAGCGGCGGCATCAACGCGGCGGACATCAAGCACCTCAACAAGATCCAAAATCTGGATCTGTGGAATATCCAGCAAACCGGCCTGAACTTGGGCTACAACCTCAACGTCAAGGTGACGGATGCCCGCATCCTCTCCACCGCGGTGGATGACGGCGGCTATGTTGGTTCCGTCTCCGGAGTCACCCGCAGCGATTCGACCCAGAACATCACCATGGACAATATTCATGTTCAAGGGTTTGACACCGGCGTGAAAATGCCGAATCGCGGGATTCACAACGTGCTCAAAAACAGCAAGCTCGACAATCGCGACGACAATATCTTGGTCGAGTTGGCCGATGGCACTGAGGGGGAACGGAAAATTTTGATCGAGGACATCACCTTTGCCGGTCCCACGAATCGGAATGACATCAACATGAGCATGAAGCTCGCTAGCTATCACAATGATGTCACGGATTTGAACGAAGATGATGAAGTCTTGTACAAGGAGTCCGCCGCCTCAGTGGCCCGGCAGCTTTACTTCGCCCAACAGCACTTGAATTTCGCCGGCGATATCTTTGTGGAAGACGGCGGCGAAAGGGGCATGTTCGACGATCTCGGAAAGCATAAAACTCTGACATTCCCAAGTTGGACAGATTATGGCAATAAGACAGTCTCGGATCTCGCTGGACATCCAACTTACTTTGCCTTCGGAAATAAGTTGGTTGTGACGGGGACTCCCAGCATAGGTATCGACTTTGGAATCGTGACTACCGAAGAAAATGCCCCTAGCCAGTTCGGGGAGACAAGTTTTACGAATGAAATCTTTAGCGGATTTCGTTTGCGCGGATTAATCGACAATGAGCCAATGTAACATCGAGAACCAAAGTCGCTTTTCGAAGAGATTTCGCAGTGCTTGAAATCTAGCAGCGTTGCCGTCCATCGCTGTGACGCTTCGGCTTGAGAAGAAAGAAAGACTACCGGACCTGACGCGCGTGCCCCTTGCCAGGGGCATTCCTCAGGTCCGGTTTTTTGTTCACAATATCGCCCGGGGGTCGTCCGCGGTTGGGTTCAAGGCCGCTTCTAGCCAGCCTTCGATGTCCGTGAAGGCGAAGTCCAATTCTTCACCGCAAGGTGTGCGTGGCGGAGGCGTGTCACGCGTCACGTGTCGCCCCAACGACGCTAGGATGCTCTTTTCGATGCGGCGGTTTTGTTCCGCGTTTACCTCGTCGGGTATGTTCATTACGTCCATTCCCGAGGTGATCGAACGGAATGCCACTCGCCACCAGTGCTCCACATCTCCCGGAGAGGTGGAGAACTCTTGGTGAAAATCTTCCGCACGACCGGGATTTGGCGCGAATTCGTGAATCCTACTGCCGCACCCGATCCATCGGGCCACCAATAGATCGGTCCAGCGTTCCAGGCGCCGGCAGTCGGAATGCAGGTTTTCGATAATCTCCGGGCATGAAATAGCCAGCCGGGCAATAAAACGTAAGGCCCAGCCTCGCGCGGTGAGATGCCGTTGCAGGGCGTCCCGCACGACCGGCTCGCCTTGAAGATCAGTATTAGCCGGCTCGATCGCCGAGACCGCCGCGGCCCAGACGCGAGTTAGCGGCTCGGTGATCAAGATTTCATTAACTACCGGCAAGATCGCCAGGGAGTCCACTTCGGTGTCTAGCGATTTTTCTGACGGGCCAGCATACGTTTGACATTGGCGGCTCCAACATTCCAGGCGGGCCTTGGACGCCGCCCAGAACTCCGCCAACTTTTCGGGAAACAAAGGAAAATAGTCGTTCAAAGAAGCGGGGCCCAGGCCGGAGATTTCGACCGCCAGATCGAGTTGGTTGCGTAATGACATATCGTGGGTCGGTCACCGAAGCGTAAGAGACAAGGAAAGCGCGAACAGCGTTGCCGCTGTGGTGTGCCGCTCGCGCGAAACAGCATTGGCTCATCGGTGAGCAATCGCGATGCCAGAATGGTGATGCCCATTGCGCTTGCTTCGAGTGCAAACCCCCAAGGCTTCACCTTAAAAAGATTTGCGGCGTGTTCGGGCCGCACACTCAAATTAAGAATGAACTGGCCGTTCCGCGGTTCGATGGCAGTTGCCACCTCGCATGTGGAATTTTGGCAACGGACGTAGCTCCCCGAGCATTGAACCTCATCGCCGAAATGCCCATGAATCGTCGCCGTTCGCGGTCGCAATATACGTTGCGTTTTGCGAGGTAGCACCGAAACAATCGTAAAATTTGGGAGTTTTAGGTAATTTGCGTTGACAACATGGCCAGTTCGCGCAGAATGTAGGAAACGCATCTAGTTTCGCTTCCGAGAGAATCAAGGACTATCACCATGAGAAAATACATCTGGGCCAATCGGCAGAGGATGCTGGCGGTGACCGCCGCATGCCTCTGCATGACGTTTAGCTCACCGCTCTTCGCTGGCATTTTGATTGACGATTTTGGCACCAACCAAGAGCTGGAAGTTATCGCAATTGCTCCTCCGACGGGTGAAGCATCAAGTTTCGTTGCCGCTCCCGGCGACGCCATCGGTGGAGAACGTGACCTCGTGGTGGAAAAAACTACGGGAGGAAATACTGACCGTATTCGGACACGCGCGAATCCAGACGGAAATACCCTGCTGCGTCACAGCCAGGAATCCGGCGTCCAAGGGCGAACCGTCGTGATTTGGGACGGCCCGGATGGCCTGCCCGAACTGGGAGATATCGACTTCACGGGTTTGGGGGGCGTGGACCTGCTCGATGGCGGCAATTCCGACGCTTTCGAGATCGGAGTCGAGTTCAGCGATATTGACGGTCCCATTCACTTCACTGTCTACGATGCCGACGACGCTGGCGGAGGGACCTTCGCCACCGCGACACTAGTTGTCTCGCCCGTGGCATTTTTGGATTTCGAAATTATGGAACTGCTGTTCAGTTCTTTCTCGCCTACCGGCGGCACGTTAATGGATATCTTCGACAGCGTGGGCGCGATCGTGATGGAAATCGACGGCACTGCCGGAGATCAGACCAGTTGGGATTTGGACTTGGCCTTCGTGCGGACGAACATGGTCGTTCCCGAACCGGGGACGTTCGTCGTCTGGTCCTTGCTGGGCTTGTCGGTCTGCGGTTGGGGCCGATTTCGTCGCCGCAAATAGGACGTCATTGAAAAACATCTCCCCAATCAACTCTCCGGGCATCTTTGCAAAGGCCACGATTTTTCGTGGCCTTTGTTTTTGCGCGCTGCCATTGCAACACACAACGGCAGTTCGATCGCGTGGTGCAAGATCGGCGCGATCTCGGACACCACCTGTTAGGTGATCGTTTTGAAGAGCACCCCGTCTTTTCGCCCCTTCTTCACTTCATACATCAATTCATCGGCCGCGCCGATCAACTCATCGATGTCTTGTGGTGGGATAGCAAAGGCGACCAAACCAATGCTGAACGTCACGGGCCAGCCATGCGCTTGCATTTGCTGATCCAACCTCTCCTTGAGTCGAGCGATGACAAGCAGGGCATGGTCTTCGGTGACGGCTGGCAACAAGCAAGCGAATTCGTCACCACCTAAACGTGCCACGGCATCGGTTTGCCGGAGGCACGTCACGGCAACGTTGGCGATGGCCTTTAGCAAATCGTCCCCGGCGGCATGGCCCAGCGTATCGTTGATGTGTTTGAAGTTATCGCAGTCGAGGTAAGCGATTGCCAGCGGTTCACCGGCACGCTTGGACCGGGAGATCTCTCGCTGGCCGGCCTCGACAAAGGCCGGACGATTTAACAGGCCGGTCAGCGCATCCGTGCGGGCGAGAGAACGTTCACGCTCTTGCGCTAACCGCAAGCGCCAGGTCATCACGGCGATCACGGTGAAAAAAGTGAAATGCACCAAACTCAACCAGTACTTATGGGCCAGGTTGCCGGCGTGTTCGATGATGAACAAATCGTCCACCAGCCAAAGAGACACACATACCAGGGACAACGACACGCCCACGCTAAGATGTTGCAGCCAGCAACTCGCCAGGATGGCCGGGAGATAAAGCACCATCAGCGGCAATTCATCGCCGGTGTATAAATCGATCGCCGTCACCAGCGATATAAACAACAGCAGAGCCGAGGTGGCTAGCCATCCCTGGCCCCGCCGTGCATGAACCCTTTCGCTCAAGCCGAGCAACCAGCGCGTGACCGGCAGCGAGAGTGATGGTCGCGATTTGGCGGTAAGCCCGTTGTCCATTTTCGATCACTGGAAACTGGCTCTAGTTAATGACGTCCGATGTTTCAAAGACGGACCCCACTTTCTTCGAGCGTTTGGATTTGATATACCTCCGCGCTTTCGAATTGGGCATCATCCACGTCTTCCCGTGATGTGCCGCTTGATAGCCAGCTATTCCAGCCTAAATAAGGCCCCCTTTGAGGGTTATCGACGAGACGGCAATTGGGCACGTCTTCGCGTCGCAAGACCAGTTGCACGGAGAAGTCGAATTCCGGTCCCACGAATAGCCGCACCAGGTGGCAAAGCAGGAAGAAAGTTTTGCGGCGAGTGGTAGCGTCGTCGTCGGGCAGCATCTCGATGAATTGCTGGTAACTGAGCGGACCGACCCGCACTCGGAATTTGGTGTTTACATCCCAAACACGAGTGCCGGCGACGGCGGTTCCACCAAGCTGGTTGTGAGAGCTTCCTGCATTGTGTCCGCCGGACAGCATGGTCCGCTGCTGAGCGTTCAGCACGAGCCATTGCCCCTGAAATTGCTCGATGCGTGCCGGCAGGCCGAAATAGTCCTGCAAGATCTGCCGTAGATTCGAGGACGTGCGCGGACGTTGGGTCAACAGTCCGCCGTAGCGGAGCAGCGCCAAATCGTCCACCTTGGCAAGCACTTCTTCACCCCGCAAGAGCAAATCTCCGGTAAGGGCGGTAACCTGAAGGCGGCCGCGCAAATCGGGTATTCCCAGTCCGGCGAGGCTGAATAGCGCAGCGGTGAAGGCATCGGGCTCGGTGCGAAGATGCTCTTCCCGCTCGTAGGCCTTGGTGAAGCGGTATTTTTCCCACGCTCGATAAAATAGCGACAGCAAACGGTGGTTGAAGAGATCCAACCAGTCTCGCAAGGCATGCCGCTCAGGCCCTTTGGCTTCGCGAGCCAGTCGATAAACCAGCTCCGTGTATCGTCGTGGCAAAATTCCGCTGGGGCCGGTAAGTCCCAGCAGCGCGACCGTCAACTCAGGCTGGGGCGACTCGGCGACAGGAGGGAGGGCTTGTCGGATCGCGGCGGGGGGAAAGGCCGCGCCCAGTGCGGCGCGAAACCGCAGGGACTCCCTTTCCGGATGAGCGGTCGTGCCGACGGGCCGAAAACGTGGATCCCAACGATCTATTAAGGAGACCGCTTGAAAGAAGTCGAAGTTTCCCGGCTCTTGGAACAGGCGAGCAATGATGGAGTTGGGCCGATAATCGATCGGCGGCGCCGTGTAATCGGAGCTTCCGGCGGCGGACCATCCGCCGATCGCGCCGGCCAGATCGCTGGTGGAAGTGTTGCTCATAGCAGCGCCGTCTCTCCCGCCCGGGGCGGCCAGCGGCGGATGAGTTTAGCGCCGCCGTCCGTCGTGAGGGCAAGTTGGACGAATGAATTCATCGAGGCATATAAAGACAGGAATCGCTCTAGCACCGACGCGAACAGGAACGCGCAGCCGCCAAATTTTTCCAAGTCGACGTCCAAAGCGACTTCCACCCCCCGGCAAATGCTGCCTTCTCCCACCGAGCCCAACCGGCCTGTCACGCGGCGGCTCTCCACACGATGGATCCCGTTGATCCACTGTCCGTTCACGGCCGACAGTTGTTGTGCCTGGTCGGAATCCGAAAAATCGTAAAGCCGCAACATTTCGCGGAGCGCGCTCTTGGCGTCCGGTGAAGACGTAATCGACAAGTGGTTGAGGGCCAGATGAGAGATCAGCCGCCACTGAGCGCGTTGGCGACGTGGCGGACGAAGCGGCGACGTTGGTGCCCGTAGACAATGCACCGCTTTCAGCGGCAAGGCCGACTCGGGTTCGAAGCGGAGCCGATCACCCGCATGCTGCAATTGGATCGGCAGATCGCGATTGGTGCAGGTCGTGCGGACAACCAGCGTATGCTCCGTATCCGAAGCCGCATTGAAATCCAGATCGACCGGATGCAAATAGACGTCCGTGCCATGATCGTCGGGCCGATTCGAATCGTGCCGCGAGGCGTACCAAAATGCGTTGCCATCGCCTCGGAAAGTGGCTCCCTCGTCGCGCCGAAAATCGTACAGCTCACGGTAGGGCTTCGGCGATCGCGAGTCGGCAGTGTAGACCTCGTCAATGGAATACACTTCGTACGCCTGCGGTCTGCGGAACTCGGGGGTCACCTTATATCGCGGCTTGCGGTGCGTCAGTTGAATCGGCTCGGCGGTACGTTGGAATAAGTTCACGATGGGCGTGCAGCCCAGGCGAAACAGCGCGGGCGTGATGGCGTGTTCCAGCCCGGCCAGAGGACGATCCAGATAAAAGAGCACATCAATCGTGCGCCCCATGTCCGCGGCGGCCACGTCCCGGAAACCAGCCAGATCGAAATACAAAAACTTTTCGGGAAACGAGAACAGTTCCGTGAGCAAACGATAACCGAGAAACGATTGGGTTGAGTACGGAAGCAAGCCTTCTTCTTCCTCGAATCCGACTTGATGCAGGCTGGTCTGGGCGCTCAAGCGAACGGGCTGGGCATCGGTATCGTGGGCCGCTGGGCGGAACTCGACGCCCCGCGCGTGGTTGAACAGCAGCTCATACACGCCTGCCGCCACGCGCGGCTCCGCGGCCAGATGAAACCGCAGCCGATCGAGTGAAAGCGTGTTGAATTTCTGTTCGCACTGACACTGCAAACGCAACAGAATCGCCGAGGCGGTATCCGCTGGTGCCGAGATGGCTTCGGGAAATGGCGGAGATAACGCCTGGGCCTCGATAACTTCCAAGGGCCACAGCGTGACGGGGTAACACGTGCGATATTGGCAGGAGACGTTTCCGACTTTATTGGTGTGCAATCGGCTATGCCGCTCGATGGGCAGTCCAGTCGGCTGGACATTCGCCGGTTCCGGCACAAATTGGACCGTCGCCATCGAAGGCACCGGCGCCAAATAATGCGGGTAGAGGACGTTCAGCAGCGCATCGCTGATTTCTGGAAATTCGTCGTGCAGCTTCTTTTGAATCCGCGCGGTGAGAAACGAGAAGGCCTCGATCATCCGCTCCACGTGCGGATCGACGCTCCGCGTGGGTTCAAGCTGGAGCCGGCCCGCCGCCGCTGGATGGCGCTGGGCGAACTCCTGGCCTTGCCGGCGGAAGAATTGAAGCTCTTCTTCGTAATATTGGTATAACGTTTCACTCATGAGGAAATCGCCATGGAGACTTGGCCCGTGGTCACCTCCATCGAGCCGTCGAATTCAATGTCCGTCACCGGCTCCACCGTGAGGCGCCCGGAAACTTGCATTCGCAGCACACGGTCCTTGCGCGTGGCGGGCTGCATGATTTCCACCTTGACGCGTTCCAGACGCGGTTCGAAACGGCGGATCGATTCCTCGATGCGCCGCGCCACTTCGGCCCGCTGCTGAGCCGTCACGACCTTCAGGGAAGAGGCGTCGGGAATCCCGTAAGTGATCAAGGAGTTTTCCACTTCCGGAAAACCGTCACAGAGCCCCTGCGAGGTTTGCCGCGTATTGAGCAGCGCCTCCAAGTCACGGCGCACGGCTTCCATGATCTGGTCCGGTGAGTACCAGTGAGAAGCCGCCGAGCCGTTCAGGCTGACGTCGACCAAGCGGTCGAGCATGGTCGGTTTCAAGTTCGCGGAAATTTCCGAAGGCATGGCAACCGATGGCAAGCGGCGAACGACTGTGAAAAAACGAAAAACGGCCGGGGCTTGCCGTCAGCGCGCCCCGGCCGCATCCTAGTCCATGCCGGGCAGAAAACTACACGGCCTTATTTTCGAGCAAGTTGTAGCCGGCCTTGACCGGGTTATCGAGCGAACCGTCCGCCTTCTGTGGCCGGTATTCGCATTCGATCTTGCCGAAGGCGAGTTCCACGCGGTCGAGCGGCGAACCATCGTGAAAGCCGATGGGCTCGCCTTCTTCGCGAAACATGCCGTCCCCTTCGGTGCTCAGCGTTTCATAGTGGCTGACAAGCACTTCGCTCAGCGTGATCTTGAAGAACTCTTGTTGGCCGCCGCCCGCCTTGCGGCAGGTCAGCACGGCGGATTTGATGTGATCCCCCTTGGCACAGGCCAAGAACAGCTTCGGCGAGGATTTGTTGGTCAGCATCGTGAAAATGAAATTGTTCATTTGCACTTTGCCGCCCGTGGCTCCAGACGTCGAACTGCGCTGGAAGGTACCGGGCTGCTTTTCGCTCCAACGGAACGAGGCGACCTCGATTTCATTCTTGTGCTTCTCGTCCAAGGATTCGCCGTCGATGCCGTCGATTTTCAGGAAATAGTCACATGCCATGTTGATGAGTCTCCCGTGAAAATGGTTTGTGTTTGGATTCAAGGCCCGGCTCAAAGGAAGCCTGGGCCGTGACGTTTCTGCTCGTGTTGATCAAGCTCAGCCCTGCTTGGGAACTTCGGCGACCAGGCGCATCGAGGCTTCGAGCGTTTCGAGCTGGAAGTGCGGCCGGAGGTAGGCCACCGACTCGTACCAGCCGGGCTTGCCCTTGACCTCGCGGACTTCTACCCGAGCGTCGGACAGCGGGCATTTGGCCTTGGTCTCGTCGCCAGCGGTCGTCGGATCGCACACGTAATTGCTGATCCAATCGTTCAGCCAACGTTCGCATTCCTTGGCTTCCATGTTCGAACCGATCTTGTCGCGGGCCATCACCTTCAAGTAATGGGCGAATCGCGACACGCAGAGCAGGAAGTTGATCTTCGTGGACATCTCGGCGTTGGCGTTGGCGTCCGCGTCAAAGTAGGTCTTCGGCTTTTGGCATGTCTGGGCGCCCATGTAGACCGCGAAGTCGTGGTTCTTGGCGTGCAAGAGGGGCAAGAAGCCGAGGTTCGAAAGTTCGAACTCGCGGCGGTCGCTGATCGCGATCTCCGTCGGACATTTCGCGGCCACGTCGCCCTCGTCGGTGGGGAACGTATGCACCGGCAGGTTTTCCACCACACCGCCCCCTTCGACGCCACGCGTGTTCGCCAGCCAGCCATACTTGGCGAAGGCATCGGTGACACGTACCGCATACGACCAGGCGGCATTGGTCCACAGGTAGTTTTGATGGTCCACGCCATGAACCTCTTCCTCGAAGTCGAATTCCTCAATCGGCTTGAATTCTTCCCCGTAAGGCAAGCGGCCCAAGACACGCGGCAAGGTCAGCGCCACATAGCGGGAATCGTCCGATTCGCGGAACGACCGCCACGAGGTGTATTCCGCGCCTTGGAAGATCTTGGCCAAGTCGCGAGGATCGGCCAGCTCGGTGAAGCTGTCCATGTTGAACAGCTTGGGGTCCGCGCCGGAGATAAACGGCGCGTGGGCCGCCGCGGCGACGTTGGACATCAGCTTCAAGAGATTGATGTCGTCCGGGTGACGGCTGAAGGAGAAATCTCCCACCAGCATGCCGTAGGGCTCGCCACCCAGTTGTCCGTATTCGGCCTCGTAAACCTTCTTGAAAATATTGCTTTGGTCGAACTCGACCGCCTTTTCCAGGTCCTTGAGTGCTTCCTTTTTGGAAACATTCAGGACGCGGATTTTCAGCGTCTCGCCCGTCTCGCTCTCGTGAACGAGATGGTGCAGCCCACGCCAGGTGCCTTCCAGGCGCTGGAATTGCTCGTCGTGCATGATCTCGTTCAATTGAGACGATAGATGCTTGTCGATCTCGCTGATCCAGACCTTGATGTTCGCCGTGGCGTCCGCCGAAACAACGGCGTCGGGCTTCAAGGCTTGCCGCACGAACTGCTCGATGTACGTCTTGTTGACGTCGCGTTCGCTATCGTCGATCGCTTTGGTATGGTCCAGGATTTGGTCGATGAGAGACACTTCGGCAACGGCTGCGCCACCTTGTGCTTCTGCTTCGGTTTTGCTCATTCTCGTTCTCCAAAGTTGAGTTGTTTGCGTTATCTTCGCGCCCGCCATCCGCATATTCGCGATTCAGCCGCAGCGAGGTTTATTTGGTCTTCTTGTCGTCATCGCTGTCCGCGGCAGGACTTCCGCCTTCACCGTCGATACCCAGATCATCGGCCAGCGTGGAAGCGCTTTCCGTGTTGCTGAGCACTTCGCCGAGCAGTTCTTCCAGCTTGTCGTTGCCTTCCATCTTGCCCAGCAATTCGTTCAGCTTTTCCCGCATGTCGAGCAATTCCTTCAAGGCGGGAACTTGCCGCGCGACCTGAGCGGGCTCGAAGTCGTCCATGTGGTTGAAGTTGAGTTCCACATTCAGTTGCGTGTTGTCGTCCGTCAGCCGATTGGCGACGCGGTACGCCAGACGCGGCGTGGCCTTTTCGAGTACTTCGTTGAAGTTGTCGCGGTCGATCGGCGTGAAGCTCCGGTCTTTCACGGGCTTCAGCGCTTCCGCGGGATTGCCGGAAAGATCGGCCATCACGCCTACCACGAAGGGCAATTCTTTTTGCTCCATCGCTCCGCCCGTCTCGACGTCATACGTGATCTGCACGCGAGGCCGGCGCACGCGATCGAGTTTGTGTTGCAAACTCCCGCTCATAAGAAGGTTCCTCTGGTCTGAAAGGAAAGGTGGTTAGTAAAGAATTTGGGCGTTCTCACGTGCCCGCCGGCGAGGGTTCGCTAGCGGAAGTGTCGATTCCCAGTTCACGGTACATCTCGGTGAGCGTGTTTTCCTCACGCACCAATTGGCGGATCATTTGAGGAAAAGGCTGGCGGCCCATTTCGACCGCCCGCTTCACCAAGTACGGCACGGGGCTGTGGGGCTCCAGGCGGCAGAGCAAGTCGGCGGCCTGTTCTATTTGTTGATAGGCGGCCAGGCGGGTCCGGGGCGTGATGTCCGATTCCGAACCGACTGGTTTGCTGGGAACGCCTTCCGCGTCTTGCTCAGGAGAAGCATCTTCGCTGGGAGTGGACAGCGTCTCGGGCTGAAGCTGGGCGAGGGCTTGCCGCGAAAGCCTTTGGCAATCGGTGATCGCTTCTCCTAAATGCAGAAAGCCCGGCGCGCTTTCGCCCAGCTTTTCCTCGAGCGCGCCCCGCAAGGTATTGAGTTCCGCCAAACAGGCTTCGGCATCGCTGGCAACCGTTTCCAGCCGCTGCGGATCGGTTGCCGAGAGCACGGCATCACGACGCGCGTCAGCTCCATTTTCGTTGGCGGATTGCAGCCGCTTCCAATCGAAAAAACTACTGGCGGAGTTCCCATCTCCCAGAATAGGCAGGCTCCGCACCAGATTGGGAAAGCACAATCCTCGCACCGGGTCGTCGAGCATGTTCGCCAGCGGCGCGGCCCGTGAATCGGTATCGCTGTCTTCCAGGGGCGGGTTGAGCCGGTCCCAACATTCCTGGGACATTCGCCGCAGTAGTTCCAGGCCCTGCCGCAATCCGCATAGCCCTTCCAAGCGGACGAGTGCTTCCACCAAATGGCAAGCCACGCGGAGATCTTTCGTCTCCGATTTGAGGGCTTCTTCCGCCTTTTCCAAGAGGCCTGGCCAATCCGCGCGTTTCCATTCGGCGGGACGAGTTGCCTCGTCATAATCCGTGGGGTCATCCTCACGCCGCATTTCATCGAGCTGTTCGTGCAATCGGTGCGCGTAGGCTCTGGCATCGCCTGCCGGCTGTTCACCGGGAATCGGCGGCAATAGTTCGTCGATGTTCAAGCGGCTGGAGTCGCTCACCGCGGGTGCCCCTGTGAGTCGATCAAGGCATGGTGTTGGAGGTGGCAGGTCAGCGCGGGAATTCTTCGAATCGTCTAGAAGAACTCTGCCGTGGTCTTTTAGATCGTAGGTCATGCTCTTGATGACGGCGGAAAGCATCGGCATTTTTCCGATCTAAGGCGGCGCAAACCTCTTCCTGGACCTATGAATGAGTATGTGAAACGCGCTTGCGCGGGATCTTGCTGGCGAGTGAATCCAAGACCAAGCCGATACCGGCCACGCCGCTCGTCAAAATCCCAATTCCTAAAAACACCCCATCCCAGCCATCCCTCATGCGCGAGACCATCGCCCAACTCGTCCACCCCGTGATCGCGCAGGGGCTGCAATTGCAGACGCGGCTGCGCGCGGGCGAACGGCCGGATATCGACCAAGAACAAGCGGTGTTGAAGGATTTGCTCCTCTCGGATTTCGAATCGCTCCGCTGGCGAGAGTTCGGCGGCGACGCGGCCAGCGGGCATTCCGCGGCGGGGACCGAATCCCTCGACGCGCGTCAGCATGCCGCCGACCACTTCTTGGGTATCCGCTACCTGTTGGCCTGCTGGCTCGACGAGCTGTTTTGCAATCAATCCGAATGGGGAATTCGCTGGAACGAGCAAAAGCTGGAAGTGGAGCTTTACGGCACGAACGACCGTGCTTGGAAGTTCTGGGAGCAAGCCAAGATCGCCCGCTCACGTCCTGGCACCGATGCCGTGGAAGTTGCTTACCTGTGCGTGGCTCTAGGCTTTCGCGGCCAATTTCGAAACGACCCACAGCGTTTGCGAACCTGGATCGACAGCGCGAAACGCCGCCTGGGAAAAGTCGAGGAATTGGCCTGGAAACATACCACGGATTTCCTGCCTCCCGCTCTGGCTCCGCCGCTCCGAGGCCGTGAAAAACTGCGCCGGATGGCCCTCTCGGCCTGGATCTCACTACTGGTGCTCGTCCCGGCTCTCTCCTTCGTGTTCATTCAAAAGTTCGGGAGCTGACGGGCATGTTTTTCTTGTTGAAGAAGCTCTGGAACGGCTTGAAGTGGCTCGGCGGCGTGATCATTTCGCCGTTGGCCAAACTCAAACATGTGCGCGGCATCGGCCGGATTGTCCGCTATGCGGCCCACGCATTCGGCGTGTTGTCGGTGTTGCTGGTACTGCTCTGGGCCAACTATTTCTTTGAGCTCGATACGGCGCTGCGCACTCCGCTGCCCCTGTTGCGCATGGTCTGGCTGCCGTTGTTATCGGGCTTGGTTTATTCGCTGATTTGGCTGGGCTGGTATGTTTGCCGCTTCATCGGCTCCGAGGATGACCCTTCCCCCTTTCCTGATATCGACCAAGCCTGGGAACAGGCGATGCGGGCCGTCACGCAAGCCGGAGTGGATATCGCGAACACGCCCCTTTACCTGCTGGTGGGACGTCCCGCCGGCGAGGCGCACGACGTGATTCGCGCCGCTGGAATTCCACTCACGACGCCGCCCACGCCTGCCACTGGCGACGACCCGCCTTTGCAAATTTTCGCCAACAACGACGCCATTTACGTCTCGTGTTCCGAGGTCTCCTTGCTTGGCCGCCAGGCAGGGCTTTTTTCCCAAGCCCAGGCCAAAGCATCTGACGAATCGCGTAGGCCAGAACACGAAACGGACGGGGCCACGCTGCGGCGTGAATTCTCGGATGCCGACGTCGAATTGACCGAATTCCCGATGGCCCGTGAAGGTGAAGAGTTACCACTTTCCGGTCCGGCGGAAGCTCATACCGAACCGGTGGCTCACGAAGGGTTGTCGCTCGTGGAGGACCGAGTGGCATTGCTGGCCGAGGAAAGCCTGCCCGATTTGGATCAGCCATGTGTGCTGGAACCGGAGACCCTCACGGAGTTGGATCCCTTGGCCGTGGACCTCAGCGCCACTTTATTGAAAAACACTGACGAGGTGGAGCAGATTACGGCTCGGCTGCGGCATTTGTGCCATTTGATCGTCGAAGAACGGCATCCGTATGTGCCCGTCAGTGGCGTCGTAGCGCTGGTGCCCGGCGTGGCTGCCGACTGTGATGAGGCGGCCAATCATGTGGGAATTCTCTCTCAACAAGATTTGGCGGCAATCCACGAAGTAACGCAAGTCCATTGTCCACATGTCGTGTTAGTGTGCGACCTGGAACAGACGCCCGGCGGCGAGGATCTG
Organism: Pirellulales bacterium; assembly: GCA_028289405.1. GTDB lineage: Bacteria > Planctomycetota > Planctomycetia > Pirellulales > JANQPP01 > JANQPP01. Next base: position 30,847 of record JANQPP010000059.1, read on the forward strand.
TTGGCCCGTTTTCCGCGCGAACAGCGGCAGCGGCGTTTGGGCGTACGGTTTCCAGAAATGAACCAAAATGACGTGGCCGAAGTCGGCCAGGCCATCGACGACAGCGTCCGCTGGTTATGCGATAGTCTGCTGCCAACGCTTGTCTATCGGCTCATTCAAACGCCTCGCTGCGAACGTGACGACGAACAAGAATTGCAGCGGGGAAATCGGGCTTTGTATCGCTTTTTGCATCGCATGCGGCAACGCCGAGGACGGTTGGCGCGGATCCTCCGCCACGCGGCGGGATGCGGATTCAGTTTTTCAGGATCGTTGGCCGGCTGCTATTTGGCGGCAACTGGTGGGGACAGCCAACGCGAACAGGGCTTTACGGAAGCCGTATTCAGCCAATTGCCACAATTCGCCACTTCGCTGACGTGGACGGAAGATATGCTACGCCACGATCGCTCTCAGCAGCGGCTCGCGAACGCCGGCTATGCCGTGCTGGCCGGATTGGCAGCCCTCCTGCTCGTGACCGTTTTCGCCTAGAGCTGCCAGCCCAGACCCGAGGGAATCAACCTCCGCGTTAGCTTCCATCGAACGTAAACCACGCATCCATCAAATCCATCCAACTTCGACGGGTAGCCCAAAGCCATGACCATACAAGCCGTCCACTGGCACGAAGGAATGTTTCTGCGGCCCCAGCACTTTCAGGCCGCGGACCGCCATATCCATCACTTACTTGACGTGGGAGCCAGGTGGAGCCGGCATTATTGTTGGGGGGTGCGGTCGATCGATATCGACCTCGACGCACTCGCCAATTATCGCTTGGCCATCCGCACGCTCGACGCACGATTGACCGGCGGTTCCATGCTCCGACTGCCCCACGATGCGGTGCCTCCGGCGCTCGACCTCAAGGACGCCTTCGGACGCGACAACTCGCTCACGATCTATCTGGCGATTCCCGTCCTGCATCTCACACGCTCCAACGTGGCCTCCAGCGGCAAGCAACAAACCAACGGGCATCGGTTTTCCCTCGATGTCAAAGATGTGGAGGACGAAAACACGGGCGTCAACCCGCTACCATTGAAGCTGCGGGTTCCAAACATCAAATTGCTAACCTCACGCGATGACCACGCGGGATACGAGGTATTGCCGATCGCCCGCATCAAACGCTCCGATATGGCGGAAGCGACCCCGGAACTCGACGCATCCTATATCCCGCCGCTGCTGGCGTGTGACGCCTGGAAACCGCTGGAACACAGCGTGCTTCAGCCGATCTATGACCGGATTGGAAAAAAACTCGAACTGCTTTCAAGCCAGATCGTCTCACGGAATATCACCTTCGACAGCCAGGGGCAAGGGGACCGGCTGTTATTCGAACAGTTGCGGAGCATGAATGAAGCGTACGCTCCCTTGGGAACGCTGCTTTTCGCGCAAGGCGTTCATCCATTCGACGCCTACCTGGAACTCAGCCGGATCGTGGGCACGCTGTCCATCTTCGGCGCCCAGCGGCGGCCACCGGAACTCCCACCCTACGACCATGACGATTTGGCGACATGTTTCTACCGGGTGAAGCAGTATATCGACGCGCTTTTGGATATCGTCGTCGAACCGGAATACAAGGAACGCCCGTTCATCGGCGCGGGTTTGCGGATGCAAGTGGCGCTTGAATCGGCGTGGCTGGAGTCCGGTCGCCAGATGTACGTCGGCGTGCAAGGCGGTCTGCCGCCTGAGGAGCTTGAGCGTCTGCTGACCAGCGGTCTCGACATGAAGATCGGCAGTTCGGACCGCGTGGACGAAATCTTCCGTTTGGGTCAAGCCGGATTACGGTTCACCTATGCCAGCCATCCGCCACGGAGCCTGCCCGCGCGGCCTGGCCTCGCCTATTTCCGCATCGACCGCGAATCCCAGGCCGAAGAATGGGACAAGGTGGAGCGATCTTTGTCGCTCGCGATTCGTCTCAACGAGAATTTGATTACCAGCAATATCCAAGGCCAGCGTGAACTCTCCATCAAAGTGGGCGGCCAAACCACGTCGCTGCAATTCACACTGTACGTAGCCCACGGCTCTTGAGGCTGACGAGGCACAACCGCGGAAGATGCGTTCGCTGGTGACGTTTCACTACCGCCCCGATTTCAGCGACACTCTTTGCGCCCTCCCGTCTAAACACGACACCGTTCGCGCTATGCGCCCCCTCTCGCACTAGGCGATGCGTTGGGAGAGCGCTAAAATATTTCGAGTGTCGTCCGCACCCGCCAAACGGGCGGGAATCAACACCAACTATCGCGAAATCACCAACATGAGCGTGATTGAATCCACGATAAATCACATGGAATTCGTGCGTGAGCGCACGCTGGGTCTGGTGAAGTCCCTGCGAGAGCTTCCCAATGTACAGGATGCTTTAGGATGGCGCCCCGGGCCCGGCAGGGCACACATGGCTTGGCAACTGATGCACATCGCCATTACGGAGGAGATTTTCGCCACGCAGCGTTTGGCCCCGGATAAGCAGGGAGCATGGTCAGACCTATGGCCTCGATTTCGTGGCGGCAGCACGCCCGACGATGACATTCCCTCCAGCGATATGGTCGAATCGATTCTGCGAGAATCTCGCGAGCATCTCTTGCAGACGCTACGCGAATTCACGGAGCATGATTTGGAGAGAGTTCCCGAAGCTTTGGCCGAACGCAATTGGACCATCCGGAAAGTTTTGCATGTACTTCCCTGGCATGAGAGCCATCATCACGGACAGGCGCACCTGACGCTGAACCTGTACAAGCAACACGTGGGAGGGTGAGATCCTGTCTGCCAAGCCGTCCAACCTAGCTGAACTGCGCGCGTGCGAGTGGCGGTCCAAGTCGGTCAAGCAGGAAGTGCATGACAACTTCCTGCGCCTACTAAGCCAAGGCGAGGAGCTGTTTACCGGAATCGTGGGCTACGAGGACACGGTGATCCCCGAGATCAACGTGGCCCTGTTGGCGGGGCACGACATGCTGTTCCTGGGTGAAAAAGGGCAAGCGAAAAGCCGGCTAATGCGGCTGCTCATACGGTTTTTGGACGAGGAGATTCCCTACTTGGAGATTCCCGGCTGTCCAGTTCACGAAGATCCGGAACGCCCCATCACCCGCCTCGGCAAGGAGTGGCTGGCAGAACGCCCAGCCGAGGAAGTTCCCATCGCCTGGTGGCACAGGGATCATCGCTACGCCGAACGGCTCGCGCCGGGGACCAAGTTCGCCGACATTATCGGGGAGATCGATCCAGCCAAGCTGGCAGCGGGAGCCTCCATGTCTGCGGAGGACGCCCTGCATTTTGGGCTCATTCCTCGTATGCACCGGGGAATCTTCGCCATGAACGAGCTGCCCGAACTCGATGAATTGGTGCAAGTCGGCCTGTTCAACATCCTGGAAGAGCGTGATGTGCAGATCCGGGGATATCCGATTCAATTCGATCTGGATGTGATGATCCTCTTCTCGGCCAATCCGGCGACTTACAATCGCAGCGGGAAAGTGATCCCGCAACTCAAGGACCGCATCGGATCGGTGATCCACACGCACTATCCCCGTGAACGTGACTTGGGGATCCGCATTCTGGAGCAAGAGGCGGGGTTGGACTTGGATGGGGAATTCCCCGTGCGGATTCCCTACTTCATGAAAGAAGTGGTGGAGGAAATCAGCAACGCCGCGCGGAAATCCAAATACATCGACCAACAATCCGGAGTCAGCGCGCGGCTGAGCATCGCCAATTATCGCACCATGGTAGCCAGCGCCCGCCATCGCGGAGCTTGCCTGGGAGAGCGGCCAGCCGTCCCGCGCGTTAGCGACTTGGGGCATTTGTACAGTTCTTCCCTGGGCAAGCTGGAACTCGACCTGATGGGCAGCCATCAGATGTCCGAACGGCAGATTCTCGACGCGCTAGTGGCCGAAGCGATCAAGACCGTGTTCGAGGAATACGTCGATGAGCATGGCCTGGAAGAGATCGCGGAAATCTTTTCCAGCGGGGTCAAGATCGAAGTGGGCGATATGCTTCCTTCTTCCGTCTATGCCGAGCGATTGCAACGCGTGCCCCCCGCTTGGGAGAAGGCTTTCGAAGTCAATGCTTCCAGTGATGCGGCCGTGCGGGCTTCTTGCGTGGAGTTCGTGTTGGCCGGTCTCTATGCCAGTGACCGCATTTCCCGCGCGCAACAACACGGCAAAATCTGGTACGAAATCCGCTAAACCGTGGAACCGAAGAGGTCCCCCATGCCAGGCGAGGATTCCTCCGCCAAAAAGTCGCGGTTGGGTGGCGTGATCCATACTTACCAGCGTTACGACCCAGGCACCTTTCCCAGCCCTCGGCAGCCGCCACCGGATGTGGTTTCCCAGGCCTTCGACCATTTGCTCGCCTATGGCAGCATGCGTCGTTTCACGGAAGAGGAACTGGCCCGGGCAGTGAAACTTGATCCCAGCCAGATCGCGGGACTGGGGCCGAGCCTGGATGCCCTGCTCGCCATGCTCCGCGAGCGGAAACGCAAGATCCTGGAAACCTACGAAACTCGCACCGTGCAGCGGGACGCGGCGGAAAAATATCGTCGCGAAGGACAGTCACTCCGCCCGCCCCGTGGCTTGGCCGAGAGGTTTCAGCGGGAGTTCCAAGAAGAGCAGATCCGCGGGCTGGAGCGGGTATGGTACGCCGCCGAAGACAAGGATCCGCGTTTCGCCGCCCGGCTTGTGGGACTCGTCGAAACGCTAGGGAAAAAATATCAGATCGATGAATTGGCGTCCAAATACGAATTCACGGGACGCCAGCGAATGACGATTCCCCAGGCGCTCGAGATCAAGGAAGAACTTGAAACCATCGACCGTTTGATTCGACAGCTTGAGGAAGCCGCCGAGACCGCGCAACTCGCCATCATCGACATGGACGAATTGTCCCAATTCGCCTCTCAAGCCGACATGGACAATCTGTCCGACTTGCAGCGGCAGGTGAGTGAATTCCTACGGCAACTGGCCGAACAGCAAGGTCTCGCTCAGACCCCCGATGGCTTCCAACTTTCACCGCAGGCCTACCGACTTTTCCAGGGGCGCCTGCTCAGCCGCATCTTCAGTGACCTTCAGGCTTCCCGATCGGGACGCCACACCGGGCCGATCGTGGGGGAAGGCGCGGTGGAGATGCAGAGCACGAAGGAATATGAATTCGGCGATTCCGTGGCCAACATGGATGTGACCGGTTCCCTGATTAACGCCATGTTCCGCCAGGGACCTCAAACGCCGATCCGGATGGAGCCACGGGATATCGTGGTGCATCGGACCCGCAACAATCCGAAGTGTGCGACGGTCGTGCTGTTGGACATGAGCGGATCCATGCGCTACGACGGCCAATACATCAACGTGAAGCGGATGGGACTGGCTCTCGACGGACTCATCCGCCGTGAATACCCGGGAGACTATTTGCAATTCATCGAGCTATACACGTTTGCCAAGGCCCGCAGCACGGGCGAGTTGGCCACGCTGATGCCCAAACCAGTGACGGTGACCCAACCGGTCGTGCGTCTCTGGGCAGATATGAGCGACCCCGAGGTGAGTGAAATGCAGATTCCGCCGCATTTCACGAACATCCAGCACGGCTTGCAGCTTGCCCGCAGGTTTCTGTCGCTCCAAGACACGCCGAATCGCCAGATCATTCTGATTACCGACGGGCTCCCGACAGCGCATTTTGAAGGAGAGCGGCTGTTTCTGCTTTACCCGCCTGACGAACGCACGGAAACAGCCACGCTTCGTGAAGGGATGCACTGCCAGCGAGAGGGGATTCGCATCAATTTGTTTCTGCTGCCAAGCTGGTCGCAGACGGAGGAGGACATCCGCTTCGCCTATCGTCTGGCGGAGGATACGGCCGGCCGCGTCTTTTTCACCGCCGGAGCTGACCTTGATCGGTATGTGGTTTGGGATTATCACAACCGACGTCGAGAGATTTTAGGTTAACGCCAGCCCACGCGTGGCATGGAAGCCCACGGTTTCGGCGTCTGGCTAGGGTTCGCGGACCGCCGAACAGGACTCGGAGCGATGGCCGCCATACTGGGCATTTCCGCCTTTTATCACGATTCCGCCGCTGCGCTGGTGGTGGACGGGGAGATCGTCGCTGCCGCGCAAGAGGAACGTTTTACCCGCGTCAAGCATGACGAGCGTTTCCCGACGCATGCCGTGGAATACTGCCTGGAAGCAGCGGGCCTCACGCCGGAGCAGCTCGATTACGTCGGCTTTTACGACAAGCCGCTGCTGAAATTTGAGCGGTTGCTGGAAACCTACCTGGCCGTGGCTCCCGCCGGATTTTCCTCCTTCGTGAAGGCGGTGCCGGTCTGGCTGCGAGAAAAACTTCATCTCCGCCAGGACATTCGCCGGGGGCTGAAGAACCAATACCGGAAACGCTGCATCTTCACAGAGCATCACGAATCCCACGCCGCCAGCGCGTTTTTTCCCTCTCCCTTCGAAAAAGCCGCCATTCTCACGCTCGACGGCGTGGGGGAGTGGGCCACCGCCAGTTATGGGTCTGGCGAAGGGAACCGCATCACGTTGACCCATGAACTGCGGTTTCCGCATTCCTTGGGCCTGTTGTACTCCGCCTTTACCTATTACTGCGGCTTTAAAGTCAATTCCGGCGAATACAAGTTGATGGGCCTGGCCCCCTACGGCGAGCCGAAGTACGCCGACCTGATTCTGCGGAACCTCTTGGACCTCAAGGAGGATGGCTCCTTCCGCATGGACATGGCGTATTTCAACTATTGCCAGGGCTTGACGATGACCTCGCCCAAGTTTCATGCTCTGTTCGGTGGCCCGCCGCGCAAGCCGGAAAGCCCTCTCTCGCAGCGGGAAATGGACCTAGCCGCCTCCATCCAGGAGGTTACCGAGGAGATCATGCTCCGCGCGGCGCGGCACGTGTATTGCGATACCGGCATGCGGAATCTCTGCCTGGCCGGTGGAGTAGCCCTGAACTGCGTCGGCAACGGACGCATTCTTCGCGAGGGGCCATTTGATGAGATTTGGATCCAGCCCGCCGCTGGGGATGCGGGCGGTGCATTGGGCGTGGCCCTCTTCATCTGGCATCAACTGCTCGACCAACCCCGCCAGGTGCGGCAACCGGATGGCCAGGTAGCCTCGCAATTGGGGCCGGCGTTCGATAGTCATGACATCCGTCAATTTCTCGACGAACAAGGAGCGACTTACCACGAACTTGATGAAGCCACATTGTGCGAGCGCGTGGCGGAACTCCTTGCTGAGGAAAAAGTTGTCGGCTGGGCGCAAGGACGCATGGAATTCGGTCCGCGCGCGCTCGGCTGCCGCAGTATCCTGGGGGATGCGCGCAGTGCCGACATGCAGCGCACGATGAACCTCAAAATCAAATTCCGCGAATCATTCCGACCTTTCGCTCCCGTCGTCCTGCGGGAACGCGCTGCCGATTTCTTTGATATCCAACCGGAGCAGCAAAGCCCTTACATGTTGCTCGTGGCGCCGGTGCGAGAAGAACAACGCGTCGCATTGAATGGCCATACAGCACAAGGGCTCGAAAAATTGAAATTTTCCCGGTCCAGCGTTCCGGCGATTACGCACGTGGATTACTCGGCACGGGTGCAAACGGTGGACGCTCAACGGCACGGGCGGTTTTACCGGCTCATGAAAGCGTTCGAGGCCCGCACCGGCTGCCCGGTGTTGATCAATACCAGCTTCAATGTGCGGGGCGAGCCGATTGTCTGCACCCCTGCCGATGCGTATCGCTGTTTTATGGGAACCAATATGGACGTGCTGGTACTGGAGAACTTTTTGCTGTTCAAAACTGAGCAGAAGAACGCCACCGAGTTCCCCGTGGATGAGTATTTAGCCCAATTCCAATTGGACTGACGAGCAGACCGACCATGATCCACATCAACCGAAATCCGTCCCGACGTGACCTGTGGGTCTTTGCCGTTTGCTGGTTGCTGGCGGGATTGTTGATTACGGCCCGTCTGTGGTGGAAGGCGTATTCCAGTACGACGTTGACGGCCGCCGGTGGGATATCCTTGCTGGCTTTGGTGCTCGCCGTCATCTGGCCGGCGGCGCTGCGCAAACTTTACGTGGGCATGATGATCGTGACGTACCCGCTGGGCGTCGTGATCTCTTATATAATTCTGTTCGTGGTCTTCTTTGGGGTTTTCTTGCCAATTGGTTTGTTATTGCGGTGTCTGGGGCGGGACCCGCTGGAGCGGGCCTGGGATCCTGCCGCCACCAGTTATTGGACATCACGGCCAGCGACTCCCACTTTAAAACGTTATTTCCAACAGTTCTAATCCCCAGTCCGCATCCACCGGCCATTCCATTCCGAGGCTCTCATGTCCACACCGGATGATCCCCACTCCTCGCTCGACGAGCTCAGCCAGGACACGCAGCCCGGTTTGCTCCGCGAATTCCTAGAATTCCTGCGGTACAACAAGAAATGGTGGCTGGCTCCCATCGTGATCGTGATGCTGCTCATCATGGGCTTGGTGGTGCTGAGTGGCACCGGTGCCGCCCCCTTCATCTATACCCTGTTTTGAGGTTCGTGGAAGCCACGCCTCTTTCCGCGATTACGCCCACCCCAATTCTCTCGATTGGGGTAATGGGTTCACATGGCTTTTTGTTGGGAAGCCATGTGGGTTCGGCGAGAATTTGATTGACGCGGGAAAAGTATCTAGTAAGATGGGCCGCAGTGTCGTCGTGAGACGTGTCGGCTTTTCTGCAGCATTTCGCTTAAGGACAGGCTGAAGACACGACAGCTCGCCATCCCGCCCCCGCCCAGATATTGGCTGGAATCAGCTCCATCACGATTGCCGCTGTGTCCATTGGAAGTCGGTTGCCGCGCTATAGAGGACACCTTGAGGGATCAACCATGCAACTATTTTTTCGCGCATTACGTTGGTGTATCTGCCTTTCCGCCGTGCCATTGATGCTTGGCGTGGACCGTGCTCACGGAACCCCCATCACCGACGGGCTCGCGCTGTGGCTCGATGCTTCGGATTCCAGCACCCTTTTCCAGGACGTCGAATTGACGACGCCGGCGGCCTTCGGAGATCCCGTCGGAGGCTGGATGGACAAGAGCGGCAACGACTTTCATGCCACGCAATCCGTCGCGGACTCACGTCCCGTCTTCGAAGAAAGCGTCATGAATGGAGCGCCCGCTTTGCGGTTCACCGCCGGGCAAAGCGACGGCATGATCATCGATCAGAACTTGGAAGTGCAGCGGCCATTCACCGCCTTCATCGTCAATCAATATTGGGGGGCGACCCGGGGCCGGACGCTGCAAAGCACCAGCGAAAATTGGTTGCATGGCCTTTGGGCGGGTAACATCTCCCACTACGCCGATGGTTTCGTCTCCAGCAACTTCGCGGCGGTGAATGACACGGTGTATGTTTCGGACGCCGTGGACGACTCAGGCTTTAGCTCCTTCACGACCAATGGCCTCGATATGACGTCCAACGATACGTTCGTGGGCCAGCCGTTCGGATTGGCGTTGACGGGAGCAGGCGCGTTCCCGGAGTTTAGCGACGCGGACATCGCGGAAGTGATTGTTTACGACCGGGCCTTGGCCGACAACGAGCTGACGGAAGTGCGGAACTTCTTGTACGACAAGTACCAAGTCGATCTGTTGACGGTTGATCCACCCAATACCGTGAATTTCGGTTCGCTGGGTGTCATCACCGGCGGTGATCCGGGTGAAGGGCTCGATCTGCAAGGGACTTTCCAGTACGCGGTCAACGTTTCCGGTCCCGGAGGACTTTCCGCCGGAGACGCGAGTTTCACCGACGACGACGTGGCCGGAGTAACCATCACGGCGGAGAACATTATTTCGCCGCTTTGGCTTGATCCAACCGATCTGGGTGACAGCCCCGCGGACAACGGCATCGAGGGCGTGTTGAACTCCATTCGCTGGTCCGCCGCCAACGGCAATGCCATCGACACGGTCAAAATCGAGCTCGACGGCATCATTCCTGGGGCGGACTACAAGCTTCAGTTACTCTTCGCCGAACGTTGCTGCGACCGCGGTTTTGATATCAACATCGATGGGGAAACGGCGGTACGCCGCTTTCATGCCCCCTCCATCGTGGGCACGCCAGAGGAGCCCGATTTCAATGACCTGAACGAAGGCGCGGTGTTCACGCACGAATTCCAAGGAGAAGGAGAAACGCTGGAAATCGAACTCGATGGCCGGCAAGCCTTTTTCCCTGACGGAAACGCACTGATTCAAGGATTCACCCTCGAAGTCTCCATCGATCTTCCGGGCGATTTCAATTTCGACGGCGTGGTCGATCTCGCGGATTTCGATGCTCTGCTCAACGGAATCTTTCAAGGAAACAACTACGCCGATGGAGATATCAATCTCGATGGCGTGGTGGATTTCGCCGACTTTCGGGCCTTCAAGGAAGCGTTCACACCAGGTGCCGCCGTACCAGAACCCGGCTCCTGGCTTTTGGCCCTACTTGGCTTGGCCGCGTTGGCCTTTCACCGACTACCCGCAAGTCGCCGTTCGTAAAGGCCGTGAATCGCATGCGGCGTGCAAACTTTGAAGAACATCCCTGTTTTTCGCTACTAAGAGGACCGCTTGCCATGAGAGGGAACCGAATTTTGGCCGTCTGGGCGGTGGGCATTCTGTGCGTGACCCAGGCCAATGCACAGGTCAATTGGATCGCCACCGAGCCAGCAGATTGGAACAACGATCTCAACTGGGCCACCGCCGATGGCAGCAATTTCGTTCCGGACGCCACCTTCGGCGATACCGCCACCGTCAACAACGGTGGGACGGCGCAGATTTCCGGCGGAGTGCCAGATGCCGTATCGCTGACGATCGGCAATGGCACCGTGCAAATGTCGAGCGGCGCGGCCCTGTCCTTGGATACTGATCTGACCAACAACGGCACCCTCCGTATCGAGGGCTCCAATGTGCAGCTCAACGTCGGCGGACGCTTTGAAACCAATGGACGCTTGGTCGCGGCTCTCAGTGGTACCAGCCATAGCCCGGTCAACGTGACCGGCGGCGCCAGCTTGGGTGGGACGCTCGTCGTGGAACTGGGCGGATCGGCCCCAGCGATCGGCACCTCGTGGGAATTGGTCAATTCCAGCAATGTCACGGGCAACTTCACGAATGTGGACACGTCCTTGGCTCCCGCGCTGCCTCGCGGCTTGCAATATCAGATTGAAACGTCTTCATCGGGGGCTGCTCTCGAGGTTGGCAATGCCTTGGTGTTGACCGTGGACCGCACCCTCGGCACGGGAACCATCGAAAACATCCTGGGCGATCCGATCGTGATCGACGGCTACGTGATCCGCTCCGAAAATGGACTGCTGTCGGCGGGGGCTTGGCAAAGCCTGGCTGCCAGTGGCACCGGCGGCGAGGGCTGGTCCGCCGCGCCGGGTTCCGCCAACCGGCTCGTGGAATTGAATCTTACCGGAAGCGCGAGCTTGGCAGCCGGTGAGGTGGTCGACGTAGGGGCTCCTTACGCCGGTGGATTTGTCCGTCCAGGGAACGAGGACCTGCGCTTTGAGTACACGACCACCGATGGCCAAATTCGCCAGGGGCTCGTTGAGTTCACCGGACCCGAAAACGATATCGTGCTCGCCGTGGATCCCGACACGGGAGACGCGGTCATTCGGAATCTATCGCCGTTTTCCCAGGTCGCGGCCAACATCGATGGCTATACGATCACCTCCGCTTCCGGCTCTTTGACTCCTTTCTCCTGGACCGGGCTACTGGGGAGCGGCGCTGCTGGACAGGACTGGCGCCGTGGGACCGGCGAAGAAACGGGCTTGGCCGAACTCAACCTGACCTCCTCGACTTTTTTCGAAGAGGGCACGTCGGTCGGGATCGGTCAAATCTTTGATCCCAATGGATTGCGAGATCTCGTGTTCCAGTACACCGCGCAAGGGAGTGCCAACCCGCCGGGTGATACGAATCTAGACGGCGTCGTGAACCTCGTAGACTTTACCGCCTTGAAGGACAACTTCGGCGGCGCCAACTCCAGCTTGGCACAAGGGGACATCAACGGAGATGGCGTCGTCAATCTGGCCGACTTCACGATCCTCAAGGACAATTTTGGAGCAGTGGGCCAAGCTGGTGATCCAGGCGTATTCACCGGTACCGTGCTCTATACGAGCTTGGCGGACGTCGATGTCGCGGCGGTTCCTGAACCGTCGACCGCCATACTCGCCGTCTTGGGATTATTGGCTTGGGGGATGTCCCGCCGGAGGCGCCGGAACGCCTAGTCCAGGAATGGAAGGAAAAGCGAACTTCGATTACATAGCACCGGCGACGGGCTCGATTCGCCTGGTCGGTTGTGAGGAGTAAAACATAGCCATGAAACGAACATCCACGATAGGGTTCGCGACTTCGATAACCACGGCTTTGGCTGTCTCATTGGTGGTAACCGTTCCCTTGGCAATCGCCGACAACGATGTCTTCCTGGGAGAGGTCGGCACGTTCACCGGTGCCGATCCTGGCGAGGGCCTCGATTTCGAGGGCGTGTTTCCCTATGCGGTCAATGCGCGGGGTCCGGGCGGATTTTCCGTGGGGGACGCCCAATTCACCGACGATGCCGCTCCAGGAGTCACGCTACAAGCGGAAAACGAAATCCTACAATGGGGAGGTGCCACGAACTTCGGCGACTCACCAGACGACGATGGCTTGGAAACGGTGATCAATTCCATCCGCTGGTCCAACCGCGGCACCGACCCCTTGCGGTCCGTGCTAGTGGACCTGGATGGCATGATCGTGGGCGCGGATTACAAACTCCAGCTTTTGTTCTCGGAACGCTGTTGTGACCGAGCCTACGATATCCTCGTGGAAGATGAACTGGCCGTCGCCGATTTCTTCACTCCGGCTCTCGTGGGCACCCCGGAGGAACCGGTCACCAGTAGCACGACGGTCGGCGCGTTCTTTGCCTATGAGTTCACCGCCGAAGATACCGTGCTGAATATCGAATTGAACGGTGAAAACACGACTCATCCCGATGGGAACGCCATCTTGCAAGGACTGACCTTGGAGGTTCAACTCGACTTGATCGGGGATTTCAATTTCGACTCCGCGATTGACCTCGCCGATTTCGAGATCCTGCTAGAAAACATGCTCACCGGTAGCGCTTACGTGGACGGAGACATGGATTTCAGCGGAACCGTGGATTTGCACGACTTTTTGGCTTTCAAAGCAGCCTTTCAGTCTGGTAACGCCGCTGCGGTCCCCGAGCCGGGAAGCCTCTGGCTGGCAGTCATGGGCATCGCGGCGTTAGGCTTGGGCTTTCGTTACCGCCGCGCGGCGTAACGCATACCGGGCTTCTCGCCGGTGAAGATGTGTCCGCCATGCGGACGATTTGTTTGACCCGAGATATTAAGAATAGTCGGGTGAACCGTTCTCCTCCGACGGGCCCATCCCGGTAAGATTCCCCTTGCGGAAGGCATCCGCCATGGCGCGGGGCACTTCCGCTTCGGCCCGGACAACTTCAGAGCGGTTCTTGGCCACCTTGGCGATCATTTCCTGCTCGTGGGCAATCGCGAAGGCCCGCCGCTCTTCCGCTTTGGCCTGGGCCACTCGCGTGTCGGCCTCTGCTTGGTCTGCTTGCAGCCGGGCACCAATATTTTCGCCGACATCGATATCCGCGATGTCGATCGAGACGATTTCGAATGCCGTGTGGGCATCCAGACCACGCGAAAGGACCGCCTTGGAAATGCGGTCCGGGTTTTCCATCACCTCCAAGTGGCTGTCGGAGGATCCGATGGCGGTAATAATCCCCTCGCCCACGCGGGCGATGATCGTCTCTTCGGTGGCTCCGCCGATGAGTTGGCCAAGATTGGTCCGCACGGTGACACGAGCCCGGATTTTGAGTTCCACGCCGTTTCGGGCGATCGCGCTCAAAAAAGTCTTGTGCGATTTCTTGGGGTCGGGGCAGTCGATCACTTTGGGATAAACACTGGTGCGTACGGCATCCAACACGTCCCGCCCGGCCAGGTCGATGGCGGCAGCGCGGTCGAAATCGAGATCAATATCCGCGCGGTGGGCGGCGATGATGGCGTTGATCACCCCCGGCACATTGCCTCCAGCCAGATAGTGCGCTTCGAGACGTTGCGTGGTGATGCCTGTCTGAGGGTCCAGGCCGATGCCGGCTTGGCTCGCCATGACTTTCGCCTGCACGATCGTGCGGGCATTCACCTGCCGCAGGCTCATGCCGATGAGGCTCATCATCGACACGCGAGCATTCGACATGTACGCCTGAAACCAGAGCTTGCCCCACACCATGACCACGAGGCCGCCCACGGCCAGGATTCCCAAGGCGACGATGGCAAGCAAGATTTGCAACACGGTCCATTGCATGGCGTCCAGGCTCCCCGGAAAGGCTGGTGGAAACGACAACATCACGTGGCCGATAGAATACCGCAAAGGCGGTCTCGCAGGCAACTCGCGACGCGGTATGGGTCCCCTCTCGGCGCCTCACCGCGATGTCGGCTTGAAAACGGTTTGCTGCAGAGGAACGCCGCGCAAAGTGATCCGGCGCTGACGTCGCAGTCCAGGGAGAATCCGCTTGGCAGTACCGTGTGGGTCGAATCCTGGAGGTACGGCGTGCCGCAGAATAATCGCGCCGCCCGGTGAAATGACACGGGCCATTTCCCGAAGTGCCAAGATGGTCAAGGGGGCACGCTCCATGATGATGCGGTCCACGCTGCCATCCGCCAGGGGGAGGGCATCGGCGCGCCCGCGAATCAAGCGTGGTATGGATTCGCCACGCTCGGGACCAATCGTCTTTCTCGCCCTGGGATTGAGATTCCACGCTCCGCGATGTCGTCCTTCTCCGCCGATATCCAACGTGAATCGCGTGCGTGCCATGGTGTGCCTTGCCGAAGCGATGAGGGAAGAGGGGAAGTCGTTCCGTGGTATGGTGAAAGGGGACAGGTCTTCCGTGTTACCCATAACTCTGGCGAGAAGCCGGCGACTGCGTTATCTTGCCCGCTATGACGCCGATGCATTCCCGCCCCACTTCTTCCGATTCCCACACTTCTTGCTCCCGTCGCGTGCTAAGTGGCGGGATGGTGGGCATGGGGATGATCTTCGATGAGACCTATCGGCCTTTTTTCGAAGCGGCGAACGCGCAGGGAATCTACGATCCCGTCTGGGGAGCCTGTCACGTTGAACTCGCAGCCGTGGGTAGCCGCACTGGCCAGCGCGCGGAAAAGTATCGTGAAACGGCTCCAACCACAGTACGTGGATTTCACAGTTTCACGGAACCCCGGGCGGTCGGTCAAGTCGTCGAGGCGGACGTCGATTTTGTATGCGTGGCGACGCCCGATCACCGCCACTTCACCGCCGCCCGAGAAGTGCTCGCTGCCGGTAAGCACCTTTTGCTGGAGAAACCTTCCGTCTTGTCCCTGGCGGAATTGGATGAATTACAGGACCTCGCCCAGGCTCAGAGCGTGTTGGCCAAGATCGTATACCACAAGCTGCTCGATCCCGACCATAAAAAGCTTCGCACGCTGGTGGCCGACGGCGTGCTCTCGCATGTGAACCATGGCTATTGTTCGCTGCTGGAGCCAAAGTCCATCTCAGGCGACCAATTCAGCGAGTGGATTCAGGGGCGTAACCCCGGCACCTATGTCGCCGTACACTACATCAAACTGATCGACTTCACCTTTGGGCTGCAACTGGCCCGCGTAACTTGCACGGGACAGAGGGGGATCGTGGGACCTGCTGGTGGGGATACCTGGGATTCCACGCAACTACGGCTGATTTACGAAGATGACCACGGACGGGAAGCCGCCTTCGATATCCACACGAGTTGGGTTACGCCCGACAATTTCCCCGGTTATGTGGAGCAGGAAGTTCAATTCCGCTTCGACAATGGCGTGTGGAACGGCCACAGCCGCAAGCGGGGCGTGGAGTGCACCATCGAGGGTCGTACGCCCGGCGAGTTCAAAAATTCCATGAACAATCATTACAACGGACAATTTCTGGAGCCGTGGGGAATTCGGTCCCAAAGGGGCTATGGTGTGGAAGTGCTGGAACGCTTCGCCCGTGAAGTCGCCTATCTGGAATTTGGCGGGTCTCCGGAACAACGCCCAAACCGTCTCGAGGAGCTTCGCCGTCTCACCTACAATGATCTCTCCGCCGACCGGCAGACCGTGGCCGCAGTGCAGGCCATGGAGGCGATTTTGGCTAAGCACGCCGCCGGGACGCCGGGCTGCGTGGTAAAGGTAAACGACCCCTCCGGTGGACTCGTGCTGTATTCCCCAGGTTCGAGTACGCCCGAGATCTTGTACGCTCCTCCCGTATGATATGAAGTCTCAAGGATCCACGACTCGGCACTCGGATCTCGCCATCGAGCATCCCGGCGAAGAAGCCTCCAACGAGGTCCGCCGCCGCGCTGCCAGTGTGGAACCTCGCGGACTCCGCACTTATACGCCCAGCCAATTGGTGATCGCCCGCAGCGAGGGCTGTTTCCATTTCACTCCCGAAGGCCGCCGGCTCCTCGACATGTCCTCGGGAGTGCTTGTGGCCAACTTGGGACATAACCCGGCTGGTTGGTGGCGACGGGTATTTGATTATCTGCAACTTGCCGAGATCCCCAAGGGCGACGGCTACGTTTCCGCCGCTCCGCTCACGTCTTACAACGCGATCATCGATTTAGAGGTCCGCGCCGCCGAACGGCTGCTTCAATCTCTGCGTGAAGCCCCGGGAGGTCGCCGTTGCGAGCAAGTCTTATGGGCTGCTAGCGGGAGCGAGGCGATTCAAAAGGCATTGTGGGCCGCCTGGGCCTTTCGGCCGGAACGGCCGATGATTCTCGCCACGCGGTATGGTTTTCATGGAAAGAAAGGGCTCGCGGGCGCCGTCACGGGGGATGAGCAGGATGCGGAGCGGGACGCGCGGGTCAGGTTTCTGCGCTTTCCGCAGGAAGAATGCCGTAACGTGGACCGGCGCCGCCAAGCACTCGATCTCGAACCCTTTCGCCGTGAACTGGGCGAAGCGTGGGACCAACTGGACGGGAAAATCGGCAGTCTCGTGACCGAACCCTACCTGGGTGGAGGAGGGTCGTTCCACCCGCAGCCCGAGTATCTGCAACTCCTGCAAGCATTTTGCCAGGAACACGACATCCTGTTCATCCTGGATGAAATCCAGTCCAACTTTGGCCGGACCGGCAGCATGTACGCTTTCACCACGTACGGCATCGAACCGGACATCGTCGTGCTGGGCAAAGGATTGGGGAACGGTGTACCAGTGAGCGCCACGGCGGGGCCAGCGGAGGTCTTGGGGGCGCTGGGCTACGGCGCCGGTTCCGATACATGGAGCGCGAATCCCCTTTCCAGCGCGGCCGTCTTGGCAACGCTCGATGAATTCGAGCGGCCCGAATTATGGGAAAACGCGGCGGAACTTTCTCAAACCCTGGAACGTGGATTGCGACGCTTGAGCGAATTGCCCGTGGTGGCGCATATCCGTGGCGAGGGAACGGTGTGGGGTGTGGAATGTGCCGCCACCTCTTCGCTGACCGCCGGCGAGACAGCCAATGCCTGCGTGGAAGCCTGCTATCGCGGAGATGAGCAGGGCCGGGCCTTGCATTTGCTCGGCCCTTTGGCGGACTGCGTTCTCCGCGTCAGCCCACCGTTAACCACGCCTCCCGAGATCGCCGAGGAATACCTCGAGGCGATGTATGGGATCTTCGCCAACATCGGTTGAAATGCCCGCTCAACACCACGAAGGGTATTCAGCAGCCTTCTAGCTGGCCGGCTTTTTGTCGTCATCAGAATTATGCACGGCGATCGGGACCGCCACGGCGGTCGCCGTGACCGCGCCCACCAGCATGGCTCGCGAATTGAACAGAGAGCCAATCGGCCGTTGGCCACGCACCACATGGTCGGGAATCACGAGTAGCATGTCCGGCTTGGCAATAGGTGGCGCCGCGTTCGCGGTCCACACGCGATAGACATGTCCCATTCCCATCACGCGGGCTTCGAACAGTCCGCCCCGCATGCCGCGGAGTTGAAAGCGGCCTTCGCGGTCCGTGTGGATCCGGGCCACCTCTTTGCCTTGGCTGCGCAGCGAGACAACCGCTCCGGCAATACCCTTTCCTTGCCGGTTCAATACACTGCCAGCCAGCACACCACGCTCCGCCAAGGCCACGTCTTTCACGGTGACCGGTTTGGCGACCGTTGGGAGTTCGAGTCTCTTGGTGAGTGAGTTGGCGGAGTCCTGGCGAGCGGGAGCTTTCTCCGCCGCTTGCGCTGGCAGTCCACACCACATTAGGCAGCCGAGGGCAATTGGCATGAGCGACTTTCGAAGGTGGAGGCATGAATGCATTTCGACTCCTCGAGCACTCTCGCGGTAAAGCTGTTGTAACTGGATGGCGGGACCTTGACGTATGCCGGTCCTGCACGCCGTATCGTCGTTAAAAATGGAAAAGTTGAACGATTTTCACGATCACTCCAAAAATCCGCCGGCGACTATTGCGTAAGGCATTCATTCGTTCACGGCAGTTTGGCTAGTCTTTTTACCAGCCCGAATTTGTCGCTCCTCGCATGGAGTCTTCTTTTGGTTACTGCGTGATCCTGAAAATGGCGCAAAAACGCACTCCGTAGAGAAGGGACGTTCGCGGTCAATTCTTGGCTCAGCATGGGCGGGCGGCGATCTTGCCGTGTGTCCCTCAGAAATCGTTGCAGGGCATCTCGCGCCGGCGGTGGTCCGTGCAACATGAAATGCACCCAAGCCCAAGCGGCTCGGTAGTCCCGGCCCCGCATGTCCGCCAAATCGCTTCTTCCTTCCAGCTTTCGCAGCGACGGCATGTAACCCCAATGCGAGGCGAACTGCATCCAACCCAGATGTGCGTGGCCGTCTACCTGTCGGTCGCGGGTCACTTCAAAGTACTCCGCGAGCCCTTCGTCGAGCCACAGGGGCACAAACGGGAGCGAGGCATGCAACACGGCGTGAGTCCCTTCGTGCCGCAGATCCTCTTCCCAATCCGGCTGATAATGAACCCAAACTTGTCCCGGTCCGCGCCCCTTGACGAACATGGCTCGGCGATACGGTACCGAGGGCAATACGGCCTTCAGATGCCGCGTATAGCTCGCTCGGTCCGCGAACAGCAAGATCTCGACCGATTCATCCAGTCGTCCGAGTTCCAGAGTTTCTTTCACATCCCGCAGGGCCTCACTCAACACTTCACGTACGCGAGCGTTTTCTTCCTCGGGAAAGGCGGAACGGCAGATGAATGGCCCTGTCCTCCAGCTCGCCGGCGCTGACTCGGCCCATGCGAAACTGTTTCCCAGGAAGTTCATTCCCACAGAACAGGTAACGGTGCACCAGATCGCGAGCCAATTTCGAGATAAGGCTTCGGTCTTCAACGACATCAGCAATCCACCGAAACGCCAAGGCCACCTGGGGGAACTTCGGGGCGGGATCGTAGGGGACGATCGCGGGCTACGTCAAGACAATCCAAACGGTGTCCGGCGGCTTGGGTAGCTTAGCGGGACAGGAGATTGTGTCCAAAATCGAAAAACTATATGCTGGTGAACTTCGTGACAATCAAGCCACAAGCCTGTGAATTCTTTCCAGCCTAAGGCTTTGACGTCCGTTGTGCGAAACCCTACAACCAAAAGAGGCGGATTGTCCGGTCCCTGACGAGGGGCCCTCGCGATGGAGAGCTGTGAACCTGGTCAGGGACGAAAGTCAGCAGCCATAAGCGGTCATCTCTTTGTGCGTTGGGCCTCTCGTCAGGGATCGTGCAACCTTTCTTCCTCTCCGCTTTGCCCTTTTGGGTGTGCCGTGGTCCGAGATGAGTGACCAGGATACCTCCTCAGCCGCCGATCCATACGTCGTGGTGGCGCGACGCTATCGTCCTCAGTGCTTCGAGGACTTGATTGGGCAAGAGAACATTGTCCGCGCGCTGGTCGGCGCGATCGAGTCAGACCGCGTCGGGCACGCCTATCTGTTCACCGGTGCCCGGGGAGTGGGCAAGACCTCCACGGCCAGGATTTTTGCCAAGGCACTCAATTGCCAGCAGGGCACGTCGGCTCACCCCTGCAACGAGTGCGATATCTGTTTGAGTATCGCCGAAGGACAAGATGTCGACGTGATGGAATACGATGGTGCCAGCAATCGCGGCATCGACGAGATTCGCCAACTCCGCCAAAACGTCAATGTGCGGCCCAGCCGAGGCCGCTACAAGATCTACATCATTGATGAAGTCCACATGCTCACGCGGGAGGCGTTTAATGCCCTATTGAAAACGCTGGAAGAGCCACCCGCGCATGTGAAGTTTTTCTTCTGCACGACGGAGCCGGGCAAGATTCCAGTGACGATTCTGTCGCGTTGCCAGCGATTCGATTTCGCCGGCGTGAATAACTCGGCGATCGTGCAATTGTTGCAAAAGATCGTGGAAGCGGAAAATCTCCAGGCGGAACCAGAAGCACTGCAACTTCTGGCGCGGCAGGCAGGGGGATCGCTGCGTGACAGCCAATCGCTGCTGGAGCAATTGCTCGCCTTCACCGAAACCACCATCAAAGCGGAAGATGTCCACGCTTTGCTGGGTACGGCTGCCGGACCGGTCGTACGGCAACTGGTTGGGAGCATTGTCGAACGGGACACCGCCGGACTGCTGTCCGCTACCGAGGAAGCATTGGAGGGGGGCATTGAACCAGGGCAACTGCTCGGGCAAGTTCTCTCGTTCTTTCGCGACGTGATGGTCTCCGCCGCTGGCTGCGGGCCGGATCATTTTTTTCATCTCGATCCCGCGGACGTGGAAGCCATCCAAGAGGCCGCGAAAAAGTACGGCATTCCCCAAACCCTGGCCGGGCTGCAAATTTTGGAGCAAGCGCTCTCCCGGCTGCGGTTCGCGCATGCTCCCAAAATCACGGCGGAAATGGCTCTGGTCCGCCTATGCACGTTGGAGGACTTGCAAGGCTTGAGCGACCTGCTCGGGCAACTAGGCAGTTCCGACAATGCACCAACAGCGCCACCGGTGGCCAGCGCCAATCGCTCGCGCCCGCAGGCTACGCCGACCGCGCCACCTTCTGGAAATGCTCCAGCCAGCAGCCAGGCACATTCGTCCGCTCCGCAGACTGCCAAAGCCGACCTGGCGCAGCCGGCTTCCTCCGGCACATTGACCCCGGAAAACCTGCCAGACATCTGGCCAAGTGTTTTAGAACGCCTATCGGGGATGCTGCAAGAAAACTTGTCGCAAGGAACGCAGGTTTCCTATATCGACGCGGACAAATTGGCCGTGACATTTGACGCAGCCTATACTTTCGGGAAGGAGTTTTGCGAGCGCCCAGAGCAGAAAAAACGTCTGGAGGATGCGTTGCGGGAAAACGTGGGGAGCCCCGTGCGAGTAGAATTTCATGTTCAACCGGCGGATTCCGATGCCTCTCAGCCCAAAAAGGAGCCTCGACGTTCCGCTCGGCAACGCATGCTAGAGCGGTCACGCCACCCGCTGGTATCGCGGGCCAAGGAACTATTCAACGCGAACGAAACTCGATACGAAGAACCGGGACCATAAGCAACGGACAAAGGCCACGGACCTGTCATTTAGCCATTACACACAGGAGTTTCTCCCATGTTCAAAGGCCTGGGAAATATCACGAATCTGCTGAAACAAGCCCAAGAGATGGGCGGAAAGATGCAAGCGGCCAACACCGAGTTGCGGGGCCGACGTGTCGTGGGCGCGGCGGGCGGCGGAATGGTCGAGGTGGAAGCCAACGGCCTGGGGGAAGTGCTCAACGTCCGGATTGATGAGCAATTGGTCGCCCAAGGTGATCGTGAAATGCTGGAAGACTTGCTGCCCGCAGCGATCAACCAAGCCTTGGCCAAAGCCAAGGAAATGCACGTCGAGGCCATGAAATCCATGACCGGAGACATGAACCTACCCGGTCTGGACGCTGCTCTGGCACAATTCACCGGCACCCAACCCGGCCCTGAAGATGCCACGCCGGAAAATTCCGGCTGATCCTCCGCGATCGCAGATAAAGAGCCCGTCATGGCTTTTTATGTCTCGCGCGATCCTTCCAGGATACTTCTGGCCTCGTCAAGAACCCCCACCGCAAGGCTTCGTCCTGCCGATATTCCTTGCCTAGCGTCAAGGCGGTGACCGCTTTGGCCATCTCGTATCCCAGATAGAAGGCGTGATCGGCATCGATTTCCTTAGGCGATGCCTCCCGAAGCTGCGTCCACAATTCGCCCGGGTCGGCATCGGCCGCATGAAATCCGGCCATGACCGCGTGGATCTTTCCCGACTCCGCGAATAGCCGCACGTTATGGTCACGGATTTCGCCGGCAAGCTGATCGAAGAATTCATCGCCGAATTCCCGTAATTCGGGGGCCCGCAGCAGCACCAAATCCGGCAGCACATGCTTGGGCAGGCGGCGGTTTCGCACGGCATGATAGACGAGTTGGCGAGCCAAATGGCATTCGGCCACCGACGAACGCGCCCAGTTGATCACTTCGGTGGTCAACACACTTTGAATGCCAAGTTCCTGGCAAATTCCCAGCAGCAATACGTTGGCGGCAGCCGAATCAGCATCGGTCAGTTCGGTCAAATTGCCGATGCCCATCAGCATGCGGACCTTGGGGTATCTGCGGCGGACTTCGGCGTAGCGCGCCAGGCTGGCCGCGAAGCCGAATCCGATCGGCTCCAAGATCGGGTCGGCGCGAAAAGGGACCCTTTGTGCATCCAAATAGGCGATCGTTTCTTCCAAGCTATCCAGGTCGCTGGGCGTATCGGGGATGGCAACGACTTCGCATCCCCAATCCGCGGCGGCTTCACGGTTGGACCGGTTCACCGAAAGCACCAGTTCGGCACCGGCGTTGACGGCAGCAGCCACTTCCGTTGGTGAAAAGCTATCGATCGACACCCGTATCCCCGCCTCGCGGAGCGCCTGCACGTAATTCCCAATCGTTCCGCATTCTTCCCCAGGATCACAGCCCAAGTCGATCAGGTCCGCTCCGTCAGTCCTTAAACGCTGGGCTATGTCTAATACCTGTGGAACACTCAGCCGCGGAACGTGATTAATCTCGGCGAGGATTTCGATATCCCACTGGCCCAGTTCCGGCGGTGCCGGGGATTCACCAAAATATTTTGGAAGATCGCGTAGGTCTCGGGGGCCGCGTTCCACGGGAATTTTGGTCACTTTCTCAATGGTTTCCAATCTGCCTCGGCAATAACCAGGGATGATGATTCTCGTCGCTGAGTGATACTGCTGAAGGTGCCGCGCCACCCAATCGCAAGTCATCAACGCGGCGACGGAGATGTTGAGCACCTCCACGGAGTATTCGAATCCCCGCGCCGTGCTGATCCCCGGGACAATTTGCCGAAGCGATGCGGCCGCCAACTTGCCCGTCACGAAATGAATATGGGGAGTCTTCACCTGAACCAAGGATGAGTCCATGTGGAGGGAAAGAACGACGCCTGCTCAGAAGAGTGAAACGTCAACTCGAATTCCAACGGAAGCCGCCATTGACGGGAATGATTTGCCCATTCACGAAGGCCGCCTCCTCGGAAACCACAAAACGCACGACGCGGGCCACGTCTTCGGGCGTACCCCAGCGATCCAAAAGGCATTCCCGACGGGCGCGGCGCTGCCAGGCCTCCGAAGCTTGGTTCCCCCAGGCCGTGCGGATCCAGCCTGGCGCGACGCATAGCACGCGAACCTCCGGCGCCAAGGATTGGGCCAGGCTGCGGGAGAAGGCCATGATGCCTCCCTTAATCGTGGCGAACAGCTCGCCTGAGTCTCCGGCCATGCCCTGTTCGGCCTGGTCCCAGCCAATATTCACGATCGTGCCCCGTCCCACTTTTTTCATTTTGGTCCCCACCAGGCGCGACAGCCGGACCGTGCTAACCAAGTCGACTTCCCACAGTAGCCGCATTTTGTCCTCAAAGGAATCTTGGGCCCGTGCACCGGTCAGCACGTCCGCACCGGCGTTGTTAACCCAAATATCCAGTGGCCCGAAATCTCTCCAGGTTTGCTCCACGAAATCTTCGTAGGCTTCATGTTCTCGCAAATCGAACACGGTGGAGTGGAGCGACGGTAATTGCTCGGCAAATTCGGCGGTCACCTGCTCGACGACTTCCGGCCTTCTGCCATGCAGGACACAGGCGGCGCCGGCTCGGCCCAATTCCCCGATGATGGCACGGCCAATGCCACTGGTCGCGCCGGTCACGACCGCCGTTCTTCCGTTTAACGGCCAAGCGGGACTGGAATCTTGTGGACTCGTCATGCAGCCATTCCGCAAATCATGTGACGCCGCCGTGTCGCGGCCCAATCCTCTTGGGGCGGATTCTGCCTGTGAACTCGTCTCCTCGAAAGCTGCCGCGCCACATCATTGGTGGGGAAGCGTCAAGGAGCGCCCTGATCTGACGTTGGTACGGTTTGGCCAATTTACTTAGAATGGATGGGGGCAACTTTTGGTGAGCAAGCGAGTTCGACATGTCGTACCGTTCCTTCAAACGAGTTCTGGGCGAAACCAGCCTGGAACGCAAGTGCCGGTACCTCTTCGGGGCCTGTCTGCTCTTGCTGATTACCGCCAGCTTCGCTTTCTACGGAAACCGCACGAAGGAACTCGTCTATGAACATAGCCGAAATTCCAGCGAAAAGCTTGTGCAAGCGGCACTGGAAAATGTTCATTTCGAAGCAGCTCTGAAGGCTGAATCCACCGCGATTAACATCATGGAAGATTTTCGGCGGTCGTTTGGAGCCATTCGGGAAGACCTAAAAAGCAAGCCGAGCGAAGCCTATTTTTTTCACCCCGACCGATCCGCGGACCAAAACCCACCGATGGATGATGAGGAACGGGATTGGCTGCGGTATTTCAATTCGGTAACGCCGGACGAAGTGGATCAACCTTACCGCGAGCGTATTCAGACGAAAGAAAAGGAATATTGGTACTATCAGCCGGTGTATGCCAAGAAAGGTTGTATCACGTGCCATGTCGCGATGCGCGAGCCGGGGAGCGGAACCTGGAAGCAAGGAGGGCTGCTGGTCCAAACGGATTGGCTTTTGGTTGGTGATTTGTTGGCGATGGCCAAAATCGTCGTTCCCGATGGAGATCTCCGAGCCGGCTTGAACGAAAACCGCGCCTGGTTTTTGGCGACCGCCATCGTGACCGTCTTTCTCGCCATGCTCGCCTCCTATGTGATCGTCCGCTACGTGATCGTCAAGCCGCTCAAGCACCTGCGCGATGTGAGTGACGAAATTAGTCAGGGCAACATCCATCTCCGCGCGGACATCCACACGGCGGACGAATTCGAGGAATTGGGGGTCGCCTTCAATCGCATGCTGCGGCATCTCATGGCCACGCAAGAAGAACTGCGGCACGTGAACGAAGACTTGGACGGGAAAGTCGACGAATTGGCCCAGCTTAATATGCGGCTCTATGAGTTAAATCGCCTGCGTAGCGACTTCCTGGCCACGATGAGCCACGAACTGCGGACCCCGCTGAATGGCATCTTGGGCTTTAGCGAAGTGCTGGCCTCGATTCCCGCGCTCAACGACAAACAGAGGCGGTACGTGCAGAACATTCAGAAGTCGGGCCGAATGTTGCTGGAAATGATCAACGACATTCTGGACCTGGCGAAGATGGAAAGCGGCAAAATGGAGTTGCGTTTAAGCGACTTTTCGATCGAAAGTGCCGTTTTAGCGCAGTGCGACATGGCCCGGCCCTTGGCGGAGAAGAAAAATCTCGATCTAGACGCGGTGGTCACTTCGGGACTCCCGCCCATGCATCAAGACCAGGCAAAAGTCCAGCAAATCCTGAACAACCTCATCTCCAATGCCATCAAGTTTACTCCCGAGGGGGGCCGCATCACCGTCAAGGCGACGCGGAATCGCTTTGGAGATCTGGAAATGACGGTCGCCGATACTGGCGTCGGCATCGCGGAGGACGAGCAGGCGACGATTTTCGAGAAGTTTCGCCAAGGGAAAACCGTTGTTCCGACGGGAGACGCCATGACCCGCGAGTTCTCCGGAACCGGTTTGGGCCTGTCGATTGTCAAAGAACTCTGCAAGCTGCTTGGCGGTGAAATTTTTCTTCGAAGTCAGTTGGGGCAGGGGAGCACGTTCACCGTGCAACTACCCTGGATCAAGACTCGTCAGCCTGGATCCGAAAAACGCCTCGCGCCCAGTTTGGACGATCTGGCCCAATCTTTGCGTCTTCCGGACCAGCGATCCTCCATTTCGGTGGCCGCGAGTTCGATCGACCGACTCTGATGCCGCTCCCAATCTTGTTATCCGTGGTTACTTCCCAGGAGATTCACCGCCATCATGCCCAAGGGGTCGAATTCACATCAGCCGCAGGTACAGCTTTTCACCGATGGGGCATGCAGCGGCAATCCAGGACCCGGCGGCTGGGCATTTATCCTCCGCCATCCATCCAGCGGCAAGGAACTAGAACGTTCCGGCTATGAGTCCAACACCACGAACAATCGCATGGAACTTGTCGCCGTGATCAAGGGGCTGGAGGCCTTGAACCGGCCCACC
This sequence comes from Pirellulales bacterium, assembly GCA_028289405.1. GTDB lineage: Bacteria > Planctomycetota > Planctomycetia > Pirellulales > JANQPP01 > JANQPP01. Next base: position 57,294 of record JANQPP010000059.1, read on the forward strand.
ACGGTGCAACTCATGACCGATAGCGCCTACGTGGGCAAGGGAATTTCGGAATGGATTCCCAAATGGAAGGCCAACGGCTGGCAGCGACGCGAGGGAAAAAAGCTGACCCCCGTCAAGAATGTCGAACTGTGGCAAACCATCGACGAATTGCTGGACGAGCATCAAGTCGAAGTCGTGAAAGTCGCGGGGCACAGCGGACATCCTGAAAATGAACGCTGTGATGAATTGGCCGTGGCCGCTTACAAACGCCATCATTGATCGCGGACGGTTAAGCCAGCCTTGCAGCAGGCTGATCGACCGAAAGACATGAGCGATTCGGTCCGAAAACAGGCGCGAGCGGCCCGATGACAGCGAAAGAGTCGGCCTCTAAACTGTCCACGCCGATCCAATACGTGAAGGGCGTGGGACCGCCTCTGGAGCCTTGTTTCCACACGCTCGGGATTCGGACCGTCAAGGATCTGCTGTTTTTCTTTCCTCGCGATTATGACGAAGCAGCGCCGCGAGTGGCCATCCGGGATCTGACCGTTGGCGAATGGGCTTGGATCCAGGGGACCGTTGGCGACATCCAGTCCCGTACCACAGCCAAGGGGAAAAAATTGCTGGAAGCCGTCATCGTGGACGGCGAGGCGCGGCTGTATGCCACCTGGTTCAATGCCCAGGGGATCGAGAAAATCCTCCGCGTGGGAGAATCGGTCCGCCTTGGCGGCACGGCGTGGCAGGATGGCCCATACTGGCGGATGACGCACCCTCGCTGGAAACGTGGCAACCTGGAAGAGGAGCAAGAGACGGATACTCTAGTACCCGTCTATCGATTAACGAAGGGATTGCGTCAGGAAACATTGCGGAAAATCATGCGCGGTGCCCTGGATGCCTACTGCTTTGAAATTCAGGAAGCCTTTCCCGAATCTTGGAGGCAAGAACGTACGCTCTTGGAGATCGCTCAGGCCCTGGAATGGATCCATTTTCCTCCCGATCGAGAAAACTTGGAGCAAGCGCGCCGCCGCCTCGTCTATCAAGAATGCCTCGTTCCCCGTCTGGCCGCTGAAGCGGCACGGGTACAGGAGATCGCGGAGTCTCCGGCGATCGTCTTGCCTGTGGATGCCCGGCTGGATGCGCGTATTCGGCGGCTATTGCCCTTCGACTTGACGGAAGGGCAAAACGTCGCGCTGAAAGAGATCACCACGGATCTGGCAAGCGAAGCACCAATGCGCCGGCTCCTCCAAGGGGATGTCGGAAGTGGCAAAACGGCGGTGGCCTTGTATGCCATGCTCGTCGCCGTCGCGCATGGCCACCAGGCGGCGTTGATGGTGCCCACCGAAATCCTGGCACGACAACACTCGCAGCGGATACAAGCCTACCTGCGGCGTAGCCACGTACGCATGGGAGTACTCAGCAAGGGAACGCCCGGCGCCGAACGAAAACGATTGCTCGCCGCCGCCCGCGATGGTGAAGTCGATCTGTTGATCGGCACGCAAGCCTTATTGCGGGCGGATCTCGGAATGCGAAACTTGGCGCTGGTGGTGGTGGACGAACAACATCGCTTTGGAGTGCGGCAACGGACGCGTCTCCGAGCCGCGGGGCGCTCGCCACATCTGCTTGTCATGTCGGCCACACCAATCCCTCGATCGGTCGCCCTGGGCCAATTCGGAGATCTCGACATCACTACCATTCAAGGAGTCCCCGAAGGTCGCCAACCCGTGAAAACCTATCTGGTGCGTGCGGAGCAAGGCGAGAAATGGTGGGAATTCGTGCGGCGGAAATTACGAGAAGGCCGGCAAGCTTACATCGTCGCGCCATTCGCTCAGGAAAAACGGACGGAATATGTGGCCGATGTCGAATCGCTATTTGAAAAACTGACCAACGATGAACTATCTTCTTTCCGCGTGGCACACGTTCACGGGAAAATGGCCACGCAGGAAAAACTCGGCGTGATGGAGGACTTTCGCCAAGGAAACTATCAAGCGCTCGTGGCGACATCCTTAGTCGAAGTCGGCATGGACGTTCCCAACGCAACGATCATGACCATCTACCATCCCCAGCAATTCGGTTTGGCCCAACTTCACCAATTGCGAGGCCGTGTAGCGCGCGGGAGCCATGCCGGATATTGTGCCTGCTTGCTGACCGAAGCCTCCGTCGCAGCACGAGAACGGCTTGAAAATTTCGCCCGTGTCACGGATGGATTTCGTCTAGCCGAATTGGACCTTAAGGCACGAGGACAAGGGGACGTGTGGGGTACCCGGCAACATGGAGCACCAAAGTCCCTATTGATCGATTTTTCGCGGGACGCGAACATCTTGGAACAGGCCGCCGCGGATGCCCGTCAATTGGTCCAAGATGGCGCATGGGAAAAGCCGGCATTTGATCGTTTGCGCGGTTTGGTGGCCCGATATTCATCGCGAGCCGCGTGGTCCTGGCTCTCCGGATGAATTCGGCAGGTGGGGCCAAGCGTCCGTACGCGATATTTTTTCTCCATCGCGGAAATATTGGGATCGACAAGGTTTACCGCGAAAATGAAGAATCCGCGAACGAGTGGCTTGCCATAGAATTGCTCCGCTACATGTGGGTTGCTAAGATGCTAAAAGGTGCCGTTGTCTGTCTCTTGCAGGGAAAAACTATCCCGCTTTCCGCGAGGCATTCGCCCCGTCACGAAAGCCAGTTCCCGACGTGCGTTCCGTCCCATGCATGATTTGTCGAGTTGGAGCATTCGGCTAGGCCATTTCGTCGGTGTGACGGTACGGGTCCACGCGTTCTTCCTGATCTTCGCGGTCTTCACGCTTTTTCTGGGCGCGCGGGAGCGCATGGTGACCGAAGCCACCATGGCCTTGGTGGTGCTTTTTTTGAGCGTGCTCTGGCATGAAATGGGCCATGCCTTCGCCGCGTTTCGTCTGGGTGGCCGCGTGGAGGATATCGTGTTGGGGCCTCTGGGCGGGTTGGCCTTCTTGCGAACTCCGGCACACCCCCGCCATGACTGCGTGATCGCCGCGGCGGGTCCGGTCGCCAATCTGCTCGTCGTGGTCGCTTTGCTTCCGCTATTGATGAAGTGGGGCATCGATCCTGTCGGGTTGCTGCACCCGATGATCCCGGATGACTTGGTCAGCGAGTCTGGCACGGGCATTCTAGTCGTCACGCTGGCCTTCTGGCTGAACTGGGTGCTGGCGCTAGTGAATCTGATTCCCGCGTTTCCGCTGGACGGGGGGCGCTTCGCGCGATCCCTGTTGTGGCCGTACTGCGGTTATCGAAATTCCGTGATTTACGTGGCGACCGCCGCCAAGATCACCGCCGTGGGGCTCTGTATCGCCGCATGGTTCGCCCGGGATGCGTTCCCTGGAGAGGTGATTCCCGCCTGGTTTTCCTTGACGCTGCTGGCGATTTTTTTGTTCTTCAGCGCGAAGCATGAAATGGATTCGCTGCTCAGCCTCCATCGACCGGAATTGGTGTCCCCCGAGGAGGCCAGCCTGGAGTACGGGGGCGAAGACCTGTTCACCTCCACGATGACCAGCCGTTCCACCGCCAAGCCGGCTCGTCGTCCAAGCATCTGGACGCAATGGCTGGCCCGGCGCCGCGAATCGAAACTCCGCCGGCTGAAAAAGCAGGAAATGGAGGAAGAGCGCCGCGTGGACGAGATCTTGAGCCGGGTCCATGCCGACGGCATGGAGCACTTGTCCCCCGCCGACAAGAAGCTGTTGCGGAAGGTCAGCGCGCGGTATCGAGAAAGGCTCAACCCGTCTTCCGGATCCTGAGCAGCGTCTGGCCGCCGCTCTTTCGCTCAGTTTTTGCACCCTCACCGCCTCCTCTCGGTTCCCACGCTTCAAGATACGGTTTGGCCATTCCCTCGATCACATCGTTGTTTCAACTCACTTGCAGGAGTGCGAATTGACCGAACAAAGCGAGCCCGAACTCATCGAATTGGCCCTGTTGGGAGACCTGACCGAACACGAGAACGACTTTACCGAGAAGCTCCTGAGCGTCCCTCCCGGCAGCGAATGCAGCATTTACATCAATTGCCCCGGAGGGAGCCCCTATGTGGCTGCCTCCATGGTTTCCCTGCTCCGGCTACGGAACATTCATGCCACGGCGATCGTGACGGGCGAGTGCTCCTCGGCGGCCATCTGGCCGTTTGCCGCCTGCCAGCGGCGGCTGATCACTCCCCACAGCGTGTTCCTATTTCATCCCATGCGTTGGCAGAGCGAAGAGCATGTCCATCATCCGGAGGCCGCCGAATGGGTGCGGCATTTCGGACATCTCGAGAAGTCGATGGATCGAATGCTAGCGGAATTGTTCGACGTACCGCTGGAGAAGCTCGCACCCTGGATTCGCCCAGGACGATACGTGTTAGCCAGTGAGCTGGCCGAAGCCGGGTTGGCCGAAATCGTGGAACTTCGCCCTTTGCCGGAGATGCTGGACAGCGAATCCTAGCGGAGAAAACGCCAATCTGCTGACCGATCCGGTCAATGCTCGCGTCGCACGAATTTGACGAGATCGTGGGCTCCGATGGTACGCGTCGTGGAAAAGAGCTCTCCCGCCTGGAAACCGGCCGTCTCGCCCTGCTGGCCGGCGAAAGCACGAAGGCGTTCCACGAAATGCGCTTTCTCCGGTGGGAACTGGGTTTCATAACATTGGACGCTGGCGATTTTCGTGTCCAATGTATCGCTGATGTCGATCACGAAGCGGCCCGCCGCCGGCGGCAGTTCCAGGCTACGAAAGGCGAGCGTAAAGTAGAGATGCGTCTGGATGATATGCACCGGCAGATGGTCGAAATGTTCGTCCCATTTGGTCAAACGAGAGTAGAACACGGCCCCATCGGTGATCTGCATGGCTTGCCAGTGGTCGGGCGAGGCAAGCGGCGTCTTTTCCCCAAATCCGATCACTATCTCTGGCCGATAGCGGCGAAATTCTTTCGCCAATGCGACACGGCATTCAAAGGAATCAAATAGCTTGCGATTGGGCAGATCGAGGGTAACTCGTTCCCGCACACCCAAGGTATCGGCGGCTTTGCGGGCTTCGGCCAAGCGGACTTCCGGCCCCGGCGAGCGGGGGGTCGGCTCACCATCGGTCAGATCGATGATGCCTACCCGATACCCTTGCCTCGCGAGTTTGGCCAACGTTCCACCACAGGCAATTTCCACGTCGTCGGGATGCGCTCCCACGGCGATGACATCCAGCTTCTCCGGTAATTCTGGCAAGGCTTCTACTCCGCGGACATCTACCCATTAAATTCGATTTCCCGAGACTCGCGTGCTCGCATTGTCGGCTGTCGGCGGAGCAATTCAAGTGAACGCCTCTGTGAGAGCAAGCAAATTACTTCCCCGAGTAACTCGATTCGCGCTCGCCGTCAGCAATGTTGCCAATAGCCGGCGTGGAAAGTTCTCCTGTATACAGGCACTAGGCTGTTTTGCTGGCCGGCGGTATCATCTGTGAAATCGCCTTTCGTGGCTTTCATATACCCCTCGTGGAACGGAACCGGGATGACTGTCTCCACCGATGCCATTCGGGTCTTGCACCGCATCCATCAGCAGTTGGCCGATGTGCGCGAGCGTTTGGAACGTGGCCCCAAGCAGATTAAGGCCCGCCAGGCCAACGTGACACGTCTGGAAACGGAACACGAAGCTGCCCGGGAACAAACGAAACAGGCCAAGGTGCAGTCCGACCAAAAGCAGCTTTCCCTCAAATCGGGCGAATCGAAGATCGTGGACCTCAAGGGAAAGCTGAACACCTGCGCCAGCAACAAGGAGTACCAGGCACTCCAGGATCAAATCGCGGCGGCGGAGATGGCCAACAGCGTGCTGGAGGACGAGATCCTGGAATCCTTCGAACGGATTACCACCTTGGAAACGGGCGTGCAAGAAGCGGAGAAAAAACAGGCCAGTGCCCAAGCTGACCTGCAAGCCTTGGAGGCCAAATTCAACGAGGAAAAAACTCGCCTCGAAAGCGAAATCGAGCGACTTGAGGGTGAGCTACGCGCCGCGGAGGCCGATTTGCCAGCCGACTTCAAGGTAGACTACGAACGCGTGGTTCGGGCCCGTGGAGCGGACGCCCTGGCGAAGGTGGAACAAGGGACATGCGGCGGATGTTACAAGCAGATCCTTCCCAACCAACTGGCGCAGTTGGCCATGTCGCAGGCGGTGTTCTGCAAAAGCTGTGGACGGCTCTTGTATCTGCCGGAAGACACCTTCCCAGGTTGATTCCGCCTAGCGGTATCCCGTTAAATAGGCTGGGAAACCAGCGGATATCGGGTTAGAATATTTCTTCAGTATGGGCCGTTCAGGCCTCCCCGCCCCGAGAGAGATCCGCGTCTTCTCCGAGCCGACCCACGCCACTTTTGATAGGGAGATATGCCGTGCAGAATCAAAATTCCTCCGATATTTCGCGTCGTGACATGATCAAAGGCACCAGCGGCGTCGTGGCGGCTACCGCCCTCGCGGGAGTGGCCGTCCCTCGCGTCCATGCGTCTCAGGATGAAACGATTCAGGTCGCGCTGGTCGGCTGCGGTGGCCGGGGAACCGGGGCGGCGGCCGATGCCCTCAGCACCACTAGCGGCCCCATCAAACTCGTGGCCATGGCGGATGTGTTTTCAGAAAGGCTCTCCAACAACTACAACGTCCTGAATCAAAAGTTCGGCAACCAGGTCGACGTGCCGGAAGACCGCAGGCATATCGGTTTCGATGGCTACCGCCATGCCATGGACTGCCTCCGCCCCGGCGATGTGGTGATCCTGGCCACGCCGCCGGCGTTTCGCTGGCCCCATTTCTCCTACGCGATCGAAAAGGGCCTCAACGTCTTCATGGAAAAACCGGTGACGGTGGATGGCCCCACCAGCCGCCGCATGTTCAAGCTAGGCGAAGAGTCGGTCGCCAAGGGATTGAAGGTCGGCGTCGGGCTCATGTGCCGGCACTGCCACTCCCGCCAGGAACTGTTCGACCGGCTTCAAAACGGCGAGGCGGGGGACCTGCTCTTCTTGCGGGCTTACCGCCAAGCGGGCCCCACGGCGCATGCTTTCGCTCCCCGTGCTCCGAGGGGCATGAGCGAGTTGCTCTACCAAATTCGCGAATTCCACGCCTTCCTGTGGGCCAGCGGCGGCGCGTTCAGCGATTTCTTGATCCACAACATCGACGAATGCTGCTGGATGAAGGACGCCTGGCCGGTCGAGGCCATCGCCTCCGGCGGACGTCATTATCGTGGGAACTATGTCGATCAAAACTTCGACAACTACTCGGTCGAATACACCTTCGAAGATGGCACGAAGTTGTACATGGATGGCCGCACCATGAGCGGCTGCCGCCAGGAATTCGCCAGCTATGCCCACGGATCCAAAGGCTTGGCCGTGATTTCCTCGGCGGGGCACGCTCCCTCCCGGGCTCGGATCTACGAAGGGCAAAATCGTTCCCGCCGGAATATCGTCTGGCGTTGCCCGTCGGAAGAGCCGAACCCCTATCAGTTGGAATGGGACGACCTGATCCACGCGATTCGCAACAATACGCCCTACAACGAAGTGAAGCGGGGAGTGGAAGCCAGCCTCGTCACGTCAATGGGCCGCTTGGCCGCCCACACCGGCCAAAAGGTGACCTACGAGGAGATGCTGAACCACGAGCACGAATTCGCGCCGGGCGTCGACAAGCTAACCTTTGACGCGGCGGCGCCGCTGGCATCTTACGAAGATGGTTCGTACCCCGTGCCCATGCCCGGATTCCTGCAAGACCGCGAATACGAAGTCGAAAACGCTTGAAGTTTTCGATCGTGAATTTGAGATGAATTCGACTTGCACCGGCGTCTGCTAGTGCTTTGCCAAACCCAATTTTGAGGGTTGGCAAAGCACGACCGTCGAACACGTAAGTGGTTCGGCGGCAAGCAAGTAACTAGTGCTCTGCCCATCGGCATAAACCTCAGGTTTTGACCATGACAGAGCACTAGCCAGGCGCCGGTTTTTTCATGGGACTTCGCGCTCGCCATTGAGGACGCTTTCGAATTCGCTTTCCGTAAGCACGGGAATTTCCAGCTTTTTGGCTTTTTCCAGCTTGCTGCCCGCTTTGTCACCCGCCACGACGAAGTCGGTCTTGCTGGAAACGCTGGAGGAGGCCCGGCCCCCATGCCGCGCGATCAGCGCTTGAATCTCGTCGCGGGAATATTTTTCCAAGGTACCGGTGACCACAATGGTCTTCTCGGTGAACAAGTTGGAAGACGCTTCCCGCGCTTCCGTTGCCTCCATCTTGACCCCTTGCTCCGCCAAGTCGTCGAGCATGGCCTGGTCCGCAGGATTGTGCAAATAATCATGCACGCTTTGGGCGATGATCGGCCCAATCTCGGGAATGTCGGATAGTTCCTCCACGGAAGCGGTGCGCAGACGGGAAACGGAGCCGAAGTGCTGGGTCAGCACTGCCGCCACGCGTTCGCCGACATGCCGGATAGCCAGGGCGTTGAGCAGGCGTGCCATTCCCGCCGATTTGCTGCGTTCAATTCCGGCGAGCAGATTCTCCGCCGACTTTTTTCCCATCCGCTCGAGTTCCAGAAGCGGTTCGAGCGTCAAGCGGTAGAGGTCTCCGTAGCTTTTCACCAAGCCCTGCTCGACAAGCTGCGCGACGAGCTTTTCCCCCAGCCCTTCAATGTCCATGGCATTGCGGCTGGAGAAATAGCGCAGCCGCTCCTTGAGCTGCGCGGGGCAGGCGGCGTTGATGCAGCGAATGTACACGCCCCCTTCGTCCTGCACGACCGGTTCCCCGCAAGAGGGGCACTTTTCAGGAAAGCCATATTCTGGCAAATCCCCTTCGCGGAGGTGCTTCTCCACGCGGACAATGTGCGGGATGATCTTGCCCGCCTTTTCCACGACGACGACATCCCCCACGCGGATGTCTTTCCGCTCGATTTCATCGACGTTGTGCAGGCTGGCCCGGCTCACAATGGTTCCAGCCAGTTGGACCGGCTCCAAATCCGCTACAGGCGTAATCGTTCCCGTTTTGCCGACTTGCACGCGAATCGCCTCCAGGCGGGTCGTGGCTTCGTATTTCTCAAACTTGTAGGCGATCAGCCACCGCGGGCTCTTGGAGGTACTGCCCAACCGTGCCCGCTGGTCGAAACGGTTGACCTTCAACACCAAGCCGTCGACCTCGAAATCCAATTCATGCAGGCGTTCGATCAGCTCCTCGCAATATGCCAGGGCTGCGTCGAAATCGTCGAAGCATTCCACGAAGGGCGTGGCGGGTAAGCCGTATTCGCGGAGCTTCGCCAGAAACTCGGTGTGCGTCTCGGTAAGCAAACCCTCCGCGTACCCCACGCCGTGGCAGAACATTCTCAGTTCACGCTGAGCACAGATGCGGGGATCGAGCATCCGCACGCTGCCGGCGGTGACGTTGCGTGTATTGGCGTACGGCTCCAAATCGTCTCGCTGGCGTTGCTCGTTGAGCCGCACCAATTCCGAATTGGTCATGTAGACCTCTCCCCGAATCTCCAACAGGGGAGGCCAATCATTCCCTCGCAGCCGCAGCGGAATGTCCCGCATCGTGCGAAGGTTGTGCGTGATGTCGTCTCCCACCGTGCCGTTTCCTCGGGTGGCGCCGCGCGTGAACAAGCCATCTTCGTAAGTCAGGGAGACGGCCACGCCGTCGATCTTGAGCTCGACCACCCACTCGATTTTTTCCTCGGGCAGCAGTTTTTCCACGCGGCCCGCGAACTGTTTCAGCTCCGCCAGGTCGTAGCTGTTCTCGATCGAAAGCATCGGCACGCGATGCCGCACGGAGGCCAATTCCGGCACGGGCTGGCCCCCCACACGCTGCGTGGGACTGTCGGAGGTGAGCAATTCCGGATGGGCGCTTTCGAGTTCTTCCAGCCGCCCCATGAGGCGGTCGTATTCGAGATCCGAAATCTCGGGCCGCGCCTCGACGTAATAGAGATGGTCGTGCCGCTCGATTTCCTTGCGGAGCTGGGCGATTTCCTCGGCCGCGCGCTGGCTCATGCCCGGTTACCTTCGCTTGCCATGCGCGGACTCTTGCTCGAAAAAAGCGGAGGATGGGCTCACGTCGATTCGGGGCGGGCACATTCGGGCAGCGTGCGTACCGGAGTCCCCGGCGGGATATGCGGAACCATGCACAGGAATTTCACCGCGGACTCGCCCGTGTTTCGAAATTGGTGCACTTCGTCGGGAGCCACGTAGATCACATCCCCAGCGGAAAAGGGCCGCTCCTGGGTGTTTTCAAGAATTACGCCTTCCCCTTCCAGGATATAGACCTCGTGCTCATAGGGGTGGCTATGCCGGGGCGTGTGGCCGCTCGGCTCGACTTCGAAACAGCGCATGGCGAAATTCGGCGCGCCGTCTTTTTCATCGACGAGCCACTTTACGTGGCAGCCCTCCGCTCCTTCCATTTCCACGGGAGTCGAGGGAATTTCCGAGGTCGGCACCACTTTCATCGCGAAGTTTCTCCAGCATCGGCGGTGTGCATTGGTTGTTTCTCCGATTGGCGGTCCCGCTGCCGGCGGTACCACCAGCGGTCCGTTCCCATGGCCCCCAGCATGGCCACGGCCAGCAAGGCCAATTCGCTTGCCATGAGGGTAGCACCATGCTCGGAAAAGACGCGCATTAAGGGATGCGCCGCAGCTTCCTGGACACCGTTGTAATCCTGCGCGGCATGTACCGATTGAAACGCCATCACCGTGTAACCGCAGGCGCTCACCAAGAAGGCGGTTCCGCAGAGCACGACGAGCGAATAAAACGGATTCGCGCGTAAAAATCGGTCTAGCATACTCGGCTTATTCGGGGCTTTTCGTACCGGCAACAGGTCTTCCATTCGACATTTCGATTATAGGCATGAACCGCTCCGCTGAAAGATGGACCGAAATGGTGATGCGCGCTTTCACCGCGCGATTCCGCGTGGGAGAATGAAGAGCCAACGTCGACTTTCCTCCCCGCCTTCCATCGTCAGGATCCTCGCCGTGTCGATGCACCAATTTCGTGAGCCGCAAGGTCGTCGTACTCATTCCGCGAAACGGATGTTCTTGGTCCTTGCAGTCCTTACGTATTTACCCCTGGGGCGGCTGACCTCGGAGGCCAACGCCGATCACCTTCGAGATCTGCAGGAGCAGGCAATGCGGTCGGGAAGTGCCGCATGGGGTTATTGGGGGCCGAATCCAGAGAAGTATGTCTCGTGGTCCTCTCATTCCAACCGGCTCATACCCGTTTACACGTTCGGCATCGGTTTGGATGACTTTCAGGACAAGAACAGCGTTTACCGCCGTCAGGTGGCCCTACAGAAACTTTACGGCCACTTGCCGGCGAATACGCTAGCGCCAGACGCCACGTATCTGGATCAAACGGACATCCACCGCCTCCAGGAAGCGGCCCTCGCGGCGGGAAAGACGCAAATCATCCTCTTCGTGTTCGACGGCATGGATTGGCAGACGACCTGGGCGGCGGCGACGTACAAGGCGGGCCAAGTCGCCTATCGTGAAGGCCGCGGAACGGGACTGCACTTCCAGGATTTTCAGGGAGTCGAGACCGATTTCGGCTTCATGGTCACGAGCCCTTTCAGCGGCGGCGAGGATGTCGATCCCGATGCACAAGTGATTCGCACCATCGAGGACCGCTCCACAGGCGGTTATGACCCGGCACGAGGGGGATATTTTCCCTGGAGTCGCGCGACGGATCCGCTCTACATCGTCGGCAAGTCCCGGCAGCAGCCGCACTCGTACACCGATTCTGCTTCGTCGGCGACCTCCATGACCAGCGGTGTCAAAACCTTCAACGCCGCCATTAACGTGGACCGCTTTGGACAGCAAACGCTGCCGTTCGCACAGCTCGTGCAGCAGTTGGGGTGGGGTGTGGGGATCGTGACCAGCGTGCCCATCAGCCACGCCACACCCGCGGCAGCTTACGCGCAGAATGTCTCCCGGAGCGACTACCAAGATATTACACGAGACTTACTCGGCCTACACTCCGTGTCCCACCGCCAGTTGCCCTTGCCCGGCGTCGACGTCTTATTGGGTGCCGGATGGGGGGAACATCGAGACGACGATGCTAGCCAGGGACGCAACTTCATTCCCGGTAATCGCTACTGGGACATGTCGGAGATCGATGAAATTGACGTGGAGCAGGATGGTCAATATCGCATCGTTCAACGCCAAGCAGGTGTCTCCGGACGGACGGCGTTGCACGAAGCGGCACGGCATGCGGCCCGCCAAGGTGAGCGGCTCTTTGGCCTGTTCGGCGTTGAGCGCGGACACTTACCGTACCAGACGGCCGATGGTGCATTCGATCCGACGGTGGGCGTCTCAGGAAAGGCAGAAACTTACACTTCCGCCGACGTCTTCGAGAATCCGACTTTAGCCGATCTGACTTCGGCGGCTCTCACCGTATTGGAAAGCCAATCACAAGGCTTCTGGCTTTTGGTGGAGTCGGGTGACGTCGACTGGGCCAATCACGACAACAACCTTGACAATTCGATTGGCGCCGTGCTCAGCGGAGACGAGGCTGTTCACCGGGTAACGACATGGGTCACGGAGACACAAAACTGGGAGAAAACCGCCTTGATCGTCACCGCCGACCATGGCCACTACCTGATGCTCACCGACCCCGGAGCCTTACTGCGTTCACGTGGCACAAGGCGCCTCCATGGGAATCGCTAGTGAGCCAGGAGAACGTGTTCCGGATGGATGCGTCGCCGCGTGAGGTGTCACTTCACGGACCCCATAGAGCACGAGATGACGACGCGAAAACCTGGAACGGGGCCGCTACCGCTTGGAAATTATTTACGATGCCGGATTTTGGCACGCATGCGGCGTTTCTTTCGACCTTGCTTCCTTCTTCCCTTACCAGATTTTTTGACTCCCACTCGGCATACTCCTTTTCTGAATGCACGCGAAAAAAGGGTGAAACATACAGACAAAAACGATTATCGCGGAACATTGGCACCACACCTGAGCCGGCGATTCGGCATGGACGAAACCATCCCGCGAACTTTTAAGCATACCATCTCCGCAAACCGCTAGACAAGGCTTGAATTTGCTAACGCCCGCAGCCGCTTGCTCCGCACGACCGTCGCGACCTATACTACTGTGGCTCGCTATTTTGGCGGTGCCGGAAAAGTCAGATGTCGACGAAATAAAATGTAAAGGGGAATCTTCGTGGCGAATCGGAACTACTTGTTTACCAGCGAATCCGTCAGCATGGGCCATCCGGACAAGTTGGCCGACCGTATTTCCGACGGAGTTCTCGACGCGTTATTTGCCCAAGACCCTTACAGCCGGGTGGCGTGTGAAACGCTCGTTACCACGGGCATGGCCATGATTGCCGGGGAGATATCGACGAGCGCCGTCGTGGACTATAGCGCGATTGTGCGGGACGTCATCCGGGAAGTCGGCTATGTCGATGACGACATGGGCATTTGTGCCGATACCTGCGGCGTCCTGGTCAGCGTGGACAAGCAAAGCCCCGATATCGCGGTAGGCGTCGATGAAGACTCGGATTCCGGCAAAGATATTGGTGCCGGCGACCAAGGGTTGATGTTCGGGTTTGCCTGCCGGGACACTCCCGAGCTGATGCCGATGCCCATCGCGCTGGCGCATCGCATCACGAATCGACTGACCGAGGCTCGTCGGGCAGGCGATGTCAACTGGCTCCGGCCAGACAGCAAAAGTCAAGTCACCATCGAATACGATGGTTTCAAACCGGTACGCCTGGATACGGTCGTGGTCTCCACGCAACATGCGCCGGAAGTGGAACAGGAAGCGATTCGCCGCTTTGTGATCGATGAAATCATTCGGCCTTGCCTTCCCGCAGCGTTCGCCGATGACGAAATCACGTACCATATCAATCCCACGGGCAGGTTCGTCGTGGGCGGCCCACATGGCGATTGTGGCCTGACGGGGCGGAAAATCATCGTTGATACGTATGGCGGCTGGGGCCGTCACGGCGGCGGCGCGTTTAGCGGAAAGGATCCGACCAAGGTAGACCGCAGCGCTGCCTACATGGCCCGGCATGTCGCCAAGAATATCGTGGCGGCGGGACTCGCGGAACGCTGCGAAGTGCAACTTGCCTACGCGATTGGCGTGAGCGAACCGGTCAGCGTCCATGTCGATACCCAGGGAACGGGAAACGTCGATGATTCCCGGCTGTGCGATGTGGTACGAGAATTCTTCTCCCTGACACCCAGTGGAATCATCGAGTATCTCGACCTTCGCAGGCCGATTTACCGTCTCACCACGTCTGGGGGTCATTTTGGCCGACAAGAACCGGAATTCACTTGGGAAAACACCGAGCGGGCGGAGGAGTTGGCCCAAGCCGTCAATGCGGGAACCGTCAAGGTTTGAAACAGTGGCGTGATTCCCGGCTCGATCAGGTCGCGACGTTTCTTTCGGGATTCATCATTCGCCGTGACAAGTGGCGTGCCACCCCCGCGAGCAGACCAGCGCGTTTTCATCCTGACACCGCCGACTCGCGAGGGAAAACGTGGAGATGCATGCGCGAGCCGAGACGCCGTGGCCGGATGATGGACGGATTCCCACGACGTCGCACATGCAAAGTGGGCTAGAGCTCACCCGCTGGCTCATCAGCTTGTCTCTAGCCGGAATGGTTTTGCTGTTGCTGCTGCGCGGTGGGCAAGGAGCATTGCATCGCCAATTCACGGTCGTACCATTTTTCATGGCCGCCGCGGTGGTTCCCCTTTTCTCCTGGCTGTTTCGCATGGTCTTGCTCAAAGGCCTGCCAGCACGAAGCGCCCGCTCGGGTAAAACCGCGTTGCATGCAGTCGCGAGCGTATTCTGGGTCGTGGGACTCTGGCCTGTCGCACCGTCACGACTGCTCGCCACCGCAATGGTCTTGTCCGTAGGGTTGACTGAAGCGGTGCTTTGGTTTCAGCCTCGAAAGCATCGGAGTCGCTCAAGCGTGCACAAGTGGGCGGCCAAATCGCTGAATCAAGAAACCGCCAGTGGAGCCGACTCAGCGGAGGATTCCATGGCGGCCACCTGGCAATTGCAAACGAATCCCCGCGTCACCGAGGCGACCCTCCGCACATCGGACGAGTCGGGAACATCCTCTTTGCAAGGCTGGCAACGTATTCACTTTGTTCCGCGACAGCGTACGGCGGCGTTGCATTTGGCTTTCTGCCCTCCTCTGTCGAACCGGCCTTCCGTGGAATTCGAGCCGCAAGGCGATCACGCAGCCGAAGTCCGGATGTCGGATGTGCAAAACTATGGAGTGCGAGCGGAAGTCAAGTTGTCCAGCCCCGCCGAAAACGCGCTGGATGTCATCGTGGAATATTTCGTGACGAGCGGCGCTTCTCCGGATTCGACCGCTAAGCCAGACACGGTCTCTGGTGCGAGTCGCCCGAACTTGTAACGATTCCGTCGCGGTGCATCACGAGTCGCAACAGCGCGAATTCCGTTGCGCCTAACCGAAGCATGCTCTAGCGAATCGCCCGCCGCAGGCTATGGCGAACGGGCTGCATGCTGTGACGCGCGAAGCCTGGAGGGGGATCCATTTCGAACATCGCGTCGCGTTGCAGGTATAACGTATCCTGAATCAACACGTCGCCGCCGCAGACGACGGGCCCCCGAACTTTGGTTTGGCCTTCAATTCGCAACTCGCCCGTCACGAACACGAGTCCATCGAGCCGGGAGGGATAGAGATCCACTTGGTCGGTGTCTTCCCCGTACAACACATCTCCATTGCCTGGTGGATTGAAGTTTTCTAGAAGCTCCGCCTCGCTGAGCGCGGCCAACGACGGATTCAACAGAAAGTCGCCTTCAACAAGCAACGCAGGAAAATGGCGAACCGCGGGCTGCCAGAAGACCGGTTTGCCGTTCATCGCGGAGCCTGGACCAGGCTGGATCAGAACGAGCGTTCCCACGATGCGGCTACTTTCAATGTCCACACGCTCTCCCTGGCAGTCGATGAGGTAGATGCCCTCGGGCTGAGTTTCACCCGTGTATGGATTATGGTTCGGCCCGAGGAACTGACGTTGAATGGTGCGATGCGGAGAAACGCGCCGCGCGGAGACGTCATCCAAATAGAGATCGGCCGTGCCGCCATCTCCAAAAGACACGAGCCGTAACCTGGCTTCAATAATCCGGCCGCTCCAAGTGGGGGCCATCTCCGCCGCCAATAACTGCCAGGAGGTGCCCAAAGGCGCGAGGCCACCTTCAAAGCGGAACAAGGTATTGTCTTCGTTCTGTAGTTCCAGCACCCATTGCCCTTCCGTGCTTTGCCCGTCCGTGCGGACCCAGCCTTGGATGCGATACGTCGTTCCCGAACCGTAGCCTTGGACGACGGAAGTCCAATCGTAAGCGGGTCCCGCCTCATCACTCAGCCGGTCCGAAACGAGCATGGAAGCCAACGCGCCATGGCTTTCCGAATTGGAGGAGGTCACATCGCAATTGAATGCCTGCCACGGTTCCAGACCCTGTTCGAAATTCGTGTTCGCTAGCAAATTCGGACTTTCGAAGGGGATGCTGGAGATATGGATCCATGTTCCGCGAGATTTGTACTCGTCGAGCGCCGCGACGGTCGGCAGTTCCCGCGGCGGCGCATTCGCGGTCGTGTCTTGCTGGAAACTTCCTCCGCTGATGGAGCCGCCCGCCTCCACGGAACTGGACACGAGGGAAGATGTCGCGGAGAGATTTTGTTGTGCGCCAATGCCCCCCTCGGCGAAGACCGTGGCCCCTACCAATGAAACGTCTCCACCAGCCCATAGGTTCGCGGCCAAACAGTGCAGTCCACTCGTCTCCGGAGCCAGGGTGACTTCCACGAACTGCTTCGATTTGCCTTTGGTCCCCTCGCCTCTCAATACCAAGGGATCTTGATCGGAGTCGCTCAAGTCATTGTCGCTGGGGTCGTTTGCGATCAAGGAATAGGTTCCGCCACCCAGCGAGGTTTCCGAGATCCACATACCGTCAGAAAAATCCAAACGCCACTGCGGATTGGATGCGATACGTTCCAGTCCGATCCGCAATGCGGCTTGGGCATTGAGGCGGGCTTGGGCGGCATCCACGTAGCCTAACATGGCACGTTGTTGCAAGCGTTGAATCGCCATCGCGGAGATGGCCAACGTCGATACGACCATCGCCGTGCCCAACACGAGAATAAACACTTGGCCAGATCGGGCAGCGGACAGGGAGCGTGACATGCATTTCTCACTTGACAAGAATCGTCACAAAATCGCTGGCGAATGCCCCGCGAGTATCCGTTGCCATTAGCGTCACCTCGTAAATTCCCGCCTCCGAGAACGTGTGTGTCACGCTAGCCCCCGAGCCCGAGTCATCATCCCCGAAATCCCAGGAGTAGCTAAGCAATTCTCCATTGGGATCTTGCGAATCAGAGGCGGAGAAGGTCACGGAGAGCGGCGCGTCACCGAAAACGGGCCAACCGCTGGCAACGGCTCGCGGTGGGGAATTGCCAGGTGGAATGTCCCAGGCGGCTCCTTCTTGCACATCGATTTCCTCAGGTATCGGCCAAGACGTCGTGGCCACCGCTTCCAGATGAGCCAGTGGCTGGTTCTCGTGCAGCACGGCCACGACAATCTGCTTTACGCCCGATGTCACATTCGCGGGCAAGGGCTGTAAATCGTTGTTCGCGTCCACATATTGCACCGTAACTTGACGTGACCAATCGGCGAAGCCATCTAATGGAGTGCCGTCCTTGGACTGCGGTGGCGAGGACTGCCAGTTCTGATAATCGTCCACATCGTCGAATGCCGCACGGTTGGTGGTCGACTCGCCCGCTTCCGGGCCGAATTGGATGTTCCCTTGTGGATCTTCAAAACGCGTGGCGAGGATCTCGGCCATCAAGTCTTGTGCCAGAGCGCTAGCCTTGGCCTGCCGACTCGTGACGCCCGCCGTGAGCAGCGAAACTTCCAACGCGGTGAGGGCCGACACCAAGAGCAGACCCACGACCGCGCTGGCGAGTACAACTTCCGCCAACGCCAACCCACCACGGGAGGACACCGCCCGCGGCCTAGTTGCCAGCTTGATCTTCGGAAGTCCAAATCGATACATAGTCAAACTCGGCCTGACTGCCAGAAGGATAAAGACTCACAAAGCGGTCACTGGGAACCGGCGCGAAAGTCGTGTAGGTATACGCACCGTGATCCGCGCCTTGCACACGAAGGTGGACCATGTCGTGCTCCGCCGCGACAACGAGTCGAACTTCCACGAACCCGTTCGTCAGGTTGGACACCGTTGCTAACGGCGAAGCCGATGCGCCGTTCGGATGATTGAACAAAGCGAGTTCCTGCGTTCCATCCGGCTTAAGTTGCAATCTCAAAAGCAGCGGCGCGTATCCTCCATCAACACGCATTTCAAACAGGGCACCGTCTC
Source organism: Pirellulales bacterium (assembly GCA_028289405.1). GTDB lineage: Bacteria > Planctomycetota > Planctomycetia > Pirellulales > JANQPP01 > JANQPP01. Next base: position 75,585 of record JANQPP010000059.1, read on the forward strand.
CACCCAGCGCCGCATTTCGAAAGCGGATCCGCACCGTGGTCGTTCCGGCGAAATCGTGGCCGGGACGATTTTCCAACCTCGTATTGGCATGCCACACGCCGTCGGCGAGCGAGGCCTGATTGAATGACTGTCCGTCTTGACGAATCCAATCGGCCACACCGTCGAAATTCCGGTCCGTGTTGGTGGGGTCTTCGGAGAAGCCGGCCAGCCACCAGTTCCCCACCACCTCCGGGGCCGGGCGGAGCAAAACCTCACTACGGAGATTCGCCTCGACGTGCTTTCCGACTCGATACGTGACGCGGAGCCTCTGTAAGAAATGCCGCGTGAGCGTGACGGGATTTTCCGCCACGACATAACGTCCATACAGCCGATACAATAGGGATCCCGTCGGATGCGACCACGTGGCCCCTTGCGATGTGCTGAGAATCAAGCCGGAAGATCCGCCATCGGACCGCAACAACATTTGCGAACTGCCGGCGGTATCGCCCGCGAATACCAGGCAAGCACCTTCGTAGGGAGCCAACCCCGTGATGGGAACGGCGAACGATTTCCATGCCGGGTTCGCCGGCACGGCCACGCTCATGAACGAAATTGGAGACTGCCAGTTCCCGACCGGTTTTTCGTCGATCGAAGCGAGGTACGTCCGGCTGGTCACGGTGCCGACCGGAACGGTGGGTGAATATGCAAGTAGTTCGACGCGGGTAATCGACCAATGCCGAGCATTCGTGGGAAGAATGGTGTCGCGAAACCGACTCGGATGAAAGTACTGCCCGACCCAGTGGTCCAAATCAACGCTCTCATCACTGGAAGAGACGGGCAAATCGTGACTGTCCAGCAAGACTTCATCGGTTTCCCGAGTGGGTACGAAGCGTTCCGTAACGGTTTCCAAGTCATAGTCGAGGGAAAACGCTTGAACATCCTCCGCCACGATTCGCGGAGCCTGGCCATTGAGCGTCCGCAAAAGTGGATCCCCCGGAGTACCCGACCAAGCGTATCTCACGGCATCCTCGATCCCGTCGCCGGTGAGATCCGGCACGACAAAGCGGACAGACTGCGGTGAGCGTTCGAGTACCCGCGTCGCGAACTGCAATTCGTCACGAAGTTCTTGCAGACCCCGCGCGGTGATCACCGTGTTGCCCGGCCCGTGAGGTGTCGTGGCCACCAATCGCGCGATCAAAATGGTGGAGCCCAACCCAACGAAGAGCAGAGCTGCCGTGGCCAGGCTCACGACCAATTCAAGCAACGTGAAGGCCGTTCTGACTCGCGCACGTTGGATCCGCCATGGAAAGTCGCTTCCCTTGTTGTTCATGGCACGGTCACCGCGGCGGTATCACCATCCAACAGGATTTCCTGTTGTGTATCGGAAATTTGGACGACCACGCGTCCGCCGGTGTTGGGCTGGCCAAAACCGTCAAAAATTACCGCCGACCGTCCGTTGAATTCGGCGGAGACAATTTGCGCGCCATACGGAGGCTGTGACAATTCAACTTGATACGCATCCGGTCGACTTTTCCAATCGCGCACGTCTGGAAAGATGTAATAGCCATCCAAGTCCAAATCAAAGGCGACGGTTTGATCGCGCCCCGTGGAGCGGGCCACGCGCTGGGCCAACCGTAGATCCGCCGAGATGCGGGCAGTCGCGGATTCCAAACGTTGCTGTTTCAATGCTTCCGTAAAACGCGGGATCGCCAAGGCCGCCAAAATCGCCATGATCAGCACCACGATGGCCAATTCGATCAACGTAAACGCGGACCGGTGAGAACGGCTGCGGGCACCGATGACGTATTGCGTGGATGGACAGCGCATGCAGGACCAACTTTTTTTGATAATTGCAGCCTATGTACAAGTCTACGGCGTGGTGCCCGGGCACGAGATCCACTCGGCCAGCGAATCGGGGACTTTCCAGCCCGCATAACCGCTACGATCCGACAAACCAGCGGCATTTAGGCTCGCGCTCTGGAGAAATCATCGGCCGGAGTGGTTGGTCGGCTTGTGTCCGCCAAGCCTGTTCACGACAAGTCGCATCGACCGTCAGGCGTCCATGGTGCGTTTTCAGCCTTAGGGCGGCTTCCGCGTGGGGCGACCACGATCTCAGCATCGCGTGAACTCAAGTTCCGCCGCTGACGACCTACCGAGCAAAACCAATGCGCGGAGCATAATGAGGCGACACGAAGCAGGGCTAGGAAGCCGGTTCGCCAATTCCTCGTAGGTACTGCGCGAGACGGGCCTGGAGTTCCAACAGAGTTTGCCACTCCTGCGACTGCAGCATCACGTCTTGGCCATCTTCCGTGACGCGCGCCGCATTGATGAGATCCCGTAAACGGATGTGGACAAAGCCGATCAGCTCGGCGACTTGCGCCGCCTGTCCGGGGCTGAGTCCTTCGGGCAAGGCCGGAGGCGTGAGACTGTTGACTGAGCTGCGGGTTTCCAGCTCTTCATCCCAGTCCCGTTTTTCTTCGCCGTTAGTCTTGAGCAAGTCCTCCAACCCCAACGTGGCGGATTCTCCCTGCGTCGACCGGCGAAGCTCTTCCAGACGGTTGCTGATTTGCGATTTGGAGCCGAACAACAATACCGAACGCCCCAAGCTGATGACGTCTCCGAAGCGGAGAATGCGGAGTTGCGTATCCTCTCCGTTGACCTTCGTACCATTCGTGCTTTCCAAGTCAGTAAGCACTAACTTGTTGCCATCTTCCTGGATCTTCAGATGAAAACGGCTAATTCGTTCGTCGTTCAGTTGAATCGAGTTGCCATCTTCCCGCCCAATCGTGACGGGCGTTGGAAGATCTTCGAAGATGCGCCCGCGATCGGCCCCATCTAGAATTCGTAGCGTAATCAGGGCCATTTCGTGTAACTCACTGAGCCGGGTTCGAGGCCCACGGTGAGGGCATTTTCCAGCGCTGGACCGATACGACGGTCAAGCTTTGCTTATATCACGCGATTTTTGGGGGAGCAAGCAAATGCGACCAGACTCGCGCAGCGCCGTTGATGAGCGCGAGCCTTCTGGTTATTCAAGATATCGGTTTCCAAATGAGAAAAGTCCACGCCTGACGATTCAACCAGTCCAAGCCTGTCTAACTCACACTCCCCAAAACGTCACTCCTTGCGCAATTATTCCTACCTTTCCAAATCTTGCAACAAATCGGCTTGCCAATTTCAATTTTGCGCCGAGGCCATGATATTCTCCGCTGCCTGCACATGGAGGGCAAACGGCAGCATGTCAGCGACAGAGTTGACGACTCACGTTTGCCGCCAATAATTCGCCGAAGGGGAAAACGCAGAAACACAGGGCCGCGAGGCTTCAACGCTTTTTGCCGTAAGCCGTTACATCGAAATTTTCATGGGAGGGCTGCCATGCAACCACTGACCAGCGACCAACTCGTTCAAAAGAAATGCTTGCCGTGCGAAGGGGGCGTCGATCCTTGCACATTGGAGGAAGCCCGAGCGCAGCTCGAAAACTTGGAAGGTTGGCAACTAACGGATAACGGCCAGCGAATCTTCAAGGAATGGACCGCCAAGCACTTCATGGCTGCCATGGGTTTTTTCAACGAAGTCGCGGAGATCGCGGAACAGGACGGCCATCATCCTGACCTCCACTTGGCGCAGTATCGTCAAGTCCGAGTGGAACTTTGGACCCATGCCATCGGCGGGCTCTCGGAGAATGACTTCATCTTGGCCGCGAAAATCGACCGCGTCTCCTGGGAAACTCGGTAGCCGCGATCAACTCGTTGGGCCACCAGGCCAGACGATTTTCGCAGTTCCGTCGGCGGATCGCGCCACGGGTTCCATCCGTGAAATCACCGCGAGCCCAGGTGAGCGCCAAGCTCTATGCCTCGAACGCGACACCACCACTCATCGGAGAGTCCGGCGGCAACGAGGCGGAATCGAGCACGCTTGCCGTGGAACGGGCGTGGTGCGGCGAGGGGATCGGCGACGGACTGTCCTGCGATGCCGTGGCCGCGCCGGGTGAAGTGATGCGCTCGCAAACCTGCCGCCAAGTCTCCCTTTCCGCCTCGAGCACACGGGCGGCATCCGCCAGCTTTGTGATGCTGCTTTCCAGATGTGCCTCGACCAGGCTACGGTAGATGAACAAATAGATACTCGCGAATTTGCGCCCCAATTCCGACTCGCTCTTGGCCGTGCCAGCCATTAATTCCGCGACGATTTCTTGGCCTCGCAAGAGTGCTTCCCCGCCGTTTTCATGTTCCCCCTTTTCCCACAATTGTTGCGTCTGTTGCACGAAGCGTAGCGCGCCCTCGATGAGCATCAAATGCAGGCGTGGTCCCGACGCCGTGAGAACTTGATCTTTCATATAAGAATTTCCAGCGGGGGTGGACATAGTCGTTCCTTTGGTCACTTGTGGTTGGGAGTGGGTATTTCGGTTTCAGGCGAGGCGTGCGACTCGCGGGGAACTGACTGGCGTGGATTATCCTCGGACATTCACCAGAGGAGGCACCGGCGCGAACGCCTGGATAGCTCCCAGGCTGTCTTGTAGTTTCGCCACGGCGAGTTCCATGCGATAAAAATCGGTCAGCAGTTTGAGTCGCGAACGTTCTAGACGTTCATTCATGCTTTTCACGCGATCTTGGTTGAAAGTGATCTTGTCGTTGAGCGCGGAGCCACGGCTCACCAAAAGAGATCGGTCGCGTCCGGCGAATTGCTCGATCATTTGGTCCAATTTGTGGGCCAGGCCCTGTTCTTCCGTGGTGAAAAATTCGGCCACGGCTTCGGGATCCTCGGCGATCTTGTTTTCCAAGCGAATCGTGTCCAATTCCAACTCCCCGTTGGCTTTTAGACGGATTCCCAGTTCTTGGAAACTCTGCACTTCACCAGCTCCGAAGTGCAATCGCGTGAACAAGGCGCTCAGTTCGGATTCGACCCGTAGTGTCTCCCCCGAGCCGAACAGGGTTCCCGACTCATCGGGATTCGCTTCATTGAAGAAGGTGTGCTCCTTGATCTTCGCGTGAAGCGAATTGAAATTGTCGACAAACGTCTTCACCGTGGTAACTAGGCGCGTATGCGTCGGCTCCACCCGCAGTGCGACCGGGCTGTCGGAGGTCCCCTTCACATTCACGGTGACCCCGTCAATCACGTCCTCGAATTCATTCGTGGGAGAAGAGATCAACAGACCCTGGCCCGCGGCGGTCGTGCCGAACTCGATCAACGCGTCCTGGGCGCGTGCCGTTTCTCGCAGATCGAAGTCGATACCGCTGGCGTCGAACTGAAATGCCGACTTCCTGCCCTCCTCGCCACTGATCAAGGAAAGCCGGAATGGGGCCGCTCCGAACCCTTCATTGAGGATACTCGCTGTGAGCCCGAATTCTTCTTCGTTGATTTGATTGACCAGATCCTGCAGCGTGGAGTCTTCATCCAAAGAAAACGTGACGGCACTCGAGGAGTCGATAGCTTGCGTGAACGTCTTTTCGACTTCCAGCGTTTCGGCTCTTCGGGCGAGCCCCAGATCGACGGCGGTCGTCGTATTGCCAAAGTCCCTCACGCTGAGCGTGCTCGTCCCCCCTCCCTGATCGATAAGCAAAATTCCATCACCACGGTCGTTGATACGGGCGAAGGTGTTTGAGTTCGAAGTGTTAATCGCGTCGAGGACATCGCCCACGGTGCGGATTCGCTCGTCACTCAGATCGACGAAGGCCGACGTGAGGCCCGAGTCGCTGATGATGATTGTCCCCGCCTCCACTCCCCGGCCATGGTTGAGATCGGAGAGCAAGGTCGCCCCGTTGATCACTTGGCGCTGCAAGTCTCCGGTGGCCAGGAGACCGGCCGGCGATTCTCCCGAGATTCCCAACGCGTCGGCGGTGAACGTGCCATCCTCCGTGTTGGCCACGATGAGAGAAGAAACGGTTTGCTCGCTGAAGTCAACGATTTCCAAACCGTTGCCAATGGTGTTGACACGTGCTTCCAGTTGCAGACCCGCTTGGTTGATGACGTGGATGACGTCTTCCAAAGTGCGGGATTGGCTCAAATCGACATCAGCCGTATTACCGCCCCGATCCGTCAGAGAGAGCGTGCCAAGCGTCCCCAAGCCGCGTCCACCCTGCAAACTGGGTAAGAACGTGGTGCCCAAGCCAGAGAGGAGCTTATCCCCTTCGATGGCCCCGTCCTGGGCTTCTCCTCCCAGCCCCAAGTCGTGAACAATCCGCGATCCGAACAAGCCCCGGACGGCAAAAGTTCCCTCCCCCTCTTCGGTCAGGTCTATCAGGCGAAGGCCATCCCCGTCGGGACGAATCTCTGCACGCAAGCGTTCTGGATCCGCCGCATTGATCGTTTCCAACAAATCGCCGATGGTTGTTTCCTCGAACACCGGCGGAGGAGTACCGCCCGCCGTCGTGGCCGTGGCGGAGGGGGCAATGAGCGCCTCCACCGGTTGCAGCGTGGCGGCAAAATCCGGAGCGGCCAAACTCGTGTCCGTTCCGCCGGCGGTGCTGGCCTGGACATCGGTATCGACGATCGCTTCCGAGTTTCCAGTGCCGACGCGTGCCGTGAAAAGCTGGCTGACGGCCTCGTCGTCGGCAAAAGCAGCCGTAACGTCCGCGAGGGTCGTATCCGCGCTGGGAACAAGGATCGTCAGACGTTGATTGCTGGGATTGCGGTTATCGTAGATGATTTCGACATTACCTGAATCGGTTTCTCGCGCGGCAAATCGCACGGCGATATCATTGAGTTGGGAGCCTGGTTGAATCGCTTCGATTTGCAGCGTGCTTTCACCATCCGCCGCGACCAATTCCGCCGACGCCGCGGAGACCTCGCCAGTGAGCTTGGCTTCCAACAAGGCGCTCACGGATTCATCCGCTTCGATCGCGGCGACAAGCTGCTCGGCCGTCGTGCGCGATGCGTCAATCCCGATCGTCAATTCGCCCGCTTCGAGATCCAGACGAATCTCTTCTTTCCCCGCGATGATGTCGTCGCGCGGCTCCAGTCGGAGTTG
>JANQPP010000060.1 GCA_028289405.1 Pirellulales bacterium
GCGACGTCGGTGGCGCTAACGACATAACTCGCGGTGGGGAAACCGGCGCTGGAAGGGGCTTCGGACACCTCCCTAGTGTACAATTTGCGCGCGTATGTGAACGATCTAACCTCCTGGAAACCAATGCGAATCAGATCCTATTTTGCCGTTGCCGCTCTCTCCGCCTTTGCCGTCACACCGGGCGTAGCCCAGGCCCCAGACCCTGAGGCCGTCGAGGCTGGCCGCGCCAAATCCATCACCTGCGCTGCATGCCACGGCGCTGACGGCAACAGCATCAATCCCGAGTGGCCAAGCCTGGCGGGACAGCACGCGGACTACACGACGAAACAGATTGCCGCCTACAAGAACGGGGACCGCAACAACGTCCTCATGGCCGGCATGGTGCTGACCCTCACCGATGAAGATATGGCAAATCTGGGGGCTTTCTACGAGGCCCAGACCCCGATTCTGCGAACGGCGCCCCCGGAAACCGTTGACCAGGGAGAACGGATCTACCGCGGCGGGATTCCCGAGGCCGGCGTTCCCGCCTGTGCGGCTTGTCACGGCCCGGGCGGCAAGGGCAACCCCATGGCCGATTACCCCGTCATCCGCGGGCAGCACGCGACCTATCTCGTGGCCACCCTCAAGGAATACGCGGCGGGAACCCGGATGTCAGACAAGCGTCAAAGCCAAATGATGCGCAACATCGCGTCCGCCATGACGGAAGAACAAATGCGTGCTGTTGCTGGGTACATGCAGGGGCTTCGTTAGAAAAGGACTGCAAGGAGCAACCATGAACAAGACGCTCGTAGGCGTTGGCATCGCCATCGCCGCCATCGCCATCGCACTCTTCTTTTTCGCCAGCGGCTCGAAGCCCGTGGCGGAAACGGCACCGGCAACGGAAGCCACTGAGGTCGAATCAACTGCTGCTGTCGAGGCCCAGACCCCCGCGGCGCATCCGGCGCCAGCGAAGCCCATCGTCGTGGCCCAGGCGGATGCTCAACCCGCGGCGAAGACGCGGCGATTCGAGCTTGGCCGCCACTACCAGCGCCTAACTCCTACTCAACCGACGAGTTCGAGCCCGGACAAGGTCGAGGTAGCGGAGGTGTTCTGGTACGGCTGCTCCCACTGCTACACGTTCGATCCATATCTCGAACGCTGGAAGCCCGGCCTAGCGGAGAACGTAAGCTTTGTTCGAATTCCTGCGGTTTGGAACCCTCTCGTGAGGCTTCACGCCCAAGCGTTCTACACGGCCGCCTACCTCGGGAAAGAGGAAGAGATGCATACGCCGTTCTTCCGCGAGATTCACGTCAACAACAATGCGCTGGCCTCCAAAGAAGCGCTTGAGGAATTCTTTGGCCGTTTCGGTGTCAGCAAGAAAGACTTCAACGAGGCTTTCGACTCGTTCGACGTCAACCGCAAGCTCCAACAGGCCGATACTCTGGCGCGACGCTACCGCGTCACCAGCGTTCCGGTCGT
>JANQPP010000097.1 GCA_028289405.1 Pirellulales bacterium
GTCGTAGGACATCACGTTGGCCACCGTCTCCAGGCCGTCCGGCGTGTTCCGCAGATGGATCCAACCGAAGACATCCCGCTGCTCGGGCTCAAAAGCACCTTCTGGACCTGTCCGCACTCCAAGGTAAAATTCGTCGCTGCCGACAAAGATGGGATTTCCGGGGATTGGGCCCTGATCGGCAATGTCACGTAGTAAAGGAAATTCCCTCGCCTCGATGGTATCGAACGTGAATTCGTCCCCCGGTTCCACCAGGAACCAATCCGAAGCTTCATCGACGTTGTACGTAATTACCCGCAGATTCTCGCCGTCGTAATCGAACCAGACTTGCGTAAAATCGCCATGCAGGTCTTGGAAAACCGTCGCCAAGTAGTTGGAATCTCCCAAAAGTCCAAACGACTCCACATGCGGCTCAAAGGTGAGGTTGTCGTTTTCCACGATCGTGGTGGCGGCGAGGGGCGTGGTTCCCAGTGCCAGCAGCAAGGCGAGATAAGTGGCGGTCCGCATAATTCGCTCCTCCGCGTGAATGGCAGCCCCCGGTCCGCGTCGTCCGGCGCACGATTTTCGTTCGCCTGACGTACCATCATGATAATCTTCTACCCCCCCCCCTCACGCAAGCAGTTGGAGGAAGATTTCTGGAATTTTGTCTGAGGGGACTGCGGATACGGAGGAGTCTATTTGGCAACCGCTCGGAGCGCGCACGGGGAGTATCGAGAGGAGGGAAAGCAAGGAGGAAGCGGAGAACTGGCGGGAAGGCTACTCTTTCTCCGCAGCCTTCTTTTTGCCCCGCTTGAGGCTGGCGTAGCCGGCGTTGGCGAACTTGTTTTTGAACTTCTCGATGCGGCCCGCCGTGTCCACGTATTTCAGCTTGCCGGTGTAGAAGGGATGGCAGGCGTTGCAGATGTCGACCTTAAGCTCGGGCCGGGTGGCGCCGGTGGTGAAGGTGTTGCCACAGCCGCACTTGACGACGGCTTCCTCGAAATACTTGGGGTGGATATCGGCCTTCATGATCGGGTCCCTTCACGCCTCGGGCAAAAATCTCGACAGACCTTTTATCATACGAGATCCCCCCTGGCCCGGGCAACCCGCGTTCCAACCTGATCAAGGTCCAACGGGAGGGGCCGGCACGGCGACGGGGTTGGAATCGGCGGCAGCGGGCGCGTGGAAGGCGGGGAGCGTCTTGGGAGCGGCCGTCCGTAACACGTCTTTGATACGGGAGTTGAGTCGATCCAGATCCTTCAGCACCTGGTCCTGTTCCCGCTCCAGGGCCTCCATCGTTTGGCTAGGACCGTAAAAATCCGTCTGCGAGTGCTCCATCGACTGCGGTCCCCTCGGCAGGAATCTCTGAAATGGCGGGAAGAAACTACCCGCCCCCGCAGATGGTTATCGGAATCTGAACCTGGCCGCGCCGAACCTTCTTGGAAAAGTTGGCCAGCGATCGCTCTTTAGAGCCGGCGGCTAGCCGCTGCGTACCGTCGGCGGCTCAATTCTCCGGCTTGAGGTCTTCGAGTTGCGTGACCAGGTCATCGAGGTAAGCCAACGCACGATCGACCGGTTCGGGCTGTTCCATGTCCACGCCCGCGTCCCGCAGCAAGTCCAGCGGATACTTAGAGCAACCGCCACGCAGGAAGCCGAGATAGGCGTCCAATTCGGATTTGCCTCCTTCCAGCACGCCTTGGGCGAGGGCTATCGCCGCCGACATGCCGGTGGCGTACTTGTAGACGTAGAACGCCCGGTAGAAATGGGGGATACGCAGGCATTCCAGCGATAGCTCGTCATCAATTGTGAACTCGGGTCCGAGATAGGCTTCGAGCAGTTCTCGATAGATTTTCTTGAAGCTCTCCGTGGTGGCCGGCTCTCCCGACTCGACCATCTCGTGCGTCCGTTTTTCGAATTCCGCGAACATGGTCTGCCGGATCAGCGTGGCCCGGACGGAATCGATTTCGCGGTTGAGCAGGTACGCGCGTTCCTGGCGGTTTTTGGCATGTTTGAGCAAGTAGTGGCTGAGCAGTTGTTCGTTGAACGTGCTGGCCACCTCCGCCACGAAGATCGTGTAGTTGTAATACTGAAACGGCTGGTGCTTGGCGGAGTAGTAGCTGTGCATGGAATGGCCCGCCTCGTGGGCCAACGTGAAGACGTGGTCCAGCACGTCCGGCTGGTAGTTCATCATGATGTACGGCTGGGCATCGAAGGTGCCGTAGCTGAAAGCGCCGCTCTGTTTACCCCGGTTGGGATACCGGTCGCACCAGCCCCCCTCTAGCCCTTCTCGCAGCCCGCGCACGTATTCCTTGCCTAGCGGATTCAGCGAATCCAAGCAGAGGGAGACGGCTTCATTCCAGGGCCGCTGTTTCTTGCGGTCCCGAAAGATGGGCACATAAGTATCGTAGAAATGGATGCGGGAGATCTTCATCGCCCGCCGCCGCCACTGGTAATAGCGGTGGACCGTGGGCAAGTTCCGGCGGACAGAGGAAATCAAATTGTCATAGACGGTTTCCGGCACGTCGTCGCTGAACAGCGACGCCGCCAAAGCGCTTTTGTAACCTCGGGCCCGCGCTTGGTAGATGTCGGTGTGCAGAGAACCGGCGAGCGACGCGGCGAACGTGTTTTCGTGGGCTTCGAACTGGGCGTAGTATTTTCGAAAAGCGGTCCGCCGCACCTTGCGTTCCCGGGATTGCAGCAGCGAACTGAACGTGGCGTGGCTCAGTTCCACGGACGTGCCGTCCTCCTTGCGGACCATTCCGAACTTGAGGTCGGCATCGTTGAGCTGCTGGAAGATCTGCTGCGGCGCATGGGACACCTCGGCCTGCATGGCCAGCAATTTCTCCTCGCGTTTGGAAAGCGTGTGCGGCTTGTAACGCCAGAGCCGCTCCAGCGTGAGGCGATGCGGCTCCAGCGATTTGGCCTTGAGAAACCGCTCCATCGTGGCCCGGGGGAGCGCCAAAATCTCGGGCCGGAGATAGCTGGCACGTTCGGTCGCCAGGCGGGCCACATGGCGGAAGCGACCCATCATCCGTTGGTAGGTGGGATTGGCCGTGTCCTCGGCGGTCTTCAAAAAGGCGTAGGCTCCCAAACGCTCCGCGAGACGGTCGAATTCATTGTCGAAATCGAGACATCGCGCCAAGGTTTTCGGATTCGTGGCCAGCTTGCCGCGAAATTCGTCGTAACCTTCCGCCTGCGTTTCCCAGCGCGCGAAGGCCGTTTCCCATTGGTCGTCCGTCGCGAACAAGCTCGTCAGATTCCAGCAGTCCTCGGGCTGGACATCGCTTCGATGGGGGAGTTTGCCGGTTTTTTTCATGCTTCCTGCCTTCGTGGATACTGATTCCTACCGGCGAGTGGCGTGCCAAACACTCGCACGTGAGATTACCAGCGCAACAATGCCGTTCCCCAAGCAAGTCCCGCGCCGAATCCGCTGATGACCACGTCGTCCCCTCGTTTCAAACGTCCTTGCCGATGAACCTCATCCAGCGCCAAGGGGACGCTGCCCGCGGAGGTATTGCCATATTGATCCAAATTCACCACGACGCGGTCCATGTCCAGATCCAACTGGCTCGCGGCGGCTTCCAAGATCCGCAAGTTGGCCTGGTGCAGCACGAACAGGTCCACGTCACGCACGTCCTTTTCCGCCGCGTTGCACACCTGTTGGATCGTCTCGACGAGCATTCGAATGGCCCATTTGAACACCGGTTTCCCGTCCATGTGCAGCCAATGCAAATCTTGCTGCAGTCCCTCGCAAGAAAGCGGCAGGCGGGTTCCGCCCATGCGGCAGCAGAGCAATTCCGCCCCGGAACCGTCGGCTCCCAAGGTGTAGGCCATCAGCCCCTGCTCGGCGTCCCCTTTCCGCAACAGCACGGCCCCGGCCCCGTCCCCGAAGAGGGGGTACGTCTTTTTATCCCGAGGATTGACCACTCGTGAATTGCAGTCCGCGCCGATCACCAAGGCAAGTTGGCTGCAACCGGTGGCCACGAACTGCATCCCCGTCACGAGCGAATAGACGAAACCCGCGCATGCAGCTTGCAAGTCCATGGCGGGAACCCGCAATCCCAATTCGTCCTGCACGCGGCAGGCCGTAGAAGGCACCGGCATGTCTCCCGTGAAAGTTCCCACGATGAGCAGGTCGATGTCGTCTGGACGCACGCCGGCCTGTTCGAGGCAGGCGCGGGAAGCGGCGATGGCCATGTCGCTGGTGGCGACTTCCGGCGGCGCGTGACGGCGCTCGAGGATGCCGGTCCGCTGCACGATCCATTCGGAATCACAACCGAGGGCCGCCAGGTCCTCATTACGCACGATGGGTTCCGGCACATGGCTGCCCGTGGAAAGAATCTCCACGCCCATCAGCCGATGCAACGGAAACTTATCCGTGGGTTGCGAATCCCGAGACATGAAGCATTATCCTGAAGACGTGCATCCCGCAGAGAAAAGATTCAAGCCGATTCATTGCTGAGCTTCGGAAGGGAAGTCCAGCTCGATCCAGCGGCGCTGGCGATGCGAGGCGAGCACCGCGTCCGCCACGATCTGAGCCAGCCACCCATGATAGAAGCTTGGCTCAGCCTGGCGCTTTTCCGTGATCGCCGAGATGAATTCCCAGAGAATATCATAACGAAAGACCGTGGAGGGTTCCCCATCGCGTGGGTCACGTGGGCTACCGGCCGGTTTGAGAAATTCCTCGGGCACGTCCACGGGCGCCAAATCCTCGCCGGTGCGGCCCAGCAAAATCTGGTTGGGGCAGTGCAACTGGTAGACGGCGGACCCCTCCGACCCGTTCACCTCCGCCCATTCGTGGCCGAATCCTTTACGGCCGTAACCTTTGGCCAACGTGGTTCCTTCCCAAACACCGGTGGCACCATTGGCGAATTCCCCGATGAGCGACGACCAATCGTCCACCTCCGAGGGCGGGCAAGGCTGGCCGTCCTGCGTCCGGTCGCGAGGCACGAAGCGGGCCACCGCGCCGCAAACCGCACTCAGCGGACCCAGCAAATCCATACCGAAATCGAGCCGGTGGATCGTCATGTCGTACAGGTCGCCGGCACCGGCGGTGGCCTGGTATTGCCGCCAACCCCAACTGGTTTCCGGCCAATCCAAAAAGCGTTGGCTACGAAAGTGGCGGGGCTCTCCCAGTTTTCCGGAAGTCAGCAAATGCCGCAGGTACCGCATGGCGGGTGCGAAGCGATATGTGAAGGCGGTCATGTGCACCACGCCCGCATCCCGCGCCGCGCCATACATTTCGCCCGCCTGGTCCGCGCTCAGTCCCAGCGGTTTTTCACATAGTACGTGCTTTCCTGCCCGCGCGGCGGCCATGGCCACCGGTGCATGCGTCTCGTTGGGCGTGGCAATCACCACCGCGTTCACGTCCGGATCCTGGCAGATTTCCAGGGGATCGGCGGACAACTTCTCCACACCCCAATCGCTGCGCCGCTGTTGCAACAGTCCAGCATTGGTGTCGCAGGCCGCGACGAGTTCCACGCGCGGGTCCAGCCGGGCCGCCGGAACATGATGGTAGTCGCTGACCGCGCCCGCTCCCACGATCGCTAGCCGAATCTTGTCTTCCGCCAAGGGTACCTACCCCAAAGAACTACATGCATCGAAATGGAAAGTCGCGTCTGGAATGGCCTCAAGGTACGGGCTCTCACTGACCACCACAAGTCCCGGCATTGGGGTGCCTCACCACCGATGAGGGTGATGCACGTTGAGCGGACCGATTACGCCGCCTCGAATTCATACCAACGTCCTGCCCGAGTGCGCCCCACGGCACGCGCGGCGCCAGTTTTCAGGAGGCAGTAGGCGATCTTTTGTGCCCGCCAGCGAGGAATCTCCAGCCGCTCGGCGAGTTGTCCCGTGTGAAAGGGAGTGTCCACGTCGTTCGGAAACAGCGAAAGCAAGTCGTGGGCGGTTTCGAATCGATAGGTTTCATGCATGGCGAGGAGCGATTGGTCGGCGACGCAATGATCCTTGGCTCTCCATCGGCGTCGGCGGCCATGCCCCGGATAACGTGCCTCTTCGACGTCCACCAAGGGCACCTCCAACGCGAGCCGCGGATGGGGAAAGACCTGCACGAAATGCACCAGGTCATCGAAGATTTCCAAAATGTCTCCCCGCTTGGGGCTCCAGCGACGGGACGCGACCTGGCCCCCTTTCTTCTTGTGCCGCACGATTTGCTTGCGATGAATTAGCGGCTTGACCACCAGCACATCGTGGCGAAGCAGTAGCCGCCGCAACTTGTCGCGTAATTGCCCCAAGCCGGCGTGCTGGATTTCCACCAACTCATCCGGGTTGATCACATCAATGCGGAAGGATTCCAAGCGGCCTTCAAGAACGCCGCCGTCGCGACGAAAGTGCTCCTTCAGCGCGCGATGTAGCGAGGTCTCCATGCGATCGAGCGGCAAGGTCTTCGTGAATGTGGTACCGAATGGCCCTAAGCGTTGCTGGGCGTCACGCCCAGGTCTTCCACGGTGAACAGGCTGTCAAAGCGGTAGCCACGCTCGGTGAACGCCTCTCGCCCCCCCTCCATGCGGTCGACCACGGTGATGACCCGCTCCACGCGAAGCCCGAATTCCTCGGCTCGCTCGATGGCCAAGAGGGAAGAGCCGCCCGTGGTCACAACGTCCTCCACGATGGTGGCGGAATCGCCCGGCGCCACGGGGCCTTCAATATACCGGTTCGTGCCGTGCCCTTTGCTCTCCTTGCGGACCAGAAAGCCCTTCAGCGGCAACTGCCGGCCACCGGCAATCGTCAACACAGAGGCCACAAGCGGATCCGCCCCGATGGACATGCCACCAACGGCAACGGGCATGTTGTCTTGTAGAAGTTCAAGAATCCCCTCACCGATGAGGTGGGCACCCGCCGCGTCGAGCGTGACCTGTTTTCCATCGAGATAGTACGAAGCTTTTTTTCCGGAAGCGAGCGTGAAGTCCCCGAATTTGAGGGACTTTTCTCGTAGCAGATCGATCAGTGCTTCGCGGTTGAACACGGTGGACACGCCCTCGCGGCTAGGTAGAGACTGTCGGCGTACTGCGAAAGGCGCGGCCATGCACCCCGCGACCGCCGGCAAAAGTCACCGCAGGATAATCACCTGCGAACCAACCGACAAGATATCGAAGACATCTTCCACGTCGCGTTGCGAAAGCCGGATGCTGCCGCGTGGCGGGTTCGCGGTTTGGGCGGTCGAGTCGGACGAACCGTGGATGCCGAGTTCGCCTCCCAGTCCAATCCAACGCGATCCGTAGGGATTTTCCGGGCTGGAGGCGGGATACACACCCCCCTCCGGCGGATAGTAAGTGGGATCGGCGATCTTCTCTTGGACCTCGTATTGGCCCGCTTCGATGCCTTCGGAACTCCCGGCCAGTTGCAGCGGAAAACGGCCCGCGTAATGGCCGTCCACCAGCAACGTCAATTCCTGACCGGACAAGTTCACCACGCTGGCGAAGGGTCCCCGCAGGACCTTCAATTCTTGTCCCGGCGCGAGGTTGGCCGCATCGGCGATGCCGTTGATCTTGGCCAGCAGTTGCCCGGGGATTCCGTACCGCTGACCTATGGTCTCCAGCGTTTCCCCAGCCTGAACGACATGCGGGGATTCCAGTAGATGTTCACGGGAATACACAACCGCTCCGGCCAATTGGTCCAACAGATCGAGCAGACGTCCGGACTGTTCCTGACTCAAGCTGGGATGGGCATACCACATGGAGAGCAATTTGTGCGCGGCGGCCAAATCTCCAGCCACCAAATACTGCTGGGCATCTTGAAATGCTTTTTCGAATTCCTGCGTGGTATTATCGGCTTCATCGGCAGGCGTGATGGCCTGGGCATTGGAAGTGCCGGCCAAATTTGGATCGCTATCGATGGGCGACGTTGCTCCGTAGCCCGTGTCAGGATAGGACGCGACGTCCGCCGCGGATGGGTAGGTATTCTCCGTGGCCGCGGGCGTGCCATGATTAGCGAAATTGCCCGGTTCCTCTGGAACCGCCACGGGGCCAGGTTCTTCGGACATTTCACTGGAAGCCGTACCGTAATTCGCCGGGTAGGCGGTCGTCGCGGTGTCCTGGAAAGGCGCCCCTGGGTTCTCGCTCGCCATGGTGTCTTGGGGCGGCGCGAAGGCTCCTGAGAAGCTGTCCCCCTCGGTCATCTCCATCGGAGGCTGGTCGGACGGCGTGCCTTCCAGCGGGACGGGACCACCGTCCATGCCGTCGCCGAAATCGACTTCGGGAATCTCGGACCAATCTTCGTCCACTCCCGCCGGCGGCTTGGGGGCTTCCGGGCCGGTCATGACCGACGTGTAGACGCCATAGCAAACGCCCATCAGCACCACGACGACGAATGCGGTCTTGATCGTATTCACGAACCTGTCCTCCTTGGCCGACGGGCGGTTCGCTCCCGACGTCCATGAACGCTACAAATGCGGTTTGACCTACACGGCTTGGTCTTTGACGGCCACCTTTAGTCCTTCCGTGGTCCCTTCGAGTGCCCTCGTTCACTGTGTACGAAGTAAGACGCCTTCGCCCGCCTGGAACGAGAAAGCGCGGGGATCATAGGGAAATCATTTCAGCGATGCCACACCAAATGAATCCCAACGAGGCGAGATTTTCCGGATTTTTTCGCGACGGCATCGCGAACGGGCGTTCAATCGTGGCCCGCCTGAGCCGCCACCATTTTCTTGACAGGCGATTCAACCACCCCTACGATCAAAATTTGAATGTGGCAATGTCAAGGCCGAACTTTCGTGGGTTTCCAGGGGTGAGGCAGCGGCATCGGAACAGAGGCCCGCGCCGTTGCCCAGGGGGCGCCATTTTGGATCATTGCGCGGATTCTCCGCACGCGGTGAGAGGTATCAACCGCCCAAAACGTTCCGGCGAGCCGTCCCTGGCGCACCGGTCCCTGCTTCCTCTCCGGACCGTATTGCTCCTCGCATTGGGATGGGGCCTGCTCCTACCTTCGGTGGGGGCCGGGGCGCTTTCGCCCAGCAGCCCCCGGGTCCGCCGGTTGGCCGATAGCGGGCTGAAGTTCCTCGAAGACGCGGCGGATGAGCGACTCGGAGCCAAATGCCTGGTCGGACTCTCCTTCTACAAGCGAGGCCAGCGCCGCCATCCCTTGGTGGCGGAAGCCCTCGAAGACTGCCAGCACATGGGAAGCCGGCCCCCGGAATTTATCACGACCAAGGTGTGTGATATCTACAGCACCTCCTTGGCGATCGTGTTTCTCTGCACCGTCGACCCGGCGGGCAATCGGCGCGAGATCAATGCCCTGCTGGAATCACTCTATCTCCGGCAGAAACCGGCAGGAGGCTGGGGATACGCCGAGCGGGAAACAGGCGATACTTCCATGACGCAGTATGCCGCCCTCGCCCTGTGGGAAGCTCGCAATCATGGAATCCACATACGTCGTGGGTCGGTCGTGCGGTTCGCCAATTGGTTGTTGCGGACGCAAGATCCTTCCGGGGGCTGGGGATATCAGGGCCTTGATCCAGGCAGCTACAATCGCGTCCCTCAGGAGGACGTGGGATTGTCCCTCTCCGTGGCGGGGCTCGGCAGCATGGCCATCGCCGCCGACCTGCTCAAAGTTCCGATCCCAGGCGCGCGTCGAGAAAAAGACTTGCCGGCCGTGGTAAAGCGGATCACGGATCGCCCGAGAGAAAACACGCCCTACACTCAGGGGATTTCCCAGCGGCGGGTTTCTCAGTCCTTGCGGACCGGCATGCAGTGGCTGCGAGATGAGTACGCCATTAGCCCCTCCGGATACACACATTACTACCTCTACACACTAGAGCGTTATCAATCCTTCCGGCAGCACATGGGCCTGCAGCAGACGGCGTCCCGCAATTGGTATGATCAGGGCGTCGCCTTTCTGGAAGAGACGCAACGCGACGATGGCAGTTGGTATAGCCGCGCGGGGCCCGATGTCGATACGGCCTTCGCCGTTCTGTTTTTGTTACGCTCGATGCAACAGAGCATTCGGAACGTGCAAACGTGGGGAGATGGCGTCATGGCCGGCGGGCGAGGGCTGCCCACGAATCTCGAACGACAATTGTCGACTTCCAAGGAGGCGGCCACGTCCAAAGTACAGCCGGGCTCGATGAAGGAATTGCTCACCACGATTCACCAGGCGCAAGGAGACGCTTTTTGGATCTCTCAAAACCTTCCCCTGTGGGATCTGCCCGTACATCTGGATCCGGAGGATGCCAAGCAATGGCAAGGCCTGGTTGCGGCGGAGGGTCCTACGGCCCGCCGTGTCGCCGTGTTCCTGCTGGGACGGGACGGTGACCTAGACCACGTGCCGAGGCTCATTTTCGCGCTCACCGATCCGGATTGGAATGTGGCAAGGGAAGCAAACCGCAGCTTGCTGCGGATCTCCGGCAAATTTTCGGGCTTTGAATTGCCGCCGCGGCGGGACGAAGCAACGCGCGAGGCAGCCATTGAGCAATGGAAGACTTGGTACCGGCGGATTCGCCCGGCAGCCCTGTTCGACGGATAGTGGACTGAGCAAATTTCGCGTCCGGCCACCACACTTGTTAGCGCAACCCAGCCATTCATGTCGACTACGATCACCCATCCGACGGCCGATGCACTGCGGGTCTCTCCGCATGAAAGGGTTAGCAGCATGCTGGTGGCCCTGCTGATCGTGGTGGGAGCCGTCGTGGCTTGTATCTTGGTGTTGTGGTACACGAGCCGGTTCTTCGTGCGGCCGCGGCCCGTTCCGGTCTCCGTGGAATCTTGGGGGGGGCGGGGGATGGCCGCGCCGGGGTTTGCACGCGACTTGGCCCCAGTCCAGGAAGACGAGTTGCCAGACCAGATGTTCCCCGAAGTCAGCACGGCGCTGGAGCTCGTCAGTGGGTTGGCCAAGGACGCCAGCCGGATGGACGCGCCGAATCCTGAATTACTGACCGGCCAGCAAAAGAGCCAAGGAGACAGCCGCCGCGCCGGGCCCGAGGGAGAAGGGCTCGGCAACACTCTGCCCCGCCATCTCCGTTGGGAGATCCGTTTTGGCGCGGGACATACGCCCGAAACCTATCTTCAGCAGCTCGATTTCTTCGGTATCGAACTCGGAGTTTTGGCCGACGATGGGAATGTCCGCTATGTTGCCCAATTAGCCAATCCTCAGGCGGATACGCGGGAAGGCCCGCGAGACGCCGAGCGGCGTCTGTTCATGCTGTGGAAATCGGGACAGCTCGCGGACATTGATCGGGCCGTGCTTCAGCGGGCCGGCGTGGAAGCGGAAGGCCGCCTGATTCTCCACTTCATTCCTCCAGAAGTGGAAATCGAATTGGCTCGTCTAGAACGAGTCCACGCCAACGACAAGCCAGTTGATTCCATACGTAAGACGGTATACGGCATCCAACCAGAAGGGGCGGGCTTCGCTTTTTACGTGGCCCGTCAGTATTATCGATAGTGGCGATTCGCGCCTCAAAGAAAGACGTTGCGGAAAAGTAGATGATCGACATCAGCGCGCTCACGGGACTTATTGGATGGCTGATTTACGCGGCGCAAGCCGTGGTCGCCTTATGGGGAGCCTATTGCGTGGTGTTCATTTGGCGGCGGCTCGCGGAGCTGCGCTTTCGCTCGGAAGCGGCACAAAACGAATTCCTGTCCGCCGTGGGAGAAGCTTGTGAAAACGGGAACCAAGGTCATGCCCAAGAGCGCTGCGCGGCCGATCCCCGCGCGTTATCTCAACTGCTGGGCCTGGCAATCCAGAAACGGCACTTGGATTTCGCCAAAATCCGGCGGATCATCGAGGATCGGTTTCGCCGTGACGTACTGGCCGATCTCGATCACCGCGTGAGTTGGGTGAATACCGTGATCCGCACTTCTCCCATGCTGGGGTTGTTCGGCACCGTGATGGGGATGATGGGGGCCTTCGCCAACCTGGGAGGTGGGGAAAATGTCGACCCGTCGCGGCTGGCCAGCGACATTTACGTGGCGCTAATCACGACGGC
This sequence comes from Pirellulales bacterium, assembly GCA_028289405.1. Classification (GTDB taxonomy): domain Bacteria; phylum Planctomycetota; class Planctomycetia; order Pirellulales; family JANQPP01; genus JANQPP01. The sequence goes on from JANQPP010000097.1 coordinate 11,915, forward strand.
GGTCGGGTTAGCCATTGCCATTCCGTTGATGATTTGCCTGGCCAGTTTGAATGTCCGCATGCGGCAACTGGAAGATCTGGTGGCAGCCGGTTTAACCCATTTTTTTGATTCGTGGCCCGCCTGGCAGGCCGCTCCCGCGCGAGAAAGGGTGCCGAGCTAATCATGGCCGCCGAATGGTCCACAGCGTTCAGCTTCCGGGATGGGGAGAGTGGATTTCGCCAACGGAGAGGTCGGCGAGAAGCCCAGTCGTTCGATATCATGCCCATGATCGACATCACGTTTCTGCTGCTGATCTTTTTCACGGTGGCCATGACTCCCGACGCCATGACGGCGGTCGATCTGCCGCCGGCTCGCAACGGAATGGCCGTAAGTGCCCGCCAAGCCGTGGTGATCACTTTGGCCGACCGGGGCAACGGGCAGGCGGAAGTCTATTTGGCGGATGGACGTTTGCCGGCTGCCCGACTGCCGGCGGACGGAGATTTCAACGAGGCCATTGGCCGCTACGTCGAGCGGGGACAAGCCGAGGGCAAGAACGCCGTGTTGATCAAGGCCGAGGGGAACCTGTTGGAAGGGGAAGTACAAAAGACCGTCGCGGCTGTTTCCCAGGTACCCCAAGTGAGATTGTTTTTCGCGGTCTTGGAAGCGGAGAGGTAGCCCCCATGCCGATCAAGTTTCGCTGCAATATTTGCCGTCGCAAGCTCAAGGTTTCCCGAGCACGCGCGGGACAGAAAATTTTCTGCCCGAGTTGCGGGAAGACGATCGTGGTCCCCCGCGCCACGGAGTCCGAACTCGACGCTGCCGTGGTGGGAACTGGCGCGGCGCGGCCACCCCAGGCATTTTCTTGGCAACGCGGCGGGAACGAGGAAGAAGAAGTCGACATGACGCCCATGATCGACATGACCTTCCTGCTGCTCGTGTTTTTCATGGTCACGGCCGCCTTCGCGCTGCAGAAGTCGATGGAGATTCCCCCCGAACAACAGGTCGAAGGGGGGGCCTCGCCGGTGCAACAAGAACGGCAAGAGGATGCCGATTTTCTCGTCGTTCGGGTAGACCGCCGAAACGTCTATTGGGTCGAGGAAGAAGAAGCGCCGAGCGTGCAGGATCTTTTGGTTAAACTCCGCCACCTGCGCGACGCGGGTTCCCAGGGCTCCAGCCCGCGACTGCTGGTGTTGGCCAACCGAGAGGCGACGCATGCCCGCGTCGTGGCCGCGCTGGATGCGGGCATGGAGATCGGCATGGAGGAAATCCGTTTGGCCACGGAAGAGGAAATTTACTAATCCCGTCGCGTGTGTCTCGCGAAAAGCAGCGAGCGGACGCCGGTGCGATACCGAGGGCAACGGAATGAAATCTTCATTGCCCTTGGCAAGGGACGAAAGTAGCCGGATATGTCGTGGCAACACTTCGTGCAATTGCTAGAAGAACGCGGCGTGGTCTCGTCACAGGTCGTGAGCCAACTGCGGGAAAAGCTGTCCGCATCGGCGGAACCCGTGGACATCCGCGCGGTCGCGCAATCGCTCACCAAGCGCGGCCTATTGACTCCGGAAATGTCACAATCCCTGGTCGCGGAGACGGAGCAATCGCAGGGGTTCACTCGCCCGGAATTGTCTCCCAATTCGTCCGGCGGAACACCCACGCTGTTGGACCATCCCGATGAGTCCGAAGCCGAAGCGTCCCCTGGCGTGAATCCAATGGATCCGCCGCCGCCTCGCCGCCTACGTGACAAGCTCGAATCAGAGGTGTCGCGGTCCTCCGTCCGTTCGCAGTGGGGGCTGGATGCGCCCACGGAAGTGCCTCGGTTGGATGCCAACATGACGGATGTCCTGTTGGGGCCGGAAAGTGCGGGCGGTGGAAGGAAGCCGAACATCTTCGACGTGGATCTCGACCGGCTCGAGGCGGAGGACGCTCCGGCGGAAGCGCGGCGCCGCTGGGATTCGCCGCTCCTTTTGGTCGGAGGGGCCGGCCTATTGTTGCTCGTCGTGGCAGGGATCTGGATGGGCTGGTCGCTTTGGCGGGGGAGTGCCGATGCACTGCTGGTACAGGCGGAAGAAGATTATCGCGCCCAGAGCTACTCCCAATCCATCGCCAAGTTGGACCGCTTCGTGGAAGGGTTCGACTCGCATCCACGGGCTAGCCACGCGCGGGTCCTCCGTGATTTGGCGCGGCTGCGGCTGGCGAGTGAATCGGCAGGAGAACCGCTGGCGGCGTTGGAACTCGCGCGGGAGGCCCTGCCGCGAATGGCCGACGAACCGTCGTTTTCCGAATCACGCGATGAACTAGCGGGGATTCTGCCCCAGATCGCCGCGAGATTGGCTACCTCCGCTTCGGAAACCGCGGCGGGCTCTCCACAGTCCGGCTCTACCGAACGCCCCGAAACCGCCGTGGCCAAGCTGCGTGCCGAGTTGGAACAAGCGAGAGAAGCCCTCGCACTGGTCGACCGCTACGTGCTGGAATCACTCCGGCCGATTGCCATGCTGAATCAGATTCAGGAAGACCTGGCCGTGGCGGACCGCAGGTTGGCCAGCTTGCTGCGCTTGGAAAGCGCCGTGACCGACCTTTCCGCCGTGGACGATGCTCCCCGAGTTTGGGACGAATACCTCAAGGCCACTCAGGAGTTTCCAGAGTTGGCCGGGCATCCGCTGCTCACAGGCATGCTCCGTGAACAGGTCGAGACGCTCCGCGAGCTGGTCCGGGTTACGCAGGCGGACCTCGATCCGGAGACCATCGCCGTGCCCAGCCCAATCACGGCCACGCTCATTCCGGCGAACTATCAGGAAGCCCCCATTGCCGTGTTGCGGGGCCAAGTCGTGGCCTTCACGTGGGAAGGGACGGCCTATGGCTTCGACGCGGAATCGGGGCACCCGCTTTGGCGGCGGTACCTCGGTGATTTCGAAGGTTCGTCACCACTTAGGATCGGTGAGGAAGGGGCTGCCGACTTTGTGTTGATCGATGCGGCGCGGCAGGAATTGCTCCGCGTCACTGGAAGAACCGGAGAAATTCGATGGAGGGCCAAACTGCCCGGTCCGAGTTTGCCGCCCGTATCGGCTCAAGAGCGGCTGTTCGTCTCCACGCGGCGGGGGGAAGTGCTGGTATTCGATGCCGAATCCGGTCGGCGGCTCCGGGGTTATCAATTGCCGCAGCCGGTGAGCGTGGCGCCCACGGTCGATTACTTCGGGGAACGGATCTTGCAGTTGGCCGAGGGCGGATTCCTTTACGTGTTGGACGAGCGGCAGCCGGGCTGCGCCCAAGTGGTGTATTTGGGGCACGCTCCCAGTTACATCGTCGTGCCTCCCGTGTTGCTACCCCGGCATGTCGTCTTGGCGGAAAACCATCGCAGCCGCGAAAGCCGCCTGCACGTGTTCCCTTGGGACGGCAAACAGCTCGAGACGGCCTCTCCCCAGATCGTGCCCCTGGAAGGCGTCGTGCTGAATTCGCCGCTTGTTTCCGGTGAAGAATTGTGGGCCACGACGGATGGGGAGGGGATGGTTTGGCTGCGGGCCACGGCGGGGCAAAAGCAACTGGCCACGGTGTTTTCACAGCCTGCCACTGGCGAACAAATGCTTACCCGTTTCCTTGCCCAGCGGAACCAGCGGCTGTGGCAGTTGAGTGAGCAAGTCACGGTTTCTCGCTTGGTATCCGCTCGTGGGCAAATCATACCGGACCGCATCGTACTCAGCGGCGCGGTGGTTCAAGCCCCGTTGCAAGTCTTCCAGGATGTGGGAATCGTGGCCCGGCTCGTAAAGGACCAACCTGGGCTGACGATCTCGGCGTTCAACCTTGAAGCTCCGTATGAAACGTATTGGGAGACGCGATGTGCGGTTCCTCCTTTGGCGGTTTCCCGGTTACGAGAACAAACAGGAATCGGCCTGCTGGTCGGTGCCGATGGGTCCCATGCCATGTTCACCTCGCCCAGCGGGAACATGGCCGCGCTGCCCGTCGAAGCGGGCCCTGGCGAGGGGGAGCGGCAGTGGTTCGACCTGTCGCAGCTCATGCCGGACGGTAGAGTGGTGGCTGCCACATCGGGGGCAGGCAAGTTATGGATCGTTTCGCCGGGAGCGGGCCGTTCTCAAGGGAAGTTGCAATCGCTGCCGGGAAACGTCGCCCTGGCCACGACGCCTGCCGCCTTTGGCACGGGCCTGCTGTTACCTGACCGCTGGGGGCAGATTCACTACTGGGATCCGCGCCAAGGTGAACGTCGGGCCGCTCCCTTCCAGCCTCCGCAGGCGGCGGGTCAGTCCCGCGATTGGCGGCCGCTCGGTACGCAAGGGGCCACCGCGCGGCCATTCATTGCCGGGGACTCCGAGGGACGGTTTTATTTGGTGAGCTTGCGTGACAAGCCCACGCCGCATCTGCAACTAGATGCCTCCTTGACCCATGACACGGCCATGGCTTCCCCTTGGGCGGTGGGAGATGCTTCCGCCTTTGCCGTGGACTCCCAAAACCGAATGTTAAAAATCCGCTTGCCTGAATTTCGCTTGGAAATTCTAGAAACCCTCACGGCCCCTTGGGCGGATGGCCCCTTTTCCCTGGAGCAATCGATTCTGCTAGTGACCAATGAACAGTTGATCTGTCGGAATGAGCAGGGGGCGGCGGCGTGGAGCATCCCCTGGCCGCACGGCAAGCTCGCGGGACAGCCGCTCAGCCGGGCGGCGGAATGGATTCTCGTGTCCCGGCAAGGAAGAGCTTTCGGCTTGAATCCCACCGACGGCAGCCTGAATTGGCAAGTCGATCTCGGACAACCGTGCGCGGCGGGTCCGGTGCAAATTGGGGATCGCCTGGCCGTGGCGGCCCACGATGGTGCTTTATTGTTTTTCACGCCCGGAAACTAAGACAGGATTAGCTGTTCATCGCGGTAGCCGCATGCTTCCATATTTTCCAGTCTGGCAGGCGCGATTCCTCGCGCCGCGAAAGTGGCCATGGTTTTTGCCGCTGCTTGGTCTTTTCGCCAGTCTGGCATACGCGGAGGAAGACGCGCCTCCGCTGCGGCTGCAGGAAGTGTTCGACGTGATCGTGCTGAATGCCGAAAGCGATCACGAAGAACTGAAGGTGGAACCGCTCGACCCTCGCCCGGCAGACATCGATCCCCGAGCAAAGCCGCTAGAGTTCTCCCTATTCGAGGAGCCGGACGTCCGCTATTCCGTGGCGACGCGGCACGTGGCACGGGTCGACTATTTCGAAGGGCGGGCCCTGGAGCAAATCGCCCGGGAAATCGAGGCGGAACAGTTCGACCGCGCCTACGACAATTTGCGTTTTCTCCAAGAGCAGAACGCCGATTTTCCTGGCGTCACCGGGGCCTTGCACCGTTATCTGTACGCTCGGTCGGAACATGAACAGGCTGCGGGGCAATGGGAGCGGGCTTGGGTCCTGCTCGACGAATTGCACGCCAGAAATCCGGATTACGAGAGCCTCCAGCAGGCCCTCGCCGCGCTTGGCGACCATTTCGTTCGTGAGGAAATCACGGCGGAAAGATTCGCCTCCGCGCGGCGGCTCATGGAGCGGTTCGCCGAATACTTTCCCGAGACGCCCCCCAAGTTTTTACAGGCGCGGCGGGATGGTTTGCGGGAACTGGCCCGGACGGCGCTGAAAACATGCCTCCAGGAAAAAGCGGGCGACCGTCCCGCGATGGCGTACGCCGCTTTGGACCGTGCTCGGGACATTTGGCCGGAACTCCCCCGATTGGCGGCGATCCAGGAGGAGTTGCAGGCCGCAACCCCAAGGCTGAAAGTCGGCGTGAATTGGGTTGCCCCGCGGACTGGGGGAGTGGCGTCACTGTGGGACGCGGCCGCGCGGCGCACGTTTCCTCTGGTGCATCGCCCCCTGTTTCGCCTCCGCGCGGCAGCGCCGGGCGAGCCACGATACGAATTTCCCTGGGGCAATTGGGAACAAAACGCAGGAGAGTCCGCCTGGTTGCTACGGCTCGGACCAACCTTGGGACCCTCTTTCACCACGGCGGATCTGGCGGCGCGGCTCTTGATGCTGGGCCATCCTCGGCACGCCGAATTCCTGCCCGCCTGGTCCAGCGTGTTACGGGACATCGAAGCGACAAACCCGCGAGAGTTGCGGGTCCGGCTGTATCCCCACCCCGTTCCAGAAGCATTGCTGCGGGATGTCGCCTGGTCCGCGGACGCCGCCTCCTTGCCGAACGGGCCGTTCCGGCTGGCCCATCGAACGCCGAGCCAAGTGACGTTTTCTCGCGAAACTTCGCATGATGCAAACGGCTCGTCGTACCTGCTAGTCACGGAGCAAGCCTACGGCGAAGAACACGACCTCCTCTCGGATATGCGGGCCGGACAACTCGATCTAGCGGCGCGAGTACCGCTGAGAAACCTGCGGAGTTTCCGGCTGGCCACGGAAATCGAAGTGCGGCGTTACGCCTATCCACGCGTGCACATATTGCTGCCCAATCTAGGAAAAGCCTCCATGCGCAACCGGACCTTTCGGAGAGGGCTGGCCTACGCTTTTGATCGTGAGGCCATCCTTTCTCGCGATTTGCTGGCGGGACAGTCCGTGGCGGGATGCGCGCGGACGACGGGGCCGTTTCCAATCGACGAGAGTTTCGATGACCCGCTGGGCTATGCGTACGATCCCCAGGTTTCGCCGCGTCCTTACGATCCGCGTCTCGCTTGGACGTTGTTACGGGTGGGCTGGAAGCAGTCGGGCCACGACTCCCCAGACGCGGAAGAGCGAGTTCCCATCACTTTGTCCCTTGCGCATCCTCCCACTTTCACGGCCCGGACGGCCTGCGTGGCGCTGGCGGAGTATTTCGAACTCTTGGGCGGAAAGCTCGTGCTGCACGCCGTGCCGCCGGAAGAGATGCTGGCCGCGGCGCGGAATTACGATTTGTTTTATGTGGAATTGGCGATGTGGGAGCCGGTGGCGGATATCCAGCGGCTTTTCGATCGCTCCCACCCTTGGAGCGAAGGCAACGCCTACCTCTGGCAAAACCTGCGCGAATTGGAAGAGATCGCCGCCTGGGACGCGGCACGGAACAAGCTGCAGGCGATCCACCGTTTGGTCCACGAGGAGGTACTGGTGATTCCCCTGTGGCAACTCGTGGACCACTTCGCGATACGTCGCGGAATCACTGGAGTACCCGCGCGTCCGGTAGCGCTATACGAGCATCTGGCCGCACGTCGCGGCACGGCGCCGCGCGAGGAGGGTCGCTGATGCCATGCACCTTCAATAGCCGGAGGACGGTCCGCCGCGCCGCTTTTTGGCTTATGTTGCTGATGGTTGCCGCCGCCTGCACGCCAGCGCTCCGCGCGGCGGAGGAGTCGCCAGATTGGTTGCTCCGCCCCATCACCGCCCAGGTGACGTTGCATCACGACGCGGCTCGGCATGGCCAAGACTCCCAACGTTTGGCGCGTTACCTGCTGAATCGTGCGGGACGGCTGTTGGGAGCACGCTGGCAATTGGAGATACATGTCGCCCCCTTGCCGACAGATTGGTCCACCACGGGCGTCGCGCCCGGCGGGCAGGAAATGTCAGCCGATGAGAGTAAAATTTCAGACAAGGTCGTATGGCTGGAGCTGGCAGAGCGGTCCCGGGGAAAATTGGTATGGCGCTCGCGGGAATGGGATACGACCTTGCGGCATTGGGGGACGCTCTCTAAGCGGGAGGTTGCGCACCGGCGAGCGACCCCCGAGGCGGGCGTGCGGCAGTTGCTCGACGTGCTCTCTCCGCTGGCCCGAGTGAGCCACGTTCAACCGGGCGGCGCGACGCTAAGAGTTCAAGGAAGCGCGCTGCCTCAGGGAGATGCTCAAGCGGTACCGTCTCCGGAATCCGGTCTGTGGCGGCCGTTTCAAGCGCAACGCTCCGCTCAAACTGGCGCCGACGGCATGCTCCCTATCGAGTGGACGTATCTGGTCACGCGGGATTGGCCCGCGGCGGAACTTTCCACTCGCCTCGTGACCGGGATTCGTTCCCCTTTGCGAAGCTGGCGCGTGGGAAACGGCCTGTTCGCCTTGCCCGTGGTGTCCCGCTTTCCCGCCACCGAGCTGCGGTTGCACGGCCTGGCGGAGGGCGAGCCCCCTCTGGCGGGTTACGAACTGCTGGAAAAAACGGAAGACGCGCAAGGCTGGTCGCCGGTGGGCTGGACTGATCGGGCTGGCCGCATCCGCATCGACGCCACGGACGCCGGTTTGCGGACCTTCTACATCCGGCATGGGGAACAGGTGTTGGCCCGGATCCCGCTGTTGTGTGGCGAACAGGCGGAACTGGCCGTATCGCTGCCCAATCGGGAGGAGCGGCTCAAAGCCGAAGGGCTGGTGTTGCGGCTCCAAAGCGAGATCGTCGACGCCGTGGCGCGGCGGGAAATCCTGCTGGCCAGTATCGAACTGGCGCTGGAACGAAACCAACTGGACGCTGCCCAGCAGTATCTTGAGCGGCTGCGGCAATTGCCGACCGAACGTGATTTCCTCATCCGCTTGCAGCGTGAACGAGAGCGGTTCGGTGGCAACGACGGACTGCTGGGGGACGAGATTCGTCAATTGTTCCAGCGGACCCGGCAGACCGTGGCCCAGCACCTCCCGGATGACCCGGTGCGAGACGCGGAGCTGCGCGTGCTGCAAGCGAGCAGAAGGCCCCGGCTGAACTCGCCAGGCTGAACCAAGAGCGAGGTGTTTTTGACTGGAACTTCCGCGGGCGAGGGTGCAAAATGTCCGATGGTTCGTGAACCTTGGGGCAATTGTAGCGACATGGCGCGACGGCGAAACCATTATGAAGCGGCCTTTGAAGCCTATTTGAAATCTCGCCGCGTGCCGTACATCGCCGTGGACGAGACCCGCCGGACATTGTTCACGCAAGAGCCGATCAAGAGCTTGGACTTTATCGTGGCCCCTGCGTCGGGCCCCAGTTGGTTGGCCGACATCAAAGGCCGGCGATTCCCATCGGGCCGGGGACGCTATTGGACCAACTGGTCGACGCATGGCGACCTGCAAGCCATGGCGGCCTGGGAGAAGGTGTTCGGCGCCCCGTTTCAAGGGCTCTTCGTGTTCGCATATTGGATCGTAGGCTATCGGTCCCCGCTCCCCTCTGCTCAGCTCTGGTCGTACCGAGACCGCTGGTACGCCTTTTTGGGGGTCTTGGCCCGGGACTACGCCGCCTGGTCGCGGCCCATTTCCCCACGCTGGGAAACGGTGGCCCTGCGGGGAAGCGATTTCCGCCGGCTAGCCCGTCCCGCACAAGCGATATTTTCCGCGGGAAGTGACGAAACCATGGCCGCTGGCGATGCACCGGCCCCTGCCCTGCGGGCGTCGGGCTGAACCTGACGGCGGCAACGGCCCGAAGTAATAGAAGGTGACGCGCGTAACGTAACGAACGCCGCTTTGTCCGGGAGTGACGCCGCAAGGATTGCGACGATGTCTGAAATCCCCGTGTTCTGGGTCCTGCTCTATCTGCTGGCGGCGCTCATGGCGACCGCCTTGCTGGCGAAGCACCCGCGCGCCCCCGTCGAAGAACCCAAGCTGATCCAGTGCCCGGACTGCCAAATGACCATTTCCCGCCGCGCGCTGATGTGCCCTCACTGCGGACTGCAGCTCAATCATCTGGAAGTCTCCGAGGAGAATGCGGCGTGAATCCGCGGAGCCTACATACCTGAACCGTCTGGATTACGGTCACCCAGGCACACTGGGATCGTGCGTGGTGCGGGGACATGTTCGCGAGAAAACGCACCGCAGCCGTCCACGGCCATTCGCGGCGGCTTCGGCCCACTTCCGCAAATCGAAGCTCGAAAAGTTGACGGCCCCCTGGCGTTCGTTACGATAGTGCCGGCGGGTAAGAGTTTCGAGCCACCGGAGATCCTCGTTTTTTCCCGCGTTGTCGGAATTTCGCCCACTGAAATCGGATGTAAGTTGCGGATATCCGTTCGTATCGTCTGAAAGTGTTGGAGGCACTGAGGACACGGCAGAAAAATAGGGCGATAATCGGCGCGGCGTTGGAGTTCACTGGGGCCGTGATGAGGAACATGGCCATTTGTCAAGGATGACGTCGTGCCTGGGGCTAAGGTGTTTTCGGAGATCGCGAGACCGCGCGTCGCGCGTGTCCATTGGCCCGAGGGCTGGCTTCCGTGTGCCCACGACCGGTTATTCCTGCCGGGCACGAAGATCACGAGACCGCTGCCGTATATCGCGGGATTTGAAGCGGAATGGTGCCATTCCGCCACTGTGATTTCCTTTACGAAGCGTCGTCGGTACTTCCGATGAGTACGAACACGAATTCGCTGTCCGGAAGCAGGGGCCAGCGAGGGGAATTGATTCACCGCCTGATTCACGGCTATCTCGACCAGGCGGGTACGGAGCATGCCGCGGCGCGCGAAGCGTTTCTCCGCCGGCATGCCGATCTGCTGCCGGAGTTGAGATGGGAATTGGACCGGCAACAGTTGCTCCGCGCCGAGCGGCGGAAAACGGCGATTCGAGTAACGCGGCCCGAATCCACGACCCTCCGCAGCGAAGAGGTTTCCTCCGGCATCTCTCCCTGGTTCGTCAGCTTTCCACCCACGCGACGTTTCCAGTATGTGCGGACACTCGGCCGAGGCGGACAGAGCATCGTTTTCGAGGCGGTCGATCGCGAACGCGGCAACCACCGCGTGGCGCTCAAGACCAGCTTGTCCGCGGCACCAGAAAGCCTCGGCGGATTCAAACGAGAATTTTCGTCGCTGGTGGAACTGCGGCATCCCAACCTGGTCACGCTGTATGACGTCTTTTCCGAGAAGGGTTGCTGGTTCTACACCATGGAATTAGTGGAGGGGGCCAATATCCGCGATTACGTCCGCTCACTCCGCTCCCTGCAGGGTCTGCGCGCGAATCCGGACCGGCTGCGAAACGCCTTTTGGCAGTTAGCGGAAGCATTGCAGTTCATTCATGGCCAAGGCCGGTTGCATCGTGACATCAAACCTTCGAACGTGATGGTGCGGACCGATGGGCGACTGGTACTGCTCGATCTCGGCCTGGTGGCCAAGATTCACCCCCCGCGATTTTCCGGAACTTATGTGGACAGCGTGGTGCCGGCCGGCGTGGTCGGCACGCTGGACTACATCGCTCCGGAATTGTTCCTGAATGCCCCGGCCACGGAAGCCAGTGATCTATACTCGTTCGGCGTGGCGCTGTTTGAATGCATCACCGGCGGCATGCCGATCCCGCGCGGTGAAGAGACCTATCTGGAGTATCAGCGGCGGAAGGTGACTTGGGATCCACCGTCACTAGAGAGCATTCGGGGCCAAGTTCCCGCGCCCCTGGCCCGGCTCTGCGTCGGGCTCTTGCAGCGTGAACCAGGCGCGCGGCCTGGTGTGTCGGAGATCCTCGACACGTTGGCTCGCCTGGGCGGAAGAAGTGTCCCCCAAAGCAATTCCGCAAAGCCTTCCCGCTTCGCCTACGTGGGGCGTGAAACACAATTAGCGGGCCTGGAGCAGGCCTTCGTGCAGGCCAGCGCGAGGCGCGAGGCGGTTTGTCTCCATCTGCACGGAGCATCGGGAACGGGAAAAAGCACGCTGGTCTCCCGATTTCTGTACCAGTTGTGGGAAAATCACCCCGAAGCGGTCATTCTAGCCGGCCGCTGTTTTGAACAGGCGACCGTTCCCTTCGAAGCGGTCGACAGTCTCGTCGACGCGCTGGCGCGGCATCTCAAACGGCTCGATCGCGTCGAGTTGGCGGCGTTGATTCCCCGCCATGTGGACGCTCTGGCACTGATGTTTCCCGTGCTCAACAGCATTCCTGCCGTGCGGGAGGCCCCACAGCGGGCCGGCCAAATCCCGGACAAGCAGGAATTGCGGCGGCGGGCCTTCAGCGCGCTGCGGGAAATACTGTGCAAGATCGGCGATCGCGCGCCGCTGGTGCTCTTCATCGACGATCTACAATGGGGAGACGTGGACAGCGCCAGGTTGCTGGTCGATCTCTTCCAGCCTCCCGATCTCCCCGTGTTGACTCTAATTTTGAGTTATCGAACGGAAGACCGAGAAGGTAGTCCTTGCTTGCAGCACCTGGAGGCCGCTCGGCGGGAGCCGTGGTTCAGCCACTGCTGTCGCGAAATTCCCCTCCCCCCACTTTCCTTCGAGGATGCCCAAGAACTGGCGCTCGAGCACCTGGGGCGCGAGCGACCAAATGCGGAGCCTCATGCCGCGCGGATTGCCCACGAGTCGGAAGGCAACGCATTTTTCATCGGTGAACTGGCTCGTTTTCTGGAGCGGCGTTGGCCGGCAACCTCCACGGCCGATCAAGACATCACAATCGAAGGCGTGCTTTTGTCACGTGTCCGGGAAATGTCCCGCGAGCATCAGCGGCTGTTGGAAGTGATCGCCGTGGCTGGAAAGCCGCTGCGCCAGCGGGACGCTTTTTCCGCCGCCGGATTGGAGCACGATCTGGGGTTGGCTCGCGATGTACTTGACGAGTTGATCGTGCGGAACTTAGCCAAAAGCCATGGGCGTGGGCCGCAAGACACGGTGGAAACTTATCACGACCGCGTGCGAAAAACGGTCGTGAGCAGTTTGCCGCCGGACCACATCAAAAGCAGCTACGCGCGACTGGCGAATGCCCTGGAGACTTCGGGGAAACCCGACTCGGAAACGTTCGCCGCCTATTGCCTGGGAGCGGGTCAATCTCGCCGGGCCGGCCGGCTGTACGCCGCTGCCGCCGATCATGCCGTCGAGTCCCTGGCCTTCGACCGCGCCGTGAAGCTGTACCGCCAGGCCATCAAGTACGCCGGCTTTCAACCGGAGGAACGGCGAGTCCACCAGATCAAACTCGGTGACGCGCTGACCAACGCGGGAAGATCCGCCGAAGCCGCGGATGTCTATAGTGTTGTCGCGCGCGACGCCCCCGATCCAGAGCGGCTTGATCTAGAGAGCCGCGCGGCCATTCAAAGGCTCTACAGCGGCAACCTTGATGACGGCCTCCGTCAAATCCGAGCTGCGTTGGAGAGCGTCGGCCTGCCGTACCCGCGGTCTCGTTGGTGGACCCTGTTGCGGCTCTTGGCCCGTCGCATGCAGCTTCGGCTGAGCTGCCTCCGGGCCGACAAACTCCTGCAGACACACGTTTCAAAGACGAGCCCCCGGGTCACCGCACAACTGGACTTAAGCTGGTCCGCCGCCGTCGGTCTGACCGTCGTGGACTCTTTGATTGGGGCTTACTACCAAACCGAAAATGCGTGCCTGGCGTTGCGTCACCGCGATCCCGCGCGGGCGGCGCGGGCCGTGCTCATGCATATTTGGCATCTTGAAGCCGCCGGAACGGCGCATCCCGACAGAATCCGCCGGCTGTTCACTTTTGCCCGGGAACTCTCGAACGGCCAGGATGACGCTTACCTTTGCGGTTTGACGGAGCTGTCCCATGGCACATCGGCCTACATGAAAGGCGACTGGTGTGCTGCCCGCCGGCGCTGCCAGCAGGCGGAAAAAATCTTCCGCGAACGCTGCCGGGGAGCCGTCTGGGAATTGAATAGCGCCGGGGTGTTCCTCGTGTATGCCACGTTGAACATGGGCCGGCTCCGCGAGTTGCAGCAAGAGAGTCGAGAGAGAATCCAAGCCGCGGAAACGCGAAACGATCTCTATTCCGTGACGATGCTGCGGAGCGGTTCACTGCCGTATTCGCTCTTGGCGGACGACCAGCCCCAAGAGTCCATGGTCATGAGCGCGTCCGCCGTCAGCCAATGGTCGAGCCAGGAATACCAAATTCCTCATTTCTTTCAATTATTATCCCGAGCCCAAGGCCAGCTCTACTTGGGAGATACCGCGGACGCGTTCGACACGGTGCAGAGCGATTGGGGACGATTGATTAAGTCATCGCTTCGCATGCATCAGGTGACACTGGCGTTCGCCAGGTACCTGCGAGCCCAAACCGCGCTATGGGCCGCCGCGTCGCGAACGCACGATCGCGAAAAGTTGATCCGGATTGCTTCACGAGAAGCCCGCCAGGTGGGGAAAGTCAACCAAGAATGGGCACACGGCATGGCGGACATGATCCACGCGCGGATCTCGGTCATGCGAAATGATCTTGAAGACGCGAAATCACGCTACCGACGAGCCGCCTCGATCTTCCAATCGACGCACATGGAACTGCGTCGACTGGTCGCCCAACGTTGCCTTGGGGCCATCACCGGAGGCGAGCAGGGAGGCCAACTGAAAGCCACCGCGGACCAAATGCTGAAGGACCTCGGCGTCAAACGTCCGGAGCGATTTGCCCGCGTTATCGCGACTGGCGACGCCTAATTCGCCTCGGCCAACGGTGATTCGCACATGTCGAATCGGCGGCGACGCCACACGGTGGTTGCATCGACAAATTGGATGCCGGGTCCCCGCTTCCGCCTCGGCGAGCACCGATGGATCCATCGCATCGAATGGGCGTTTGGGCAGATGTCAAAAATAATGACTTGACCTCGAGCGTGTGTCAGCTAACAATGTTGAACGAAGGTCCGGCGTGCTTCGTCTGAACAGACTTCGGAGGGACACGCCCGAGCTTTGACGCGTTGATCGAACGGTACGTTAACCTTTCCCTCAATTTTTCGTGCCAAAATTTTGAAAATGATCAGAAGTTTGAGAGGAACTCATCGAGCATTTGGTTGTTTTCAATAGAGGCGTTCGATAACGCGTCCCCCACCTTTCCACGCTAGTTTACGGAACAGAACGGAACATCTTTCCCTTACCGGAAAGACTAGAGGAGCTTTCTCAAGGTCGGTTCGCGCCTTACGGCGTGAGTCCGAACCAGGGAATTTCCTATTATAACCGAGGCAAAATCATTTATTCACCACGGAGATCCGTCGTGACCGAATTCTTTTATTCTGGATGCCAAGATGGCCCGGAGTAAAGACGAACAGAATAAAACGGTAGAGAAGAACCAGGCCCAGAAGGAAGAGAACAACATGTACAAACTAACTCGAGCCAGTTCCGTTGAAGAATATAAATTGGTCGGCAGTTTTGAGCATCTGCGTAAAACCCTGCTGCAGGACCGTTACGTCGACCGCTGGGAGAAACCGCTGGCCTACTGGGCCCTGCCTAACGATCGCCGCTTGCCGCTGGCATTTCTGGGCCGCACGGTCAAGGATCTCGTGACCACGCCGTTCGAGGAATTGAAGGCGACGCCGGGGATTGGCCAAAAGAAGATCCACTCGTTCGTCAATCTGCTGTCCCGCGCCACGAAGGACCATCCACCGGCGGTACCATTCGAGCAGGTGGCCTCCGAAGAGCATGCCCCCTCCGTGACCTCGGAGAAGCCTCCGGTCAGTGGAAAGCAAAATGGGAAGGGGAAAAAGCCGGAACCGTCCGTCGGGACCCAGTTCAATGCGGACCTCGTGTCCGAGTTGTTGTGGAATGAATGGACTCAAACAGTCCGGGATCATGGCGTTCAAAACGAAAAATTGGGCCGCGTGATCCCCTCTCTGAAAAATCTGCCGACGGTAATTTGGCACCGCCCCTTGTCGGCGTACATGGAACATTCCCTGCAGGAAATTCGGAGGATGCGAACCCACGGCCAAAAGCGGGTGACCGCCATTCTCGAGGTATTCTTCACGATTCATGAAAGTCTTAAGCATGTTCCTCCGCAATCGCATTTGGCGGTACGTTTCGTACCGAAATTCGTGCGCCGGATGGAGCCTTGGCTGTATCGTATCGCCGAAGAAGAGAATTTGCCTGCCGCGGAGGAGATTCACGAAAACCTGGTCGAGCCGCTGGTGGCCCAAATCCGCTTGGATGCGGGAGACAACGTCGGCGATTTGATCGAGGAACGGCTCAAGATCCAAGGCACGCCGGTCAGCGTGCGGGTTCAGGCCCAGCGGTTGGGAGTTACCCGGGCCCGCGTTTATCAACTTCTCGATGAATGTGCCAAGGTATTGGATGTACGCTGGCCGGAAGGGCGAAATCTGCTCGCCACTCTACAGCAAAGATATGATCTGGACGAAGGAGTCGGTCGAGCCGCGAACTTGCTTCATGCCGTGAATCACTTCTTCTACCCGAGTAAAGAAGAGGAAGCGGTCACCGTCTGACATCTGCTGGACCTCCGTCTCCAGGGAATACGACGGTTGCAGCAAACATGAGGGCTTTCAGGCGTGGTTGATGCACGCCTGGAAGCCCTGTTTCATGACCTAGATTTGGGAGGTACTTCCGCAACGCCGTATGGAGCCTCCCTCTCATGCCCGACGCCACCGCGTCTCCTTGGCTGATATCGCTCCCCATTCCGTTATTTCTCGCGCTGGGTGTCCTGCAGTTCGCGCTAGGCATCGCCGTCGCGGTTCGATTTCGTCGCGGCAAATCCCAGATCGTCGCTTCGCCCTCGGAATGGTTCACGTGTGAACGCGAATCCCAGATCCAGGAGCTCGTTTCGCGACTGCAAACACTTGCTCAAGACATGGCCGGGGATCTTGGCAGCTATCAAGCCGAAGTTTCGGAAATCGCTACCAACCTGGAAAACTGCTCACGCGACGCGGATACCGGCAGCCAGATCGTGCTGGACTTCGTGACCCAGATCCTCTCAGCCAACGTCAAGCTGCAAAAACGCTTGGAGTCCATGGAGGAGCAAATCGCCGACCAGGGTCTCGCGATTGCCCAACATATGGAGGATGCCCTGACCGACGCGCTGACCGGCCTGCCCAACCGGCGCGCCTTTGACACGGCGCTCAACCAACGGCTCTCCGAATGGAATCGGCGGGGAACTCATATCTCCCTGGCCTTGGTGGACGTGGACCATTTCAAAAAGTGCAATGACCGCTACGGCCACATGGCCGGAGACGCCGTGCTCAAACAATTCGCCGCGCTGCTCTCGGAGACGGTTCGGGGAATGGATCTGGTCGCCCGCATCGGCGGCGAGGAATTCGCCATCCTACTGCCATCCACGGATATTGAGGAAGCGCGTTGCGCGGCCGAGCGCGTGCGGACCGCCGTGGCGAAGGCAAAATTCCACCACGAGTCGACCACTCTACGCATGACGCTCAGTGCCGGCGTGGCCACGGCGCGGCTGGAAGAGCGTGCCCATTTACTGTTGGGCCGGGCAGACCAAGCCTTGTACGCGGCCAAGGAGGCCGGACGCGACCGCAGCTATTGGCACGACGGACGTCAAGCCTTGCCGGTGTTCGGAGAAATCTCCGCGCCGGCGGATCCCGACTCGGAATTCGCGACCATCCGCGACGACCTGCGGCGCCGCGTGGCCGAAGTAGCCGACGGCTGAAAAGATGCTTGCCGTGCCCGCGCGAACCCCATCTCAGATCGCGGTGACCCACCTAGCAGGTTGCTGAAAACACCTTCGTGGCGTTTTCAACCCCGCCCCAGTGTTGGCTAACATTGGCGCGGCGAAGCTGCTCACAAAGTAACGAATTACATCGCCATTTTGAGCATCACCTCCATTTGATGCCGCGGGCCGCGGAGAAATTCAGCAGCCTGCTAAAGCGCGCCGCTTGAGGGGCGTAGTGTTCGAAGTGGCGTGAACATCGTAAGTCCAATCAGAGAATATGCCGCTACACTTCTCCGAAACCCGCTATAAGATAAGCTTTTCGAACACGTGCCGGTGGATCCGGCGGTCACGTTCTTTCGCGAAAGGAGCCTTCGTATTTGCGCAACGCGCTAACCATCGTCTGTGACGGCCTGCGTGCCGGGCATCTGGGCTGTTATGGAACCAGTTGGTGCATGACGCCGGTGTTCGACCAGCTCGCCGCCCAATCGTGCGTGTTCGATCAAGCCTTTGCCTTGGCGGATGGAATCGAAGCGGGCACGGCACTTTGGTATCCCAACTTTCACGGCGCTCGAGTGGAAACCGTTTCTTTGCCACGTCGGCTGGAATCACAAGGAACCCGTGCGAGCCTCTTGGCCGATAACTCCCAGTTGGCCTCGAACGCATGCCAGGCGGGTTTCCAGCACGTCGATACCGCGGAGGGCGCGGGCCAAACCGTGGATCGTGCCAGCGATGCCGAGGCCGATCTCGCCTCCGGTTGGACCGCTTGGTGGCAGGAAACGGCGCGCTTGCCAGGACCTTTTGCGGCTTGGATACATTGTTCATCACTCTTCGCGGCGAATGATTCGGAGACCGCCATCGAGTTGGACGGTGTGAATGAAGACGATCTGTTCGATCCGGTACTTCTCCCCGCGCCGCCCGACATTTCGTCCGCAGCCACGCCCTTGCCGAGTGAGCAGGTGCGCGTGCTGCAAGAAAACTATGCGGAAGGGGTGGAATTCTTGGACCGAGCGCTCGGGTATTTTCTGGAAACATTTCTGGACCACCCGGTGGCCGAAAGCACGCTGCTCGTCGTCGTCGGGGCGCGGGGCCGAGCCTTGGGGGAGCGGGGAATCGTCGATCCGGACATCCCGCTGCTGCACGAGGAAACGTTGCATGTGCCGCTGCTATTGCGACACCCGGACGGCGCGGGCAGGCTTACACGTCACGGCGGGCTGGTATCCCCGTCCGACCTTTACGCCGCACTGGTCGAATGGTTCGACGTACCGCCTCTCCCGGGACAGCCGCCGGAACCTTCGTTGTTGCCGTGGATTTCCGAGAAACCCGCGCCATTGAGGGAGCATCTCCGTCTTGGCTCACTCACTGGCCAAGGACCCCGCGGCATTCGCACCGCCCAGTGGTATCTCCGACAATCAAGTTCCTTGGAAAGTTCCTCACCCGAACCACGCCCGACTCCCCGCCATCAGCTCTACGCCAAACCGGACGACCGCTGGGAGATCAATGACGTCTCGGATCGCTGCCCAGAGGTCGTGGAAGAGCTTCAAGCCTTGCTTGCGGGCGGCTCCGCCCCGACGTAAGTCTTCCCCCACGTTCGCTGCATGATCGCCTTCGTCTTGAACTTTTGAGCCAAACCATCGACGACCATGCCATTCCGTAGTATAAGTAGTTTTGTTTAGAAAAGTGTGCGGATATCTGCAGGAGATCGTTAGGTGAAACTCTCTCGTCGGAGCGAGCGTACGTTTTACGGTTTGGTGGCGCTTTCGGCGTTGTGCCTTTCGGCCTGCGGGTCGGGGAGCGACGTGCCGACCGGTGATGGAGCGGAACACCTGCGGCGGCTGGCAATCGAATTCAGCACGTATCGCGGAACGCATCGAGGGCAGACGCCCAAAGACGAAGCGGCCTTCCGAAAATACCTGGAAAATTCATCTTCCCAAGAGAGAGATATCGACGACATGCTGACCTCACCCCGGGACGGCCAGCCGTACATGATTCGCTATGGCATCAACGTACCCATTCCCAGCCCGGAAGTGGAGCAGCCCGTTATCATTTACGAACAGACCGGCGCCGACGGCACGCGCTATGTGGCCTTCGGCACCGGCGGCGTGAATGAAGTGACCGAGGAAGAATTTCAACAACTCCTGCCCGATGCCGGGTGATTCGGCAAATCCGGCACGTGATGGCCATGCTTCCTCCACTTTGAACAAACACCTCCCGCTACGTGACGTTACCCGCCCGGAATTCATTTCATTCATCGGAGCAGTTCTCATGCAATCCCAATTTGCCGCCTCAAGGCCGCGACGGCGAGGCTTTACCTTGGTGGAACTTTTGGTCGTGATCGCCATCATCGGCATCCTGGTCGCCCTATTGCTTCCAGCGGTGCAGGCCGCGCGGGAATCGGCCCGGCGGATGCAATGCGTGAACCATCTCAAGCAGATGTCGCTGGCCTGCCACAACCATCACGACAAATACAAAACGTTTCCCAGCGGCGGTCTTGGCCCTTGGCCCGAGATTGAAATCGTCAACGGGCAGATTGCCGGCCCCAAGGAACAAACCATTAGCTGGCCCTTTCAAATCCTCCCCTTCCTGGAGCAGGACGGCATCTACAGCATCCCGCAAGGGCGGCCTCAAAACATGGTCAACGCGGAGATCGACGAACAGATAGGTTCGATCATCGTCTCGTTTTACTTCTGTCCTTCTCGGCGATCACCCCAGAAGCAAGAATTACGATACCTTATGGACTACGCCAGCGCCACGCCGGGAACCCGAATTAACGCTAGCGCCAGCGCGGACTATTGGGCTGGCCGGGACCCCTTCGAGCGTAACGAAGATCGCACCATCAGCTACCCCTACAACGGTCTGATCACCCGCACAAGATTCTCGCTCCCCGCGAGGATCGAGGATGCCATTGACGGCGCGTCCCAGACGCTGTTGTTGGGTGAGAAATGGTTGGATCCTGCCAAGTATGAAACAGGCGCTTGGCACGATGATCGAGGCTGGACCGATGGCTGGGATCCCGATGTTACCCGTTTCACAGCTTTTCAGCCGCAGGCAGACCTTATAGGTGGCGATGAGAATGGCCCTCTGCCCTTCTCCTTTGGGGGAGCCCACAACGGCGGTTTCAATGCGGCGTTTGGGGATGGCTCCGTGAAATTCCTCAACTTCCAGGTCGACCTGGAGATGTTCAACCGCATTGGCGGGCGGGAAGACCAGTTGCCGGTCGACTTGCAACTTTGAGGCCTATCACCGAAAAATTTCCGGGGATCTCCTCAAGTTGCTGAAACGTTTGGCCGATGCTGTGGGACAGGCCGCATTACAGAATGTAGCGGTCAGGTAAGCCGTATTGCCTCATGGCAAGAAAAACGGTAATTACAGCTCACAGCGCGACAGGGTCGTCGCGCTGTGAGAGTGACAAGGAGGTCCAAGCCATGCGTCGCATGTGTCCTGTTTGGTCCCGCTGGCTGATGCTGGCCGTGTTTTTCGCGCTGGCCTTTCCCACCTGGCTCGATCACTCGGCACACGCTCAGCAGACGCGAAGAAAACGCATCCGCGTCAGCCAAAACGTCGGCGCGCCGACGCTCAAAGACGCCTTGGAAAAGGGGTTGCGGGCCCGGCGGCCCGTGGAGTTCGCCTTCGTGGCGCAAGTCGTGGCGGCGGTGGAGATGGGCGTGCTGCCTCTGGATGTGGTGAACAGCGCCTTTCTCTGGGCGCGGCAAACCCATCCCCGTCTGCCATTTCCCTACTTCCAGCGAGCACTAATCGTACTGGCCGCGCGGCGGGGAATCCGCCTGTAGGTCTCAATCTGTCCGAGCTTCACCGCGCTATCGGTGATAGCCCAGCGAGAGCACCACGTTGTAGATTTCTTCATATGTGATGAAGCGGCGGCGGTGCGTCAATTTGTAGCTGTCGATGGCCCGCGCCAATTCTTGCGCGCCCGGCGAGAGCTCCTCGTGGCTGTTGGAGAATTGGCGGCGTTCAGTGCCAGGGATGATGTTGCCCTGCGAATGGCGGCGGCGATCCTCAAATTCCGTCGAAGGGGGCAGGGAGGCAAGGGGCATGATTCGACCTCGTTGGAAGGTAACGGTTATAGAGGCTGCCACGCGAGGCAACCATACGAAATAGTGAGTGTTTCCACGGGAAAGACATAAGAAAACCGCTGTCCGCCACTGCAACTCTAGACCGCAAAACGCCATCGGTCAAAAATGCTTAAGCACTTATCTCACCGGGCGGCGGGCCACTTGCGCGGAAATTTCTCGTTCGTAGCGGGCGAGTTCCGCCAGCATGCCAGGGTTGGCCGTGCCCGAGCGGCAAGCATCCCGGAGGCAGACCAGGGCATCTTCATGGCGGGAAAGATCTCGCAGCACCAGACCCTTCTCGAACAGAAGTTGTGAGGGCATTTCGGACGGAGGATACAGTTCCTCCAAGCTCATGAGCGTGGTGAGCGCCCGATTGGGGCGTCCTTCGAGCCGATAGAGCCGCGCCAGCTCCTCCATCAGGGCCGCGTTTTGCGGCTCGTAGGAAAGCGCGCGATGAAAATCGGAACGCGCTTCCTCGATTCGCTGTGAGGCGAGCAAGCATCGGCCATGCAAGGCCCACAAGCCGGCGGAATGGGGGTGCAGATGCATACCATTCTCAACAATGCGTCGTCCTCTCTCGAATTGCCCCATTTCCAGGGACATCTGAGCGGCGCGGAGAGCGAACTCCGGCGACTCCGCTGCCAAGGGAACGGTCTCCTCCAGCAGGGAGAGCACGCGATGCCGCTGGCCACGGCGCCACATCTCCTC
>JANQPP010000101.1 GCA_028289405.1 Pirellulales bacterium
TACCATCCCTTGACACCACTGGCACAAATCGCCTTGGGCCGGCTGGCGATGCAATCCGGCAATCCGGATGCCGCCGCGGTCTGGTTCGAGGAGGCCAGCTATGCCTCCTTTCTGTTTCTCGAAAGCACGGATACGACGCCACTGATCACCTTGGAAGAGGCGTTCCGCTGGGGGGCCCAAAACCATTTGCTGCGGGGCATACCCGGGCCGTATCCCCCGCTGGCGACCGCGACTGGTTGGGCCAAGCAGAAGCGGTACGGGCAACTGTACGCTTCGATGCTGATCTCGGCGGCCGAATATACCGCCACGTCCGTCGGAGCCACGAAGGCGATGACACTACTGAACCAGGCCACGGCAGCCATGCGGGGCAGTGAAATGGCCCTGGGCTGGATGGGACCTCGCTGGAATTACCTACAAGGCTGGGCGCTTTTTCAACAAGGGAAGATCGATGCGGGGCGGGAAGCTTTCCAGCAAGCCTTTACCCAGCAGCAGCGGACCTCATTCTGGCTCTATCAATTGGGGCTGGCGGACCGGCTTTACGTTCAAGGCCGCATCACCGACCGCACCGCCCTCTCCCTATACCAAGAAACTCTGAATCACCCTGCCGATGGAGATTGGCTGACCGATCCACTGGAAAGCTACTCCATGCTGCTGACGCCACATCCCGGCCCGCTGGAACATTGGTTCGAGGTCGCCTTGGCCCGCAAGGATTTGGACAAGGCGTTTTCGATCTCCGACCGTGCCCGGCAACATCGTTTTTTTAGCACGCTCCCCCTCGGCGGGAGGCTGCTCTCCATGAGGTGGCTCGTGGGAGCCCCCGCGACAGCGCTTAACGGGGAAGCACGGCAGCGGCGCGAAGGTCTGTTCACTCGGTATCCAGCCTTCCGTGAATACTCGCGACAAGCCGACGTCCTCATGCAAGAGCTTCGCGAACTGCCTGTACTTCCCGAAGAGGAGGAGGCGGAGCAACAGTCCCGCATCTTGCAACAACTGGCCAGCCTAGGCAGTGGTGTGGATGCCACGCTGCACCAATTGGCGTTACGGCGGGAGCCTTCTGGATACGCGTTTCCGCCGGTCCTGCCGCTGGAGCAAATTCAACGCCGCTTGCCGGACGGTACGGCCGTGCTCGCCTTCTTTGCCGCCGGCGGACATATGCATGCCTTCCTGATCGGCCAGGATCAACAAATCAATTGGCTGGTCTCCGCGCCAGCCAACCTGCAAGGCCGTATCGCGCAGTTGTTGCGCGAACTGGGCCACCACGACGCGAATCGCGAATTGGGCCTGGATGACCTTGAATCCGAAAAATGGAAAGAGCTGGCCGAGTATCTACGTGAACAGATTTTCTCTGGCCCCAGCCTGCCGATTGACGACAGCATCGACGAGCTCGTGATCGTTCCTGATGGAGCGTTGTGGTACTTGCCGTTTGAATTACTTCCGAGCGACGGCGAGGAGAGCGAAACCCTTGGTGACCATCTCCATATCCGCTACGCTCCAACACTGTCGCTCGCCGTGCCCGACGACCGACGGGTGGCCAATGTCCCCCGGCGGGTCGCGTTGCTAGGGAAACTCTATCCGCGAGACAAGGAGGAGGTCTCGGAGCAGGCAGCAGGCCGTCTGTTGGAAAATCTTCCTGATACGGCAACCGTGCGGGCGTCAGTCCCCAGACCGGCCCGCGTTTGGCAAACCTCTTTGGATCAACTGTTGGTTTGGAAAGATATTCCCCCAGCCCACGGTGGAATTTACTCCTGGTCTCCCTTGCCCACGGAGTCTCGACAGCGGACGACGCTTGCCGAATTATTTTCGTTGCCCTGGGGGAGTCCTTCGGTCATGGTCTTGCCTGGATTTCATTCGGCGGCCGAAAATAGTCTCCGTCGCATGCCGAACGAGGGCGTCGGGAACGATTTGTTTCTGGCGCTCTGCGGCTGCATGGCGACTGGCAGCCGCACGGTATTGATCAGCCGTTGGCGGCCCGGCGGACGCGCAAGCTATGACCTAACCCAGCAATTTATGGAGAACCTGCGAAACGATTCCCCAGCCGCGAGTTGGCAAAAGGCCGTACAGGCCATCCGAGAGCAGGAATTGGTGCTGGAAGAGGAGCCGCGCGTGAATCGTTCCGCCGATGGTCATCAACTAACCAGGGAACACCCGTTTTTCTGGGCCGGTTATCTGCTCGCTGACCGTGGCCTGACGATCGATGCTCCGGAAACCAAGCGAGAGTTGCCCGCGCTGGAGGAGAAGAAATCGCCGTAGTCAATTCCACGACAATCCTCCACCGGTCAGGCAACGCCTCGCCCGTACCTCGAGCCGAAGACTGGACACTTGCATTTCCGCATGAATTCTCTAAGCTTCAGTTGGCTGGTGTGAAAATCCAGAAAAGGGGAGGCCTGGGGGGGAATTAGCGGGACCTGACGCAAAGCACATTTCGCCATCGTCATTTCGCGGGCATTCGTTTCAATGATAAATCTGGAGCTTATGCCGCCAAGTCTTCCAAGCACGCCGCAACGTAGCCAATACGATCTCGTAACCCGGTCGCGCATCGTCATCTGCGATGAGTGAAATTCTCTTCCAATATCAGCGGGTCAATCCCACGACTTGGGTCTACCTATCATCATTGCTGATGATCGGGATTTACTTCAAGTTTAGCCGCTTATGGAGCGTCAGGAATCTCGATCTCCTTTGTTTGATTATGCTATCGCCCGGTTTGCTGCTCGTGCTGAATGGCCAAGCAGCAAAGGAATCTTGGCAAGCCAACTCCCAAACCATCGAGGTTTCCGAGAATTCCGATTCAGGAACTGACGCGGAAGCGTCGGAGGCAACCCCCAAAACTCCAGTCTCCACGCCTTTTGAATTGTCACCTACTCGTATTCAGCACATGGGCTTCGTCTGCCTGTTTTTTGCCGGGGGCATTCTTCTGGTTCGGTTACTGATCGATCCGGCCATGGTACGGCGCCCTTTGCTGGAGCCCAACCTGTCGATAGGCGGCATGACGTTCTTGGGTGTCTCGCTGTTTGTGTTTCTCATGGCCAATGTGCTGACCGGCAAGGTGACTCCGGATGACCTCGCCGGTTCGCGGCAAGCGGAACTGCTCCAGGCTGGCCGTTCCTTGGGAATGGCGGAGGACCAAGGGCTAAACCGTTACGGCCCAGGCTACCCGCTGCTGTTTTTGCTGCCCAAAATCTCCACGGGCGAATTGCTCGCGGACCAGTCTCTTCCTGAGTGGGAAAACCTGGAAATTATCTATATGGCCACTGCGCGGAGCATGGCGATTCTTTCCCATCTGGCCATCGTGATGGGGATCGTGCTGATTGGCCATCGCCATTTCAACAACCTGCACACCGGCATCGCCACGGCCACCTTGTATCTCATGCTGCCGTATACGGCCCAAATGACGGGCCGCGTATCGCATGTGCTTCCCGCCGCGCTGCTCACTTGGGCCGTGCTGAGCTATCGGCAGCCGCTTTTTTCCGGAATGTTGATGGGATTGGTTACGGGCGTCATCTACTATCCCATCTTCCTCTTGCCCCTGTGGATTAGCTTTTACTGGCACCGCGGCCTGGGCCGGTTCTTGTTGGGCGTGTCCTCCACCACGATGGTCTTGGTCGGGGTTTTGGCGTTCACGGCAACCGATTTCTCCCAGTTTATGGGCGACCTCAAGCAGATGTTCGGCTGGAGACTGCCAGTGCTGGAGGATGTCCAAGGATTTTGGATGCCCGAATTCAATGACTCCGTATTCCGCATTCCCGTCCTGGCCGGCTTCCTGGTGATGAGCGTGGGCTTCTGTTTTTGGCCTCCGCAAAAGAACCTGGGCACGTTGATGAGCTGTTCCGCCGCCGTGATGCTCGGCACGCAGTTTTGGCATGCCCACGGCGGAGGGCTGTTTGTCGCTTGGTATTTGCCTTTGTTGCTGCTAACCGTCTTCCGGCCCAACCTGGAAGATCGAGTCGCGCTCCGCGTGCTGGGACTGGGTTGGCTCGACCGTCCCCAATCTCGATTGACGGGTCAGGAACTCGCGGCCTGAGAGCCGGTTCCGGTTCTGCCTCGTCGTACCCGCTCGCGACACGTCCTGGATGAACGTAGCGATGAAGTCGCTAATTTGCACTCGTGATGTATAGCGCCAGGAAGACGCGACAGGTGTGTGCGACACGCATTAGCCGGGAAAGGACGACGGACTGACGCCCAAATCCACGATCGAACAGGCGACGATGGGGTCCAAACCGCGTTGCGTGGCGGCTTGAACTAGTTCCGGACTCTCCGAGCCCGGGTTGAGCCAGAATTCGCGGCAACCCTTCGCCACGATCTCGTCCAGCATCTTCAATCCCACGGCGGGCGGCACGTACATGCTGATGCGATCCAGCGTCTCAACAGGCACGTCGGCCAGTCGTTCATGAGCGGGCAGGCCCTCGATTTGGCCACCCTTGGGATTAACCGGAAATACTTCGTAGCCCTGGGCGAGGTATGCCCGAATCGCCTTGTTTCCGAACTTGGACGGGTCGGCGCTGGCTCCCACGATGGCAATGGTTTGTTTTTGCATGCTGCTAATCTAGCTGAAGACACTGGTCTTGCGAAGCGGTCGCGATGCAGGAACCAGCCAAACGCACTGGTTTCCGTGCCGCGTCTGGCCGATAATCCTCCCTAATTCTTCTCCAGCCTTTCTTGGACGAGTGCGTCATGCCTCGGTCCATTATCAGGAACAGCGAAAGCACATTTTTATGTCCAGTGAATTGCAGCAGCGCATTCAGTCAAAAAATGCCCGGATTGGCATCGTGGGGCTGGGGTATGTCGGCCTTCCCTTGGTGGAGGCGTTCATCGACGCCGGTTTTCGTACGTTCGGGTTCGACGTGGACTCCGAGAAGATCGAGATGTTACGCGCGGGCCAGAGCTACATCGGGCATATCTCCGCCGCTCGCATTGAGAAAAACATCGCCGAGGGCTGGTTTGAACCGACCTCCGACATGCATCGCCTCGGCGAACCGGATGCCCTGCTCATCTGCGTGCCCACACCGCTCACGGACAGCCGGGACCCGGACCTCACGTTCGTGCGGCAGACTGCCGCGCAGATTGCCGAAGTGCTCCGTCCCCAGCAACTCATCGTGCTAGAGAGCACGACCTACCCAGGCACGACGCGAGACGAAGTTTTGCCGCTGCTTTGCGAAAGCGGATTGCAAGCGGGAAAAGATTTCTTCCTGGCGTATAGTCCCGAGCGCGAAGATCCCGGCAATCCCGACTATTCGGCGCGGGGCATTCCCAAGGTCATCGGTGGGGTGGATCCGAAGAGCCTCGCATTGGCGGAAGCGTTGTACCGGCAAGCGGTGGTGAAAGTCGTGCCGGTATCGAGTTGTGAAGTAGCGGAGGCTTGCAAAATCCTGGAAAACACCTACCGCTCGGTGAACATCGCCATGGTGAATGAGCTGAAAATGCTCTTCGACCGGATCGGCATCGATATTTGGGAAGTGATCGACGCGGCCAAGACCAAGCCGTTCGGCTACCAGGCGTTTTACCCAGGTCCCGGGCTGGGCGGACACTGCATTCCCATCGATCCGTTCTATTTGAGCTGGATTGCCCGCAAACACGATTTTCCCACACGGTTTATTGAGCTTGCTGGCGAAATCAACACTGGCATGCCACGGTATGTGGTGTCGCGGATTGGCGAAGCCTTGAATGATCGGGGCAAACCGGTCAAGGGAAGCCGTATCGCGCTCTTGGGCGTAGCTTACAAAAGGGATATCGACGACCCGCGGGAAAGCCCCTCCTTTGAGTTGATCGACCTGCTCCGGGAGCGCGGAGCGATTCTCAGCTACAACGATCCGCACATCCCCCGGCTGCCCCGCATGCGTCATCACGACGTGCCGCCGCTGGCGAGCGAGGACCTCACGGAAAAGTATCTTGGCCGGCAAGACTGCGTGGTGATCGCCACGGACCATTCCGCCTACGATTATGGCTTCATCGTCCGGCATGCCCCGCTGGTAGTAGATACGCGCAATGCCACACGCGACGTGCGCGAGGGACGTGACAAGATCTACAAGGCGTGAATGATTGCCCTGACCGCGTTGCGAACGTCTACGCGATCCGCTCCAAGTGAAGCCGTCTTGGCCGCCCACGATTATTGGCCGCGCGTCCCCAACCGCCGGCAACCGCCGCCGCGAGGATGGCTGCCCTTCCAGAACGGCCTGGTGCGATGGCTTCCTGCCCCGCCGACTCCGAAGTGTGCGGGGAAGCCGAAGGTTCTTGTGCCTTTGGAAGATGCTCATGGCTTGGAGCCTTTTCGACCGCCAATTCTTCCAGATAAGCGTGCAATCCCGGCATGGGCGATGTGTGCGTGCCAGGGGTAACGGCTTCCACGGGTACCACCGAAGGCCGGTTGTCGAATATCGGCTTGGTGGAACTCGGAGTCATGGCCTTGCCACTCTGAATCACGCGATACGCCGCGATTTGCGCGATAAGTTGCGGATCGTCGTGCAAGGCACTGCTCGTAGCTGGATCTTGCCCTTGGTTGTCGGGTTCTGTTTCCGTGCCCTCGTCTTCGGAATCCGTGTTCTCGCGCAAGCGGACTTCGACCTGGCCACCACCTGACTGAATGCGCGAAAGCGGGTTTGTATTGTCCGGACCAGCCAACACGGGTGAGAGCGGCGGAAGAGGCTCGGTGGCAAAGAAGAGTAGATTCTCGGGTACCGGCACGGGTGGCAAGAATTCGGGCGGCGTCATCGCGCCGAAACCATTGATCGTGAGGCCGAACACGCGGACATCGATCACGGAGACGGTAAACTCGATTTGATCCGTGAGTGCCTCGGGCGTGTTATCCGTGGCCAGTACGCGAATCACGAAATCCCCCTGCGTGTCAAAGGGTGGAGTCCATTGGAATTGGCCGGTCACCGGATCGATGCTGGCTCCCTCCGGTACGGGATCCATTAGCGAAAACGTGACATTCGCCACCGACGCGTCAAGGTCCGTGACATTCACTGACACCGTCAACGGCGATCCGCCAAAGACGGTTTGGTTGGGCACCTGGGCCAACACCGGCGGATCATCCACGGGCCGCACGGTAATGCTCACTTCGACCGGATTCGAGGCAACTTCGCCGTCCGAAGCGCGATAAGTGAAGGAGTCGGTACCGAAGAAGTTCGCCCGAGGACGGTAGCTGAACGAACCGTCCGGCCGCAGCGTCACCGTCCCGTTCCTGGGTCCGGTGTCCAGCACGGCGGTGAGAGGCTCACCTTCGATATCCTGGTCGTTGGCCAGCACGCCTAATATGGCATCGATGTTCAGCGGTTGGTCTTCGTCGACCTCATAGGTATCGGATTGCGTCGCCGGCGGGTCATTTACCGAGACAATATTCAACGTTACTTCCACGGAGGGGGATGTCGTGGTCCCGTCGGAGACTTCATAGCGGAACGAATCGACGCCATGAAAGTTCGGATCGGGTACGTACCGGAAGGAACCGTCCGCGTTGAAGGTCAACTGGCCGTGCTGTGGCGAAGTCACCAGCGTGGCCACGAGTGTCTGGCCATCCGGTTCTATGTCATTCGCCAATACGCCGCCGTCGGCGGAAAGGTCGAGCGGCATGTCTTCCGCGAAGGTAAACTCATCGGCAACCGCCACGGGAGGATCGTCAATCGCTTCGATATTAATCGTGACGGTCTGGGGAGAGGATTGGGTTTGCCCGTCATCGGCGGCGTAACGGAAGGAATCGGTGCCGAAGAAATTTTCATCGGGGATGTAACGGAAACTTCCGTCCGGGCGTAGTTCCAACGAACCGTGCGACGGCCCTTCCAAGAGTACCGCCGTGAGAGGCGACTGTTCCACGGGATCATCGTCGTTGGCCAGCACTCCCGAAGCCTCGGGAACATCGAGCTCTTGGTCCTCTTGCGTGCTGTAGTTATCGGCGCCGGCAACCGGCGGATCGTTCACTGAAGCCACGGAAATCGTGACCTCAATGGGATCGGTCGTCTCGCCGCCGGCCTGTAAGCGGTACGTAAAGCGGTCCACGCCGTTGAAGTTGGCTTCGGGGGTATAGACGAAGGAACCGTTCGCCTGCAGCGTGAGCGTGCCGTGTTCCGGATTGGTTTCCAACACGGCGGTCAAGGCATCGCCATCCCCGTCGGAGTCGTTCGCCAACACGCCGTCTTGCAGCGTGACCGAGAGCGTGTTGTCCTCGACCACCGTGTAGACGTCTTCCTCGCCGATAGGCGAATCGGGAACAGGACGGACCGTCAACACGACTTCGATTTCATTGGAATCGGCGGCGCCGTCATGGGCCACGTAACGAAAACGGTCCGTGCCATGGAAGTTCGCGTTAGGCGTGTACTCAAACGATCCATCTTCATTTAACGTGAATTGTCCATTTTGCGGGCCGGAAATGAGCCGGGCGACAAGCGGATCATCATCGTCATCCGTATCGTTGGCCAAGACGCCTTGTTCCACGGCGATTTGCAGCACGGTATCTTCATCCAACGTGAAAAACTCGGACCGTGCAACGGGGACGGAGTTGGTCGGGCGGACACGCACGGAGTATTCCTTGGTCGTGGTGTTGCCCGCCAGATCGTTCACGCGGACCCGGAAGGTATGCGTTCCCAGTTGGCCGGCGCCGGGCGTCCAGGAAACGACTCCGCTCATCTCGTCGATGACCATGCCGTCGGGACCCGAGAGCAGCGTGAACCGCGTGCCATCGAAAGCGTCTTCGTTCGTGTCGATGTCGAACGAAAACGGAACATCCAGCGTGGCGTCCGAGGGCTCGCCATCGTCAATCAGCGGCACCGTGGCGTCGATACGGATGGGCAGCAGAGAAATCGTGGTGGCCGATTGCCCGCGAAACGTCTGCGTGGCGGAGATGAAATGCTCTCGATCGGCGAGCAACTCCGTGCCGTTGGTCCGGATCACGACCGAATTCCCCGTCGCGTTGGCTTCGCCGATGCGTGTACTGCCGGAAAAGATTTCGACGCGGCTGCCCGGGATGACGCCGCTCACTTCGAACGAAAGCGTCGTTCCCTCGGAACTGTTGTTGCGTGACGTCAGATTATCGTTATTCAGGATGCCCGTATCGAACGCGGCCAGCAGGTCAATGGAGAGCTGATTGCTCAGCGTCACGGTGCCGAAGTCTACTCCTGTCACGGTTTGACCAGAAGAACCGACCGTCACGGCCCGGGACTCGTCTTGAGGCAGGGTTAGAATCGTATTCGGCGGCAATTGATGGCGAAAGACATGCACGCCAGGCTGAATGCCGGTGAATTGAAAGTTCCCTTGCTCGTCGGTCTCCCGAGACAGCTCACCCTCGTCCAGCGTGCCGTTGCCGTTTTCATCCAAATAAACCACTACGCCCACGCGGGGCGCTTCTCCCGGATCCCGCTGGGCGTTGGCATTGGCATCGTTGAAGACGGACCCTTCCACCGTCGCTCCCGCGATAGTGATCGAGTGGAGGACGACGAGGTTTTCTTCCTCGGGCGGCTGCGGGAAGTCATTTTGCGTGTAATCGCGCAATGGCAGTTCATTGAATGGGCTGGCGAAAGCGAAGATGGGGAGCGCGGCAATCGCGTCCACGATATCCATGCCGCCTCCGACCACGCGGCCAAAGACGGTAAAGCCCCCGTTCTGGTTGTCGAGAATGTCCGAGTTGTCGCCGAGGTTGAAAAACCATTGGCTGGTGGCGCTGTCCGGATTTCCCCCAATTTTCGCCATCGCGATCGTGCCACGCGTATTCGAAATGCCGAATTCGTTCACGACGGGGTCGTCCGTGGGAACGGAAGAAAAATCGGTGTAAAAGCCTCCACCTTGCACGACGAAGGGCGCGCCGGACTGCAATCTGGCCGACCGGTGGAAGATCGAATCCGTGTAGTCGCCGTCACGGATGTAATTCAGGAAATTCTCCACGGTTTCGGGAGCGACTTCGTCGAAAAGCTCGACATCGATGTTTCCCAGAGAAGTTTCGAACGTGACCAAAATCGTGAGCATTTCCCGCCGTTCTAGCGGCTCACAGCAAAGGGGCCTGCGTCCGTGTGGACGGCGTGGCGCGGAGCATGGTGCCGCCGAGAAAAGGTCATTCCACAATTCTTGTGGAAGCCGGGCCGCGTGTTGTTTCCAATCCCTCATGGCACAAACTCTCGGAGTGGTCGTTCGAATGGTGGAGCCGCGTCGTTGGATAATGGCAAAACCGACGCGTACGGTTGGACGTGCTTCGCGAATATCAATCTGGCTACGTCATGGCCACGGCCCTTTCGTCCCGGTTGGACATATGGCCGTGAAGGTGGACTTTTTGGGCCGTGAGCAACCCAGGACGACAAGGTTTCTTGACAATTTCCAGTTAAATGGAAGGAAGCATTGATGTAAAGCTTTTGGCGGACAGGTGGCCCTCGAAAACTTTCTGGAGCGAGTCGGTGGTAGGGGATAAGCGGACTTGACGTGCTGGGCTGCCTGGCGAGTACCGGAATTTCGTGAAGGGTTCCGATGAAGCACGGTCACGTTTGGCGTGTGTCCGGAGCTCATGCCAAAGATTTACCGGCAATCACTCCCCAAGCCAGCGGTGAAGAAGCTGGAACCAGTGTTGTGCATTGACGAAACGCCAAGCCGACTGGCTAAGCGAAGACCTTTTCGGGCCGGCAATTCAGTGTCCCCTGCGCCCGGCCCAGCGGTGTAACCGCCGCCCTTACGCCTGACGGAGACTGGGATGCCCACTCGAGGCTCGGCTGACAGATGCCAACGATAGGATGCTCTCGACGAGTTGGTCGATCGATGCACGTGGCCAAACCGCGAGATCCAGGCCAGCGGGGGCCGTATCATCCGTGATGATCGCGGATATCGACGGATCGGAAAGGGCGGCCGGAGAAGATGACAGAGCCTTCCGCCAGACTTCAAGTTTGACTGCCGAAGTGCTTGAGTCTCCCTCGACCAAGACGAGGTCACAATCCTTGAATAAGGTGTCAAACCCGGCATATTTGGATTCACCGACGCCCGAGGGATCGCTGGCGGCGGATGGCCAAAACACGGCATTCATTGCGGGCGAGCAGATTCCCACGACGTACGCACCGGCTTCGCGATGACGGAATGAGTCTTTTCCCGGAGTATCCAGCTCGTGGTGGTGATGCGTGTGTTTGATGGTGCCCACGCGGAGCCCTTTGGCCCCCAGGGCTCGCGTAAGATCGACGATCAAGGTTGTCTTGCCGTGATTCTTGCCTCCCACGACGTGCACGCGTTTCACGATTCGGATTTTTCCTTTTCGTCAGCGGGAAAAAGCTGCTGGACGAGCCTGGTCCAAGACTTTGGCCATGGGCTTTTTAGATCTCGTTTGCCCAGTAGCCAGGGAGTCCGGTCTTGGTTTCCCGCAAAATTTCTCGGATGGCCTGTCGGTCACGGGCCGAGAGATGAGCGAACGTGTCACTCTGATCTTCTCCGGATAGCACGGCGTATAATCGGCGAAAGACACGATCCTTGACTTTGTCCGGCAAACCATCGAACGATTCCGAGTAAATCAAATAGCTACATGGATATTTCATTATCCGCTTGGAGAGATCGAAATCCCGCAACGACCGCCCCTGACTGTCGCGCGGGCCTCGGGCGGAAAATTCCGCGGCGAACGCCGAAGTACCATGTACGGGGTCGGTCAGCGCCAACTCTTCTCCAAATAGCATGTACTCCACCAGTTGTCGCGCTGCCGTATCGATCCGACGCACGGAGGATTCGCTCTGATGCTCCTTGGGGCGTCCCATGGCTTCGTTCATGGTCTTGTCATAATGGCGTGCCGAACGCGCTTCGAAGTTCGCTCTCGTGATCAGATTGTGCATCCGTGTTTGGTGTTCCAGCACCATTAGCGCGACAATGTCACTGTGTGGGCTCAAGTAAGGTTCGGTGTCGATTCGGTCACTCAGATCGGTCACGTTTGCTCCGGCATCCCTGTCCAGTTCTTCCGGATGGGTTCGGTTCGTCGCAATGACGTTTCCCATGTGCCGCTGCTGTCCGTGCGTGCCGGTGACGTACCAACCTCCCCAGCGTTCGGGAAATGGGCTGCGATGATCCGTGGTGAATGTCCCAGAACCGAAAAATGGTTGTCCGGTGCGCCCCGCGTACACGGATCGGACTAAATGTCCGGGCACACCGGATGTTCGGGACGAGGCGTGGCAGGCGATGCATTGTCCGCGATCACGGACGATCCTCGGCGGCTCCGCTGCTTGTTGACCGATTGTATAGAAGACTGCTCCCAACCGTGGATCCGCGGAGGAAATCTCGATGACGTCCCCATTTTGGACCCAGCCAATGTAGACTTCGTCGTTAAAATATACGGCCCGAGGTCGCCGTGGCGTGATCCGACGTAGCTGAAAGCTGGTTTTCGAAAATACCAGCATTTGCGATGACACCGGAACGTCGAGATGCTGCAAAATGGCGGGTAGATATCCGTGCTGCTCATCGTAAGCCAGTTCGGCTCCGCCGCTCTCGAGTTCCTCGGCGAAGGTCTGGACTCGGCCCGACGGCAATGCTGAGTGGTAGTGAATCGGGGCTGATTCGAAATCGAGTTGGGCATGGCTTGAAGACGCATTCGGCAAAAAACAGGACAGAAAAAGAACGGGCATGCCGAGCATTTTGCGTGAAAATCGAGTGGCGTCCAAAGACTTGCGCCGCACATGTTTCGTGGACATTTGGCACCCTCGCCTAACTTGAATTCTTCTTTGGCTTTCGAGACATCGCCTTGCTGATCGTTCTTTTCTTGGCTTTCTCCAAGCCAATTGGTATGAGTTCTTTTTCCTCACACAGCGGCGTGACACTTCCTGGTTGCGATAGGAGGTCCGCCACGGTTGTTTCGCGAAACGAATCTTCCACCACGGCCATCGCATGATCCAAGCGACGATGCAGCGGGCACAAATTGCCTTCGTGGGCATCGATCCCGAGCGGGCATTGATAGATTCGCTTGAGAGGGTCCACGGCGTTGACAACCGTCAGGATCGTCAGTTCCTTGGCATCCTTGGCAAGCAAGAATCCGCCGTGCAAACCTCGCTTGGAAATGACCAAGCCTGCATGGACCAGACCTTGCATCATCTTGGACAAATAAGGGGCGGGGACCTGAGTGATCTCAGCAATTTGCTGTGCCGTGCACGCCTTTCCCCGATGTTGCGCGATCGTGACGATCGCTCGCAACGCATATTCGACCGTCTGAGAGAACATTCTCGACCTGCGACGCTTACAACGGAAAACCAGACCTGGACATCCAGTTATAGCAACCGGTGGCCGCTGCTGCAATAAAGACAACTAGGTCCCGTTTCTGTGTCTCTCCGTACCCAGGTTTCCTACCCTAAATTGAAACTCGGATATTTGACCCGGTCTCGCTTATTCCGGGCTTTAGGACATCTCCGCTGCCGGGTGAAGGTGAGAACGGCTGGCCTCGGCAGTTGGCCTGGAATAGCGCGAGCAGACGATGATCGTCGCTCGATCCGCATGCACTTTGCGGATTCCGGCCAAGGGGAAGAGAGCCGGGTTAATCGTGGCGGTACGCGAGCGGGCCGCTTGGGACCACGTTCCCAGCGACCATTTCACTGTCACGACGAAGAACTTTCAGTGATCTCTCTACGCGGTCAATAGACCCAACGCAATTCCGCCCGCACGATGTCGTCGTACCAATTGTCATTGGTAAGGACGGTCCCGTAACCGACGAAGAATGAGTTCGCGGGCTGGCAGCCTGCCCCGCACGGATTCAGCCCGAACCGCATGCCAATTTTGATATTGGCGATCGAATCGTTCGTGGCGGAGATACGTTGCCCCGCGACATTGCTTTTTAGACCGCTGAAGACATGCCAGCCGACAAGCTCGGCCACGGGTGAAACAGTAAAGTTCGGTGATTCATGGGCCAAGTAGCTCAAGCCCACGCCATACCTCAGAACGTTGCCGCCGAACTCGCGGTTTCCTCCCTGGCCCATGCCTCCGCCACCTCCTCCGCCGCCACCCCCGCCCCCGCCGGGTCCGGTCGTGGAAGCGTCGATGGGGATCCAGTCCCGCAATTCAGATTCGAAGGTCAGCCGAGGCGACAACCGGGAAAGAAACAGCAGGCCCGGTTCCACGCTAGCGTGGCCCGCGCTGATCCCGGCATTGGTATCGCCCGTGGCCATGTAAGTCCGCACCTGCAGAGTCAGCAGTGAACATTCGGTTTCGTACAAGGCAAGCTTCACTCCAGCATTTATGTCATATAATCCGCCCGTGTTGTTGTTCACTTCGGGATTGATCCAACGCACCGGGACTTCGGCGAAGACCGAGACCAGTTCGACGGGCGCGAATTCGAGGTAGGCCGCCACTTCTTGATGACTGTCGATCCCCGTTTCCACAAGCGGCGCGCCGGGCGTGTTGTATTTCGCGTATTGAAATTCGACACGGTCGGCGAAGACGCTGTTGTAGGCCGCGTCGAAGCGGAAACGGAGTTGCGTGGCAACCACCGCCGAATCGATGTAGCCCACATTGCTGTCGCCCACCACGAGCTGTGCCCAAGCCGTGCTCAGCATCATGGTGTTCACCAATCCTAAGGCCAACGCGCACATCGCCAACCGGTGGCAAAATCGCATGTGGCCCATCCGCCTTACAAAAAAATTCATCGTAATGATCCTCACGATTCCCACATTGCGTATTTTGGGTATCGGCAGGCGCGAGGCCGTTAATCGACAAGAAATACCACCCGCCAGAGAGGATAGCGCGAATAGGGAAACCTTGCGTCCGCGCGAGCAAGCGGAGAGGGAAATCGTCTACGGGTGATCGTCCGATGTAGAGTTTCCGGCCTTCATTTCAGCAGCCTGGGTGGCGAGAGCTTGGGCCGTTTGTTTCGCCGCGTCGGCCTCTTCCGGCAAGTCAAGCTTGGTCAAGATGGTGGCCAAGAAGGCGTGGTGCTGGCTCAAGAAATCCGTGAACTCGGGATTTTCCGGCGCGAGCCGCGTCGCTTCCCGCTGGCACTCAATCGCCTGTTCGATTGACTTTCGCGCCTCGTCCAGGTTCTCCGCCAGAGAATCGAGATATCCCAAGCCTCCCAGGACGCGGCCCTTTAGGCTGTGGTATTCGGGAACCGTTTCCACGTAGTCGGGAAAATCGTTCCCCAACTCGGCTAGGGCATCGTGAGCGTCGTTGAAATGGCCTCGTGCATCGTCGGGCCTTTCCAACATGGCGAGCGCGATTGCCAAACTGCTGTGCGAGTTGGCCAACTCATATCGGTAAAGGGGTATTCCTGGAAAATTCTCTCGGAGAACTTGAAATTGCGTGTTGGCATCCGTCGTAAGTTCAAGTGCCTTGTCCGCGCGGCCATCAACTTCTGTAAGGAAGTAATTGCCCAAATCAACCAGTGCCACGGCCAGACGCAGCTTACAATCCCGATTTTCGGGATCTAGTTTCACGGCCTGTTCCAGGTTCTCGATCGCGTCGCGATAGGCGGCTTCGGCCTGGGAAGCCCGGTCTGGGATTTTACGAAGCAAGACCCCTAGATTAATTTGCGATCGCCCTAGGTCCGCCAAGACTTGCGGACTGCCATTCGATTTTCGTGACAATTTTTGGAGATGTTCAATCGCCTCCCTGAGCACGGGTTCGGCGGAAGTGTGTTGACCTGTCTCGGTCAAAACCAGCCCCAGGTTATTCAACGTGCGTCCTAGTTCCATTTCGTATTCGAGATTGCCGGGAACCGCTTGCTGCAAACCTTTTTGAATGGCGAGAGCCTCTTCGTAACTCCGCCGCGCGTCGGCGGGTGACATTTTGCGGAGCGTCTCACCGAGCATGGTGTGGCTCGTCGCCAGGAAATGCCGCAGCCGGTGATCGGCGGGCCGGATGCGGCGCAGCTCGTCAAACAGGCGGATGGATTCAGCGTACGCAGCTTGGGCTTCGTCCCGTTCTCCTAATAGCTCGTGCAAGTTTCCAATGCGTTGCTGGACTCGGGCCAGCTCGACGCGTACGGCAAAACTGGACGGCTTCATCGCCAATAAACGTTGGTGTAGGCCGAGCGCCTTTCGCAAGAGGTCCTTTCTGACGTGCTCCATTTGTGGCACATGGGCCAGCGACTCGTCTCCAAACTCCGTCACCATGTCGTCGATGACGTTCAACGTCACGCGTAGGTAGGATTCGGCTTCGGTGCGGGCCACGCTTTCACTCGTAGCGTGCTGGCTGACGCGAATGGAATAAGCCACGGACCCGAACGCTACCACGAACAGCAACGTGGCCACGCCCGCAGTCAGTAGCGCGACCGCCGGATTCCGCCGGCACCAGCGGGACATCCGCTCCAAAGGGCCGATCGGACGTGCCGCGATCGGGTCACCGAGGATAAACCGTTGCAAGTCGTCAGCGAATTCGGCCGCCGTGGCGTATCGCCGAAAGGGCTCCTTGGCCAAAGCTTTTAAGGTGATCGTTTGCAGATCCAAACTGATGGCGGGATTCAGATCCCGGGGAGCCACCGGTTCCTGGTCAATCACCTGCCGGAGTGTCTCGAGCGCCGAGTGGGCACGAAAAGGAGGGCGGCCCGTCAACGTCTCGTAGAGCGTCGCGCCAAGGCTGTAAATGTCGCTGGACGGTGTGCAACGCGAGGCATCCTGCGCCTGCTCTGGAGACATGTAAGATGGAGAGCCCATGACTTCGCCGGTGTGCGTGCTGCCGCTGGCCCCCTCTTCCAGGCACTTGGCCAGCCCGAAGTCGGCCACGAAAGGGCGTTCATCCGAGCCGCGCGAAAAAGCCGACGGGGAGAGCGCGGAGTCCGATCCCTCCGGAATCGAATCCGCATCAAGTTGGCTCCGACGGATCAGAATATTCTGCGGCTTGAGGTCGCGATGGAGAATGCCCTGACGATGCGCGCAATCCACGGCGAGCGCCACGCCGCGCATCAGCCTCGCGGCGAGCCGGTTTTCCATGGGGCCATCGCGCACCAACTGGGCCAAGCTCTGCCCCTCGATGTATTGCATCGAGTAATACAACGTGCCCTGGTATTCACCCACTTCATAGATCGTGACCACATTGTCGTGGTCCAAACGGGCGGTACTTTGGGCTTCCACACGAAACCGGTCCACCCACGCCTGACGCCGCTCTTCGGACAGAGATTGCAGCAGCTCAGGCCGGATCAGCTTCAACGCCACCAGGCGGCCGGCGCTCTTTTGCCGCGCCCGATAGACAATTCCCATGCCGCCCGCACCCAGCTTTTCCAGCAACTGGTAGTCGCCGAATTCCTGCGGAGATTGTTTCCCCGATGCCGGAGCGGTAAAGCCTGGCGAGAGAGCAGGGCCAGCTTCTTGTACATAAGTATCCGCGAGATGCGTCGTATCCCGCGACGTGGAAGGGCCATGTTCCCCGCCCACATCCGTGGCCGTGGGAGATTGGCCATCCGTTGTCGGCCACGAAAGATGCTGTGCCTGAAGCAACGACTCCCAGCCTCGCCACTCGTCTGGATCCACGGACAACTTCAGCAATGCCTCGCGGCACGTCTCGCATTGGCTCAAGTGGTCGACCAGGGTTTCGGCGGAATCCGCCTCCAAGTCGTCATTAATCAGCGCGGCGAGTAGCTCGGGCGAAGGGCAGGCCGTCATGGCGCATCCGCTTCCATGTGCTCATGGGGTTCCAGGCGACGAATTTCCTGTTGGATCATCTTTTGGACTTTGCTCTTGGCTACCCACACGGCACCCGGTTTCATGGCCAGCTTCGCGGCAACGTCCGCGCCGGATAGCCCGTCCTGGGTGAGCAGCCGGAATGCTTCCCAGGTATGCGGTTGTACCCGGCCCTGGACCCGTTTCATGGCTTCTTCCAGCAGTTCCCGTTTCCATTCCTCTTCCCATTGTTTCAGAAAGTCGTCCTGGGCTTCCTGTGATTCGAGCAGCCGCATCACGACGGTTTCACCGCTAGCCGCGTCGCGGCGGCGCCGTCGCCTTTCGAGAAAATCGCACCAGGCGCGGTAGGTAATCGTCTTCAGCCATCCCCGAAATCGACCGTCTGGATCATATTCGAAGCGGTCCATCTGGCGGGACAAAGCCAACAAAACGTCTTGCGTCACGTCCTCCGCGTCGGACGGCTGCATGCCCCACCGTTGGCACCAGCGCCGGATCATTTTGCCGTAGCGCTGTTCGAAATCGGACCACGCCGCCTGGTCAGGCGGGGTACGCCGCATTCTGCCCAACAACGTGGGGCTGGTGTGATGTTCCGATTCATTGGCCATAAGTACATTCCCGCCAGAACGCCAAACCCAACACCAAAAATTCAAAGAAAAGTAAAAACCTGGGACCCTGCTTCACGGATTCCGCGAATCCCAGCCTCCATTGGCTTTGGGATTTTCTCTGAGAGCTTTTATCCGAAATTCAGCGAAGTCCATTTTTCCAGAAGCCGAGGCCGAATCATTTTTCATTCGATTCCAAGCGTGAAATTCAAGCGATTGTCGTAATTTTGACCGGCGACGCTTCT
Organism: Pirellulales bacterium; assembly: GCA_028289405.1. Classification (GTDB taxonomy): domain Bacteria; phylum Planctomycetota; class Planctomycetia; order Pirellulales; family JANQPP01; genus JANQPP01. Next base: position 18,370 of record JANQPP010000101.1, read on the forward strand.
TTTTTCCAGAAAGCCGTTTTTCTGATGTTAGGTTTTCGCGTTTCCCGGGAATGAGTTCGCAAAGGGATCGTCCCGTCAGCCGACGGACGGTCCAAAAAATGTCCAACGAGGCCAAGCCCATGCGGCAACTCATTATCCCACCAGGAGACCGTTATGAAGCGTTTTTTCCAAGAAAAAAATTCACGGCCCAGCTTTTCGCGAAACACTCGCCGCTCTCAACGTCGATCCTCGCGGCGCATGGAAGTGGAGATGCTGGAAAATCGCAAACTGCTGGCCGTGACCGCTTCATTTTCTCCCGCGGGAGGGCTGCTCAGCATTATCGGGGATGCTCAGGATAACAACATCGAGATTTCCCGGGCCGACAACGGGCAGATCCTGGTCAATGATGGAGAGGTCGCGATCGTGGGCGGCACGCCCACCGTGAACAATACGAACCTCATTTTCGCTAATGGCCTGGCAGGCAATGACAACATTGTATTCAACGAAGCACAAGGCGCTCTGCCAAGAGGGACCCTGCTGGGCGGAAGCGGCAGCGACACCCTGATTTCCGGAGCGGGCGAGGATACGCTGCTCGGCGGAGGCGGCAACGATTTCCTGAGAGGCGGCAACAACACGGATCGGCTGTTTGGCGGCAGCGGGAACGATACGCTGCTGGGAGACCGGGGCAACGACCAGGTTTTTGGCCAATCGGGATCGGATCTGCTCATCTGGAACAATGGAGACGGCAGTGACACGATGAACGGCGGCGACGACAACGACACGGTACAGGTCAACGGCGCGAATGGAGCCGGGGACGACTTCTCCATCGATCCCAACGGGAATCGTGTCCGCTTTCAGCGGAACAATCTCGGTCTGTTCCAACTCGATATTGGTACGACGGAAGACCTCGATGTGAACGGCCAAGGCGGTAGTGACGTCATCGCTGGTAGCGTGGGGCTGGCTGGCCTGATCGAACTCGATTTGGATGGCGGCGAAGGCAACGACCTGCTCATCGGCGGTGACGGCGTGGATACCCTACGCGGCGGAGCGGGGAACGACACACTCATTGGCGGCCGGGGCAATGACATCAAACTCGGCGAAGAAGGGAACGATCTGCTCGTCTGGAACAATGGCGATGGCAGCGACTTGATGGAAGGAGGCGCGGGGAACGATACCGTGCAAGTCAATGGTGCCGACGGCGCCGGGGACGACTTCTCCATCGATCCCAACGGCAATCGTGTCCGCTTCCAACGCAACAATTTGGGGCTGTTCCAACTCGACATTGGCACCACGGAAAACCTGGACGTCAATGGACAGGGTGGTAACGACGTCATCGCCGGCAGTGTGGGTCTTGTCGGCCTAATTGAACTCGATTTGGACGGCGGCGAGGGCAACGACCTGCTCATTGGCGGTGACGGGGTCGATACCCTACGCGGTGGAGCGGGGAACGACACGCTCATCGGAGGTCGCGGCAACGATATCAAACTCGGCGAAGAGGGAAACGACCTGCTCGTCTGGAACAACGGCGATGGAAGTGACTTGATGGAGGGGGGCGCGGGGAACGACACCGTGCAGGTTAATGGTGCCGACGGCGCTGGGGATGACTTCTCCATCGATCCCAATGGGGACCGCGTCCGTTTTCAGCGGAACAACCTGGGACTGTTCCAGCTTGACATCGGCACCACGGAAAACCTTGATGTGAACGGCCAAGGCGGTAACGACGTCATCGCTGGCAGCGTCGGTCTGGTCGGCCTGATTAAGCTGGATCTGGACGGCGGCGAGGGCAACGATCTACTCATCGGTGGTGATGGCGTGGATACGTTGCGCGGCGGGGCGGGGAATGACACGCTTATCGGTGGCCGGGGCAACGACATCAAACTCGGTGAGGAAGGGAATGACCTGCTCGTCTGGAACAATGGCGACGGCAGCGACTTGATGGAAGGGGGCGCGGGAAACGACACCGTGCAAGTCAATGGCGCGAATGGAGCCGGGGACGACTTCTCCATTGATCCCAACGGTGATCGGGTCCGTTTTCAGCGGAACAATCTCGGACTATTCCAACTCGATATCGGCACCACAGAAGACCTGGACGTCAATGGCCAAGGTGGTAGCGACGCCATCGCCGGCAGCGTGGGTCTGGTCGGCCTGATCGAGCTGGATCTGGACGGCGGTGAAGGCAACGACCTGCTTATCGGCGGTGACGGCGTGGATACGCTGCGCGGCGGAGCGGGGAACGACACGCTCATTGGCGGCCGGGGCAATGACATCAAACCCGGCGAAGAAGGGAACGATCTGCTCGTCTGGAACAATGGCGATGGCAGTGACTTGATGGAAGGGGGCGCGGGGAGCGACACCGTGCAAGTCAATGGCGCCGACGGCGCTGGGGATGACTTCTCCATCGATCCCAACGGCAATCGCGTGCGCTTTCAGCGGAACAATCTCGGTCTGTTCCAACTCGACATCGGAGCCACCGAAAACCTGGACGTCAATGGGCAAGGCGGCGATGACAAAATAAATGTCCGTGACGTTACGGGCGTCGCCGACTTGAGCCTCATTGACGTGGACGGGGGAGATGGACGAGATCGAATCGATGCCCGTGGCCTTCAGTCAAACATCGAATTCATTGGCCGAGGCGGCGCGCAGCGTGACATCATTATCGGCAGCCAGGGCAACGATGTGCTGCTCGGCGAGGAAGGCAACGACCTGATCCACGGCCTGGATGGTAACGACAGGATTTTTGCGGGGGATGGAAGAGACGTTGTATTCGCGGGCTGGGGCAATGATGAAGTCTTCGGCGGCGACGGAAACGATTTCCTGCTCGGCAACGAGGGGAACGACCATCTAGATGGTGGCAACGGTTTCGACGTGATCTTCGGCGGCAGCGGCAATGATACCGCGGTCAACGGTGAACAAGTCTTTTCTGTTCCTTGATTGACGAAATTCGCCTTCTGGCAAGCCGAATGTTGTAACCAGTGAGTGGATCAGAGGATCACTGGGTGACAGGATGCTGGCGCGTGACGCGGTCGCGCGCTGGCACCCGCATCTACTCATTTGCAATAGTCGAGACTTGATCTGACCCACCCATTACCATCGAGGTCTTTCCGATTTGTGCAACGTAGCCCAG
>JANQPP010000112.1 GCA_028289405.1 Pirellulales bacterium
AGCGGGCGCCTGGGAGCTCGGCGATCAACCGCGCATCCAAAATGGCTGCATCGTCTGCCCGTATCACGGCTGGGAGTACGACGCCGAGGGGAACTGCAAGAACATACCCTCCATCGGCTACGGTAAGGCAGTCCCGCCCCGGGCGAAAGTGGACGCGTATCCAACCGTGGAACGCTACGGCATCGTGTTCGCGTTCCTGGGTGATCTACCAGAAGAAGAGCGGCCCCCCTTGCTCGAGATCGAGGAATACGAAGACGCCAACTGGCGCGCCAACTCGGTGCTAGTCCTCGAACTCAACTACTACTACGAACGCTCGATTGAAAATGGCCTCGACCCCGCGCACAACGAATTCGTTCATCCTACCCACGGCTACCAGGGTATCGACCGGGAAACCTACCGGGTAAGAGACTTTGAGGTAGAGGACTATTCCCAGGGTTGGGGTATGTGGTTTTTGCATCGTTTCGATGCCCCGCCTCTCAAAGGCAAAACGTGGAAAGATGCGCGTGCCGAAGGGGGAGAGCTCTACGCCGGCAGCGGCACCCACGGACCGAATACGATGATCACGGAAATCAACGTGGGTCCGGGTATGCAGTTCCGCCAGTATTTTTTCGAACAACCGGTTTCGGAAACCGAAACCAAGGTCTTCTTCGTGAACATGCGCAACTTCATGCTCGGCCCGGAGCACGATGGCCCCATCCACGCCCGCAACAAGATCATTGCTCAGCAGGACATCGAGATTTTGCAGGATGTCTACCCCACGCTAACGCCGATAAGCAACACCAAAGAAGTTCTCATGCCGGCGGACAAGGCCGTTGTCTCCTATCGGAACTGGCTCGCCAGATTCGACGAAATGGGTTGGCGAATCGATTGGGGCTCGTTCGCTGCCACCGAGAACGGCGCAACCGCTTATGCGATTCCCTGTCCCGCCCGGCGTACAAGCAAGAACTGGGTGCTCGAGTCGATTCCGCTCTTGCCGAGCCGGGAGGCGCGCAAGCAGGAAGCCTAGGTCTATCGCTCCGACACAGCCGATCTTTGCTAGTCTCCAGGCTTGCCTTGAAAGAATAAGAAAGGAGTGGGTCATGCCGAGGGCGGTTCAAGCGGTTTTACTCGGGCTCGTCGTCGCGTTGAGTCATAGCTCGGGGATCGCGGAGAGTGGGGCAGATACCCGTGCCGCGGCTCCCAAGGCCCTGCGAATGTGGGTGGACGCTCGCGCCGGCACCGGTGCGCCGGTGCACTGGGTCTCGGAGGGTAGCGTCTACGAATACCCATCCGGCAAGAAGCTGTTTGGCATGATCGGGTTCGACAGCTCCACGGTAATCTGGCCGGAAAAGGCGGGCGACCCCGTGTTGCACCTGACCCGCAAGACGTACACCTACACGGATGCCAAGACCGGCGAAATTCTGAAGGAGTACAACGGCGAGCCCGTGACCCCTGTTGCCTACCCCTATCAGCTCATCACCTATCGATTGGAGGACGGGAGGATCTTCGGCGACGTGGAGCAGGGCGTGAAGGATCGTGTCCAGTTCATCAAAGCCGAAAATGGCCTAGAGGCCAAGTTCATTGGTAACAACACGCTATTTGTGAATGCCCCCGTCTTCCTGGACATTCCGATTGGCGGCGAGGCGCGGATGCAGGCTTGGGAAAACTACGATTTCTTTATTCACGACGAGAACACGGTGGATGAGCCTCATCAGCTGAGCTGGCAGCGGTACGGTGATCTGCCGCCCTGGGCCGGGGGAGGCAAAGGCATCTTCCATCTGCTTTCGTGGCGGGTCGAGAGCCACGAGGACTTTCCGCCCCAGATGCTCGCTTGGGCCCGGGCGGAGATGCCGTTTTGGCTCAACCCGCCAGCGAATCTCGAGGAGATTCGCAACCTTCAAGAGAACGGGCTAGCGCTGGCAGGCTGGTAGTCCGCGGAGCACTCCGGCGTGCTCATCGAGTGGCTGCTCGTCGCCCATATTGTCGTCCTGGGCTACTGGCTCGGCTCTGAGTTCGTCATCAATAGCACCTATCGCTACGTTTCCTATCGCAGCGAAATCCCGTTTCCTGCTCGCAAGAAGCTGATGGAGCATGTCCTCGACGTCGATCAGCATGTCCGCTACGCCCTCGTACTCCAGGCGGGACTCGGCGTCGTGCTGGCTTCGCTCCTAGGCTACCTACCGGGCGGGTC
>JANQPP010000113.1 GCA_028289405.1 Pirellulales bacterium
CGAGAAATCCTCAGCTATGTGGAGGGAACTCCCGCAATTCCCGACGCGCTGTGGGACAGTGACGAACCATTGATGCAGACAGCGCGATTGCTGCGGAGGTTACATGATACGACGGTCGGTTTCGTAGCTGACGGCGGCGAACGTTGGGCGTTCTGTCATCCGGATACGAACCGTCACGAAGTCATCTGTCACAACGATTTCGCGCCATACAATTTCGTTTTCGACGGTGCCGTTCCCGTGGCGGTTGTCGACTTTGACCTCGTGGGCCCGGGCCCACGCCTGTGGGATGTCGCTTATGCGGCCTATTGGATGACACCGCTGGCTTTCCATGCAGCTGATCTCAAATCCCGATCTGAGGCGGATGTCAGGGACGGTTGCCGCCGGTTGCAACTGTTTTGCAGCGCTTACGGCATTCCAGCGGACACCGATCTGCTTGAAACCGTGTCCGCAGTTCTCACCCATATGGGGGATGCGCAAGCGGCCGGGTCCATCCTAGGTGAGCGCGTTGCCGCGGCGCTGGAGCGCGACGGCCATTTCGACCATTGGCGACGAGAATGCGACGCATTTGAACGCCACAAAAGCACCTTGGAGACGGTGTTAGATCAAACTCGGGCTTGACGTGTGCCGGCTTCGGCCGAACGATTTGAAGTTCGCGCGCGTGCCCTTTTGTCCACTCGCCTTGCCGGCACAAATCGCGTAAACACCCACAATGTCCATTTTTGCAAAGCTCGGAGACTTTATCGGCGGAGCCACCACGGGAGCCATCTCGGGGGTGATTGAAGCCGTGCGTACCGTGTTTGCCGGTGACCCGGAAACGCGGCGGCGTGTTGCCTTCTCCGTGGCAATGATTGCGCTCTCCGCCAAGATGGCAAAAGCGGATGGAGTTGTAACCCCGGACGAGGTGGTGGCGTTTCAGGAAATTTTCGAGATCCCGCACAAGGAAGGCCGCAACGTCGCCAGGCTGTATAATCTGGCCAAGCAGGACGTCGCCGGTTACGAATCCTACGCAAGCAAAATGGCTGAGTTGTGCGGTTCCGGCGAGCCGAATTGTCTGGTGCTGGAAGATATTCTCGACGGTCTTTTTCATATCGCCAAGGCGGATGGGGTGCTGCACGAAAAGGAGCAGGCTTTCCTTGCCCGCGTAGCAGAAATCTTCCTCGTGGACGAACCTCATTTCGAGCAAATCCTTGCCCGCCACGTCTATGATTCCCATCGCGATCCCTATGCGGTTCTCGGGTTGAATCCGGGTTCGCCGCTTGACGAAA
>JANQPP010000125.1 GCA_028289405.1 Pirellulales bacterium
TTGCCTAGAAAGCTTTGGAGTCTGGCTTTTTTCATACCCTCACCTCTGCGGAAACCCCAATTTCGCCGCAACAAATTGCTTAACGGCGTTGGGTGACACCCGTTTCCTTCACTTCCAAGAATGAAGTTCCACATGGCGAAACCCGCTTCCAATCCATCACGGCAAGCTATTCTGACCCACTTCCGCGAAAAGGTGGCCCGTGGTGAACCCATCATCGGCGGCGGCGCGGGCACGGGGCTCTCCGCCAAATGCGAGGAAGCCGGCGGCATCGACCTCATCGTCATTTACAATTCGGGCCGCTATCGGATGGCAGGCCGGGGCTCGCTGGCGGGACTGCTCCCCTTCGGGAACGCCAACCAAATCGTTAAGGAAATGGCTGGTGAAGTTCTCACCGTGGTGCGGAATACGCCGGTGCTGGCCGGTGTGTGCGCGACCGATCCCTTTCTATTACGGGACGTGTTCCTAGGTGAGCTTCGAGAGATGGGGTTCGCCGGAATACAAAATTTCCCGACGGTCGGTTTGTTTGACGGAGTGTTCCGAGCCAATCTCGAAGAGACCGGCATGGGGTTTGGCCTGGAAGTGGAATGCATCGCTGCCGCCCGGCAACTCGATTTACTTACAACGCCCTATGTCTTTAACATCGCCGAGGCTCAAGCCATGGCCGAGGCTGGAGCGGATATCGTGGTGGCACACATGGGTTTGACCACGCGCGGCAGCATCGGTGCCCAGACCGCGAAAAAGCTGGACGATTGTGTCCGGGACGTCACAGCGATCGCGGAAACTTGCCGCCGGGTACGGGAGGATTGCTTGGTGCTCTGTCACGGCGGACCAATCGCCCAACCCGAGGATGCACGGTACATTTTGGAACGCTGCCCCGTGGACGGGTTCTATGGGGCAAGTTCCATGGAACGGCTACCGACGGAAATCGCTCTGGAGAAACAGGTTCGAGAATTCACCTCGTTGCGATTGCCACCGAGTTAGCGTTTGCCCTACCCATTGTCTGCAAGTTGAAAACTCCTCGCGCCACGAATGATGGGAGACGGAATGTCCAGCAGCGCCGCTTTTGAAGAACCAGCCGCCACGTTGATGGCGGGCGTTCCTAGCCACAATTTCCATTTGTACCACCGTATCCGCTTTCTTGTGGGGGACCCGGTGGCCTTCATCCAATTCCATGCAGGTCCGGCAGCCGGCAGTTCTGTGCTTATCTTGCGGGACATCGAGATGGATCGGGCCAAGCGACATGCCCGCGCGGACAAGATCGCGTGTCCGGCGGACTTCACTCCCGCTGCGGGCCTATCAGGCGACCGGGAAACGGCGACCGCGCAAGCGGCCGCGGAATGCCTCCGCCGTTCTGAAGTGTATCATACGGTGGCGGACCGTTCTCTGCCGTTCATCTTTGCTCACGAAATTCGCCAGACGGGAATCGATATCCGATGTGATCCCGAATTGGGCGTGCTGGATCGTCGGGCCAAGGATGAACAGGAAATCGAGTGGTTGCGGGAAGCACAACGAGTCACGGAGCAAGCCATGGAGCGGGCTTGCTCCATCGTGGCTCGCTCCGAAGCCCGGCAAGATGGGATCCTGTTCTTTGAAGGGCAACCTCTCACCTCCGCGCGCTTGCGGGCCACCATTGATGTGTTCTTGTTGGAACAGGGCTACTCAAATCCCACTTCGATCGTCGCCAGCGGGCCGCAGGGGGCCGACTGCCACGAGTCAGGGTCGGGCGAAATCCGCACGGGCCAGCCGGTGATTCTGGACATTTTCCCACAAAACCGGAAAACACTTTACAACGGCGACTGCACGCGCACCGTGGTGCATGGGGAAATCCCCGCTGAGATTCAGCGTGCGCACGCCGCCGTGGTTTTGGCGAAATCCGCCGCGATCGCCGCCACGCGAGCCGATGTCACGGGAGAGGATGTTCACGCCGCCGCCACGACCGTGATTCGTGAACACGGCTACTCGCTGGGCGTGCCGCCCAAGGGGGCGGGGGAGGACTATTGCGGCATGATTCACGGCACGGGCCACGGCATCGGGCTCGACGTTCACGAGCCCCCGCTCCTCGACCGAGGCGGACCGACGTTAATCGCCGGGGACGCGCTCACCATCGAACCGGGACTCTACTGCCGAGCATGGGGCGGCATCCGCGTCGAAGATTTGGTCATCGTCACTCCCGATGGTTGTGAAAATCTCAACTCGCTTCACGAAGGCCTCACCTGGGCCTGATGCGAATCTTGGAAGGCTCGCGAAAATCCATAGCCGCGTGGAAAACTGCCGGCTTGGAGGGTAAACGATTCGTGGCAAGCGTGCATGTTCGGCTTCAACAACGCCGGGCACGGGATTCGTGACGTTCTACTCGGACGGGTCAGCTTTTCTGTTCTGGTACCACTTTAATCACCACGGCGGTGAGGTCGTCTTGCGCGGGCTTACCGCCGCGAAACTTTCGCGTGGCCTCGAAAAGCGCGTCGACCGTCTCTCGCGCCGATCGATCATGAGAATTCCGCACTACTTCCACCGCGCGTTCGAAACCGAACATTTCGCCGGTTGGCGATTCGGATTCCAAAATGCCATCAGTCATCCACAACCAGACATCCCCTTCGCGCCAAGGTATGTCTGGCTGTTCGTCAAGACAAAGTTTCTCCGTAATTCCCAGCGGCGTGCCGCCGGGGTCGAGGGTGAGGTCGCTGCCACCGGCGGAAAGCACGTTCATGCTGGCTCCCGCCCCCGCGAACGACAGCCGGCGATTTTCGCAATCCAATCCCGTGAGCGAAATGGCAATAAAACGGCTCTCAACGACATCTTCCACAAGCAACTGATTTGCCTTGCTCAAGATCTCCCGTACGTCCCGCTGCGTCTGAGCGAGCGCGCGAACAAGCGCCCGGGTTTCGGCCATCAATAGCGCGGGCCCCGTGCCATGCCCGCTCACATCGGCCACCGCCACGGCCCAATGTCCGTCGGACATGGGAATGAAATCGAAATAGTCGCCGCTGGTCCAGACGGCGGGCGTGGAAGCGCCGGCGATATCCAGGCCGGGCACGGAAGGAGCCGAAGTAGGCAGCAAATGCCGCTGAATTTTCCCAGCCAAGCGCAGTTCTTCCTCGGATGCTTGGACCGCTTTTTCCAGGCGAAGCTTCTCCCGTTGGAGGACTTGTTGGGCCTGAGCGATTTGCCCGAAGAGCGGCTCGATCAACGCGATTCCCGCGAGAAACAGTACCGAGGTCAAAAGCGTGGAAAGGCTTGCGGTCCAAAGAACAGGATGCGTGAGTTGCTCGGGATCGGCAAACCAGATGGAAAACAAGGTGGCGAGCCGGCGGATGGTCATCAACAGCGCTGCGGCCGAGATCAAAAACCAGGCGGAAAGCTGCCGGTATTTCGTATTCAAACGCAGTGCTAGCAGCGCTGCGACGAATTGCGCGACCACGGACAAGATCAGGACGACTTTGACGGCCATGTACCGAAGGGAATCACAAGATCGCGGAAATCGGGGTTCCCTCCACCAGGCGATGGGGCCGGGCTTGCAGGTCGTAAATCGTCGTATGCGGATCGATGCCCAGACGATGCAGCACGGTGGCGATGATGTCGTCCGGCGAGACGGCGTCATCGACGGGGTAAGCACCGATTTTGTCCGAGGCGCCGTGGACTTGTCCGCCCCGGATGCCACCTCCCGCGAGCACCGCGCTGAAGCAGTGCGGCCAATGGTCGCGCCCCGCATTCTTGTTGAAGCGCGGCGTGCGTCCGAATTCCCCCATCATCAATACGAGGGTCTCGTCCAGCAGACCTCGCTCATCCAAGTCATCCAGCAGCGCGGTGAACGCAGCGTCGGTGGGTGGAAGCAGTTCCTTTTTTGCCCATGCGAGGTGATCGCGGTGGCTGTCGTACCCCTGTCCTCCCTTGCCTCCGTCATGCCGGACCCAATTCACATGCACTAGCCGCACACCCGCCTCGATCAGCCGTCGTGCCAAAAGCACGGACTGCCCAAACACATGCCGCCCGTAGCGGTCGCGGGTCGCATCCGGCTCCTCGTCGATGCGAAAGGCTTTTTGCGCTGCCGGGGAACTCACCAGATCGCATGCCCGCTGATAATAGGTATCGAACCGCGCGACTTCGGACGCATGGACCGGGTCCGCCGCCGAACCCTGCCAGGCGTCGAGCATTTTGAGCCGTGCTTGCAACCGGCGGGGGGATAGCCCGTCCAGCAACCCAATGGGGCCGGGTGAATAATCGGCCAGGTTCGGATCGCTATGCACCAGATAAGGATCGTAAGCCGGCCCGAGAAAACCCGCGTGCTGTCCGCTGCGGACGGGGCCATTCGGCTGAATCGCCTCCGGCACCATCACGCATGCCGGCAGGTCCGAGCGCGGCCCCAAAACTTTGGCCAGCGCGGAACCCAAGTGGGGCCGGTCTTCGCGGCTCAGCCGGTTGGACTCGGGGACGGGACGGGCAATGGCACTCCCCACCATCATCCAATAGCAGGCCGCCGGATGGCTGCTCGTTTTGTGGTGGACTGCCCGGAGAATGGCGTATTTGTCCGCGTTCCGGGCCATGCCTGGCAAGTGCTCGCTGACTTGAATTCCAGGGACGTTCGTGCTTGTGGGCCGAAATGTGCCTCGAATCTCCGCCGGCGCGTTGGGCTTCATGTCCCACATGTCCATGTGGGCCGGCCCTCCGGAAAGAAAGAGGACGATGACCGACTTCGCCCGGGAAGGATGAGCGGCAGTGCTGGCGTGGGCCTGTTCACATCGCAGCAAGCCGGGCAGGCTGAGGCCGCCTACGCCGAGTGCTCCGACTCGCAACAGCTCCCGTCTGGAAATAGCGGATCGGTGATCCAGCAACGAGGGAGTTTCGATCCGAGCCATGATCTCTCTCCTTTCGTCAACGTATTGTGTGGCAGGCAGGCGGCGCGTTATTCGGCGATGCGGTACAAATGGCTGCGGGTGCGCAAGATCAAGGCGCCGGGCACCACGGCGGGCGAGGCCATGAAGCCATCTTCGAGGTCGTTGGTGGCCACGATTTGGAAAGTCCTGCCGGGTCTTATGACCGTGGTGCGGCCTTCGTGGTTACAAAACAGCAAATGCCCGTCCACCAGCACCGGGGAAGCCGAATAGTTTCCTCCCAGCCGTTTGGTCCAGACTGTTTCACCGCTTGTGGCCTCCACGCAACTCAACACGCCCGTGTCGTTCACCATGTACAGCAAGTCATCCACCAAGATCGCCGAAGGCTTCGAGGGGACCGCCTTGTCGAGCTTCCACGCGACATGCGTGTCCGTCACATTCCCCTGGCCCGTGGGGCGTACCGCCCATAACTGCGCCTTGCTGAAGCCGGTATTGAGAAACACCAGCCCGTGGCCATGCAGTGGCCGGGCCGTGCTCGAAAACTGGGAGAAATTGACCTGCCAAAACTCTTCGCCCGTCAAAGGGTCATAGGCCATGGTCGATTTCGAGCCAGGGCTGATCAGTTGCAATCGCCCGTCAACCTTGATCACAATCGGCGTGGAATAAGCCTTTTTGAAGTCGCCATCGTCGGTTCCGTAATCGTTCGACCGATCGGTCTTCCAAACGGTATCTCCCGTCTGTTTATCCAGCGCGGCGACGTATTGGTAATCCGCACCGTCGTAATGCAAGATCAACAGATTTCGGTACAGAAATGGGGAGGAACCGGGACCGCGAAAATGGTCGCAAGGAAGATCGCGGCGGCTCCAAAGGACTTTGCCATCCTCCGCGTCGAGACAAGCGGTGCCATAGCTCCCAAAATGCACGTAGATGCGTCCTTCTTCCACCACGGGCGTGGGCGAAGCGTAGCTGTTCATCTTGTGAATTTCACGGGGCTGGGCCACGTCGAACAGCTTCTTGTCATGCCGGATTTCTCCCGTTTCCAGATCGACGGCCACCACGGACATCTCATGTCCTTCATCGGTGGCGGTCGTGAGCCAGATGGTGTCCCGCCAGATCACCGGCGAGGACCAGCCCCGGCCATGAATGGGAACTTTCCAGGCGACGTTTTCCGATTCGCTCCAAGTCAGTGGCACGCCACCAAAAGGTGCGTGGCCGTCTCCAGAGGGACCACGGAACTGCGGCCAGAGACCACTAGAGGAGATAGAGAGCTCCGCCACGAGCAACAGCGGTAAGAGGAGATGAGCAGCCATGTATGCAATACGATCAAAGGGTTTTGGGGCGGTCGAACGGACGTATTGTACGTGTTCCCCGTGCTGGTAGCCACAAGCTAGGGATCGAGCACATCCACGACCTTCACGGCATTGCCGGAGATGAGCCGCTCATTTCCACGCAGGACAACCTGATCGTCGGGCTGAAGATTTCCCCGCACCTCGATCCATGTCCCGTGTTGCTGGCCCAGCTCTACCATTTCCGCGCGGGCGACGGTCGTGTCCCCCTCACTGGCTGGCTCCTCCAAAATGAAGACGCGTGGACGGCCCGTTCCCAACACCAGGGCATCCTTGGGCACCATGACCGCCGAACGTGAGGAGCCCACGGCAAGTCGGGCCTCGCACAGCATTCCGGTGCGCAATAGGTATCTTCCGTCCTCCTCGCGTGGATTCTCCAAACGGAGTTTCACCGGCACGCTGCGCGAACGTGTGTCCGCCTTGGGAGCGATCACATCCACTACCGCTTGGAATTCGCGCCCGGGCAGCGCTTGGAGAGTGACGGTGGCCTCTTGTCCGGTCCGAAGATGCGTGGCGTAGTCGTTTCGGACATGGATTTGCACGTAAAGCGGATCTAACGCGACAACTTCCACCACCGGTCCGCCTTGGGCAATCCAATGCCCGACCTCCGTGAATTCCGTGGAAACATAGCCCGCGAATGGGGCCGAAATTACATGCTTGGCGAGTTCCTGCTTTTGTTGGCGGACCCGTTCCTGTTGCATCCGCCATCGAGCCTCCGCCTGCGAGATTCGTTCCGGTCGAGGCCCCTCCACGAGGAGTTCATACTCGGCCCGTGCCGCCAGAAATTGCTGCTCGGCGGAACGCGATTGCGACGCGGCGTCGTCCAATTCGTCCCGCGTGACGATTTGCCCTAGGTCCGCCAGGGAGAGCGCGCGTTCATATTGCGCCTTGGAAAACTTGGCTCGCGTTTGGGCGCCCGTCATGGCGGCGCGACTCCGTTCCACCTCCAGCGGCCGCGCGCCGTTTTGCAATTCTTCCAGCGCGTGCCGCAGCATCTCCATTTCGGCCTGGGCAGCGGCCAGACCAATCTCCAGACTGCTGGCGTCGAGCCGGGCCAAGGGGGTTCGCGTTTCGACGAAGTCCCCTTCGTTCACGAGATACTCCACCACGCGTCCCGCGACGGGGCTGCCGACGAGACTTTCCCGCACCGGCATGGTGTCTCCCACGAACGTCACTTCCGAGACGATGGCTCGCTCCCGCACATGGCCCACCGCCACGAGCGCGGCGTCTTCCGGCGTGGAGGCCGGCGCCGTTTGAACTAAACACACTAGGCACCCGACACAGGCGAGGGACTGCGCGAAAGACTGTCCCAGGCAGGCCCAGGAATGGCTTTCACCTGGCAAAGAAGTAGCGCGGAGAAGAGCGTTGCGGATCATGGATCGGCGGAGACTTTGATGCGGGAGACGAAGACTTGTGGTTCTTGCGAACCTTTGGAAGCTGACCACGGCGCGTTGCCGTCACGCCAGCGGAAAACGTCGAGCAACAGCGTGAACAAGGTCGGCACCAAGAGAAGGGTAAAGAGCGTGGAGACGGCGAGCCCGCCCAGCACGACGCTCCCTAATCCCCGATAAAGCTCGCTACCGGCACCGGGAAACAGTACCAACGGCAACAGGCCGAAAACGGTGGTGCACGTCGTCATGAAGATCGGGCGGATGCGGCTGCGCACACTATCCAACACGGCACGTTCCGTCTCCGTGCCCTGCCGAATCGACTGTAAGGAGCGGTGGACGATGAGGATGGCGTTGTTGACCACGGTTCCAATCAGAATCACGAAGCCCAGCATGGTGAGTACGTCTAGATGTTGGGGCGATTTCCCGGTCAGACCCAGGTAGACGTTCAAACACTGGAGGCCCAAGATTCCCCCCACGGCTCCCAGTGGCACGCTGAGAATGATGATGCAGGGATACAGCCATGATTCAAACAAAGCGGCCAGCAGCAAATAGGTAATCACCACGGCGAGCACCACGTTCCACCGTAGAGCTTGCCAAGCTTGCGTGAGTTTGTTGGCCGTTCCCGCTAGGTGCGCGTGATACTCGCCGGAGAGATCCCCAGAGGCCCGCATCGGTTCCAAGATTTCTCGTTCGACCTGCTCGATTGCCGCGCCTAAAGGCATCTCGTCGGCTGGCGCGAATTCCACGGCGATCGCCCGCTGCCGTTCGCGATGATTGATCTGCTCGGGACCGCTGGAGAGCCGCAGATCCGCCAAAGTGCCCAGGGGCACGATCCCTCCCGTCGGCGTGGCGATGGCTAAATCCTCCAAATCCTGGGTCCGTTCGACATAGCGATCCTTGCCCACGATACGGACGTCGATCTTGTCCGCTCCTAGGAAGTAGTCGCCGGCGCGGGCACCATCGACCAAGGCATCGACCGTGTAGCCAAGCTCCGCGGCGGAGAGACCCACTTCGGCGGCTTGCTCCTTCTTGGGCACGATATGCAGTTCCGGGCTGGAGAGGTCGAGGCTCGGCGCGGCGCGGACCTGACCCTCCGGGTTACGGGATTGGATTTCTTTCATGGCCGAACCGGCCAGCCCCACGAGCCGCTCCAAGTCGGGGCCGGCGAATTCGATTTCAATCGACCTGCCTGTTCCCCGGCCACGAGAGAAAATGCTGGATTGGCTGGAGCCGCCTCTTCCGCCAGGAATTTGCCGAGTAAGGTCCCGCATCAAGGGGACGAGTTCACCCGCGCGCAATGGATCTTGGGCACGCACACCCATGAAGATTTCCCGCCCGCGGGCGATGTAGAAGAAATCGGCAATGGGCGGATAGGGGAGCGCGGCAACCGTCGCCGGCTCTAAATCGAGATCCCAATAAGGCCGCAAGCCTTCGCGAATCTGCCCGCCGATCTTTTCAAATTGATCGAGGTTGTAGCCCGGCGGAAGCGATAGGTTCGCGTACACCAGATTGCGATTGCCAGAGGGCAGGTACTCCACCTTCGGCATCAGCCACCAACTCAAGCCGACCGCTCCCAGCACGAAAACGGCCACCGTCAGGCACTTCAACGTGACATGCCGTTGCACCCGGGCGTTGAGAGCCACGACAAAGTCCACGAACCGTGCTCCGAACCGGTCCAGGCCGCGAAGGAGTGGTAAGTGGGATGGCCCGTTGGGCGAATTCTCGACCGATTTTGTCCCGTTTTCGGCGGAAACGACGATCGAGTGGCCATTCACCCTGCGGGTAAACGGGCCGGCACCGTCCGCGCCGAATCCATGTCCGTCAAGCTGGCCGGGGCGCTTTCTATTTCGCAGCAAGCGAGACGCGGCCGTGGGGATCACGGCCACGGAAATCACCAGAGACAACCCCACCGCCGAACTGATTGCCAGGGCGATATCACGAAAGAGTTGGCCCGCCTCTTCCTGCACGAATAGCACCGGCAAAAAGACGGCCAAGGTGGTCAGCGTGGAGGCCACCACGGCACCCCAGACTTCATGCGCGCCGCGGGCTGCCGCCTCGAAGGGTGCGTCGCCCCGCTGATAATGGCGGTAGATGTTCTCCAGAATTACCACGGCGTTATCCACCAGCATGCCCACCGCGAAGGCCAATCCGGCCAAGCTGATCACGTTCAGCGATCTGCCCAGCAAGTGCAGAATCAGCACGGTCCCCACCAATGAAGAGGGAATCGCAAGGCCCACGATCACCGTCGATCGCGCGCTGCGGAGAAAGAGGAGCAGCACGGCCACCGTCAACGCGCCACCCACGAAGATGTTCTGACGAACCAGGCCGATCGCCGAGTAGATGTAATCCGTCTCGTCATAGACCTGTTCGATTTGCAGGCCGTCCCGGGTGAGGGCGCCGGCGTTCAATTCCTTCACCGCAGCCCGCAATCCCGCCATCACATCCAGTACGTTGGCGTCCGTCTCACGGGAACAAAGCACGACCAGCGCGTCGCATCCGATTCGCAGCGAAAGTCCGTCCGGCTTTTGAAAACCCAACCGCACTTCCGCCACGTCCCGCACGTACACGGGCACTCCATCTCGCCGGGCGAGGATCACATCCGCAACCTGCTGGGGGTCACGGAATTGTCCCAGCGTGCGGACCACATAGCGGCGTTTGCTCTCCCAAAAATCGCCACCGGAGGTGTCCACGTTCTGAGCTTCCAAGGCGCGGCGGACATCCATAATGGTCAGTTCGCGGGCAGCCAACTGGTGCGGATCGACGATGACTTGCAGTTCTTCCCGCCGCCCTCCCAGCACGCGGGCATCGGAGACGCCGTCTACCCGTTCGAAACGTGCTTCGACCACGTTCTCCACGAATCGCCGCAGAGTGTCGATTTCCAACTCTTCAGGGACCAGTTCCGCGGCTTCGGGGTGATCCCGGGCGACCTCCCAGAGCCGTTCCACGCGCAGCCCCGTGTGATAGGCCCGCTTCGCCGGTTCCAACAGCGGCGCGAGCTGCGGATGCTCGCGTTGAAAGGCCGAGATCTCTTCCGCGTCCACCACGCGCGGCCGCACCACGAAAATCCCGATGGAACGCTGCGAAATGTCTCGCGTACGGATCACGGGCTGGTCGGCGTCCTCGGGATATTCCCGTACCTGTTGTAGCACGCTGTTGACCTTCAACAGAGCCTCGGGGATGTTGGTCCCCACCGCGAATTCGAGGCGAATGCTGGCCTCGGAATCTTGGCTTTCCGAGGTCATTTCCACCACGCCGGGAACGCCCTTGAGCTGTTCTTCCTGGGCCTGGGTAATCTCCCGCTCGATTTCTTGCGGGCTGGCGCCGGGCCAACGCGTCTCCACGCTGATCACCGGAGAAGAGACCTCCGGCGTGAGTTGGATCGGCATGCGCAGACCAGCCACGAGGCCGAACAGCAACATGAGCAAAACGCCGACCGCGACTTTCACCGGGTTCGTAATACACCACTGAAGGAAGGCCATGGCGGATGCGCGGGCGGGAATTATGGAGTGGGAATCGAGGTGGGGGGAAGGAAGCCATGTTGCAAATCACGGCAGCGCGGGCCAGCTTCGCCGATCAGTGAGGCATGATTCCTTCGAATGTCCCATCATCAAAGCGTTGAAAGCGGAAGTCAAGCCAATGGCCGCGGCTAATAGGCTCGATGGGTATCAAGCTTCAGGCGATGATGGCCTTTTTCATTCCCAAATTCGTACCGCCAAGGAGGAAATTCACTTCACAACCACCACGGGATCGCCCAGCACTTCTGGCAGCGGCTCCACGCCCAGCCCCGGTTCCGTGGGCGCGGCCAAACGCCCGTTTTGCTTCTGGAGTGGATTTCGCACCAGCGGCTGGTTCACGTAGCTGTTGAAGTCAGTGGAGGTGAATAGACATTCATGAGGCGTGCCGTGGGCCAGATGTGCGATGGCGGCGGTCACGATATCCCCGCCCCAACTGTCCTCAAGGGTCATCGCGATTCCTAGCGAGACGCAGAGGTCGCGAGCCTGTTTGGCTTTGGTCAGTCCGCCGAACTTGCTGATCTTGATATTCACCACGTCCATGGCGCGGTCCGCCGCGCCCCGCAGAATCATCTCCACGGAATCGATTACCTCATCGAGCACAAAGGGAAGATCCGTATGTTCCCGCACGATGCGGCACTGCTCGTAGGTGGCGCAGGGCTGTTCGATGTACACATCAACATCCCGCACGGCGCCGGCCACGCGGAGCGCTTCGTGGGGCAGCCAGCCGGTATTGGCATCGGCGATCAGCTTGTCGGTCGGTTCAAGCACCTCCCGCACGGCGTGGATCCGCTCGATGTCTTCTTGCGGATCTCCCCCAACCTTGAGTTGGAACCGCCGGTAACCCTCGGCGCGATAGCCGGCCACGTTTTCCGCCATGCCCTCCGGCGTGGCTTGTGAGATCGCGCGATAGAGCAGGAAATCCTCGCCGAAGCGTCCGCCCAAGAGCTCACACACCGGCAGGCCGGTCTGTTGCCCCAAAATGTCCCAGCAGGCGATGTCGATCGCCGATTTTACGTAAGGATGCCCACGCAGCAGCCGGTCCATGAGGCGGTTTAGCACGAGCGGCTTGCCGGCATCTTGGCCGATGAGCGCCGGTCCGATCTCCTGAATGCCGGTCCGTACTCCGGCGGCGTAGGCCGGCAGGTACGCCGGCCCCAGCGGGCAGACTTCGCCATGACCCACGATGCCCGCGTCCGTTTCCACGCGGACCACGGTCGTGTCGAACACGTCGACACTCTTCCCTTCGGACCAGTGGTAGCTCCCCTCATGCAAGGGAAGATCGACTTGATACGCTTCGATCTTGGTGATCTTCATTTCGTGCCGTCCAGCCTGTTCACGCGACGCGTGACCTTTTATTCTTGTAGAGAATCCTGTTGCCGATCATCGTTGCCCGCTTCCCAGCCGGCGACGATCTGTTCGATGAAAGCCGTCAGTTGGCCCGCTTCGATGGCCGCGCGGGTCTCGGCGAGCAGACGCTGATAATACGTCAGGTTGTGAATCGACAACAGAGTCGGCCCCAGCATCTCCTCGGCCTGAAACAAGTGCCGCAAGTAACCCAAGCTATGCCGGCAAGCCTCGCAAGGGCAGGTCTCGTCGAGTGGCCGCGTCTCCTCGCGATGCTTCGCGTTGCGGACGCGGACCGGACCGCGTGTTGTGAAGGCCATGCCGTTGCGGCCATTCCGCGTGGGCATCACGCAGTCGAACAGATCCACGCCTCGCCGAATGCCCTCCAGCAGATCGAGGGGCCGGCCCACGCCCATGAGATACCGCGGCGCGGCCTCGGGAAGCTCCGGCACGGTGTAATCCAGAACCTCGTACATCGCCTCAGGCGGTTCGCCCACGCTCAAGCCGCCGATGGCGTAGCCAGGAAAATCGAGCGCCACCAGCTCCGCCGCGCAGAATTGACGCAAGTCACGATCGAGCCCTCCCTGCACGATGGCGAACAGTGCCTGGTCGTCCCGCGTCGCAGCGTGTTGGCAGCGGCGCGCCCAACGGATCGAACGCTCCATGGCTTCGCGAATCTTTTCCTGAGTGTTGGGAAGTTGCACGACATGGTCTAGCACCATGGCCACGTCGCTTCCCAATGCCTCTTGCAGCCGGACCGCCTCCTCGGGGGAGATCGTGACCAGGCTGCCGTCGATGTGCGATCGAAAAGTGGCCGCCTCCTCCGTCAGCGACATGCGGTCTCTCAAGCTGAAGATTTGAAAGCCGCCGCTATCAGTGAGGATCGGGCCGTCCCAGTCCATGAAGCCGTGCAAGCCACCCAAGTTCCGTACCACCTCCGCGCCGGGCCGCAGGGCCAGATGGTAAGTGTTGCCCAGAATCATCTGGGCTCTCGTGGCGGCGAGTTGCGCCGGCGTCACCCCCTTGACGGAACCTTGCGTGCCGACCGGCATGAAGGCGGGCGTGGAGACGTTGCCATGCGGCGTGCGGAATTCCCCCCGCCGCGCCGCGGTACCCGCATCCTGGGCCAGAACTTCAAAAGAAAATCCGCTCATCATCGACAACGACGCGACAGGCCGGACATGGCTTCAAGCCGTAGGATGTTGTTTCGCGATAAGTTACCGCTGCCACTCAAGCCATTTTTTGAAAAGTTGTGCGATATTCGGCGTGAGTCGCTTGCGGTTGTAGTTGTCCGCGATACGCTTGAGCACTTCCGCCTGCGTGGGGTAGCAATGAATCACGTCGGCGAGCGATCCGAGAGAGAGTTTCTTCGTCATGAGCAATGTGATTTCCGAGATGCTTTCTCCGGCATGGGCGCTGACGATGGTGGCACCGGCAATCTTGCCCGATCCTTTGCGGGTATGGACAACCGCGAAGCCTTGATCCTCGCCGTCGAGCACGGCACGGTCGACCTCTTTCAGCTCGACGTGGTAGCTGTCGATGGCGATACCCCGCGCTTCGGCGGCTTCTGGCGTGAGCCCCACGTGCGCGACTTCGGGGTCGGTATAGGTGCACCACGGCATGACGAGCTGGCTGAGTTTCTTGCGTCCAAAAAACAAGGCATTTTGAATACAGAGGCGGGCCATGGCATCGGCGGCGTGCGTGAATTGGTAGCTGGCACAGATATCTCCGGCCGCGAAGATGCGGGGATTGCTGGTTTGCAGGCGGTCATTGATTTCAACGCCCCGCTTGTGATATTTGACATTTGCCGCCTCTAAATCGAGCCCTTCCAGATTGGGCCGGCGACCGACGGCCACGAGAATTTCGTCGGCAATGAGCTTTTGCCGTTCTCCCTTGCGCTCGATGATCACGCTTTTGGAATGTCCCGTCTTCTCCGTCGCTTGGACTTCAAACCCCAAGTAGAGGTGGATTCCCTCCTGCTCGAATTGCCCTTGGACCACATTGGCCGCCGCCGCTTCGTCGCGAGGCAAGAGTCTTGGTGCCACGTCAACCAAATGCACCGTGCTTCCGAGGCGTCGAAAGGTTTGCGCCATTTCACAACCGATGGAGCCACCGCCAATCACCACGAGGCGATGCGGAAGTTCCGTGAGCGAAAAGACCGTCTCGTTCGTGAGGTAGCCGGTTTCCTTCAGCCCTTTGATGGGCGGTTCCGCCGCCCGTCCACCGGTCGCGATCACGGCCCGCCGGAATTCCAACTGCGTACCGGCAACTTCAAGAGAACTCGGGCTCGTGAAGCGGGCGTCCCCGAGGTAGACATCCACCCCCATGGCCTTGAATCGCTGAGCCGCGTCATGCTGGCTGATGCGCGACCTCAAACGCCGCATCCGCTCCATCACCGCCGCGAAATCGACCTCCGGGACATTCTCCACCGGACAACCGAACCGGTCTCCATGCCGAATTTGGTATGCTGCTCGGGCAGCCCGGATAAGCGCCTTGCTAGGTACGCAGCCGTAGTTGAGGCAGTCGCCGCCGAGCAGATGCCGCTCAATCAGGGCGGCACGCCCCCCCAATCCCGCCGCGCCCAAAGCCGAGATGATTCCCGCCGAGCCGCCGCCGATGGCGATGAGGTTGTATTTGCCCGCCGGCTTGGGGTTTTCCCATTCGGGAGGATGAGTATGTTCAACCAGCGCCTGATTGTATTCGTCGGCTGGAGCAATGGAGAGACTCATGGTTCCCTTTCGCGCGGATTCATGTTACTTCGTCCAGGAAAGCCGGGTAGCCTCTTTCAAGCCCAGGCCAGAAGACACTTAATGACCGGCCAGCGGCGTAATGAACATGTTCAGGTAGACGACTTCCCATTTGGCGGTTCGACAACCTGCACATCGATGACTTCGTCGTCATGAGCGGATGTATGCGAGCCAGGCTGGCCGTGGAATTGCGTACTTCCCGCTCGCGAGGCGTACGTGGCGTGAAAATGGACACGTTCTTTTAATCGATGGACCAACAAATGACGAATGGCAGCTCGGAATGGGGGCGTCAGCAGCGCGAAGCCAACGGCGTCGGTCAATATTCCGGGAGTGACGAGCAAAGCGCCCGCCACGAGGATCATCGCGCCATCCATGAGCGCCACCGCGGGAACTCTTCCCGACCGCATTTCCTGCTGCAGACGAAGCCAGGTACGCCAACCTTGCGCGCGAGCCAGTGCCGCTCCAAGAATGCCCGTGAAGAAAATCAGCCCCAGCGTGAACAACCAGGAAGTGCGGTCACTGAGCCAGAGGAGTAGAATCAACTCCACAAACGGCACCAGTGTGAACAGAATCAGCAGCCGGAACAAGCATCACTCCATGCGGGAGAAACCTCCGCGGTCGACGATGCTCGTCGAACATGAATCTTCGCCAAGCGGTTCCATGTTCACGGGCCTGGTGCCGCGATTCACCGAATTGTAGTTTCTGCCTGGCCTCTCGCCAATTCAGTGAATTCCCGGGCGGAAGCGGTATCCCCTTGGCTGCGGTACATGCTGGCCAGATTTTCGTAGGGTACCAAGAGCGCATTTTCCGGCAGCCGGCCATGGGAAACGGCCGATTGCATGAGATCCAGACCTCGCCGGGTGAGTTGGATGGCGAGTTCGCGGCGGCCCACTTCCCAGTACGTGACCCCCATGCTCACCCATGCCTCGCCCAATTCACCTTCGTCCGCGATCGCACGGACCGTCGCCATGCTTTCCAGCAAGGGCATCGCTTGATCATACATGTTCGTGGCTTGCGCGTGGTCCTGCTGCAAGACGGCATGCACGGCACCCAGACGAAAATACAATAAACCGGCGGTGAATCGCCATTGAGGCGTCGGCTCCTGAAGCAAATAAGGTCGCAAATGGCCCAGTGCCTGCGCTCCATATTGCAGTGCGGAAGCGGGCTGTTTTCGCTGAAATTCCACGAGCAGCGCATTGGAGAAAATATTACTCAGGCGCAGTGCAACGGCTCGTCTTTCTAGCGGATCTTCCGTGGAATCCAGGATTTGCTCGCCTAGTTCCGTGGCGTCCCGGACGGAATCGACCGGGTCCCAAGCTCCCTGCAAACTGGCACACACGGCGACGGTTCTCGCGTGCACCCTTAGGCGGACCTCCAATGAGGACTGTTCCGTATCAACCAGGTCATCGGCGAATGCCGAGGCCCGAGCCAACCATTGAGGAACCACCTCCGATTTATTCCGCCAGTCTCCCAGCGCCACGCCTTCCGCAATACTGAGGTGCGCATCCAAGAGAATTTTTTTGGCCCTGCGGCGGACGGCCGCGTCTCGGGACAAGCCGAGCGGATCGGCCAGTTGGATGGCTTGCATGTGGTAGTCCACCGCTTGACGGTAGTCTCGCTCCGGACCGTGAGCCATGAGCTGTCCCAGCAAGTGCACTGCCTCGGCTGAAGCCACCGGTTCGATCTCGTCTTCTTTCAACGCGATTTGAGCTTCCTGAATTCCCCGGGAAAACCGCCCAACCGCTTTGAGAGCTTTGGCCCAAGTCAAACGGTATTCTGGCTGGCGAGGTTCGAGTTTTACCGCCTTCGCGGCGCAAGCTTCAGCCTCTTCGGAGGACTCCGCCTCCAAAAGTAGCGCAGCTTTCAGCCACCAGGCCTGGGCCTGATTGGGGTCCAGCGTCAGCGCGTAATGCACGTCGGCCAGCCGCTGCGTCAGTGATCGCGAAGTAACCTGCTCCGCCCGCAGGACAAACGGTTGCGCGGCAATCGGGTCCAACATGATCTGAGACACACGAGGGTCTGCCTCGTCAGGACTGAATACGAAAAACACGCCTCGTTCCGGATAGCTAATCCCCAGCTCTTCTTGATTCTCGTTTTTGATGACGACGGGCGTAAATTCATCGAGCTTCAGTTCCTGGGCGATCGTGGAGGCTGGAAGCGGTTTCTGCAATCGCACCACGATCGAAGTGACTTTTCCTTCCGCCACCTCCGCTGTCACGCTTTGGAAGGGTGTAATCTCGAACACCAGGCTTTCCCCAAATTCCCCAGGCAAGGTCTCTAGAGGTTCCCCCCAAGCTCGCTGCACATCTTGCAGCGTGGAATCGCCGGGGCGAACTCCGTTGAAGCTGGCCGCCACGAACCCGGCCGGTTGGTTGGATTGTGGAGTCGAGGTGCCTTCCGTCACTAGCGGTGGGGAGTCTGGCCCGAGATTTCCGTCGAGCGTTCCAGGTACTTGTTCCGCATCAGGCGACGCTCCGGGCGCTTCCACGGGAGATCCCAGTTCTTGCACCAAATCGCTCGATGGAGAAGTGGTAGCTGCGATTTCCGGGAAAAGTCTGGGCGAATCTTCCGTCTTCGCGTCTTCCGCGTTCTCGGTGGAAGCATTAGGAAGTTCGCTCACGTCGGGACCTTCGGCAACATCGCCGGTCGTGGAATTGGGTGCCTCCGAGGACACCTTGGAATTTTCCTCCTGCTCAGCGGCGGTGGCCTGCGCTTGTGCTTCTTGTGCGAGCAGTTCGTCCTCGGTCAATAACGGCCGGGGAGGAGGTGGAATCTCGGCCCGCACATAGGTAGGCTGCATTGAGAATGTCCCAAGGAGTAGCGGCAGGCAAAACCTCAGCCTCAAGCAGGGCACGCGTCCCCATCGCGAGAATCCTTCTCCGGGCATCAGGTAGATCTCCTGAAAAACTTGTCGGTCATGAATTATTCACCACGGAGCATGTCACGCTGGCTTCAGCCCCTGGACCACGTTTTTCGGTCCCCATGGTTCGTCCAGGACACGGAGCAATGGACTGGCGCAAGTTCACGGCAACAGGTCGCGACGCGGAGACTTACCTGCCATGGCTCTGTTGGCCCGCATGGGAAATTGGGGCAGCAGTATAGCGGTCTTTCGCATTGACGCCATATCAATTTACTCATCTAACCCGCGCCCAAGCAGCCTCAGCCCCGCAGCTTACCGCCCTGCGTTCGCTCTTGCGTTTGCGAGGGGGTTCGGGGTATGCTACAAGGCTTTCGATCCCTGGCACGGTGTGAGGAACGGCCCAT
>JANQPP010000037.1 GCA_028289405.1 Pirellulales bacterium
ATGAGCTCTCCCACCCGACCCCGGCTTTCCAGGGGCGCGTTGGGTATGCGTTCTTGTTCCCTAATCTCGTACCTATTCCTGCGACCCTCGCGGATCTTCCTTAGAAGCCCCGCATCCACAAGCTCGCCGATGAGTCTCAGCACGGTCCTCTCTGTGAGTTCGAGCTGGCTGGCAAGATCCGCAAGCCGCGCATGGGGCGTCCGCGCGAGATGGAAAAGCACTCGCGCGTGGTTACTAAATAGGCTCCAGTGGGGCTGCGTCGCTGCCATAGCGGCTTCTAGGATTCCCGGCGGAAGCGAATAATACGTATATCTTTACGCGAATTGCAATACCTGTTTTTAAATACGTGAAATCTATCTCACATTTCAATGAATTTATATAAATCAGTAGCTTACCAATTCTCACGCCGAAACATCGGAGGCCATTACTGGGTGCAGGGGCTGGTATGCTCCCCTCTTTTCCACGGGTATCGGTCCCATGCAGATTAGCCGCGCGCGCTTCTGGGTCACTTTTCTCATCGGATTCATCGTGACCAGCAATCTCAACTGGGGAATCGCTGAGTTCTTCCTCAACGATTGGGCGTTGCCCCGATTCGACGGATTCATGCGCACCGGAGACGGGGCTGGGGCCGGCGCGAATATTGCGAAGATGACGTTCGGATTCATGTTGCCGCTATTCGTCGTTGCCTGGCTTGTGGCCACGCTGGACAAACCGGCTCATTGGGCCGCACGAGGTGCCCTGGCGGCAACGCTCGTTTCCGTTGCCGCGTTCTACGGTACCTATACGTTCATCTCGGGCTGGGGCAACGTGCTGTGGTGGCCGCTAATGGTGACGGCCACCGCCGACTGGGTCAGTCTTCTCTTCGGCGGACTTCTTATCGGTTGGATGCAAACGGGGCGGCAACAATCCTAGTCGGCATAGCTCCGGCCTGTATCGAGCGCGGCTAGCGTATCTGCCAGCAGCGCTGGGTGCGTCACCATGGCGTTTCTGGCCGCATCGATTTCGATGAACTGCCAGCCCGGCTCGCGCGCGGGTCCGATCATTCGTTCGGAAGTGGGGCTATAAACCTGTCCAGC
>JANQPP010000135.1 GCA_028289405.1 Pirellulales bacterium
TTCGTCGCGGGGAACGGTAAAAGAGATATCGGCCACTCCATCGCTACCCACGTTTTGTACGATCATGTCGACGGTGACGTTCCGTGCCGCGATCTTGGAAAAGACCGTGGCACTGGTCCCTGGAAGGTCGGGCACACCCAACAGTGAAATCCGCGCCTCGCGGGGAATCGCGGCGGCACCCACGACGGGCCGGTCCGGAGACTCCGAAACATCAGCAATCATCGTGCCTTCCGCGTCGGTAAAGCTGCTGCGGACATGGATCGGGACGGTGAATTTCTTCGCGAATTCCACGGCCCGGTTGTGCATCACCGAAGCGCCCAGGCTGGCCAGTTCCAGCATCTCGTCATAGCTGATGCGGGATACGCGTCGGGCTTCCGGTAGCAACCGGGGGTCGGTGGTGTAGACACCGTCGACATCCGTGTAAACCTCGCAAGCATCGGCTTCGAGCACCGCCGCCAACGCCACGGCGGTCGTGTCGCTGCCTCCCCGCCCCAATGTGGTGATGTCGTAATTCTCGTCGATCCCTTGAAATCCGGCGGCGATGACAATGTTTCCCTTCTCCAGCGATTGGCGAACACGCTCGGTGGAGATCGATTGGATCCGGGCCTTGGTATGCGTGCTGTCCGTCTTGATGCCGATCTGTGCCCCAGTCAGGCTCACGGCATGGTACCCCAAGGCATGGATGGCCATGGCCATCAGGGCTACGCTTACCTGTTCGCCAGTCGAGAGGAGCATATCCATTTCGCGCGCGGGCGGCTGCTCGGTGATCTCCTGTGCCAGGGAAATTAGCAAGTCCGTGTTTTTGCCCATGGCACTAACCACGACGACGACTTGGTTTCCCTCCTGGAAAGCCCGCACGGCTTTACGCGCCGCCGCGAGGATCTTCTGGCTGTCCGCGACGCTCGTGCCGCCGAATTTTTGTACGATCAATCCCATGTTGGACGAGGGTTCGTATTGGAGAATTAAAAAGTCGTGAAGAAATGGAGCCGAAAGGAGAAAACGCCTAGGCCCAATCTCCGAGGAAATGCCGCATCAGGTTCCATCCCTCGGGAAACTTCCAGCGGGAACGTGCTGCCACGATCTCATCATAAGAAGCGGCATCTTCATTGGGGATCCCCGTGCCCGCGATCGCGAAAGGCACGTCTCCGTGGCTATGTGTCTTGAGGCGGAGTGGCGTGGGATGATCTGGCGTGACCAGGATCCGATGTTCGCCTTGGCTTTGCAATGCTTCGTAAACTGGGCCGACGATGCATTCATCGATGGACTCGAGTGCCTTGATCTTTTCCTCGGTCTTGCCTTCGTGAGAAGCCTCGTCCGGGGCTTCCACATGCACACAGACCACGTCGAACTCCTCCAAAGCATCGATGGCATAACGCCCTTTCGCGGCGTAATCGGTATCTAGGTAACCCGTCGCGCCAGGAACCTGGATTCTTTCCCAGCCGATCAGCGCGGCCAAGCCGAATAAAAGATCGACGGCGGTAATCATGGCCCCTGATTTGCTGTATTGATCCGCGAAACTGGCCAAGGCGGGGCGTTGCCCCAATCCCCAGAGCCAAACATTCGTGGCTGGAAGTTTTCCCGCTTCCCGTCGAGCCTGGTTCACGGGATGCTCGGCGAACACTTGCCAGCTTTTTTGCATGAGGGCATTCAGAGTGTCACTGCCAGGGCCGCGTGGGTAGTCATCGAGGACCGACTTGTCGGTCAAATCATGTGGCGGAGTGCTTCGTGTGTCTGGAGAAAATGGGGCGGGATCCGCTTGCCCACGATAGAGCAGCAGATTCCGGTAGCTCACCCCAGGGACAAATTCAAACGGCGGTTGCTCCACCTCGACTTGCATCGCCTCCAAAAGTTGACGTGCCTCCTCGGTGGAGATGTGTCCCGCCGTGAAATCCCGCATCGTTTGATCTTGGACGCAGACCAAATTACAGCGAATGGCCCAGTCTTCCGGAGCCAGTTCGATGCCTTGCGCCGCGGCTTCCAGGGGCGCGCGACCGGTGAAGTATTCCAAGGGACTATATCCCAGCAGGCTCAAATTCGCCACGTCCGATCCAGGGGGGTAGCCTGGAGGAACGTGGTTTGCCGCGCCCACTAGACCGGCTTGGGCGATACGGTCCATGTGAGGCGTCCGCGCCGCTTGCAGCGGAGTCCGGCCATCCAGATCGGCTTGAGGTTCATCGGCGCAACCATCGGGAATGACGATCACATATCGCATATGAATTCACCGTGTAAGGAGTCTTCTGACGCCATTTCAAACCTGTGGTTCGCCATCCAATACGGGCAGGCAGACTCCCCGTGAAAGCAGACAAGGCAAGGCAGCGATCGTCTCGGTCGCCTCTTGGATAGCACCCGCAGTGGTCTGATGCGTCATGATGATGAGGGGAACGGATCCATTGTTTTCAGAGGCAGTCGGTGGCTGGATGACCGAAGCGATGGAAATCGCCTTTTTTCCCAGCACCCCGGCGATCTCCGCCAACACGCTCGGGCGGTCTTCCACCCGCAAGCGTAAATAATAACAACTCTCGGCGGCAGCAGGGTCCCGCACTAATGGGGCATGGCTGAGTAGTTTCCACGGCTCAAGCGTTTCGAAGGTCAATGCCGCGCGACCGACGACGGTGTCGATCACGTCCGCCACGACGGCGGAAGCGGTTGGCATTTGCCCCGCCCCGTACCCCTCGTAGAACACGCTTCCCACGGCGTCTCCGGCAACATCCACGGCATTGCGTGCACCGTGCACCTCGGCCAAGGGGCTGCCAATGCGGACGAGGGTGGGCGCGACATGCAACTCCAACTCACGACCGAGAAGCTGCGCGGTGGCCAAGAGTTTGATACGAAAGCCGAGTTGTCGGGCAAAGTGAAGATCTTCCAGATCAATTTTCTCGATCCCTTGGTAAGGAATTTCTCGCCAATGGACCCGCGTCCCAAACGCAAGTTGAGTGAGAATCGCCAGCTTCTGCACGGTATCGGTTCCGTCGATATCGAAAGTCGGGTCCGCTTCCGCGTAGCCAAGCTCTTGAGCTTCACGCAGGGCCGAGGCGTAATCGACGTTTCGGGACTCCATTTCCGTGAGAATATGGTTACAAGTTCCGTTGAGAATGGCCCGGATGGAAGTGATTTGATTCGCGGAAAGACATTGGCTGATATTGGCGACGATCGGGATGCCCCCCGCCACGGCCGCCTCGAAGGCAATCGAGCATCCCCGTTTTCGTGCCGTGTCACACAATGCCATGCCCTGTTCCGCGAGCAGCGCTTTGTTCGCGGTGACGATGTCCTTGCCACTTTCTAGAAGCCGATTCACGATCGTGCCCGCCGGATCAATCCCCCCCATCAATTCCACGACAATGGAGATGTCGGGATCCTGGACGACGCACTCCAAATCATCCGTGAGCAGGCTCGAGGGCAAGGAAAAGTCTCTCGGCTTGTCGAGATGCTTCACGACGGCCTTGATCAACTCGATTTTCCGTCCCGCCTGCCGGGTGATGCGTTCCGATTGTTCGAGCAATAGGCGGGCTACGCCTTGTCCGACGGTCCCCAAACCGATCAAGGCGACTTTCGCGGTCTGCTGTGTGTCCGGCACGACTTTATCTCACTTGAAAAGGCAGAGGCCAGCGCGAAACTCTTGGCATTAAACAATTAACATCGACACCCATTGCCACCACGATTCCCGAAGAAATTGGCGATATGGCAGAGGCGTGATCGTAGACGGAGCTTCCGCGAACCGTCAACGCTGCACGTCATAAGCTCACGACGGCGCCAAGTTCCGTCCAGGAAATATCCGTGTGAACAATGCATGTTCATTACGATCCTCATGGCTTGTATAGGTATGTAGCATGAAGCGAATCGAACCGCGTGCGATGCTTGCTCCCGATTGCGAATTCATTCTGACTGGCGATGTGACTCATGAGAAGGAAACAATTCACCGGACGGAGCACATTCGCCCAAGAGAGTGCACATATCGACCGAGCAGGCGATAAGGGCCATCATCAGGCGCTCCATGCGTCACAATCCTCACCACCCCAAAATTCATCCCTAGACTGGTCGGAAAGGTTACTTCTAACGCTTAAAAGCTTGTTTGAAGGCAATTGCGTAGGTAAATTGCGGTTCCGCTGGTGACCCTGGGAAAAGCAATGTCCCATGCCTCGCAATGTGGGTTGGCAGTTCGCCCGGGCATGGCAGAATCTCCCCAATATTCGCCGCGTATCCGACGGTGCCCACTCCATGGCTCGCACCGCTCATGAGTCGGACCTAAAGGAAGATCGATGGAGCTGAAGCTTATTTCCGAGGAAGAGAGGATTTCGAAGGTGGCGACCCAAGGGCGCATCACCCAGGAATCCATTCAACCGGACGTCGATCTGCTGCTAGAGCTTTTGGGAGACGACGCCTACCAGGGGACGATTCTCCTCGATTTGTCCCGATCCGACTATATGGACTCCAGCGGCGTCAGTTGGCTGTTGGAGCGTCACAAGCGCTGCCGAGAATCGGGTGGCCGGTTGGTGATTCATTCGGTGGCCCCCACCATTCAGCACATCTTGAAGATCTTGCGCATGGACCGCGTATTCCATTTGGCCGACACGGAAGCCGACGCGCTACACATCGCACAAGAGGATTCCGATTCATGAGCGAGCCCCCCCAAGGCTTCCTCAAGGAAGTGCAACTGGAAAAGCTCGACGCGGAAGACGCGGTGAAGCTCGTTATTGAGCAGGCCGCCGCCATGGGGGCCAGCGATCTCTACATCGCGCCGGAAGAATCCAGCGCCCGTATCTCCGTTCGGCATTTGGGCATCGTCCGCACGCTGGCCACGACCTCCAGCGAGCAAGGCCGGCGGATGGCCGTGAACATCAAGGCACTGGCGGAGATGGATATCGCGGAGAAGAGAAAACCTCTGGATGGGCGGCGATTGCATCGATTGCAAGACGGCCGCCGAGTCGATCTGCGAATCGGCTCGATTCCCACGCTCTTCGGTGAAGACATCGTGATGCGACTGCTTGATCGGGAGACGCAATCCCTCACCTTGGAACAACTAGGCATGTCCAGGCGGGAGTTCCAACTGTTGCTCTCGATGCTGAGCAGCCCCAGCGGCCTGATCCTGGTCACGGGCCCCACCGGTTCGGGTAAAACGACTTCCTTGTATGCCTGCCTGCAACATCTCAATGATGGTACGCGGAAGATCTACACGATCGAGGACCCGATCGAGTACGCCGTGCAAGGAGTGCGCCAGTGCCAAGTGAATCTCAAACATGGCGTGGATTTTCCTGATTTGTTGCGAGGCGTTCTGCGGCAATCTCCCGACGTGATCATGGTTGGGGAAATTCGGGATTCGGTCACGGCCCAAACCGCCGTGCGGGCGGCCAACAGCGGGCATTTGGTCTTCGCCACGCTGCACGCCCCGGTGGCGGCGGCAGCGATCCAAAGCATGCTTAGCCTGGGCGTGCATCCGCATTTTCTATCCAGCAGTATGCTGGGCGTGGTGGCTCAGCGGCTCGTGCGGACGCTCTGTCCGGAGACGAAAATCGCCTTCGACGTGAGCGAGTCCCCACATACTTTCGAAGACCTCAAGCCTTGGCTGGAAGCGAATCAAGGCACCGTGATTTACGGTCCCGGCAAAGGAGATCCCCAACATCCGGACGGCTACAGTGGGCGGTCCGGTGTATTTGAAGTGATGTCGATCTCCCGAGAAATCCGGCGGATTATCAACGAAGGTCGCCCTTCCCGCGATATGGAGCAGCGGGCTATCAGCGAGGGGATGCTCGAATTTCGCCGGTCGGCCTTGCTCAAGGTCGCTCAGGGCGTCACCAGCACCGAAGAGGTTCTCCGCGCGGTTCCCACGGAATATCTGGGGTTGGATGATTGACCCCCTTAAATCCGCGAATGGGCTTTCTCACTGCCGCCGGCCTTTTTGGCGTCAAAGTCTTGGGTTGTGTCAAGCTGGAGTGTCTAATGCCGAGTTTTCTGTCCGAAATTTTGGCTTTTTGATTTTTATTTCGAGCAACTCGTTAAGTTTCCGCGTAGTTGCTTGCAAGTCGTTTTCCCATTACGTAAAGTACAAATCTGGTCGGGGACAACCACCAAAAGCGCGCACTTTGTCCCGGCTTCCCTTGTTTCGTGGTTGGCAGGCGTATGGCAACATGCTGCCTGCTCTTTTGACCGCCGGCGCGCGAGAGCACCTCCCCCTGTGGGGCGCATGGCGTTCGCTGTGCATCCGTCCGCGAAATCGGGCACGGTCTTTTTCGGCCAGCCGGATGAGAATCATTTTTCGTACCTGTTCCTCTTGCGAAGAAAACCATGAGTGCGACGACCGAAGCGGCTCAGGCGGCCGCTCCCTCCACGCCCGCGGCACCTGAAGCCATTGTGCAAACCCGCAGCCTTTCGAAGACCTACCGAGATTTTTGGGGTCGCCAAAAAGTTCGCGCGCTCAAGCCGCTCGATCTGGAGGTCCACCGGGGAGAAATCTTCGGCTTGCTAGGACCTAATGGTTCCGGCAAGACGACGACGATCAAACTGCTGTTGGGCCTGCTTTTTCCCACCACGGGAAAGGCCTTGGTGTTTGGCAAGGATTCCAGCGACGTCTCCAAAAATGAACGCATCGGTTATCTACCGGAGGAGTCTTACCTCTACCGGTTCTTGAACGCCGAGGAAACGCTCGACTTTTATGGGCGGTTGTTTGACATGCCGGCGGAGGTCCGCAAACGCCGCACGCAAGAACTGATCGATATGGTGGGCCTGAATTGGGCCAAGCGTCGCCAACTCAAGGAATACTCCAAGGGCATGACGCGCCGTATTGGCCTAGCACAGGCCCTCATCAACGATCCGGAATTGATCGTGCTCGACGAACCGACAACGGGTTTGGACCCGATCGGGACCCGTGAAATGAAGGACCTCATCATCAAGCTTCGGGACGAGGGAAAGACGGTGCTGATGTGCAGCCACCTGCTGGCCGACGTGCAGGACGTGTGTGACCGCATCGCGATTCTTTACCAAGGCGAGCTCAAGGAATTGGGGCGAGTGGATTCCTTGCTAAAGGTGGACGAAGTCACGGAAGTCCGGGCCCGAGGACTGAGCGAGGAAGCCAAGTCCGAGATTCGCGAAGTGATCCAGCGACACCAGGGGGAACTCTTGAGTCTCGACAATCCGAGCACGACGTTGGAAGAGCTCTTTCTCCGGATCGTCCGCGAAAGCGAGGAGCGTCCTGGCGCGCGTCCGCAGTAGTCCCTCCCCTTGCAGGCTGTGTTTTCTTGGCAACCCTTGCGAACAGCGTCCTCCGCTGAGCCGTAATACTCTCTGGCGAAATCATGGTAGTTGAAACGGAAATCATCCCATTCTTCGAGTGGCTCCAGTTGGCGGTACCGTTTTTCTTGACGGTTGCCGTCGCCGTCGCAGTATTCGCTCTCGCGGCCAGCTATTTGATTTGTGCCGTTCGGTATGGACCGCTGGCAGGCGGCGACGTGGTCTACCGCGTGGTGACGACGAGCATTAAGGAAATCCTACAGATTTCTCCCCGCCGGGTATTCGCGCTCGCCTGGCTCGCCATTCAAGAGTCCGTCCGCCGGCGAGTATTGGTTGTTTTCGCCGTGTTTTTGGCGATTCTCTTGTTCGCTGGTTGGTTTCTCGACAATTCCAGCCACGACGCGGGCAAGCTTTATTTGAGCTTCGTGCTCACCGCCACGACCTATCTGGTGCTGCTGCTCGCGCTGTTTTTGAGCGTGTTTAGCATTCCTAACGACGTCAAATCACGCACGATTTACACCATCGTGACCAAGCCGGTGCGTCCCGGTGAAATCGTGCTGGGACGTGTGATCGGCTTTTCCCTGGTGGGCACGGTCGTGCTGCTGGTGATGGGCATCAGCAGCTACATCTTCGTGTTTCGCTCCGTGAACCATACTCATGAGGTAGTGCTCCTGGATGATCCGGAATTGGTAGAGGAGCTTCCCGAAGGAGAACGCTTCCGCACGACGACGGAACAGGAACACCGTCATGTCATATTCGAGGATGCCGACGGTAACCTAGCGACCGATTTCCGGAATAGTCATTGGCATCCGATCAGCGCGGAAGATAGTCCCGAAGGAACAACCTATTCGGTGAGCCCGCCCGAAGGCACCTTTACCGCCCGAGTGCCAATCTACGGCAAGTTGAGCTTTTTGGATCGAGCGGGGCGGCCCGCGTCCAAGGGGGTTAATACGGGCAGCGAATGGATGTACCGCAGTTTTATCGAAGGGGGTTCGGCGGCGGCAGCGATTTGGAGATTTCCCGGTATTACTCGCGAGCGTTTTCCTCCCGAAGAATTTCCGGACGGGATTCCCTTCGAAATGACGTTACGCGTCTTTCGGACTTACAAAGGGGATGTCGAACGCGGAATTCCCGGTAGTTACGTCATCAGGAACCCGGATAAGCCAGACATTCAAAGCTCGGAGCAAATCTTTGTCGCCCGTGAATTCTACACGGACCGCAAGTTTATTCCCTTTGAATTGGAAGATGAGAAGGGCAACAAACTTGACCTGTTTGAAGACCTCGTGTCGGACGGCAAACTTGAGTTGGCCGTGAAATGCCTCGACCCGGCTCAATATTTCGGCATGGCTCAAGCGGATGTCTACCTCAAGGCGGACGACGCGCCGTTTGCCATGAATTTCGTCAAAGGCTATTTGAGCATTTGGACACAGATGGTGCTGGTGACCGGTTTTGGGGTCATGTTTAGCACGTTCCTTAACGGGGCGGTCGCCATGATCGCCACCTTGGCGGCCATCATCATGGGCTTTTTCACGAAATTCGTGACCGATGTTGCCACGGAAACCGTTTCCGGCGGAGGGCCAATCGAAGCACTCATTCGCTTGCTGACACAGAAGAATCTGGTCTCGCCCTTGGAGGACACGCTCGGAAATCGCGTGGCCCAACTGCTCGATGAAGGCGTGATGTTTGTCATGGTGCGGATGGGCTACATCCTGCCGAACTTTCGACAGTTTGATAGCTCGGATTATGTCGCCAACGGATACAACATTCCCTGGGATCTGGCCTTGCAGAACCTCGTGGCGACATTCGGCTATCTGGCCGCCGTGTTCGTTGCCGGGTTCTTTTTCATGAAGACACGAGAGGTTGCCAAATGAGACAAGAGTGGAAAAGCCTGATCCGCAAAGTGGTCTACTTCGTGATCATCGCGGCCCTGCTGGTCCCGTTGGCGATGATTAGCCGGCCCGCCACCAACAAATCTCCCGGCGGTATGCTGGCGCAATTGCGTCAACAGCACCAATTGGCTCAGGCAAATCTGGGGGAAATCGATCCGGCCAGTGAGACCATCCGCCTGGCGTCCTTGGGGATGACCGGCATCGCGGCCAACATCCTTTGGGAGAAAGCGAATCATTACAAACTCGTCGAGGATTGGACCAGCTTCAAGACCACGCTCGACCAGATTACACGAGTCCAACCCAACTTCGCGGCGGTCTGGCGCTTCCAAGCTTGGAATTTGTCGTATAACGTCTCCGCCGAATTCGACGATTACAAAGACCGCTACTATTGGGTGAAGCAGGGCATCGAATACATCCAGCGCGGCACGCTTTTCAACCGTGACCACCCGAAGCTACTCTGGGACGTGGGTTGGTTCATCTGCCAAAAAATCGGTCGGGCCGATGAGAGGAAGCAGTTCCGCCGTCTGTTCAAGAACGACGAGGATTTTCATGGTGCCCGCGCTCGGACCGAAGATTTCGACAATTGGCTCGTGGGCAAAGAGTGGTTTCTTCGTGCCCAAGAAGCCGTGGCCCGGGGCAGTTCATTGCGCGGTATGAGCCCGCTGATCTTCTACGCCGACGCCCCCATGTCTCAGATCAACTACTCGGCGAACCTGAATGAAGACGGACGATTTGGGGAGTTCGCCAAGGCAGCTTGGGCCCAGTCCGCCGAAGAGTGGCTTGCCTACGGGAACATGAATACGCCCACGTCCTACGGCTTCGATATCCGGTTGAACGAACGTGAGGCGCTCGAGGAGCAGGCCCAAGAACTGCGTGACAAGTTGGAGGCATTGGCCCCCGGCTTGCGGCAGCGACTGATCGATCAAAAGCGGGCCACGCTCACCGCGGCACAGCGGGAGGCTTTGGATCTTCCCGTCTCGGAACGGGTCGGAGACCAGCACATCCGGGCTTCGGAAGCCCGCGAAATTACGGAAGTCACGCATCGGGAAGTCGCCGGCCATATCGAGGGCGAAGACGGCATCCAAGCGTTGCGGATCGCCAATCAATTGGAGGATATCGAAGAGAGCGCTAGGGTCACGCAGCGTTACCGCGACATCGTGAACTTCGACTATTGGCGCGCCCGCTGTCTGATGGAACGTACGGACGACGCACTACTGGCGCGAGAACTTGTCCACGAAGGGGCGGAAAAACGGGCGAGCGGGGATCCCAATGGCGCGAAGGAATCGTATGCCGAGGGTCTGAAATACTGGAAAAAAGTCTTGGACGAGTTTCCCTCGATGTTGGATGACCGCACCACGGGCGAGGATCTCTCGAAGGTCATCGAACAATATCGCGAGATCCTGGACCAGGTCGAAGAGCCGTTCCCAGAAGATTTTCCGCTGCAGAACGTGATCGACCGCTATCCCCCTAAGCCTTATTGAAAATCGCCGCAAGGCAGAGCGCTCGCTCTACGTTCCCTGAAACCCCGCAGGCCGACCGACGAACGGGTTCGTTTCGATTTCCCGACCGATGGTGGTGAGTCCTCCATGCCCGGGAAAGACGACGGAATTTTCTGGCAACGTAAATAGTCTCTCGTGAATCCCCTGAGTCAGAGTTTCCAGGCTGCCATCGGGGAAGTCGGTCCGACCGATGCTGCCGGCAAACAGCACGTCTCCGCCGAATACGCAAACCGGATCGCAGCTTGCAATGAACACGATGTGTCCTCGCGAGTGGCCTGGGATTTCCCGGACCTCGAAGGTAAAGCCCGCCGCCTCGTACGTATCCTCGTCCTTGAGTTCGATGTCAGCGGGCCGAGTTACCAGTGGCAGACCAAACGCGGCGGACAAATTCCGGCCCGGATCGATTAGGCAGTCCGCATCGTTTTTGCCGATGACGATCGGACAGTCTGGCCATCGATCCTTCATCGCGGGAATACCCGCGATATGATCGCTGTGTCCGTGCGTGATCAACAGTGCTTTGGGGACCCACCCGCGATCTTCCAGCAAGGCGGTAATTTTTGCCGGCTGCATGCCCGGGTCAACAACGACGCATTCCGTCGATCCGGGCAGGCAGGCTACATAGGTATTTTGCTCGAATGGCTGGGAGATGATGCCTTCAAGCTGGAATGGTACGCCCAATTGGGACGCTTCCCGTTGCAAAAATGCATCCGATGATGCCATATTTCAACCTTGGTGAGGTGGAAGTCGAGTTGTGTCTTTCCGCAGAAATCGATTAGGGTAAGATATCCACTTCCCCACGGGAATGTAATCCATGTGGTCCTGGGGATTCGATAACACCTAAAGTGGAGCGGTTTTCCGCTTGCACTTTCGCGAGGAAAATGCCGCCGTGCCAACATCCGTTGGCCTTTCGTGACGGAGAGTGGCGCGCCAATTGCAATGGCGGGAGAGTCGAACTGACCCTCCCGGCCTTGGCGGGGGCAGGCGCCTTCCGGGCGCACTA
Source organism: Pirellulales bacterium (assembly GCA_028289405.1). Classification (GTDB taxonomy): domain Bacteria; phylum Planctomycetota; class Planctomycetia; order Pirellulales; family JANQPP01; genus JANQPP01. The sequence goes on from JANQPP010000135.1 coordinate 11,610, forward strand.
ATCGAGCCTGAAGGGAGAGAAATTGCATGGCCCTAAGAAACGTCCGCTCGTCGAAGTTTATCGTGCCCCTGCTATTTTGTGGCGTTTTGGCGATTTTGGCCCGCTTGGGATGGGCCGAAAAGCCGGCCGCGCAAAGCCGTGATGGTCTCAAGGAGCCAGTCTACCGCGTCGCGGAAACACCCTCGGCCCGGCCTCTGGGAGGCGACGTTCCGGAGCATCCTCTGATTTATCCGCTGAAAATGGCGCAAGAGGCCCTGGGAAAAATCGATTCCAACATTCGCGATTACGCTTGCACCTTTTACAAACGTGAACGGATCGATGGCGAATTGGGTCCGATGCAGGTAATTTATGCCAAAGTGCGGCATGAGCCGTTCAGTGTCTACATGCACTTTCTGGGCCCGGCCGACCTGAAGGGGCAGGAATGCCTCTATGTCGAAGGCCGCAACGACGGAAAGCTTGTCGGCCATGCGGGCAGCGGTTGGCGGGCTCGCCTCGGATCAGTGGAACTCGACCCAGAGGGTATGCTGGCCATGCGTGGGCAGCGGTATCCTATCACTGAAATGGGGATCCGAAACCTGACGGCGCGGCTCATCGAGCGAGCCAGCGGCGAATTACGCTTCCCAGACTGCAAGGTGCAATATTATCACCAAGCGAAGCTGGGCCGCGGAGCCAATGCTCGCGTCACGACCTGTCTGGAAGTGAAACACGAGAATAAACGCCCCGAATTCAGCTATCACCTGGCCCGAATTTACATGGACAATGAATGGGGAATTCCCATTCGTTATGAGGCGTATGATTGGCCCCAGACGCCCGGCGGCAAGCCGGAACTAACCGAACAGTACACCTACATGAATCTTAAGATCAACAACGGCTTCACTGACGCAGACTTTGACCGCCGCAATCCGAACTACCACTTCTAAACCGCTTTGCAGTTCCGTCTCGCGGGGCGAGCTGTCGGGCTTCATGCCGCCGTTTCGCAACGCCTACAAATTTCGAAAACATAGAGTTTCAAACGGGCGGAGGTTCGAAGCCTTCGCCCGTTCTTCGCGCGCCAGGCCTTAACACTGAAACAAGAAGGCCAAGGCGTGCCCGGGATTCGAGGAATACGAATCGTGTTCGAGGCGATGCCGTATGAACAGCTCTGTCCCAGGCGGTGTTCACCCTATCCACCCCGTGGGAACGCGGGTGGTAGCCCGTGTTCCGGTCCACGGATCGAGCGGGCATACCGTGCATCCGGCGGGAGCGGCGGGGATCGTCGTACGAGCACCGGAGGATCATCGGCAAGCCTACCGCATCCGATTTCTCGACGGCTTCGAAGCAATTCTCCATCACAACGAATTCGTGCCGCTGGGGGAGTACGAACAGGCTCCGCTTCCCAATTCGAGCATGCATCTTGATCAACCGGGAATGTATGGACGCGTGATCTACCGGTGCATCGTAGGCTCGCGGGCATTCGGCCTCGATTCCGCTGACTCGGACACGGATCGCCGAGGTATCTATTTGCCGCCGGCGGATCTGCATTGGTCGCTCCATGGCGTACCGGAGCAATTGGAAAACGAAGCAACGCAGGAAGTGTATTGGGAACTGCAAAAATTTCTCGTGCCGGCGCTCAAGGGAAACCCAAACATTCTGGAGTGCCTGTACACGCCGTTCGTGGAGCAGGCGACGCCTCTGGCACGTGAACTGCTCGACATGCGGGAAGCGTTCCTCTCAAAACGCGTGTATCAGACCTATGGCGGCTACGCAACGTCGCAGTTCGAACGCTTGCAGGCCGCGCTACGCCGTCAGGGAAAGGTGAAACCCAAGCAAGCGATGCATTTGATTCGCCTTTTGCTTTCGGGCATCCATGTTTTGCGGGAAGGGGTTGTACCCGTGGATGTGAGGGAACATCGGAAGGCTTTGCTGAGCATCAAAAATGGCGAAATGGCCTGGCCGGAAATCGACGCCTGGCGACTCTGCCTTCAGGACGAATTGGACCAAGCGTTTGCAAGCACGAAACTTCCGGAACTTCCCGATTATGGCCGGGCGAATCAATTTCTCATTCGCGCGCGGCGTTTGGCTGTCGGAGAGGAACTACCATGAATATTGGATCCCCGTGGAAGACCCACGTGCGCTGAATGAGAACATTGTCGGGCCGATCGAACTTGTCCAAACGTTCCGCCCATAGAGACAGCAATGATTCCCCTTGATCAACTCCGCCGGCATGTGGATGCACACCCTTACCCGCTCTTATTCGCCACGGTCAGCGGAGCCCACTTATACGGATTTCCGTCGCCGGATTCAGATTTTGATCTGCGTGGCGTGCACCTGCTGCCGTTGGAGGAAGTCGTCGGGCTCGACCCAGGCCCGAAAACGGTGGAACGGGAAGGCATCTTCGATGGGATCGAGCTGGATCTGGTCACGCACGAAGCCAAGAAGTTTTTTGACATGCTGCTCCAGCGAAACGGCTATGTGCTGGAGCAACTGTTTTCACCGCTGGTGGTTTGGACGACGCCCGAACATGAGGAGTTGCGGAGGATTGGCCAGAAATGCATCACCCAGCATCATGCCCATCACTATCTTGGTTTCGCGGAGAGGCAGTGGAAGCTGTTCCAGAAGGAGACGCCGCCGCGCGTCAAGCCGCTGTTGTATACATACCGAGTGCTGCTGACCGGTATTCATCTCATGCGGACGGGCGAAGTCGAGGCGAATCTGCAAATGCTCAACGCACAGGCGAAGTTGTCCTACCTCGACGAGCTCATCGAGCGAAAGCAATCCGGTCCGGAGCGAGGAAAACTCCCCCTGGCGGATTTAGAGTTTCACCAGCGTGAATACACGTGGCTCATGGCCGAATTGGAATGTGCAGCGGACAAATCCCCTCTTCCGGCACAAACCAACGCGAAGGCCGATTTGAACCGGTTGCTACTCAAGATAAGGTTGGGCCGAATGTCGAATCGGTTGGACTGATTTCAGAATCGCGATTCGATCCAGGGGCACAACTACCCCGGCGGATCCCGTGCGAGGCGCAGACTGGCATCGACTTTGCCTTCCTTGACTCGGCTCACGGCGATCTCCCAGTCTTCCGACATGGCGGGATCGGCAGAGACACCATCCTCAAGCAAGCTCATGTCTCCCAGCAGGTTGGCCAAATAATCGGCGCCGGTATCCTCATACAAACGATACAGTAAATCGTACATCGCGAGGTAGCCCTCTCGCACCGTCAACACAGATTGATCCATCGTGGTCCACTCCCGGCGGTGAAGGTTCGCGGACTCCTTGAAAATTCGCCGCCTTGCCACTGGTAGTTTTCCACCAAGATACTCCTCGCCGCTCGCGCTAGCGAGAACGTTTACGTTTGGCCTTCTTGGCCCGCAGCTCTTTCACGGCCTGATCGATTTCGTCCAATTCTTCCAACGAAGGAGATCCGGCTTCGAGCACGGTCTTCACGAAGATGTCCGTCTTCCCAAAAAACACCCGCCGCAACAAGTCGGAAGCGATTTGCTTATACATCTTCTTCGCGGAAGAGGTCGCTTGGTAGACGAAGGCTTTCCCGATCGGGCCTTTCTTCCGGGAAACCATCTTCTTGTCTTGTAGGCGCTGCAGTAGCGTGCAGACAGCGGAATGGGTCATGGGACGGTAATGGTCCATCGACTCCCGGACTTCCCGCGCCGTGCATCTACCGTTTTCCCAGAGACAAGCCAATACATCCAATTCCGCATCTGGCAATTGAGAGTCCGCCATCGTTGCAAAAGTCCTTTATCCAGAATTCGAGTCAGTCACCACCAAACCATGAACCCCCTTCCGCTCGCGGAGCAATATGGCTTTTTAGGCGGGCGGTTCATGTTCCCCCAACCGTCCTGCCCTCCATGAGATATGGCCCGATCCATGAAGCGGAATCGACATGCGTAGGCCAAGCACAAAGGTCAGACGATCTACGCAACAATAAGAAAAGGCCGTGAATTTGACCAGTACCATTTTCCTGAAATTCACGGAATCCGCGAAATATCCACGTTGCAAGAGGACCCGCGCTCGGTACGCCGAATGTACCCAGGTGGTGATCCTGTGCGGAAAGCGTGGCGGAATACGATTTTGAAACAGTAAAGCAGGGAGCCGTTTTCGCCTATCGGGAACGGCTTGGCGGCGCCAGATTCCCAGCGTGCCGACTGTCCATTGTTTCTGGAGAGGTACGTGATGGCGCGGCGCTGACCGCGAAGTAGAGAGTCAGACGCGTTGGCTCAGGCGTTTTGCCAGTCGGTCTAGCGAGACACTTTTGTCCTCCACGCTGAGGTGGACATGGATCAGGCTGAAGCCGGAGCGGTCTTGCCACGCTTTTTGCAGGGCATCATCGAAATCTCCTTCGGTGCGCACCTCATATCCCTTGCCCCCTCCAAAAACTTCGGGCAGCGCGTGGTAGTACCAAGGATGGATTTCGTTGAAATCTCCCGGATGGAGAAATCTTTCCGTCCCGTAGCCACGGTTGTCCATCAGAATGACGATGGGATCGAATTCTCGCCGCACGATGGTCGACAATTCCGTGCCCGTCATTTGGAAAGCTCCGTCTCCCACCAAGACCACCAAGCGACTGTCGGGCCGCGCGATTTGAGCTCCCAACGCGGCGGGGATGGAAAAACCCATGGACGTATAATACGCCGGGCTCAAGAATTCACTGTGACCATGAATCACGAGCTCTGACGCGGCAAAAAGGGAATCGCCGATGTCCGCCACGACGATAGTCTCATCCGTCAAATCCCGATTCAGTCGACGCATCAAGCGGGTAATCGTGATGGGCGCGTCCGCCTCGAGTTGGTAATTCGCGGGTTCCGATGCGGTCTCGAAAGGAATTGTTCTCGAGGTAGGGGCCGGTCGCGCGGCAACGAGCGATTCCATGAAGTCCCGCAGCGAAACATCATGATAGTGGTGATATCGAATCCGCAATTGTTCACTCGTGGCATAAATACAACGCGCCGGGTCGAGGTTGGCCGTGTACACGCCGAGGTTCAAGTCGGTCATGAAAGTGCCCAAGAGAATCACGCAATCGCTTTCCTCGACGAAATTGGTGACTTCTTCCCGCCCGAGGGCCCCTTCATACAAGCCGACATGCAGAGGATGCGTTTCCCGGATCACGCTCTTGCCCAAGAGCGTGGAGGTCATGGGGATCCGCGTCTGTTCGGCGAATTGGACTACCAAATCCTCGAGTTGAAATCGCTGTATCTCGACTCCGGCCACGATGACCGGTTTCTTGCTCTCCGCGATGAGCCGCCGCGCTTCCTCCACCGCCTCCTCCAAAGCATGGAGGTCACTGGGAACCGGCAATTGCAAATAGCGATGTGGATAGGGCGGAACGACCGAAACCATGTCGCGGGGAATTTCGATGTATACCGGCCGTTTGAAGCGGGCAGCGGCGTCGAGCACACGGTCGATCTCGCTGTACGCGATGTTGGCATCGTTCAATTCGGTTCCCGCGACACACAATTTTTCGAACACATCGTACTGCGTACGAAAATCGCGGACCTTGTGATGCAAAAGCGGATTGTTGTGCCGCTCTTGCAAGCCGGGTGAACCCGAAATGACGACCACGGGAGACTTTTCGGCGTAAGCTCCGGCAATGGAATTGCAAAGGCTCAGCCCCCCCACGCAGTACGTCACGCATACGGCTCCCATTCCGGTGACCCGGGCGTAGGCATCCGCCGCGAAGCCGGCGCAGTCTTCGCGCGTACATCCCACGACATCGACGGGGCTGTGTTCAAGCATCGAATAGAAAGAAAGGACATAATCACCGGGAATGCCAAATACGTGCCCGATGCCGTAGTCTTGTAATCGTTCGATGAGATATCCGCCGATCGATAACCCGGCCGTCGCGCGGTCCGGCAATACACGACGGTCTACCGTGGATGGGGATGTTGGTTTCATCTGCTCACTCCCTGTTGGCCGCCCAAATCCCTGAAGCGATGCGGATCCTTCGTTCGGAGCCGCATGCGCATTGGTGCTTCAGGTTGGCTTGCCGCTAGATTCCGAGACCACGGAATTAGTCCGTCCGTCACCCAAGAACTGGATCACGGAGAATTTACTCTGAGATCCACACTGGAAGTCTCACGTCGATTTGCCGAGTTTCCGGTCGCGTGTTCGTAATAGAACCGCCCAAAAACCAAGAAACAGTCCGCTGCAAGCCAAAACCATCACCGCACGCCAAGGATTCTGGTTGAGGCCATACGCTCCGACGGCATGAAAAATTCCCCACGCGATCAAGCCGAGCATGATCACACCCACCCAGTGGCCCGCCCGGGCTCGCTCTGGGGAGGCCAGTTCGCTTTCGTGCGAAGTTTGTTTTCCGCCGGGCGATGAAGGATTCGTACTCACAACTTGTTTCCACGCAGAGACATATCGACGGAACGTTGCCACATGGCAAAGTCATACGGAGACTTCCATAAGGAAGCATACCGATCATGTCGCAGAAGACAAGAATCTCTGGGCAACCAGCACGCTAAATGATGCGCGATGGGGCCACACCCCTTGTTGCAAGGGGTGGAGAGAAGTCAACGCGAAGAGGCGTAGACCAACGGTATGGGGGGGCGGTCACCCGCGACCAACACGGCATCGTCGCGATGCACGCCGGCGGCTACCTCCGATCGGTCATTGCGGTGCATCCCTTCCAGAATTTCCTGGCCACACACGAACCGCACCTGTCCGGTCTCGAACAACACATTTTGCCCGCAATCGCGGTGATGCCGGCTCGGCATCCCGGTCAGCCGGCAACTCGGTCCGTCTGCCACGAGAGGGTAATTCAACCGATTTCCGTTTCGCACCGCTCGGTAACCATCCGCGTCACGGTAACCCACGGCGTAGGCATAAGTCCCACCAATTTGTTGGTGCAGTCGAAGCACTTCCGCGCCAATGGCCGCGTTCAACTGAGCCATGGTAGGCCAGGAAGGTTCGTCCGCACTATCCAAAGTCTCGGAGCCCGGACAAACAAAAACTCGATGGTTCGGCAAGAAACCATGATCGATGAGTCGTAGCGCGAAAACTCCAGCGACGGCCTGGTTACCACGCACGGGTACATAGGGAAAATATCCGTGGAAGTACTGACGGTACTGTAGCGAGGCGAGTCCGACTTGCTGCAAATTCGATGCACAAGCCATGATCCGCGCCTGATGCCGGCTTTGGTTTACGGCCGGAGCGAGCAACATGGCCATGGCGAAACAAACGCCCGCCGCGACGATCATGTCCGAAAGCGTCCAAGAACTAGACGAAGACGTTGCTGGTAGTGCTGCCGTAGGTGTCGACTTAGGGGAGGGAAGTTCCGCCGTGCAGGCCACGAAACGGCAGGTAAAGTGCGCGAGATTGTCCGGCGGCTCATGTTCTGATTCATCCGAACTGAGCCGATCCAGCGACTGTTCAATCCGTTCGCATTCTTCCCGCCACTGGTACGACTGTCGCAATTGGCGACGTACGAACTCGGCCTCTTCGTCCTCTAACGCGGACAGCAGGTAGCCAATGAGAAGCTGTCGCTCCCGATCATTCATGGTGGTTCGAACCGTCGTTACGCTTCCAGGCTTCGTCGAATTTGAGAATCGCCGAGTGAAGCCGGCTTTTCACCGTCCCCACGGGAATTCTCAAAACTTCGGCAGCTTCACGGTATTTCATGCCTTGATAATACACCAAATTCACGACCACTTGTTGGGATTCGGGCAACTGCTCGATAATCCTCTGGACCTGCTCTCGACGTTCGGTGGCCTCGAGATGTGAACCGGGCAACGATTCCCCGCTGACCAACAATTCGTGCAGGGACCATTGGTCTTCGTCACTTTTCGAGTGGCTCCCTTGATCCAAGCTGACCATACGATGGCGTTTTCCCCGCCGCTGGGCATCGATTGCCTGGTGGGTGGCAATCGCATAAAGCCAAGGCTTGAATTTGCGTCCCTCCTCGAATTGGTCGCATTTCAAATGCACTTGCAAGAAAGTGAGCTGAAATGCGTCTTCCGCGAGAGTTCCATCCCCGAGGTATCTACGCAGGTAGTTGTAGAGATCCCTTTCATAGCGATGGACCAACTCATGGAATGCCGCTCGATCTTGCTGCATTCGATAAGTTCGAAGCAGTTGTTCATCCGTGAGGGAAGCCAATGCGAGCTCCTCGCGTCGAACCGACCGGCTTCGATCCTTGATAGTTGTCATCATTTCTACGCTCAATTCTCTGGTAAAGTTCGGGGTGTCAGGGAGCTATTTCCTCTGCTCTTGAAACAGGCTCCGGACCCCTAGTCGCCGCTTCTCTTTTGGAAGACGTATGATAACACGCCTTAGACGAACTCAAGGTGTCAAACGTTACATCCGATTGGGAAAATTCCGCATTTTCCAGCAATTCCCGACGCGTGAAATGTATGGGGCAACTCGCATACCGGAAGTGTTAAGATAAACCGTTTTTTGTCGAGATCCCAAAAGAACCATCCCTTAAAACAAAACTGGCAAACGACTTGCAAATTCCGGAATCATTCCGCCCGGAGACTCGCCATTGCCCACATGTTTAGGGAGGAGTCTGTATGATTTGCCGGCCATTACAAGCGGCGGCGTGGGAATCGTGAGCCTTGGTCCGGACATCTGAAGGTCGGCCACGCATCGAAGCCCAAATCAAATCGAGGCGCAACACCCTGCCTATTAGACATTTAGAACGATCGATCGTTTAAGATGCAGGCAGTCATTCTATCATTCGCTCAAGTCGCTGAAAAATTGGCTGCCAAAACGGCAGCATTCTAGGGCGATCTTGAATGACGAAAGAAGGGCGTCCAGCTAGAAGTGTCTAATTCTGCACAGGGTGTTCAATTTTGCGCAAGACATGGCCCGAAGCTGCTCAAGTTTGCCAAGAGCGCCAGTTTGCTCCCAGCGTTTTATTTGGCCAGAAGCGATCAGCTTGGCGAATCGACGCTCAGCGATGCCAGTTTTTCAGGCGACGTCTTCGATGCGATTTTGGGGATTTGCTTCCTCTTCCGATAGCACTGAAAGCTCGTCGTCTGATTGGGGATCACGGTATCGCAAGGCCACGCCATCGCGGCGCACCCGGCCCAGATATCGCTGTGGTAGCCGGCAATGGATAATCACCCGATTTTGGTCAAAATGCTTCGAAAGTACCTCGCCATGTGAGGCCAGAAACGCCAACAATTCGCCGTCGGAGACGGGGGCTTCAATTTCCAGGTTGAGGAAATTGCGGCTGAGCGCCTGGCTCACAGCGCCCGCTAAGCGCGTGAGGCCCTCACAGCTCCGTGCGCTGACTGGAATTGCGGTCGGGTAGCGTTTTAACAAGAGATCCAATTCGATCGGGTTGGGGAGCCGGTCGATTTTGTTCAAGACTAGCAACGTACCTTTTTCTTGGATACCGATTTCCTGCAAGACGTTTTGCACCGAGGCGATTTGTTCGTGGACGCTGGGACTAGACGCGTCCGCCACATGCAACAATAAATTTGCCTGCCTCGATTCTTCCAGGGTCGCCTTGAAACTTGCGATCAGATGGTGGGGCAAATCGCGAATAAATCCTACGGTGTCGCTGAGCAGAACTGGTCCCCAACCGGGGAGTTGCCAACGGCGGGTCCGGGTATCCAGCGTCGCAAATAGCTTGTCTTCCGCCAAGACGCCCGCGTCGGTGAGGGCGTTCATGAGCGTGCTTTTGCCGGCGTTGGTATATCCCACGAGCGAAACGGTCATGCGGTCTTGCCTCGCGGCGACTTGCCGCTCCTTACGAGCTTGAATCGCTTTGAGTTCTTGGCTCAAGTCATGGATTCTTTTTTCCACGAGCCGGCGATCAACCTCGAGTTGTTTTTCACCGGGCCCCCGCATGCCGATACCCATTTTGAGCCGCGACAAGTGAGTCCACATTCGCTTCAACCGTGGCAGCGAGTATTGTAGTTGGGCCAACTCCACTGCTAAGCGGGCTTCGTAAGTGCGGGCCCGCGTCGCGAAGATGTCGAGAATGAGTTCGCTGCGGTCGAGCACTTTGGCGTGCGTGGCTGTTTCCAGGTTTCTGGTTTGAGCGGGGGACAGATCGTTATCGAAGATCACCACGTCCGCGTCGAGTTCCCCCACCATTCGCTTGAGCTCCTCGACTTTTCCCTTGCCGAGGTAAGTTGCTTTGTCGGGCGTTTGCCGACGCTGCATGATTTGACCAACAGGCGACGCTCCCGCCGTCGTGGCCAGTCCTTCCAATTCATCGAGAGCATCGTCGAGCGAGGTCTTTTGCGAGAGCATGACGCCGGCAAGTACGGCCTTCTCGCTAATGAGCCCGTCCGTTCGGTTTCTTTCCATGCAATCTCCTGGTTTGTTTATCCAACAATCCCGCGTAACCGGGAGTCTACTCAATTGTAACCGCGCAAATCAGGTCATGCCCGACCGATGCTCTTCTCCCGGCATTGAGTTGGACACGCCCTGGTCCAGCTAAGTTCGCGGGCGGCCATGGGTTGCTCCAACAAGCGTCCTACAAACACGGTTGACGGTCATGACTTTTGCGATTCCACGATGTGCGTATAACTGGCGTATCGGCGTTCATCCAGGCAGCCATCTCGAACCGCGGCCCGGACGGCGCATCCGTCTTCGTGCAAGTGCGTGCAATCGGGGAAGTGGCAAAGACTGACATAACTGCGGAGATCTCGAAACAGTCCAGCCACTTCTTCGGGGATAATGTCCCATAAATGAAACTGGCGAATTCCCGGCGTGTCGACGACGTATCCCCCGATTTGAAGGCGGAGCAATTGGGCACTGGTCGTGGTGTGGCGTCCTTTGCGGTTGGCGGAACTGATGTCACCCGTATCCAATTTGAATTGAGAATCAACGGCATTCAGCAAAGAGGATTTGCCCACGCCGCTTTGCCCGGCGAAAACACTTACCCGGTCGGCGAGGCGCGAGCGTAGGTGTCCGATGCCCCACATCGTGGAAGCACTTACCAAGAGCACTTCATAGCCCATTTGCGCGTACACGCCACAGGTGTGCAGCAGTTCGGCTGGGTCCACCAAGTCAATTTTGTTGATGCAAATCAGAGGCTGAATTGCCTCGTTATCCGCGACCAGGAGATAACGGTCGATGAGATTCGGTTTGAGGTAGGGCTCCGCGGCACTGGCCACGATCACGACCTGGTCCACGTTCGCCACCAACACGTGCTGTTTGCCACGGCTTGTGCGATGCAAAATGCCCTGCCGTGGCTCCACGTGTTCAATCACGCCCTCTCCCTCGGAGGAAAGACGGAATTGGACAAAATCTCCGACCACGACCACATGCCGGGCGTCCGTCTCCAAAGACTTGAGCACACGCCTTACCGCGCAGGGGTGGACCTCGCCCTGCGGCTCCGCAACCCAACTGATAAGCCCATCGACACGTAAGACGCGGCCTTTTATTAGGTCGGAGTCAACTGCCGAGTTGGAAGCTTCGTCCCGCGAAAGCGTGACGGTCCTCTTCCGAGTCAGCTCTCCCTTGCCGCTAATTCGCTCGACGGCGACTTCATCGGCTAGGCCCTCTTCATCTTCGGCGAAGCGTCGAGTCCAGTCGGTTTTTCGAGGGCGGGCGGCACGGTTCTTGCGTAATTTCGCGCGAATTTGCTTCTTTGCCATCAAAAAAAGACCTTGGTGTCCGACCGCCGTTCGTATTGAAGAAAAATTTCCTCTCGTTTCATCCATCATGGATGGGCAAGAGAGCCGACGCGAAAGGTTATCCATGCAGCCCGTCAGAGAAAACTCAGGTAGGCCGATTGGGATCTTTGATCTGGCCGGACTTGTTACTCATCACGTCGTACCGTTTCGGTCCGCCGCGGCCTGAGTTCGAATTTTCCGATTCCAGCCCGGCTCTTTCGAGCAGGGATTTGCTCATGATGTCCACGGGAATAGTCTCCGGCGGAGGAGGGCCGACGGCGCCGAGCTCTACCGGATCGTATTCGACCTGATAATGGTGCTTCGCCACGGACAACTTCGCGCCCGGGTCCAAGCGACGCTCGGTGACCCGTACGTCGTTGACCTTGATCCCGTTGGAACTGTTAAGATCCTTGACGTACCAATATCCGCTATCGATCGTCAGTTCGCAGTGGTGCGCCGAAACATTCGAAAATCGCAGCACGATGTCGCAGCTTTCCCGGCGACCGACTTTTAGAATTTTCTTTAGCAGGGGAATGGGGTCTCCTCCCCCCAACGGAATCAACTCTCCAAACATATGGGATACCGCACAGCCGAGTTGAGTTCGCTCAGAAGTTCCAGATATGATACACGTTCTCAATCTGAATGCAGTCTAGGCAGGTGTTGAACGCATGTCAATCAAATCGACGGTGACCCAACCGGCCTCATCGGGCTGGAGGCAGGCAGGACACCGCTATCATTCTTACAATTTTTTTCTCCGCCGACGCTTTGGCCAACGGGTGCAAAAAGTCAGCGTGGATGGTGCGTTCACCTGCCCTAACGTCGACGGCACCGTGGCCACGGGAGGCTGCGTCTTTTGTGATAATCGAAGCTTTAGTCCGAGCCGGAGAGTTCCACGCCAGGCCATTCTCGATCAAATCGAAGACGGTATCCGGCGTCTTCGCCAGCGCTACGATGTCGAACAATTCCTCGCCTATTTTCAGCCGGCCACGAATACCTATGCTCCCTTGGAGCGTCTGCGGCCTCTTTACGAATCCGCGCTCGAACACCCACGCGTCGTGGGCCTGGTGGTTGGAACCCGTCCCGACTGCCTGCCGTCGGATGTCCTCGACTATTTGACGGAGTTGGCCGATCGCACCTACCTCTCCTTGGAAATTGGACTGCAATCCGCGCACGACCGGTCGCTGGACTGGATGAATCGCGGCCATGGTTACGCGGAGTTCCTGGATGCGGTGGATCGCAGCTGGGGTCGAGGTTTTGAACTCTGCACCCACGTCATCCTTGGCCTGCCCGGAGAAACTCACGCGGACATGATGTTCACCGCGAGCGAACTGGCCCGATTGCGGCTCGATGCGGTGAAGATCCATAACCTGTACGCGGTCCAACATACGCCGCTGGCGGACGATGTACGTTCCGGCAAGGTGAAGCTCATGGAACGAGCGGAATATATTCAAACGGCGATCGATTTTTTGGAAAGGCTGCCGCCATCCAGCGTGGTGGAACGCTTGTGTGGCGATGCGCCACCCGCCTACCTGGTAGGGCCGGCATGGACCCTCGACAAGCCAGCTTTCCATCGAGCTTTGCTGGCGGAAATGGAGCGTCGCGACAGTTGGCAAGGCAAACGCTACGAGAGGCAACGTGGCGAGATGAACACACCTCTCGTCCGCGTGTAGCTACCGAGTTTCCGAGGCATTTGGCCCCGGCGGTAGCTGAATTTGATGGAGCGTACTCACGGACTGGGCGGAATTCGACGGGCAATCCGAACATCCGCCTGTTCCGCAACCGCCGGGTCGTCGAAACAGTTCCACGCTCCGCCGAAAAACGACATACGCCGCAGCGGTGACCGCGACCAAGACAGCCGACATTTGCCAGGAATATTCCATGGCTATCAGGATCTCCCCAAGTCGATTTCTTTCTCTAGATTGCTAGTGTGGGGCGACCGCATTGGCGAGGGGCGTGAATAACTTTTGGCTGGACAATTCGTGCCCCCTGGCCCCGCCTTCGGCACTTTGATAATCTACCGGCTCTTACGCAATATCAATACTTTTTTATTTTCCACTCACATGCCACAAGCGATTTCCGGAGTCACGCCCGCGCAAGAGCGGGAAGCCGTGGTGATGACCATCTTTCCCAGCATGGCCGAAACTTCCCTCGGCCAAGCGCTCGGTCAATTGTACCAGAACCGGGCCGGCATCGGTTCCGTGTTCACGTTGGGCAATTTGGCCGCACTGGCCACGATTCCCGTTGCCTTGGCACTGTACGTTTTTCGTTTGGCTCCCTGGAACCTTACGCGATATCAACTCACCAATCGCCGGATCGTGGTGCAAAGGGGGCTTACCTGCCAGGAAGACCGTGCCGTGGCCTTGGACCGGTTCGACCAAATCGATGTGGAAGTGCTGCCCGGGCAGGAATGGTATCCAGCCGGAAACCTCGTCTTTCGACATGGTCAAATCGAGACCTTTCGCCTGACGGGTGTGCCACGGCCAAATGTTTTTCGTCAGACCTGCCTCAAAGCTCGGCAGGCTTTTGTCGGTGTCCGCGATGCCCTGGCCCAAGCTTCCTGACCCGTGTTTCCTGGCGATTCTGGGATTACCCCGTCAACGCCAGGTTGTCTCGATGCACGACTTCATGATACGGGCAGTGTCCCAATACGCCCGTGATTTGTTCGGTCCGCAAGCCCACGATCCGAGCTAGCTCCTGAGCCGCGTAGTTCGTCAGTCCTCGGGCGATTTCCGTTCCCTGCGCGTCACGCAAGCTTACGACGTCCCCCTTTTCGAACTCGCCAGTGACTTGAACCAACCCGATCGGCAACAGGCTGCGGCCTTGCTCACGGACGGCCCTGACGGCGCCCTCGTCGAGTCGCAGGTTGCCTTTGGGCCGCGCCGTGAAGCCAATCCAACGTTTTCGCGACGCTACCGTGGACCGCTGTGCCGTGATCAGCGTGCCTACGGTGTCCCCATGCAAAATGCTAGACACAATATTTGCTTGGTGTCCGTTGGCGATGATCACGTTTTCCCCAGCGGCCGTCGCCATGCGGGCAGCGGCCAATTTGCTGGCCATGCCCCCCTTGCTCAGTTCTTGGGCCCCATCACGAGCCAGCGCCAGCACCGAATCGTCGAGGTGCGTTACCGTGGAGATAACTTGTGATGATGGATCGGCTGGATCGCCGTCATACAGGCCGTTCACATCGGAGAGCAAAATCAACAGAGGAGCGCGGAGCAGATTGGTCACCATGGCCGCCAGGTGATCATTGTCGCCGAATGTCGTAGCCAACTCTTCCACGCTGACGGTATCATTCTCATTGATGACGGGAATCGCTCCCAACTCCAGTAGGCGGAGCAAAGTATTCCGCACGTTCAGATATCGCGTGCGGTCGTTCAAATCTTCGGCAGTGAGCAGGACTTGAGCCGCGAGGCTGCCTAGCCGATGCAATGCCCGGTCATAAGCCTGCACGAGGTAAGATTGCCCCACTGCCGCGACGGCTTGTAGACGCGCCACGTCCGTGGGACGAGTGGCGATTTGGAGCCGCCCCATACCGGCCCCCACGGCACCGGAACTTACCAAGACAACTTTTCGGCCACTGGCGCGGGTAGCATGCAGGTCTTCCGCGAGCGTGGCCACACGTGCTTCGTCAAGCTGTCCCGAAGGGGTCGTGAGCACTCGAGTGCCGACCTTCACTACCAGCAAACGGGCCTCGGCGGCAATCTCCTGACGCAAGAGGTCCATCATACGCGACGTTCCACTGACAAAGGGCCCGTGGAAGCGAAGTATTTCGGCTCTCGGTTTACCGCTGGCCGTGAATTGACGTCTTCGCGGTCGTTTTGGTTGGCATCCACTGAGGGCTTTTCGAACTCCGCGCGGAAGATCTTCGCCTGCTCCTTCCGTTTTTTGCGTTCAAAATGCGTACGATAGTCCAGATCGTGGGCCGGAGCGTTTTCCGGAACGGCAATCGGGCCCCGCAAGGTGGTCGCTTGCGACAGGATCTCTAGGCTTTCCTGGAAATAGGCTTCCACATCCGTCCAAAAGACCAGCCGGCCCGAAGGGACCAGAATGCGTTCGACTTGTCGCAGGAATTCGGCGGCCATGATGCGGCGTTTGTGATGCCGAGCTTTCCACCAGGGATCTGGGAAATAGATGTGTACGCGATGCACGGAACTTTTTTCCATGAAATGCTGCACCAAACGCCGTGCGTCGCCGTGTAGCATGCATGCATTCTTCAAGCCACTCCGCGCCAGGCCCGCCGCCGCGAATTTCGCATATTTTCCGGCGACCTCGATGCCAACAAAATTGTGTTCAGCACAAGCCTCGGCGGCGTTTCGCAGAAACAGGCCCTTGCCACTGCCGATCTCCAGTTCCAAGGGTTGTGTGCAAGAAAAGATTTCCAGCGGCGTCCAGGCACTTTCATTTTCGGGCAATTCATGAAAATGCCGCGAAAGATCGAGTTCCGGATCGATTTTGCGTAAAGCACGACGTCCCATGCAGACGGTTCTTTCGGAACGGGCGGAAAATGAGGTATCGGGCGCGGCGAGCGACCAAGTCACCAGGATACTGGCCAGTCCTCTTCCCCGGAACCGGCGACCGCGTTTTGCATCGCGGTCAGCAGTGGCATGAGTAGCATGCCGGCTAGAAATCCTCCGATATGTGCCCACCAGGCCACGCCACCATTCATGCCCAAACGGATCGCGCCAAGCCCTTCCAGCAATTGTTCCACGAACCAAAATCCCAACACGAGCAGAGCGGGTAAGTCCACCACGGTAATCAGGATGAACAAGAAGACCACGCAACGCACCGACGCGGTGGGAAATGCCACGGCGTAGGCCCCCAGCGCGGCGGCCACGGCACCACTCGCGCCAATGACGGGCACGCTGCTTTGTGCGGCAAAGCCCCAATGGCTAAAAGTAGCGATGAGCCCGCCCAGAAAATAGAAACCCAGGAAGAGGAAATGCCCCAGGCGGTCTTCGACATTGTTGCCGAAGATCAGCAGAAACCACATATTCCCGCCCAGATGCAGCAGGCTGCCGTGCAAGAACAGCGTGGTGATAAAAGAGGTTAGAATCTCTCCCCGGTCCGCGGGCAATTGGATCACTCTTTTGCGCAAAGGCCGGACGGGCAAGAACATCTGCTCCGCTCGGGGCGTGAGATCCACCGTCACCTTGACTTGTGGATCGAAAAGCTGTGCCACACGCTTGGGAACGAAACGTCGCCGAGCCAGGATCTCCGCTTGCCGCGTTGGTTCCTGGCCGCCTAGCCAGAAGAATAACAGGACGTTGACACCCACGATTGTGTACGTCACGAAAGGAAACCGCGTCGTGGGCACATTGTCTCGGAATGGAAAAATCATGAATATCTACCGAAGCGCCGAGCCCGCGCGTCGCTCGAATATCGTGCACCGGTGGCCGTGAAGTCGCGGGCCGCAAATCACAAGGCCCAACGATATCAATTCCAACCTAATTCTCGGATGAGGATGGGTTTGCCAAGGGGATGTCGTCGGGCAGGGCGATTCCCTTGATCGTGCCGTCCACGACGAGCGAGTCGCCCACGAATCCTTGAAACTGGCTGACAACCATCGCTCCTCGTCGAATTTTGACGAGTTTTCCTACAATGACCAAACGGTCTCCGGGTACGACGGGTTCGCGAAAGCGGACATCCTCGATGCCTCCAAACCCGACGACTTTCGCTCCGAATAGATCGAGCTTCTGGGTGTAATAGCAACAGAGTTGCGCCGCCGCTTCGCACATCAGCACGCCTGGCATGATGGGCATGCCCGGCATGTGTCCCCGGACCCAGAATTCTTCGCGTGTGATGTCCTTGTAGCCGGCGCACAAAAACTGATCCAGGTCCTCATGGATGATTGCCGTAAGCTGTTCCATTTCATAGCGTTGCGGGTTGCACCGACGGATCTCTTCGATATCCGCCACGATATTTTGATGATCCAGCGTGGAAGGATCGAGCAACAACGATTTACCAGCCACTAGGCAAATCCCCACACGGAATAACTTTGCATCCAACTATTTCAGCTTACCGACCTGAATTGTACCTGTGCCTAGGTAGTACCTCAACCGAAGGAAGCGGTTGGCACGGCCTTGTGATGTGAAGTCGAAACACTCGGAAGCCGACGAAACTCCTTCCTGGTAGGGCAATTGCGTTGACAACCGCCGGTGCGACTCGTAGGCTTTTACAGAATATTACTCCCGCCTTGGCTCGGCTCTTGCACTCCCCGGTCCATCTCCGCTGCATCGGTTATTAGGTCTTATTCATGAGCAACGCCACCCAACTCCAGGACCAACCAGAAATTGAGGCCCGATTCCAGGAATGCGAAGACAGAATCTCGTATCAATTTTCGGACCGGAGTTTGCTTAAGGCGGCTCTTACCCATGCTTCTAGTGCCGAACACCGTCTTGCTTCGAATGAACGCCTCGAATTTCTGGGTGATGCCATCCTGGGAACCATTGTCTGCGAGCGGCTTTTCCAGCGGTTTCCGGAGTACCTGGAAGGTGAACTGACGCGAATTAAATCAATCGTCGTGAGCCGGGCGACGTGTGCCAAGTTGGCACGCAGGCTGGGTATGCAGGAATTGCTCATCCTGGGAAAGGGCATGGCCACGCATCCGACCGTCCCTGCCTCACTTCTGTCGGATGTGTTCGAAGCCCTGCTGGGCGCGATTTATCTCGACGGGGGTATCGAGGCGGCGCGCCGGTTCACTTTGGAACATGTTGACGCCGAAATCGAACGCGCCGCGGGCAGCGCCGCAGGCGGGAACTATAAATCCTTACTGCAAGAACGTGCCCAGCGGGAAAACGGGGCCACGCCGATTTATCAATTGCTGGACGAAAAGGGGCCCGACCACAGCAAGTGCTTCAAGATCGCCGCCCAAATTGGCAATACGGCTTTTCCGCCGGCATGGGGCAGCAACAAGAAAGAAGCCGAGCAACGGGCCGCGCTGAACGCACTGTGCGACCTCCAGGGCGAAGACCTGCCGTATCCATCGGAATGAACCTGTGTTCGTGCCGGAATCCCGCATCTTTCTTGCGGACTTTGCCTAAAATGTCCATAATTTAGATTAGGTTTGCCTGCGATGGCACTTCATCGGGTTGATGCATCCATGCGTCGCCAGCCGAGGCGCTAAAACATAGCGCCAAAGTGGATGGAGTTGTCCTCAGGATAAACCTCCGTGAGGCCGGCAGTTTACTGGCCTCCAGCCCGCTTTTTTCCCACCTCAACTTCAACGAAAGGCGAGACGATGCGCTTTTCTTTCTGGCAACTGCTGGGACTTACCGCAGCCATGATTTTGTGCATGGAGATGCGAGCTTTCCACGCCAGAGCGGCTGACGAACTGGTGACCTCTCCATTGCCCACGATCGAGTCTCTGAAGTTTGAATTGGCGATAGGCAAGGATGCCGTCATCTTGCAAGGCGCCGACGCAAGAGCACAACTGCTGGTAACTGGTATGACCTCTGATGGCCGCTCCCGCGATATGACCCACGCCGTGGCCTACAAAGTCGACGCGGAAGGAGTCATCGATATTTCCGAAGGATATGCCGTTCCCCTCGCGGACGGACAAGTGCACGTCCGAGCCACGTATGAGGATGTCGCCTCCGCGGAAATCACCGTACAAGTGGCCGATCAGGAGGCGAATCTCCCTCTTAATTTCCCGAACCAAGTCGTGCCCATTTTCACGAAGTTCGGCTGCAATGGAGGGGGATGCCACGGTAAATCCGGAGGTCAAAACGGCTTTCGCCTGTCGCTACTTGGTTTCGAACCTACCGAGGATTTTGAGTACTTGGTCCGTGAAGGGCGCGGTCGAAGGCTCTTCCCAGCGGCTCCGGATCAAAGCCTGCTGCTGGTCAAGGCGACGGGACAGCTTCCTCACGGAGGGGGTGCCCGGATCACGCCCGAATCGTATGAGTATTCCATCCTGCGTCGCTGGATCGCGCAAGGCATGCCGTACGGCCAGCCGGATGACCCATTCATCGAACGCATCGAAGTGTTTCCCCGTGAACGGACCTTGAAACCGGGTGAAATCCAGCAATTGGTGGTCATCGCCCACTACAGCGACGGCGAACGTCAAGATGTCACGCGGATGGCGCAATTTGAACCTAACGACTTGGACATGGCCGAAGTCAACGAGCATGGCCATGTCTCCGTGAGTGAACGGGCGGGAACGGTCGCGGTGATGGCTCGTTTTCAGGGACATGTGGACGTGTTTAATGCGTTCATTCCTTTGGGCATTCCATTTAGTGAAGACGTGCTACCGCCAGTAAATTTCGTGGACGAGTTGGTCTTTTCCAACTTGCGCCGTCTGGGGCTACCTCCCTCACCCCTGTGCGACGACGCCACGTTCGTGCGGCGGGTCACGCTGGATGTGGCAGGCCGTATTCCAACCGCCGAGGAGACGCACCGCTTCCTGGCGGACGAAGATCCCGAAAAACGGAGCCGATGGATTGAGGAGTTGCTGGCGAGCGCGGACTACGCCAATTCCTTTGCCAACAAATGGAGCGCGCTATTACGGAATCGCCGCCGGGACGATGCGGACCGCCGCGGCGCGTACGCAATGCACGCCTGGATTCGTGACAGCTTGCTGGAAAATAAGCCTTACGATGATTTTGTCCGCCAAATTCTCGCGGCGTCTGGTGGGGTCGAGGAGCATCCCCCGGTCGTGTGGTACCGCGCGGTACGGCAAACACACGAACAGGCCGAGGATACGGCCCAACTCTTCCTGGGCCTGCGTTTGCAATGCGCTCGGTGCCATCACCATCCTTTCGAGAAATGGAGCCAGGACGATTATTACGGCATGGCCGCATTCTTTTCCCGCTTGGCTCGAAAACCCGGGGATAGGCGGAGCGAGGATCGGATTTTCCACCGCCCCGGCAAAGCGGGCGCGACCAACCCCAAACATGGCGAGCGTCTGCTCCCCACCGCTCTAGGCGGGGAGGCATTGGATTTGCCACCGGAAGAAGATCCACGCCATCGCCTCGTGGACTGGATGTCGGCCCCGGAAAATCCGTTCTTCGCGCCGGCTGTGGTAAACCGGTACTGGAAGCATTTTTTTAACCGAGGGCTGATCGAACCCGAGGATGATATGCGGGTGACGAACCCGCCCACGAATCCGGAACTGTTGGCGGCGCTTTCGGAACACTTCATCGCTAGCGGCTTCGATTTGAAGCAGCTCGTGCGGACCATCTGTAATTCTCATGCTTATCAGTTGAGCTCCGAACCCAACGACTATAACGCCAAGGATAGCCAGAACTTTTCTCGCTATTATCCGCGCAGACTGACCGCTGAAGTGTTGCTGGACACCATTGATGAGGTGACCGCTTGTCACACTTCCTTTTCCGGGTTGCCCACGGGAATCCGCTCCATGGAAATCCCCGATAGCAGTAGCGCCACATACTTTCTACAGGTCTTCGGTCGTCCGGAAGGGAACAGCGCCTGCGAATGCGAGCGTTCTAATTTAGCGACGTTGGCGCAAACTCTGCATCTCCTCAATTCCCAGGAGGTACAGGACAAAGTAACGGCGGAGAATGGCACGGTGGCCATGCTGGCTGATGGAGATAGCCCGTTGGATCAACGCATCTCCGGGCTCTATCTGCGGGTTTATTCTCGGCAGCCCACGCAAGAGGAATTGGCCGTCGCGCGATCCCACGTAACTCAAACCTCCTCCACGCGGCAAGGCATCGAAGATTTAATGTGGGCTCTGCTGAATACCAAGGAATTCCTCTTTAATCATTGACTCGCCCAGCAATTCGAAGTTTCCTATTCATGAGGAGGCTCGCGAGACACCATGTCCTTGACAACGCGCTTTCCGTGAATCTCCCTCCAAGTAGTGTTTAATCCCACCTTTCCTGTAAACCTGCTTTTCGGGCGGGTCACTCATCCTTGTGCAAGCCATCTAAACTTTCAGATGGCGAAAAGAACCACGGCCAGGAGCCAATGACATGACCTTGCGCAGCTTCTGGAATCGCTCAGCCACCAATAGGATTTGGCTGCTACTAGGCATCGTCATGGGTTTGGCGGTCCGAGCACCTTCTCCACTAGACGCCGCCTTGCCCGAGGCGCGCCTCTCGGCAATTTTTCCCTTGGGCGGCGCTCCGGGGACTGAGGTGGAACTAGTCTGCGTAGGCACCGATCTCGACGAGGCCAAGCAGCTTTTGTTTTCCCACCCTGGCATTCGTGGTGAATTACGCACCCGGCCACCCGAGCCGTATGAAGATGGACCGCAAACGGTGCCGGGGCAATTTAAGGTAAGCATCGCCGAGGACGTCCCGCCCGGCATTTATGAAGTGCGGTCCGTGGGGTTCTTCGGAGCATCCAATCCGCGTCTGTTTGCTGTGTGGCCGGAATCGAGTGTGCGCGAAGGCGAGCCGAATGACACGGCCGATCAGGCACAACTTTTGAAAATCCCCTGCGTGGTGGAAGGGCGCAGCGATCGCGCCACGGATGTCGATGTGTTCACGGTCGAATTACGTCTCGGTCAACAAATCGTCGTGGATTGCGTGGCCCAACAGTTGGATTCACGAATGGATGCCACGCTTGTGCTCCACGACCCGTCTGGTAGGGAAGTGGCCCGTGGCCGTAGTCTGCGGGGGCGAGACGCATGCATCGCTTACACTGCGAGTGTGGAAGGTACGCACCGATTGGTCGTGAATGACTTTGTTTACGAGGGTGGAGAAGAATACCCTTATCGCCTGCGCGTGAGCATGCGCCCCCACGTGGAGTTCGTCGTGCCGCCGGTCGTCGTTCCCGGAAAAATCAGCCGGCACGAATTGTTCGGCCACCATCTTCCCGGTGGAACGCCCTGCTCGGAATTTCCCTCGAAAGGTAGCCCATGGGAATCGTGCGAAGTCGAGATTTTCATGCCAGCCCAAGGGCTGATTGATCCCTCGCGGCAATGCTTGTTGCGTCGGCCCGGAGACTTATTGGCCGAAGCATTCGCGTATCGCTTGAAAACTCCTCGGGGCTTTTCCAACGCCGTCTGGCTCGGTGTTGTTGACTCACCGCCGGTCGCCGAAATGGAGCCCAACGATTCGGTGGAGGCGGCCCAAGTTATTGAGCCGCCCGGCTATTGGCATGGCCGGTTCTCGTCAAGCCGCGACGTGGATTGGTTCGTGTTCGAGGCGCGGGCTGGGCAGGCCTATTGGATGGAAGTGACGTCGCACCGTTGGGGAAAAGCCAGTGACCCGTTCCTCTCGGTAAAACGCATCATGGGCAACAAGGACGGCCAACTTCGATTGCGAAACGTGGCCGCAGCCGATGACATCGCCCTGGAAACAGGCAATCGTGTTTTTCCCATCGAGTCGCGGGACGCGCGGTTGCGTTTCGAGGCGCCCGAATCGGGCCGCTACGCGATTCATCTCCGTAACCAGTCGGCACAAGATGATCCCGGCTTGACATACGTACTTTCCGTGCTGCCGGAACAGCCTGATTTCCGGCTATTTGCCCATCCCCGCTTTCAGGATAGCACGGATCAGAATGCCCCAGCCGAATTGCGGCAGCTTCATTTGCGCCGGGGAAGTACCGTGGCAATCACGGTGGATGTCGATCGGCGCCACGGCTTCCAAGGCGAAATCTCGGTGAACGTCCAAGGGCTGCCGCCTGGCGTACGAAGTGACGCAATCATCATCCCTCCCGGTGGCAACTCCGGCATGCTGGTCCTGGAATGCGGCAATAACGCTCCCGCCGCGACGGCGAATCTCCGGATACAAGGCACCGCACGCATCGGAAACGGCACGGTCACCCACGAAGCGAAGTACGGGACCCTCGTATTTCCGGCTCGTCCGAATGACCGAAACGCGCCACGCCCCGTGGTCCGCGTATGCTCCGGCTTGGAATTGACGGTGAGCGATGCGGAAGCCTCACCCACGCGGATCAATTTGGACGGTGATGGCAAGGAAACATTCCGCGTCGTGCGCCACGGCACGCTCGAAATTCCTGTATCCCTGGAGCGTCCGGAGGGCCACGAGGCGGAAGTGAATTTCACCGCCGTCGGTTTGCCCCCAGCGATTGAAGCCCAGCCTTTGAAGGTGTCGGGAAAAGAGGCCACGGGAAAGCTAACGCTCACCGCCAAGGACAATTCCCCCTCGGGGCATTTCTCGTTTCACGTGATGGCCAGCGGAAATTTCCCCTATCGGCGGAATCTTGCCGCCGCACAGCGGGGGGAAACCCGCCATAAAAAGCTCACGGAGACCGTCTCCCGGTGGGAAGCTGAAGAAAAATCCAAAACAAAACAAGCTCAAGAAGTCTCCGCTGCTTTGGAAAAACATCGGGCGAATCACGCCGAGGCCGCACAAAGAGAGAACTCCCTACGAAACGCCGCACAAGTTCTGCGTGACCGCGCGCGGGAATCCGCTGACGAGCATGAAACTGCCCAACAGGCTTTGCAAGTCGCAATGGCCCGAGCGGAAGCCGCCGAGAAACAGGCCCAAGCGGCTCAAGCTGCCGCTGCTGAAGCCAACGATGCGCAAGCGCAGGCGCAACAGGTACTGGAGGCGATTGCCGGCGAGGTCAAATCACGCGAGGAGCAACTTAACAAAGTCGAAACAGAAACCACGCGGCTGAAACAAGACTTGGAAGCGGCCAGGAAAGCCTTGGAACAACTTGCGAAAACGGCCCAGCAAGCCAAGGAAGCCGCCACATCTCGCGACGTCCCGCTCGTCGTGCATTCGCCAACCGCTCGGTTACACGTATTGCCCACGCCTTGGAAGCTAACGGGCATTCCCCCTGTTATCGAATTATGGCCAGGCGACAAAGTTCGCATCCCGTTCGCCGTCGAGCGTATCGCTTCCACGGATCAACCGTTTACGCTTCATTTGCAATTACCCGACGAAGCCGGCCCGATCACTTCTGAAGCGATCACGGTGGATCCCGACATGGACGAATCCGAGTTAATCATCCAATTGGGGTCGGACCCTTCCGAGGAAGAGTTCCCCGTAAAGTTGGTCATTGAGGGTAAGTTTCGCGGTCAACCCGTGAAGGATGCGCACGATATTCTCCTCATCGTGCACGCATCGGAGTCCACTTCGAATTCTCCCTAAGCGATTTCCCTGCTTCTTTCGCTACCATTTCATAAACCTCCCTGAACGTACTGGAGATGCTTCTTGCGACGCCTCGTCATTGATCGATTCATCGCGGGCTTTGGGATCTGCCTATTGTTGGGAGCATTTCCTCGGTGGGCCTTGTCCGAAGGCGAAACTCCGGTCGACTTTCAGCGCGACATCCAGCCGATTCTGGCTCGCAACTGCTTGGCTTGCCACAACGCGACCGAGGCGGAGAGTGATCTTGTTTTAGAAAAGGCGGCTTCGATTCATCGGGGAGGTGATTCTGGTCCCGCCGTGGTGCCCGGAAAACCGGAAGAGAGCCTGTTGTGGCTTGTGGCTGCACGGCAAGAAGAACCGATCATGCCGCCGGAAGACAATGGCGTGGGCGCGGAACCGTTGTCCCCAGCGGAACTCGACATTTTGGCGCGCTGGATCCAGGAAGGGGCTCGCGAGGAAACTGAAGAGACGAATGACATTCCCACGATTGCCTGGCAATCTCTACCGCCGGCGATTCAGGCCATCCATAGCGTGGCTGTTTCTCCCACGGGACGCTGGGCCGCGTGCGGTCGGGCCAATCGAATTATCCTCTACGATTTGGCGGCTGGCGAACAGGTTTCGGAACTGACCGATCCTCATTGGCCTACCGAAGAAGGAGTGGGGCCTCCCGCCGCACACCGAGATTTCGTGCAATCGCTCACCTTTCACCCCCACGAACCACGGCTGGTGTCCGGCAGCTATCGCGAAGTGAAACTCTGGAGCCGCCTCGATGAGACGCGGCAACAATCTTTGAGCGACCCGCCAGGCACGACTCCCTATCTTCAAAACGTTTGTACGCAAGCGGAGTGGTACGTTGCCGCGTGGAAAGAAGAGGATAGAGATCATCTCGCGGCATGGAACCTGGATACGGGGGAACGGCTCTGGATTAGCGATCTGCCGCAACCGCTGAAGTCGCTCTGCTTTTCGCCTGACGGGAATTCTCTGGCCGTCGTGAGTAAGGATGGAACCATTTCCTTGTGGGATGCCCAGCAAGGAGCAACTCAGCAATCCCATGCCTGGAGATCTCTCCCGCAATGGGCCATTCCGCTTGATGATCAGGAAGCAGTCGTTGTGGCTGATGGGCAAGATGGCCTCTGCAAGTGGTCGCTGGCCGAAGATTCTACAGCCGAGCCAGCGTTAGCACATACGTTCCTAGAGGCGGAGCACGGTGTAGAGCAATATTCGCATGTAGGAAAAATTCTGGCGGCAGCCACGGACAATGGCAGCATCCATGTTTGGGACCTAGAAGCCAATGCGGACATTACCCAAATAAACACGGGCGGCCTGATCACTTGTCTGACAACTGGCAAAGAAGGAACACGCCTCGCCGCCGGTTTCGACGACGGAACCCTTCGCCTCTGGGAATTGCCTTCTGGAAAACTACTATCCGAACGGACCGGGAGTTTCCTGCTGGCCCATGAAATTTCGCGGCAAGAGAGACTCGTACGCGCGGCGGAACAGCGGACCAAGGCGCGAACGGAAGTTGTGAAGGAAACCGAGCAAATCGTCGCGAAAGCTCAAGAAAGCTTGGACGAATTACGCAAACAGTTGTCGGACGCGGAAGCCGTGTTGCAAGAACTCCGCGAACAAGCCAAGACGGACCAAGGCCAAGCCACGGAGGGTGAAGAACCGGCGAAAGCAAAAGAAGAGGAGTCAAAGCAGGCGGAAGAAAAAGCTCAGCAAGCCGGCCAAGCCGTCGCCCGCGCGGAAGCGGACCTGCACCGCGCGGAAAAAAGAGCGAAAGAAGCGACCCAGGCCGCGCAAGACGCTCAAGGCTGGGAAGCCACCGTGCGGAAACAGTGGGAAGATGCTGAAGAAGATCACAACGAATCCATTTCGCCAATTCGCGCGCTCGCTTTTTCGCGTGAAGGACATTTTTTAGCGAGCGGCGACGATTCGTCACGCATCCAAATTTGGAACGCCCAACACGGCCAGCCGCTGGATACTTTTCGCCGCTCGTCGAAGCCGCTGACCGGTCTGCGGTTTGATGAAAAAGGCCAGCTTTGGTCCATGAACCGTGCGGGCGAATTCTCCGTGCGGGCGATCCAGCCTGCCTGGCAATGGAAACAAACGATCGGCAATATGGCGACTGGGGAACCATTTTCAGATCGCGTACTGGCCTTGGCCTATTCTCCTACAGGGGACTATTTGGCCACTGGAGGAGGCGTCCCCTCGCGGGGCGGAGAGATTCACATCTGGGATGCTTCGGAGCTGTCGCTTGTAAGGACACTTCCCGAACCGCACAGCGACAGCGTCTTTCATCTCGCGTTTTCGCCGGATGGCCGCGCGTTGGCCTCGGGAGCGGCGGACCGTTATGCCAAGACCTTTAGCGTGCCGGAGGGAGCCTTGGGCCGCGCGTTCGAGGGACACACGCATCACGTGCTCAGTGTTGCCTGGCGTTGGGACGGGGAATTGCTGGCTTCGGGAGGAGCGGACAATCAAGCCAAGCTGTGGCAGGTCGAAAGTGGACAGCAGACACGGACGCTTGACGGATTCGGCAAACAGGTCAGTTCGGTGGGTTTCCTGGAGGATCGCAACCAATTGCTTTGTGCCTCGGCGGACGGAAAGATTTTTGTGCGCGACGCGGAGAACGGAAAAACACTGGAAACCGTGTCCTCCACCCCTTACTTTTTCCACTGTGCGGCAACGACCCCCGATGGGCGGCTCGTCGTGGCCGGTTCCGAGGATGGCGTGCTCCGCGTGTGGAAGGTTGACGATGGAACCCTGCTGCACGAATTCGCGCCCTGAAGGATCAAGCCGGCCCGCTTCACGGATGCCTGCCAATCAACATCGCTTGTTACTGCCACTTTGGAATTTTTCAATTTTGTAACTGAAGGAAGCATCATGCATCGTGCATTTCTCCCACACACCCGCTTGTGGACGTGCTGTTTTGTTGTCGCCTCGGGAAGCGCGTTATGGCTCACGGCGGACGCGGATGAGTGGATCAGCGGTATCGTTTGGCCGGAACCGAAAATCATTCAGCCGGGCGAAAAAGGTAGCCCTCCCTCGGACGCGATCGTGCTGTTCGACGGCTCGGATCTTTCCGCATGGGAAGGCGCGGAGAATTGGACAGTCGAAAACGGCGTCGCCATTCCTAAGACCGGCGGTATCCAGACGAAGCAAGGCTTTGGCGATTGCCAACTGCACGTCGAATGGGCCGCGCCGGAGGAAGTCACTGGTAGTGGGCAGGGACGCGGGAACAGCGGTGTCTACCTCATGGGCAAATATGAAGTGCAAATCCTCGACTCGTATGACAACACCACCTACTACGACGGCCAATGCGGCGCGATCTACAAGCAAAGCCCGCCCATGGTCAATGCCTGCCGCCCACCCGGAGAATGGCAGACATACGACATCATCTTTGAGGCACCCCGTTTTGACGATGATGGCGATGTCGTAAAGCCCGCGGCGGTCACCGTGCTCCACAACGGCGTCGTGATTCAAAATCACTTCGAGCTCGAAGGGGCCACGGCTTGGGACAGCCCGCCGTTATACGAAGCCCATGCCGAAAAATTGCCGATCTCGCTCCAAAACCACGGAAATCCCGTGAAGTTCCGCAACATTTGGATCCGCGAAATCGAGCCTATCGTGGGACACAAGCCGAGTTAACACGGGACGAGCTATTCCGCTGAACATCACTCGCGCAATCAATGGCAAAAGTTGTCTGCATCTTCTCGAATGTCCCGTGAAGTCATCTTGTATACCCGCCCGGGCTGCCATCTGTGCGACGATGCGCATGAAGTGCTCGTCCGGAATGGTCTAGAGCCTCGAAGTGTGAATATCGACCAGGATGCGGGCTTGCGCGAACGCTACGGCGAATGCGTTCCCGTGGTCAGTATCGATGGCAAGGTGCGGTTTCGCGGGCGCGTGGACGAACGGCTACTGCGGCGACTGATCCGGGCATCTTCCCCTCGGCGGTAGTCCATGACGCGGCAGTTGGGAATCTTTGCCAAATTCTGGGAGCCCGGTCGAGTCAAAACCCGGCTCGCGGCTTCCTGTGGCGATGTACGGGCGAGCGAAATATACCGGCTCTTCGTGGAGACGTTGCTCACGCGACTGGCGACCGTCGAGGCGGACGGGGTCCTGTCCTACACTCCACCGGAAAAGCGCGAGGAATTCGCGGCGATTGCGTCACCCTCTTGGCGACTCGAATCGCAGTGTGCCGGTGATTTGGGCAGGCGGATGCGGCATTATTTTCAACAGGCGTTGGACCGAGGGAATTCTCAAGCCGTGTTGATCGGCTCGGACAGCCCGCAGCTTGAGCCCGCACATATCGAGGCCGCATTCACGGCCCTCGCGGATGTTCCGGTCGTGTTGGGCCCTTCGCTCGACGGTGGTTACTACCTGATCGGCGTGTCAGGAGAAGTGCCACCCATTTTCGAGGGCATGCCTTGGAGCACGCCGGACCTTTGGGAGGCCACGACCACTCGTCTCCGGGAGATTGGATTGCCATTTGTGGAACTTCCAGCAACCTATGACGTGGATGACATCCACGATCTGCGCCGCTTACGCGAGGACCTACGCGAAAAAGCGGATCCAACATGCGCTCGTCTGCTGGCTCTCCTCGATGAGATTGCCGATCGTTTTACTGGGGAAAACTAGGATTTTCCTGCTTCTTGCAGAATCCTCCGTCTGCTAGCGACGCGGGCTTGCCACTTCGGTAGCTCATGGCTATCACAAGGGCTCGCGTATTCTGGGAAGTAGGCTGGCAGTTTGCCGCGCAGGTTGTGCTTCGGAGTCCATCGCCTGGCGTTTACTTCATCCATTCGTGAGATCGATCTCCAGCCATGCATTTGTTCAACTTGATCGCCCTCTTGATCACCTTCGCCGCGGTGGCAAGTTACGTCAATCATCGTTGGCTCAAGTTGCCCACGACGATTGGCTTGATGTTGATCGCCTTGGTGTTTTCCCTGGGGCTGATTGGCGTCGGCTATTTTCTGCCCTCCTTGGAGGAACGCGCGGAATCCATCGTCGAATCCACGCGTTTCAATGAAACGCTGATGGAGGGAATGCTCGGCCTGCTGCTCTTCGCGGGCGCGTTGCATATCAACCTCAGCAATTTGGCCGACCAGAAGTGGGTGATTGGATTACTGGCCACGGTGGGTGTGATCCTTTCCACGCTGATCGTGGGAACGCTGGCGTGGGCCGTGTTTCGCTTTACCGGGCTGGCCGAGGTTCGTTACATATACTGCCTGGTGTTTGGTGCGCTGATCGCCCCCACGGATCCGATCGCCGTGCTGGGAGTCCTCAAACACATCGGGGCTCCCAAGGAATTGGAGATCCAAATCGCCGGTGAATCACTATTCAATGACGGCATCGGCGTGGTGGTCTTCTTAGGTTTGGTGGAAATGGCCACCGGAGAGCATGGTTTCGACGTACCGCATCTGTTCGCCCTCTTCATGCAGGAGGCCGTGGGGGGAGCCATCTTCGGCTTGGTAATCGGCTACTTGGCCTATCTCATGCTGCAATCGGTGGAAAATTATCAGGTCGAGATCTTGCTGTCGCTGGCCGTGGCGGCCGGAGGTTATGCCTTGGCGAACGCCTTGCATCTCTCCGGGCCGATTGCCATGGTCGTGGCGGGACTGTTGATCGGCAACCATGGTCGGCTGCTGGCCATGTCCGACAAGACAGCGGAACACCTGGATCTGTTTTGGGAGTTGGTCGATGAAATCCTCAACGCAGTTCTGTTCGCGTTGATTGGCCTGGAAATCCTGGTGCTGACCGATCATGTCGAATACGTTTGGCGAGGATTGCTCCTGATTCCGGTGGTGCTGCTGGCCCGCGCCGTAAGCGTTGCCGTGCCGGTCACGATTTTGAAAACCCGCCGCCGATTTGCGTCGTATACCATACCGGTTCTCACCTGGGCCGGGTTGAAGGGAGGGATCTCCGTGGCCCTTGCATTGGGCTTGAAGGAAACCAACGTCGACGGTGAATTCGTCAGTGAACGGCCCATCTTGATCACCGTGACATATGTGATCGTGGTGTTTTCGATTTTGGTGCAGGGCCTGACCGTGGGCCCGTACGTGCGGCGGCAAATTGCCCACGAAGCGAAGTCAGGAAAGCCTCGATCGGACCCAGCCGCATCCCACCACGGCTGATTTGTCTCCGCCGATCGATTGACCGTTGTGCACTGGTTGTTGCCGCATTTCAACCTCAGGAAGAAAAGCCACCGATGGAAGCAGGTATTGTCGGGCTCCCCAACGTCGGCAAATCGACGCTGTTCAACGCACTCACGGCGGCGGGCATTGCCAGCGAAAATTATCCCTTCTGCACGATCGAACCCAACGTCGGGGTGGTCCCCGTCCCGGACTCGCGTCTACAAACCATCGCCAGCTACATTCCCACCAAGCAGATTATCCCCGCCACTTTGCGGCTGGTGGACATCGCGGGCATCGTGAAGGGCGCGTCCGAAGGGGAAGGGCTGGGAAACAAGTTCCTCTCTCACATTCGCAACGTGGACGCCATTTTGCATGTGGTCCGCTGCTTCGAGGACGAGGACGTCACGCATGTCGATGGCGGAGTCGATCCGATCCGGGACATCGAAACCATCGACGTGGAATTGATGCTGGCCGACTTGCAGACGGTGGAATCGGCTCTCGACAAGGCGATCCGCACGGCGCGTTCCGGTGACGCGGACGCCAAACGCCGCCAGGAATTGCTGGAAATCTGTCGGAAACAGTTGGACGCGGGCCTACCGATTCGCGGTTTGGGACTTGCCAGCCGTGAACAACAGAATCTTCTCAAGAGCTTCACGCTGCTGACCGCCAAGAAAGTGCTCTACGTGGCCAACGTGGATGAGGACGATCCACGGGGTGAGGGAGAACTTGTGGGCCGCGTGCGCGAAAAGGCTCGCCAGGAAGGGAGCGACGTGGTGCCGGTCTCCGCACGGCTAGAAGCGGAGTTGGCGGAACTCGAACCATCCGACCGAAATGAGATGCTGCAAAGCGTGGGACTGGATGAGCCTGCTTTGGCCACGGTGCTCCGCGCGGCGTATCGCTTGTTGGGATTGCAATCGTTTTTTACCGCCGGCGAGAAAGAAATTCGGGCTTGGACCACTACGCAGGGCGCGACCGCGCCGGAAGCGGCGGGCGTAATCCATACCGATTTCGAACGCGGATTCATCCGCGCCGAGATTTACAGCGTCGAAGATCTACAAACGCATCAGACGGAAAAGGCCATCCGGGAAGCGGGCAAAATGCGAGTCGAAGGGAAGACTTACGTCATGCAAGATGGCGACGTCTGCCACTTCTTGTTTAACGTGTGACGCCCTGGGCAGTCGCCGGATCTCTTTGATAAACGTCCGGCAGCGTTTAAGTCGCGAACCTATGGCGGCGGTGTCGCGCCCGGTGGGGGAGTGCCTTTGCCTTCGCGAAGGTAATCGCCTCGCTGGCGGGCATATTCTTCCGCGGTCAGTTCCGAGAAATCGAGTTTGCCCGCAGCGTGTTGTTCGAACATGTTCTTCAGCATGGGCCGGCACCATCCGCAGCCCGTGCCGGCGCCGAAACACTCGCTCAACTGCGTGGCGTGGCGTGGCCGTTCCACTCGCAGAAAGTTCCGCACTTTCCGCTTGGTCACGTGAAAGCAAAGGCAGATTTCATCGTCGAGTTCCATGGTGAACAAAACGTCTCACGAAAATGTGGCGGCGGTCTCGCGGAAGCGGCTGGTAACTCCCAAGCCTGGAACACCGGGTTAGGCTTCGTTAGGATCCTCGCCGGTGGCCAAGCTCCAGGCGATTTCACAAGCCTGGTGAAACGCCGGCAGATCGAGTTTTTCCGCCGAGGTGTGGATGTTCATTTGGCCACACCCCAGCGTGACCGTGGGCACACCATGGGCGGTGAGCCAATTCGCGTCCAGCCCACCGTTGGCAATGGCGATTTCAGGATCCAATCCCGCAGACGAAACCGCCGAACGGGCCAGGACCGCCGGTGTGTCGTTCACTCGCAAGTGATAAGACTCATAATCTAGACGGCCTTCGAATTCGACTTTGCCGGATTGGCCGCGTGTGTTGGTTACCTGCTTCGCCGCGCGGCGAAAGGCTTGTTCGATTTCCTTTACGATCCGCTTGCGGAACGTGGCGTCGTGGCTACGGGCCTCCGCTTCCAGTTCTACCTTCTCGGCGACAATATTGGTGGCTTGGCCGCCGCGCACAACGCCCACATTGCTTGTCCCTATGCGGCGCCCTTTGCGGACCGCGCCGTGCCAGCCGTTTTGCTGAAGATCGGCGATAGCCATGGCGGCGATGGCGATCGCGCTGACTCCCTCTTCGGGCGCTCCGCCTGCATGGCTGGCAATTCCCTTGAGCGTGATCGCCATGCGATACCCGCCCGTCGCGCCGATGGTGATTTTAGCGGCATCACCTCCGTCGAAGTTGAAACCCCAGCGCGGTTTTCCTAGCTTCTGAAAATTGACGTGGCGAGCTCCTTTAAGTCCGACTTCCTCCTGCACCGTCCACAAAAAAGTGATGGGCGGATACGGCGTGTCGCTAGATAAAAGCCGCAGGGCAGTCGCCAGCAACACGGCGGTACCGGCCCGGTCATCGGCACCGAGTCCAGTAGCGGAATCGGCGGAGACGACGTACTTGCCCCGCCGCTCTGGTTGACAGCCGACGCAAAGAGGAACCGTGTCCATGTGCGCCGAAAACAGACGCCGCGTCCCGCGCCGCGTCCCGGGCAGTTTCAAGATCAAATTGCCGACCTCACCCGGAGGATCGGTTTTTCGGTGTGCCTGATCGGTCGAGAGCCAATTGCGTTTTGGAAGCACCGGCTCCAACACGCTTTGAAGGTACTGTCGAACCGCTGCCTCCTGTCCGCTGGGGCCAGGAATTCCCATCAACTCCATCACCCAATTCTCGGCACGTGCCGCGTCGCCGTGACTGGCTGGCCGCGCGGCACGACGTTTTTTTCTGGCCACCGAACGTGTCGCTGGGGAAGATCGCTTGTTCAAGGGCATCTCGCGAGTTAGAACAGGCTGCCCTTGGAGACAGGCTCCGAGGGATCAACTTGAGGCATCATACTGCGCTTTCAGCGGCGCGCACATCGAGTTTTCGGCAAGGTGGGTACGTGGTCCGTTTTTTTCTGGCGGGAATCATGCAGGGCTCCCATGAAGGACCACTACTGCACGACCAGACATACCGCGCCGAAATCGAGCAACTGCTGCGGGCCGAGTTCCCTGATGTGGAAATCTATGATCCCTTTGCCAACCACCAGGAATCGATTGGCTACGACGAGGATCTAGGCCGCGAAGTCTTTTTCTCCCACAATCGACTCTGTGCGGAGGTGGAGGTGGTGATCGCCTTCGTGCCCGAAGCCTCTATGGGCACCGCCGTTGAAATGTGGGAAGCGTATCGACATGGGCGGACGGTCATCACGGTTAGTCCGCTCCTCCACAATTGGTGCGTGCGGTTCTTGAGCCATGCCGTCTACGCGACCATCGAAGAATTCCAGGCAGCGTTGATCAGCGGCGAAGTCTCGGCACTCCTAGAACGCCGTGGCGTGAGCATGTCGAGATCACACGATTGTCATTCGCCATCGAAAAACCCAATCCACGACCGCACGGAAAACCATGAAGATCGCCTATCTTGACTGCGGCAGCGGAATTAGCGGAGACATGATGCTGGGAGCGCTGGTCGACGCGGGCGCCGACATGAAGGCGATTGAAACAGGCGTCCGCTCCCTGGGCTTGGGCGAACTGGAATTGAAAACGGAAACGGTTAAGAAAAAGGGGTTTCGAGCGTTACAACTCAGTGTGAACCATCCACCTGAGCATGCTCATCGTCATTTGCACCACATCGAGGAGATGATCGACAGGAGCAATTTGGAGGACCGCCCCAAGGATCTGGCCAAGCGGATCTTTCGCCATCTGGGGGAAGCAGAAGCCAAAGTCCACGGCACGACATTGGAAAAAGTTCATTTCCACGAAGTCGGCGCCATCGATTCCATCGCGGATATCGTCGGTACCGCGATCGCCTGCCACCTATTGGACATCGAAGAATTTGCCTGCTCCCCAGTACCCACGGGCCAGGGAAAAATAATTATCGCGCATGGCGAAGTCTCGGTTCCCGCCCCGGCCACGGCGGAGCTATTGCGGGGCGTGCCGCTGGCACCGTCTGCGGTGAAGGTGGAGCTGACCACGCCCACCGGGGCGGCCATCGTGGCTACCATGGTCAGCCAATTTGGGCCGTTGCCGGCGATGTCCATCGATGCCATTGGCTATGGTGCGGGCGATCGTGATTTGGAAGAACAAGCCAACCTGCTCCGCATTCTGATCGGAATACCCAGCGAGTCGCCAGACCTGGAACGGTTGTGGATGGTGGAGACAAATCTGGATGACAGTCCGGGCGAATTCGTGGGACACGCGCTCGCCAAGTTGTGGGAAATTGGCGTGTTGGACGCGGTGACTTCTCCGGTTGCCATGAAGAAAGGACGGCCCGGAGTGACCCTTTCGGTCCTATGCCAGGAAGCCGAGATTCCGCGCGTGGAGGAAGTTCTGTTCCGAGAAACGACCACGCTGGGCATCAAGAGATGGCCCGTGCTGCGACGCCGCTTGCGGCGAGAAACTCATCATGTTGCCACGCCGCCTTGGGGAGAAGTGAGTGGAACTCTCTGTTGGCCCGATGGCGTCACGGCTCGCTTCGCGCCGGAATACGAATCTTGTCTGCGCGTGGCGAACGAACATGGTGTGCCACTACCCCGCGTGTACGAGGAAGCCCTACGGGCGTTCAACCCGAGCCAGGCCGTTTCTCCGAATGCTCATGAATAGCGTGCCGAATTGTTTTAGGCATCCGTAATCTTGATATTTCCCTCGGAAAACTGGCGTTTGGGACATTCCTCGGAATCGCTACGATTTACCATGTTCTCCAAGGCACTCTGGGTGATTTACCCGTTCGCCTGGATCTCCGCACGGAGGAATTCCGACCTCACTTCATGGTAAATCATGTTTTGAATTCGCGAGCGTCATGTTCTTGTTCGCCAACAATCTGGGTTCGTGGGGCGTGGTTGCCGGCATTCTCATCGTGACGATGACGTTGCTAAGACGTGGAATCCGCTACCGGCGGACCGGCAAGTCCACCAAGCGTGCTGAAAATCGGCGTCTGGCCCACGCGACTTCCTCGGCATCGCATGAGATGGACCGCTGGGAAGTCCACATGCATGAAACAGCCCGCGATCTTAGCGCCCAGCTTGATAGCAAAATGGTCGCCTTGCAGCATGTGATCCGCTTGGCGGAGGAACGATCTGCCCGTTTGGAAGAGCTGCTCATACAGCTGAAAGCCGTCTCGCCAACACGATCTAATCTTCACGATGACGAAGACGCTGTGTCCGCCTCCGAGGAAAGCCGGCCAAGTGGAGCCGCCGGTTCGGGCTGACGCACGATTCGGAAGCCCAAGTCTTCGATCATCGCATAGTCTTCCCGAGGTGGCTGGCCCTGAGTCGTAAGATAATCTCCCACGAAAATCGAGTTCGCGGCGAACAACCCCAAGGGTTGTAGGCTGCGTAGGTGCATTTCGCGTCCTCCGGCAATGCGGATCTCGGAATCGCGATTGGCGTAGCGGAATAGGCACAGCACTCGCAAGCAGTGGCGAGGTGTTAAGGTGCGGATGCCTTCCAACGGAGTGCCATCAATAGGATTCAGAAAGTTCACGGGAATCGATTCGGCACGAAGTCGGCGAAGCTCCAAAGCCATGTCAACAATATCCCGATCCGCTTCTCCCATACCCACGATGCCGCCGGAGCACATTTCCAGGCCCGCATTTCTCACCGCGTGCAAGGTGTCCAGGCGATCTTGATACGAGTGCGTGCTACAAATCTCTCCGTAATGGTCGCGTCCCGTGTTCAAGTTGTGGTTCACACGGTCCACGCCACACTCTTTCAATTGGCGCGCTTGTTCGTCCGTCAACAGCCCCAGGCAGGCACAGATTTTCAGCGGAAACTGCTCCTTAATACGTGGCACCAACGTGGTGATGGCAGCCATCTCCCGCTCGGACGGCCCCCGTGCCGAGATCACGATACAGTAGGTCTTCGCCTGGCGTTCATAGGCCATTCTGGCCCCGTCCAGCAGCTTTTTTTCATTCAGTAAGTTGTAGCGGGGAATTTCCGCCTCGGAGACTTTCGATTGCGAGCAATAGGAACAATCCTCCGGACAGAGGCCGCTTTTGGCGTTCATCAGCAAATAGAGCTGGACGTCATTCCCGAAATACTCGCGACGCAAGCGGTAGGCGCCAGAAAGCAGGGATAACACTTCTTCATCTGGGGACTGGAGTATCCCGAGCCCTTCTTCCGGAGTGAGCTCTCTTCCCTTGAGGAGTTCATCCGCCAGGCGGTCCCAAGGTGAGTTAGTGAATGGTGTCCCGTGTTGAGTATGAATCATTCCGTCGCTCCAGCATGCGGCGTGCGAAACGCCCCGTCTCGGCCCCTTCGAAAGTCAGAATTTGCCCGATAGTAGGATCTACGGAGGACCCTCCGGCGTCAATGAGGAAGGAAAAGAGCGGGCCGAACCTGGACGATAATCAGCCAGGAGAAGCTAAACGCGCCCAGCCCCGGCTTTTCGTTTGGCGTGACCAATCCGCGGCATTTTGTGACGAAGATTCCAACGTTTCCGGATCCCCATCGCACCCATGTTCCGGCACACCTTTCTATTCGTCGTGTTACTGGGCTTGGCTTTTGCCATACCGTATGGATCGAGCCGTTGGCCCGATATCCGTGAGAAGTTGCCGGAAATCCCCTGGTGGAGCGAGTCAGCCGGTGACGACGAAAAGTCTTGGGGTACGGAGGATTTCTTCGCGGGAAGTTATTCCCTTTTCGGTGATGCGGATGAGGAATCACTGGCCGTAACGACCGCCAAGCCGGCAGACTCCGTCAGGCCGCGCACCTATCGGCTAGAGGAAGTGCTCCGCTTCGACATGCCTCCGGCCGAGGTGCTGTCCCGCTGGCCAAGAGTCGTTACACGTCTGGCGAGCCTCGATTTGCAAGGCTTACGCGTGCCCCTGGTGAGTGGGAAGGGACCGGAGGACGTCGCCGGCTCGCTAACGTACTACTTTGATAACCAACAAAAGCTACAGCGATTGGCTCTGCGGGGACACACGGGCGATACCCGGCGGCTGGTGAACCTGGTGGTCAAACGTTTCGGCTTCCAGCGACATCCCTCGACCGACCCACATCTTCACCTTTTCCAGGTGCGTTGGAATGGAGAGCCGCGCGGCCAGTTGTGGATTCAGGCCGCCGACATCGTGGATGCCGCCGACCCTTTGGCCCGGTTTGAAGTGAAATTGACGGTGGATCGGCCCAGCAGTTTCTCACCTTATCGTCCTGGCAAATAGAGGAGATAGCGGCGCCTGTTGTCCCGAGTGTGAACTGCGATTGACGTTGCCGTTTCCGCAATGGTTCATGGCTAATTCTTCGCTTTTTTCAAGCGGAATCGCGGTCTGAACACGGATATGAATTTTCGCCGCGGCATTTCGGAATCCTCTTCCTCAATCCGTGAAGATCCCGAAATCACCCAAGTCCGCGTATTCTTTTCGATTCCAAGTTGCTTCAAAGATGCGTCATCACTACGATGTTCGCTACACTGGAGCGTGTTGCGCGGACGTGCGACGTTTAGCGGCATGGTAATTCACCAGCCGACGTGAGCAAAAATCCGCTGCAAGGTGTGACGAAACACGCGCTGAAATTGAACTGTAAAGCGGCATGTCCGCCGTGAGGCCGGATCGTGAAGTAAGGAATACCGTGACCGCCTCGAGGGACTGCCACGGGGCATGCGGAACTGACTTGATCAGGGGGAAAACTTATGGCCGAGCGACGGGCCTTGATAACGGGGATCACGGGACAGGACGGATCATATTTGGCCGAGTTCTTGTTGGGACAAGGCTACCAGGTCTTTGGGTTGGCCCGCCGCCGCTCGACGGACTCGTTCGATAACATTGCTCACATTCTTGATCAGATTGAATTGATCACGGGCGACCTAGCGGATTCCTCCTCGCTATTTCGTGCCATGGAGCGGGCACAACCTCACGAAATCTACAATTTGGCGGCCCAGTCGTTCGTCAAGAGCAGTTGGGAACTTCCCGAAATGACGGGTGACGTCACCGGCATTGGCGTGACGCGGCTGCTCGAGTCCATGCGTGTGGTGTGCCCTTCCGCTAGATTTTATCAGGCCAGCAGTTCGGAGATGTTCGGCCTGAGCGAGGAGTGTCCTCAGAATGAAAAGACTCCGTTTCATCCACGGAGCCCCTATGCCGTGGCGAAAGTGTACGGTCATTGGAGCACCGTGAATTACCGGGAAAGCTACGGCCTTTTCGCTTGTTGCGGCATTCTATTCAATCATGAGTCGCCGAGGCGAGGATTAGAGTTCGTCACGAGAAAAGTGGCCCACGCCGTCGCCCGGATCAAATTGGGGCTCAGTGATCGGCTCCCCTTGGGCAACCTTGATGCACGTCGGGATTGGGGATTCGCGGGAGAGTATGTCGTCGCCATGTGGCGCATGCTGCAACAGGATGAGCCGGAGGATTTCGTGATCGGAACCGGCGAGGACTACAGCGTCCGCGACCTTGTGGAAGCCGCCTTTTCGTACGTGGATCTCGATTGGCAAGACTACGTTACACAAGATGAGCGGTTCATGCGGCCTGCCGAGGTGCCTCGCCTGCTCGCGGACTGCACGCGATCGCAAAAAAGGCTTGAGTGGAATCCACAAGTCCGCTTCCAGGATTTGGTCGAAATGATGGTACAAGCCGAGCTTGAGCGCCTCAACAACAGCAAAAAACCCGAAGATGCCACGATCTGATCCAAGAAAGGGACGCCCTTCGCCATGGGTGGCCGGCCTACCGAAAACCAACGCGGTTTAGAGCCGATAACTCATGAGCCAACGATCGCCCGTCTTCCTGAGGAACGGCGGCTTGAAGCGCTCCACTGTCTTTTTTCGCACATTGGCGAAGGCGACCGTCTAGCGGTGATCGAGGATTTTCTCTCCGAGTTCCAGCGATTCAAATTTAGCTGGGATGGACTGCTCGGAGTATTCGATCGCGATCAAGTACTGGGCGTCGGATGGACGCAAATCCATGCTGGCCACACGGCAGCTCTGGCATATCCGCGTTTCCTTGAGCGCTCCGCGGAGACCATGTCTCGTCGGCTGCTCGATGCCGGGTTGCAATTCTCACAACGTCAGCAGGCCCGGTTCGCGCAGTGCGTACTGGAAACGCACGACTCTGATCAAGCGAGTACCCTCGAAAGCGTAGGATTTCTACACGCCGCAGAATTGGTTTTTTTGGTTTGTGGCCAAGATCAGTTCGCGGATAAAGCTCCCGCAACCGATTTTCTTTGGGAATCCGTCTTAGGTGTCCAAACATCCCGGCTCGCGCAGGTCGTACAACGAACCTACGTGGAGACCCTCGATTGTCCTTTGCTTAATGGGTGGCGGGAGGCGGACGATGTTGTCGAAGGATATCTGCAAGCCAGCCTCGGGCGGACGGAAAATTGGTGGTTGCTGAAGTCGCCCACTGGAGACTTGGGATGCTTGCTGCTTTCGGAACACGTGGATGAGCGGCGGATGGAGCTGTTGTATATGGGGCTAGTTCCCGAGGCACGGGGCCGAAACCTGGGGATGCTACTAGTGCGGTTCGCCCAATGGCAGGCCCGGCAGCGTGGAATGAAAGAAATCGTGTTGGCCTGCGATGGCAAAAATCAGCCCGCGCTCAGCACGTACCAAACCGCGGGCTTTCAATCTTGGGGCCACCGGCACGTGTTTTTGCGCCGACTGACGCAGGATGGCTTGCCGCGGATGTCAAGTCCGGAATTCCCGAGGTAGCCGTAACGCTTTGGGTAATAACGGCTTCGTATGAATATTCGCCTCTGCCCCGCATGCGTGAATTTCCCTGTGACAGGTTTTCCACGCCCGGCAAGGACCGCCAGAAAAATTTTTTTGACACCGCACCTTTTTGCTAGGACCCGTGATTCTCGGGAATTCACGGCCCAGGGTGCATGACAACGTCAAAAATCATGACGGGCGGTTCAATCCCACGCTTTGACAGGGTCGCCGCGCCTCATAAAATCGGCTCCCTGGGTGACAATGAAGTTTGCCAGATGGCTGCCATTCGGCGGTCATCGTCTCTGCACGTGGCGCGGTCGGGCCTATGTTCGCGCATGCTCGCGACATGCATCACCGCACATCACGGGGGGATTGTGCGCGGAGAGGATGGTCCGGAGTGGAATTACGCGATAAGGACGTCGTGGCGGCGTTTCGTCTGAAGTTGTCGGAATTGCTGGGAGAAGACCGATTCGAGTTGTGGTTTAAGGACCAAACTCAGATCGATTGGCAAGACAAGATTTTGCGAGTGGAGGCGCAGAGCCCCTTCATTTGTCAGTGGCTGCGCGCCAATTTCGCCACGGAAATCGAAGCGGCATGCGTGCATGTTTTTGGCGCGCCTCAACGGGTCGTGTTTCGCACGGCGGAGCCCATTCTCGCCGAGGCCCTCCCGCCGGATGCAGAAGACCGGCGAACTGCTAGCCTGCCCGGCCCGGAAGTGGACGATTCTACCCTCAGCAACCGCAAGGAATGCGGCCGGTCAAGCTCTTTCTGTCGATGCCTGGAGGATATCGTCGTCGGTGAGAGCAATCGTCTCGCGGTAACTTCGATCCGCATGGCCTCGGAGAAATGGGGAGGCGGGTCTCCGTTCTTGGTCCATGGCCCCACGGGCTTGGGGAAAACTCATTTGCTGCAAGCATTGCAGGCAGCCGTGCGGGAGAAGCATGCTGGGCTCAGGGCGTTGTATCTCTCGGCAGAGCAGTTCACGGACCATTTTTTGGAAGCTCTACGAGGAAGCGGTCTACCTAGCTTCCGCCGTAAGCACCGGGGAACCGATCTTTTGCTGCTGGACAATCTGGAATTCTTGTCCCGAAAAACGGCGACCTTGGAAGAGCTAGCCCAGACAGTGGAAGATTTGCATCGCCGAGGCAAGCAAGTTGCCTTCGCTTCCTCGGTGGCACCGGAGCAATTGGAAGGAATTAGTCCTGAGTTCCTTGCCAGGTTGCGCGGAGGATTATTCTGCGAATTACAACCGCCTGAATTCGCGATGCGACGCGAGATCGCCCGGCGTATGGCCGCGCGCCGAAGCTTGGAGATCGAAGGAGATGTATTGGACTACGTGGCCGCCAATTTCACCCGGCATGCCCGAGAAATCTCTGGCGCGCTGTTTCGCTTGCAAGCCGCATCGCTGGCAAAACAGCAACCGATCACGCTGAGTCTCGCCGAACGGGTGCTGGCTGACCTGGTCAACTCCGCCTCGCGTGAAGTCGAACTGCCCGAAATTGAAAGAGCGGTTTGCAAAGTATTCGGCTTGAGCAGGCAAAGCCTCCAATCAAAT
The DNA here is from genome assembly GCA_028289405.1 of Pirellulales bacterium. Classification (GTDB taxonomy): domain Bacteria; phylum Planctomycetota; class Planctomycetia; order Pirellulales; family JANQPP01; genus JANQPP01. Next base: position 53,600 of record JANQPP010000135.1, read on the forward strand.
TGTAAGAGCCGTGCCGTCAGCCATCCGCGGATGCTCGCCATGTGGCTCGCGCGTAAATACACTCGTGCCGCGTTGAGCGAGATCGGTGACTACTTCGGAAAACGTAGCCACAGTACGGTGATTTCGGCGGAGAAGAAGGTTGGCGACTGGATGGACCACGGCAAATCCATGAACTGCGGTAGCAAGTCACGTCAGATTCGCGACGCGGTCCAGGAAATCGAACAAGCCTTGCAAATTGGGTGAATTCGGATGCGTACGTTCAACCCTTCCAATGATCGCCGCGCGGTTTGCCTCGGGATTGACGCCGAAGCCTGTTCTAAGTCGTTCCGAGGTTGGGGTTGAAATCTTCGCAAAAACGTCGAAAATGACGTGCTTCGACTTTCCAGCCTCCTTCATGGTGGATGTGCAGGTGAGCCGGAATGTGGAGGGTCTTGAAACAGCTCGGCGTGAGTGGCACTTAGTCATCCACGCAACATAAAAGCGGAGAAATTTGCTCGTGGAAAGCCTGCAAGTCGAGAAACGGGACGGCACCGGCAAGAAACATGCCAAGCGGTTGCGCGAAACCGGCAAAATTCCCGCCAATATTTACGGACATGGGGAGAAAAATGTCAACGTGACGGTCGCGACCGATGCCATGCAGGCGGCCGTTCGGCATGGTGCCCAACTGATCAAATTGCAGGGAGCGGTTCGTACCTCGGCGCTAATCCGCGAAATTCAATGGGACCCGTTCGGTAATGACATCTTGCATGTGGATTTCACACGTGTCTCCACCCATGAGCGGATTACAGTTACCGTTCCCGTGGAACTTCGCGGGGATGCTCCAGGAACGCACGAAGGCGGTACGCTGGATCACCTGATTCACCAGCTCGAGGTGGAATGCGAAGCGGGAAGCATTCCCGAATCTTTGCAGCTTTCGATCAATGACCTGCATATCGGCCAATCATTGACGGTGGCCGATTTGCCGATTCCCGAGGGAGTGACGGCACAACTCTCTTCCGAAACGCCGGTCGTGCAATGCATGGAGAAAGTTGTCACGGAAGAGGAAGAACTAGCACCCGCCTCGGCGGACGAACCCGAAATCATCGGTCGCCAGGCCGAAGAGGAAGAGGAAACCAACGAATAGACATTTTTTTCTGGCGTCGCCGACCACGAGTCATGAAAATCATTGCCGGGCTCGGCAACCCAGGGAAAAAATATCGGGATACGCGGCATAACGTCGGGTTTGACGTACTCGACCGAATGGTCGGGCGATTTGCACCGGGAGATGTGAAAAAGTCGCGATTCGAAGGTTTGACCGTCACCTTCAACCTTCAGGGTGAGAACATCCTGCTGCTGTGGCCGTTAACCTTTATGAATCGCAGCGGTCGTAGCGTGGCCGCCGCCGTATCGTTTTATCGTATTGAGCCAGCAGATTTGATTGTCGTCTGTGACGAAATGAATCTCCCCTTGGGAAAGTTGCGCTTTCGTCGACGGGGTACAGCGGGGGGGCAAAAAGGAATGGCGAACGTGATTCAATGTTTGCGGACTGAGGAAATTAGTCGTTTGCGGATCGGAGTGGGGAAACCACACGAACACTTCGACCATTCCTCGTATCTGCTCAGTCGCTTCCCGGTCGAGGAACGACCTGAAGTCGATCTGGCCATCGACAAGGCCGCTCAGGCCCTGGAAGATTGGATTGAGTATGATACGGATTACTGCATGAATGCCTACAATTGATGCCATAATTTGAGTTTAGGCGTTTCCCGCACGCCAATCGATGGTAAAATCGGGGGCACTTCTTTTCAGGCCGACGAGAACCTGAAGAGTCGGCGGGAAATTCAATGCGAAAAGGTCGATCAAAAAACTGTACGAGGAGTCCCTGTTTTGGCTGTTCACGTTTATGAAGGGATGTTCATCCTGGATTCGGCTCGCTTCGGTCGAGAAGGTGGAAAACTGACCGAAAATCTGCAAAATATGGTCGAATCGCGGGGCGCGGAGATCCTGGTGAGCCGCCTCTGGGAGGAACGTCGATTAGCCTATCCCATCAACGGCCAGCGCAAGGGGACTTACTGGCTGATGTACGTGAAAATGGATGGCAATCATCTCGCGGACATCAACGTGGAGTGCGGACGAAACGACTGGATCTTGCGGGTCTTGTTCTTGAAAGTCGATCCACGGATCGCCGACACATTGGTCGAACATGCCCGCGCCGGGCATATTGTCCAATCGGCGGGAGAGGCTGGAGCCTCGGAAGAGTCAGAAAGCGAAAAAGAATCGAGCAAGCCGGCTGCCGATTCCTCGGAGGAAGAGGCAAAGTCTTCGGAAACCGTGGATCAAACGGCGGAAGTCTGATAGTAGATCGAGATGGGATTTTTGTCTCTCTCGAGGCATGAAGACCCAAGGTCACCACGGGCACCCTGTTCCAGGTAAGCGGCACGCATGGCCAGTTATAATCGAGTCGTCTTGGTCGGCAACCTAACGCGCGACCCCGAGTTGCGGTACATCCCCAGTGGGACGGCGGTAACGGAGGTGGGTCTGGCGGTCAATGACCGCCGGAAGTCGTCCACTGGCGAATGGGTGGATGAAACAACCTTTGTGGATGTCACCTTGTGGGCCCGCCAAGCCGAAGTGGCCTGCCAGTACCTCTCCAAAGGCTCCAGCGTCCTCATCGAAGGGCGTTTGAAACTGGATACGTGGGAATCCAATGAAGGACAAAAACGCTCCAAGCTACGCGTCGTCGGAGAGCGGATGCAAATGCTAGGGGGGCGACAATCAGCGGCTACCGGCGCTCGAGGTGGACCCAGCGACGATGTTGCCGGTGGGGGTGGCTACGGCTCAGGCGGCCATGACGGTCCGGATATTCCGGAAGACGACATTCCATTTTAATTTCGTCGGGCAGCTCTTGAGCACATATGACAAGCCGGATCACGGTATGCATCACAGTCTAACGTGACTTTCAAATCCTGCTGGAATTCCATTGCGGAAGAAATAAACCATGACGAACGCAACGCAAAAACGTACCGACCGGAAAAGAACACGGCGCGTCAGAAGGCTTCCGAGCGGACCCAACGGGGGAATTGAACTCCTGTTGATCCAGTCCGTGGATGGGCTGGGGAAACAGGGCGAAGTCGTGGAGGTCAAACCTGGGTACGCCCGAAATTACTTGCTTCCCCAGGGGTTGGCCACGGTCGCGACCGACCATCACAAGCGGATGATCGAAAAGCATCGCGCTCGGCTCTTGGAGATTCACAAGAAGCGGTTGGCCAGTTTCCAAAGCTTGGCGGACAATATCTCGAAACAGAGCGTAACCATCGAGGCTAACGCCAACGACGAAGGTCATCTTTATGGCTCCGTGGGCGCCACGGAAATTGCCAATGCCCTCAAAGCCTTGGAATTCACCGTCACACCGGATCAAGTCCGCCTCCAAGGGCCCTTGAAAGAACTCGGCCTTTATACCGTGCAGATCCACTTGGCGGCCGAGGTCGAGGCCGATCTGAAGGTATGGGTCGTGCCCACGGCGAGCCAGGAAGACGCGTAAATCCCTTCGAAGCCCCAGCGTCCGACCGCCCGTTGTTGGACGTTGCTCGGCGGTCAGTTGCAGCCGTCTTCAGCACAGGCCAGATACGCCCGACACGAAATGCTCGCGCCGAGGCGTCTGCGAATCGGGATGAGATCAAATTCAACAACGCGAAAGGTCTCGGATGGCAACCGCGCGGTCGAATCGGTCAAACACCTCGTTGAACGGCGGCACCTCCGAAATTTATGACCGCCACCCACCTTGCGATAAGGAGGCGGAGCGGGGTGTCCTCGGTAGCCTGTTGCTGGATTCCGCGGTTTGCGATGAAGTCGTATTGGTGATCCGGCCTGACGACTTCTATGACCAGGCCCACCAGCATCTGTTCGAGCAAATGGTCGCCATCCACGAAGACGGTCAAAAGATCGATCCCACTTTGCTCGTGGACCGCCTGAAGTCGGCTGGGCAGTTCGAAGTCACGGGCGGCTTGGCGTACTTGGCGGAGCTATGCAACTGCGTCCCCACTCCGGCTAATGCCAAATATTATGCCGATATCGTCAGAGCTAAATCGATCTTGCGCTCGCTAATCCGGGCCGGGACGGACATCGTGAGAATGTCCTACGAACAGGAGATGGGCTGCGACCAACTTCTGTCCAACGCGGAACAGCGGATTTTTTCCATCCTGGAACAAAGGGGCATCGGCGAACAAAGCGCGATTCGAGATCTGCTGGCGGAGGCCATGGCGGACATCGATGCCCGCATGACGGGGGAAGCCACGAACGCCGGCCTGGAGACGGGATTTACCGACTTGGACAGCCTGACCGGTGGCTTGCACGAATCGGAACTAATCATTCTGGCCGCCCGGCCAAGTATGGGCAAAACGGCGCTGGCCATGAATATCGCCGAAAATGTCACGGTCACCATGGGAGCCCCAGCTTTATTCGTCAGTCTCGAAATGTCGAAGCTGGAACTGGCCCATCGGCTGCTCTGCTCCCATGCCCACGTGGATAGCAAACGCCTCCGTAATGGCACGATTGGCAACGACGAACGCCGTAAGATCTTTCATTCCGCCGCCGAATTGAGTTCCGTGCCGCTGGTGGTGGATGATACCCCCAGCCGGACCGTTTCTGAAATCGCCGCCGTCGCTCGACGGCTGAAAAGGAAGTCGGGCTTGGGCCTGATCGTGATCGACTATCTGCAACTGATCGAACCGGACAGTTCCTCGGATCCCCGGCAAGAACAGGTGGCCCGCATTGCGCGGCGGCTCAAACGCCTGGCCAGGGAATTGGAAGTGCCCGTGATGTGTTTGGCCCAGTTGAACCGTCAAGCGGAAGCGTCCCGAGACAACCGCCCGAGGTTAAGCCATCTCCGCGAATCGGGAGCCATCGAACAGGATGCGGACGTGGTCATGTTCGTGCATCGCGAGGAATACTACGCCACCACGCCGGAAGAAAAAGAACAACATGCCGGTCGCGCGGAGATCATTGTGTCCAAGCAGCGTAACGGCCCGATCGGCGACGTAGCCCTGACCTTCCTCCACCAATTCACGCGGTTCGAGAACGCGGCCCGCCCGCAATACGAGGAATTCGGCGAAGTTCCGTTTACTTGAACCTGCGTGGTCAAGACGCCAAGGTAACCCCAGGGAGGTCGGTGGCGCGCACGTTGGCATCTCGCCGTCAACGCGGACGGTTGGCCAGCGCGTCGGAGGGAGCTTCTTCCGCCGTGTCGAGGGCTGCGTCATAGATGGTCCACACGGGAAACTGTTTTCGCAGACTGGCGAAATATTCCACTTCTTGTTCTTTTCGCCGCTCATCTTCGAGTGTCTTCCGGATTTCCGGCTGCACTTCCTCGAATGGCTTCCGACCCGCCCATTGCCGTTCCAACACGCGAATAATTTGGAATGTATCGCCGTCTTCCAGAATGGGACTGAGTTGACCGACGGGCAGACCAAACAGGGCTTGGTCGAGTACGCCGGAGACCAGGCTTCCTTTGGTGGTCCAGTCCCGCTGGCCACCTTCCTTGGCGGTGTATCCTTCGGAGTGCTGCCGGGCCACTTCCGCGAAGGGCGCGCCTTGTTGCAATTGCCGTCCGAGAAGTGCCAAGCGCTGATAAGCCGCTTCCTTCGAGGAGTGATTCTTGACCTGGACCACGATCTGTTCCCAACGGGCGCGGCTGGGAAAAGAATAGTCGTCGAGATGGTCCTGGTAGTACTGCTGCATTTCCAGCGGCGTGATTTCCACTTCGCCGCGGGAAGATTCCCTGGCCCATTGGATGGCGAGCGCCCTTTCAATGAAGGCTTTCTTTCGGCGTTCCAGCGAGGAACCTTCTTGGCGGAGAATACGGTCAAGTTCAATCCGAGTCTTCGCCTCGGCGACTTCCATCAACCGGGGGAGTTCCCGTTCCTGGAAAGCGGCCGCTAATTCCTTTTCGACATCCGGAAAACTCTCCGCGGGAATGTTCTCTCGCGCGTCCGCGTAGACGAGTTTCGTCTGGATCAATTGTTCGAGGACTTGCTTCATCCAGTTGGCGCGGAGCTTCGCGACGTCCTCTTCGGAGACTTCCGATCCATACTGTTCGCGGATTTTCTGAAGTTGCTCCTCGACGCGGCGAATCAGCGGCAACGCTTCTCCCGCCAGGATGATTTCCGGACCGACTCGGGCAATGATCTGGGCACCTTCCAGTGGCTGAGGAACCACCGTTCGGATGTCCCAGCCGGGCCTCACTTGGTCAGCGAAGGATGTAGTGTTTGGCACGATTGGGCTGACGGCTGCCGTGAGTGGAGCTTGATTGACCACTGGAGGCGCGAAAATCGTGCCTGGCGATGTCTGACCGGAGGCGAAGCTAGCCGGTGGCGCCGCCGGCGGAAAGGCGGGCAGGGCGACCGGAGACGGACCGTTTGGATATTGCAGTGGAGGTTGTCCAAAGCCGGACGTGGCTGCCAGCAAACCGATGAGACCCCACACCACTCCCCACACGGGAAAACTAATGGAGATGATGCGATAAGGAGGTTTTCGCGGTTTCCTGCCCACGTTTCGTTCCATGTGCGATGCCATTTTTAAGAAAGCCATGGCCTCACCGCCTGGCTCCCTTGACGCTTGCGGCGTGCCACTTGCCTGTGAAATCTTTGCCCCGATCCGTGGACGGCTGGTTTGGAAAACCAGTGACGCGGCGGGATCTTAGTGTCAAGCGGGAGGTTTCCGCAACAGCGAAATGGCCAATTCCAGCAGGCCATCCCCCTGATCTTCGCCGTCATTCAGGGGAACATACGCATGAGAAGTGTCCACGATCCGCACCGTCCGGTCGGATTTGCCGGCAAGTTCACGAATCAAATCCGCGCGACGGTACCGCAACACCAAAAATTCATCTTCCCGGTAGATGCTCGAAATTTTCCAAGCATTCGCCAGAATTCGGGCCTCCGCGAAACGCAGCATGCGGAGGACGGGATCTGGCGGCGTGCCGAAACGGTCCCGCAGCTCCTCAACAAACTCTTCAAGCCGAGGCTGCGACGCAAGCCGCTCCAATCTTCGATAAAGCTCGATTTTTTGCCGCGCGTCCGGCACGTACGAACGGGGGAAATATGCTTTTCCTGGAAGATGCAAATGCACGTGGATCGTTTCTTCCGGCGGCAAGTTTCTTAACCGGCGGACCGCTTGCTCCAGCAACTCGCAGTACAACTCATAACCCACGGTGGCAATATGGCCGCTCTGCTCGGTTCCCAGGATGTTTCCCGCCCCGCGAATTTCCAAGTCCCGCATGGCGATGGCGAAACCCGCGCCCAGTTGGCTAAATTCCTCAATGGCCCGCAGCCGCTTTTCGGCCACGGTCGAAAGCTGGCGGTGTGGTTCGAGCAGTAGATAGCAATACCCTCGGTGCTTGTACCGTCCCACGCGGCCCCGCAGTTGGTGCAGGTCGGCCAGCCCGTAGCGATGGCATTCGTTGATGAAGATGGTGTTGGCCTGAGGGATGTCGAGCCCGTTTTCAATGATCGTCGTGGCGAGCAGCACGTCGAATTTGTGCTGGACCAAGTCGAGCATCACGCTTTCCAGTTCCCCTGCCGCCATTTGGCCGTGCGCGATGCGAATCTCGGCTTCGGGCACGATCTGGCGGAGGGCATGTGCCACGTTTTCAATGTCGTGTACCCGGTTATGCACGAAATAGGCTTGCCCGTTGCGATTCAATTCCCGGAGCAGGGCATGCCGAATCAACTCCGGCTGGTACCGGGTCACCTTTGTTTCCACGGGCACGCGTTCTTCCGGTGGGGTTTCCAGATTGGAAATGTCGCGGACGCCCAATAGGGACAAGTGCAGTGTCCGTGGAATCGGCGTGGCGGTCATGGTGAGCACGTCGACCGTGGTGCGAATCGCTTTCAGCCGCTCCTTGATCTCGACACCAAACCTCTGTTCCTCGTCGATGACCAGCAATCCCAGATTGCGGAATCGGATATCCGGTTGGGCCAACCGGTGCGTGCCAATCACCACGTCGATTTCCCCACTGGCCAGGCCCTCCAATATTCGTCGTTCTTCCCGCGCGCTGCACAGCCGGCTCAAAGTGGCGATGGAAAAAGGAAACTCCGCCATGCGCTGGCTGAACGTACGCCGATGCTGCTCGGCCAAGACCGTCGTGGGGACCATCACGGAGACTTGATAACCGGCATCCACCGCCTTGAATGCGGCTCGCATCGCAACCTCGGTTTTTCCGTAGCCCACGTCGCCACAGAGCAAGCGGTCCATGGGACGAGGCTGCACCATGTCGTGCTTGATTGCCCGCAAGGCCGCGAGCTGGTCGGGGGTTTCCCGGTACGGAAAAGATGCCTCGAATTCCCGCATCCACTCGGAATCCTCGGGAAATTCAATGCCAGGCCGCGACGCACGACGGGCCTGAACCTCCAGCAGATCCGCCGCTAGATCGGTTACGGAACGTTGGGCCGCCAGCTTTTGCCGAAACCACGATTTGCCGCCGATCTTGGCCAGGCTGGGGCGAGATTTGGCGCCGCCCACGTATTTCTGCACCAGCCCAATCTTGGAGGCGGGCACGAAGATCCTTGTCCCCCCGTGGAATTCCAGCTCCAGATGCTCTTCTTCGTGATCCGCCTTGGCCAGCAGTTTGATGCCATGGAACCGCCCGATTCCATGGCTCAAGTGGACGATCAAATCTTTCGGACGCAGATCCAAGAAACTGTCGATCGCCCTGCCAGGCTGCCGCGCCGCGCGGCGGACACGCTCTTGGGTATGAAACAGTTGATTGCTCGTGAGCAACACCGCCCGGGAAGGGAGAAAACGGAAGCCTTCCCGCAGACTGCCCAGCGGAAGTTGCAATCGTCCCTCTTGGGCGACAACTGTTTCCCCCAGCATTTCGGCCACGCGCTGACGCTCCGCTTCATTTTGGCAGAGCAAAAAGATCTCTTCGCCCTGGTCGGCTGCATCAAGTTCTTCCGCGGCCGTTTGTGGATGCAGGCGGAAGCGTTCCACCGATTCTATAGGCAGTTGGCAATGAAATTCTCCGGAGCCGCCCGCGAGGCCCGTTAGAGAGACGGACGGCCTTTGGGCCACGTGCCGCCAGATTTCTTCCAACGAAAACAGGCGATCGCCGTTGTCGGAGCCATGCAGGAATTGCCGAGCGGCTTCCTCCAAGCGAGGGGGATCCAAGAGTACGCAGCGGGCGTCTTGCGGAACGTAGTCGAAGAAGTGCGCACGACGAGTATCCGCCGGCGGTAAATTCCCCAAAACCGCATGGTCACGCGTCTCCAAGCTCCGCTGCGTTCCCACATCGAAATGGCGGAGCGATTCCACTTGATCGCCAAAAAATTCGACACGTAGCGGATGCGTGTCGCCGGGAACGAAGATATCCAGAATGCCGCCCCGCAGGGCGAACTCCGAGGGAAGTTCCACGGCGGTGGTCCGATGAAAGCCGTGCTCCGTGAGCCATACGAGGAGCTCTTCCAGGTCAAGTTCATCTCCCACCGAAATCGTTCGTTGGAAGGAAGCCAAAACCTCGGGCGGGGGAACCGGCTGCAACAAGCTGGCGATGGAGGTCACGACCGTGCGGGGGGGAGCGTTTCCTCGCAATGTTTCCAAACAGCGCAACCGTTCGCTGAAAATCTCGTCGGGCAACATGTCACCGGAGACGTCGGCTTCCCACGCGGGGAAGCGGCGGCTGGGCAGCGGCGAGAAGAAACGCAGGTCGTCGCCGAGATCATCCAATGCATCGTTGCTGGCGGTGACCACGACCAACATCTCTGAGGAGCATTGCTCCAGACCGGCGACGACTAGGGCTTGCGCGGAGCCCCACACGCCGTCGATCGTGGCCTCCCGACCTTCGTCCAAGGCGGTGCACGTACCCTGAAAATCGGGCCAGCCGACAAGGTCTCCCAACAGCCGCGCGGCCACGTCCGGGGCAGTTTGAAGCGGATTTTCCCGAGTTTTGGCGGAAGTTAGCCGTGCCATTTCCAGAGCCAATGATCCTTTCCGCGAAAACCGTGGTGGCCGCGCTGCCCTCGCGGACTGATATACAATAGAGTGGTGCGATCCTCGCCGCCAAGGCCGTTCGCCAAGGTGTGGGCACCTATTTTGGAGAGAAGGAATCCTCGGGCTTCAGCTCACGGGGGAATTGGCAAAAATTGCCTTCCGGATATCCGTATGAAAATCACGTCTCTGCCCCAGTACTATCGCCATGCGAACCGTTGGAGGCGCATTCTCTCCGTATTGAGCAAATATGGCTTGGCGGATTGGATCAGCCGCTTCGACTTGGATTTCGCCAAGGGGATTTTCAAGGATCGGGACGGGGAGTTTCTCTCCAAACACACACGCGAAGCTCGCATCCGCTTGACGATGTCGGAACTTGGCCCCGCATTCATCAAACTTGGCCAAATCCTGAGCACGCGCGCCGATTTGGTTGGTCCAGAACTGGCGGACGAACTTTCGCAGTTGCAAAGCCACGTGCCGGCGGATCCACCCGAGGCCATCCGAGAATTGATCGAACAGGAACTGGGGCGTTCCATTGAGGATTGCTTCGCGGAGTTCAGCGACGATCCGCTCGCATCGGCTTCAATTGGCCAAGTCCATGCCGCGCGGCTTCATTCCGGCACGCCCGTCGTGGTGAAGGTCCAGCATCTGAATATTGAAGAAACCGTCTCCATCGACCTGGACATCATGATCGGTTTGGCGGAACTGGCCGAAACGGTTCCCGAATTGAGCAACTACCGCCCGCATGCAGTGGTCGCCGAGTTTCAGCGGATGATGAAGCGGGAACTCGATTTTTCCCGTGAGCAGCGGAACATGCACCGGTTCCACTCTGATTTTGGTGGCAATCCCACCGTGTGCATTCCGGAGCCCTATCCGGATTTCTGCTCCCGCCGCGTACTCACCATGCAACGGTTGGAAGGAGCCAAGCTCACCGAATTGGCCCACCGCCCGCCGCTGAAAGAAAGTGGCGCCGAAATTGCCCGCGCGGGAGCAGGGTTATACCTAGAAATGATCTTCACGCACGGCTTTTATCATGCGGATCCGCATCCGGGAAATATCCTGATTCTCCGAGACAACGTGATCGGCCTGCTCGACTACGGCATGGTGGGGCAAATCGATCAAACTCTCCAGGAAGAGATGGAGAACTTGCTGATCGCCCTGGCGAATCAAGATTCCGAGGAGCTGACCGGGGTAATCACCCGACTGGGCGCCGTCCCTCCCGCCTTGGATCAGGCCGGCCTCGGCTTGGAAGTCGCGGAATTCGTCTCCCATTACGGCAGCCTGCCCTGGGAGGAATTTGACATCAGTTCCGCGCTTCAAGAGATGACGGAGCTCATCCGCCGGTACCACATCATGCTGCCTGCCCGCGTGGCCATGTTGCTCAAGGTATTCGTGATGCTGGAGGGGACCAGCCGGCTACTAAACCCCGATTTTAAGCTTTTAGAGTTAATGCGTCCCTACCAACGGCGGATGATCTGGAACCGCTTCGCCCCGGGAAGGCAGCTTCGCAAAGCGCAGCGAATCTTTGGTGAGGTGGAACGGCTCGTGGAGATTTTACCACGCCGCCTATTCGACATCCTGCAGCAAATCCAAACGGGTAAATTCGATGTCCATCTGGACCACCGGGGACTGGAACCTTCGGTCAACCGACTGGTGCTGGGCATGATGACCAGCGCGCTTTTCCTGGGGTCTTCGCTGCTCGTGAGCCGTAACGTCCCGCCCCTGGTGTTTAGTCTTTCCGTCCCAGGCGTACTGGGAATCGTGATGAGCATGATGCTCGGCTTGCGGATTTATCGGGCCATCAACAAATCGGGCCATCTCGACCGTCGGGATTGATGTTGGCCAATACCGATTTGATCCGATCATCACGGATGCTGAGTCAAGTAAGCCATCCGGCGGCTTTCAAGCGGGTTGCGCTACATCCGCGAAGAGCGCTTCGATGAAGGGTGAGGGCTCAAACAGTGCCCAGTCCTCGGGCTTCTCTCCCGTGCCGACATACTTCACGGGCAGGCTGAATTGCTGGCGGATGGGAATGATCACGCCGCCCTTGGCTGAACCGTCGATTTTGGCCAGGATGATGCCGGTGCATTGCACGGCTTCGGTGAATCCGCGGGCCTGGCTGATGCCGTTTTGGCCGCCCGTGGCATCCAACACCAAGAGCACTTCGTGCGGCGCGTCGGGCAGTAATTTGCCAATTACGCGATGCACTTTTCCCAGTTCTTGCATCAAATGCGACTGCGTTTGTAGCCTTCCCGCCGTGTCGATGATGCAAATATCGGTGCCATTGTCTTTAGCAAACGCCACGGCCCGGTGTGCCACGCTGGCGGGATCGACACCAGGTTCTCCCTTGACGATCTGGGCGCCAATCCGCTCTGCCCAGATGCTGAGCTGGTCGACTGCGGCGGCGCGAAACGTATCTCCCGCCCCCAGCACGACCGATTTGCCTTGCGAGCGGAACATCGAAGCCAGCTTCGCGATGGAGGTGGTTTTCCCCGAACCATTCACGCCCACCACCATCACGACCGTGGGGCCTTCATTGGCCATTTGCAGCGGATCGGCGGCCGAGGGCATCAGCTCCTGAAGCTGTTTCTTGACTTCCTCCAGCAGATCGGAGATTTGCACCACGCGGCCCCGAAATGCCGTGCGAATGTGTTCCACGATCGTCGAAGCGGACTGGACTCCCATGTCCGTCTTTACGAGGACTCCCAGCAATTCATCCAGAAATTCCTCGTCGACCAGCCTGCCGGTGGCCTTGAAGAGATCCCGGATGTCGGTGTTCAGAACTTGCCGGGTCTTTTGCAGCCCCGATTTGAAACGATCGAATATCCCCATGAGTTCAACTCGTGATTCCGGTCAGGCCATGAAGGTCGCCTTGCGGCGGCTTGTATTTTCCAAGCGCTAACTTATCAATGCGGGACGAGGGCGCAAAGTCAAGATTGGCGGCATGCGGTTGACTCAGAACCCCGCGTTTGCCACGAGGACTAGCCGCGATCGTGGTTTTCCAAGAAGCGGTCCAAGATGCCGTTGACGAAAGGCGCCGACTGCGCGGCGCCAAATCGTTTAGCCAATTCCACGGCCTCGTTGATGACGACCCGGCCTGGCGTTTCGGTGTACAGAATTTCAAACAGACCCAAGCGTAAGATATTGCGGTCGGTAGCCGCCATGCGTTCCAGGCTCCAGTGTTCGGCCACTTTCTCCAACAAACTGTCAAGTTCTGGCCGATTTCGAAGCACCCCCGACATCAGCGGTAAAGCGAACTCGCTCAAGGAGGTGGAACGCAACCGTTCGCGGATGAAGATTTCCAAATGGGCCGGATTGACCTGAGGATTGAGATCCGCCTGAAACAAGGCTTGGAGAACGACCTCTCTCGCTCGACTGCGGCGTGCCATGGTGTTGTTCGAAGTCCAGCTTTCGTCTTGCCGGAGGTTCCCGTGATTCGCGATGCGTGGACAATGGCCAATTAAGAAGAAGTCGTGGAGGCCGGTTGATGGCCGAAAGACAACTGTCGCAACAGATCCGCCATCCGCAGCGCCGCTTCCGCCGCTTCCTCTCCTTTGTTGCCGGCGTTTCCTCCCGCCCTGTGGAGAGCCTGCTCCACGGAATCACATGTTAATACGCCAAACGAAACTGGCACTCCCGTGGTCCAGCTCGCTTCCGCGATCCCCATTCCCACGGCGCGATTGATATGCTGATCGTGGCTGGTCTCTCCTCGGATCACAGCTCCCAAACATATGACGGCCACATACCTTCCACTTCGGGCCGTTTCCCAGGCCATGAGAGAGATTTCAAACGCACCAGGAACCCAAATCACATCGATCCGATCCTCGGATTGGCCGTTTTTGCGCAGCGTTTCCTGGGTTCCCTCCAATAGCCGATTGGTCACGAAATCATTATAGCGAGAGACCACGATGGCGATACGACCGGCGCCAGCCGCCAATTCTCCTTCGAACCGCGCCATGAACTTACCCTTCGCAAATTTCGGAATATTCACCTGGGGCACGAATTCACCTTGCCCCGCAACCAGTATTCACGCCATGATCACGCGGATTTGGCGAAACATGGGAAACCTATCTGACCAAACCCCGCGTTCCCAGGGAAGTCTCTATGTTTTTGGGGAGCCAGAATGTCATCTCCCATTTTACCACGATGGAACCCTCAAATTGTGTTCATGGTATGCCTGGCTAGCCAGACTTTGGCCATGCCTGCGCGGGCCATGGTCATCGATATAGCCTTGGGGGAAGGCGGGATCCGCTCTACCGATCTGGGGCTGACCGGTGAAGGTGTGGCCATTGGCCAGGTCGAACTATTTCGTCCAGGGCAGCCCGGATTCGACTCTGACGAGCTAACTCATCCGCTCATCCAGCCCGCCAGCGTGGCACTGCGAGACCTTCCCCCGAGAAAAAGTCTACATACCGGCGTTACCGCCGAACATGTGGCGGGAATCTTGATTAGCCAAGATGAAAATCTTCGCGGTATCGTGCCGGACGCCGACCTTTTTGCTTCGGCGTACGTCACGCCTGGTACGGACCCCGGTTTTCAGCATGCCTTGCTTGCCACGCAGGACATCGCGCGACGAAACGATGGAGATCTCCCGGTGATCAACCACAGTTGGGGGAAGCCGCTGGAACCGGGCGCCCGGCTCGACGGCAATTCACTCCTCTCGCTGGGCATGGATTGGATGGCACAAGAATACGAAGTGCTGCATGTGTTCGCGGGCAACTTTGGTTCCGGTGGGAGCCCACTTCCCACCGACAGCTACAATGGGCTAGTCGTCGGGGCAGCGGAATTGACAGGCGGCGTTTTCAGCCGAATCCATGCGGAAAATCGTTTTCAAGAAGACGCGATAGGCCCCCGCACGACGATAAGCCTCGTTGCTCCGGGCAGCGGATTGAATGTGCTGGGGCGTGGCGAGACGACCGACACCGTGACCGGAACGATCTACGCCGCGCCATTGGTGACAGGAACGGCCGCGCTCTTGCAGGAGTATGCCGAAAAGCAGATTCGCGCGGAATCGCCGGGGTGGTCCGCGAGCGCGCGACGCCCTGAAGTGTTGAAAGCAGTTTTGCTAAATTCCACCGACAAAGTCGCGGACACTGGAGATGGTCGACTGCTCGGCATGGACAAAACCATTTCCACGCAGGAGGGAACAACCTGGCTCGATTCACCGGCGGCCCAATCCAAGACCGTTCCCCTGGATCCTCGTCTGGGTGCCGGGCAACTCAACGCGGAGCGTGCGCTGCAACAGTATTCTTCTGGTGAATCCGAAGCGAACGGCTCGCAAGCGGTTCCCACCATCGGCTGGGATTGGCAGGCGTCGTTCGATTCCGAGAGCCGGGCACGCTACGTGATATCCGAGGCTTTGCCGGAAAACGCGTATATCTCGATCACGTTGACGTGGAACCGAGACGTTTCTCTCGTGGATCACGATAACGACGGAAGGTACGACGAAGACGAAAGCTTCACTGCTGCAGCGCTCGCCGACTTGAATCTGTACTTGCTACCCGAAGGTGCTCGCCGAATCGAAGAACATGTCTGGGCTTCCACGAGCTTGGAACATAACGTGGAGCACATCTTCTTTCCTGTTCCCGAGGAAGGACGTTACGAGTTTTGGGTAGAACTCGCGGATGGCACTCTCGCCGACCAAGGCTACGCCGTGGCTTGGTGGACAGGTGCATCCTCGAACTCATCCCTAATCCCGGGAGACGCTGATGGGGACGGCGATGTGGATCTCGCCGATTTCCGCCCATTTAAGGAGAATTTTGGAATTGGCACCGAGCGATCCCAAGGCGATTTCGACGGGGATGGAGATGTGGACCTCGCCGACTTTCAATTGTTCAAAGAAAATTTTGGGCGTACTAGCGCGGACCTCGTGGCCGCTGCGCCCGTGGCGACTAGCATCGCCGTCGCAGAACCCAATTCCTGGCTCCTCGCCTTGGTCGCCGGACTCGCGTTGCTGATTCCATGGCGCTGCCGAAACCCCGGTATTCTTGCACTTGGCCGGGTAAAGTTTGACTCGCCCATAAAGGCCGGCTCCGTGACTTG
This sequence comes from Pirellulales bacterium, assembly GCA_028289405.1. Classification (GTDB taxonomy): domain Bacteria; phylum Planctomycetota; class Planctomycetia; order Pirellulales; family JANQPP01; genus JANQPP01. The sequence goes on from JANQPP010000135.1 coordinate 69,596, forward strand.
TTAAAACGTGACCAGCCGCCTATGGTTCCCCTGAACAAGCGGGGAGGTGAAATTCGGTGGGGAACAGGCGTGCTTTGTGTCCGCCCCCGCGCAAGCCGTGTGCCTCAACGATTTCATCGTTTCACCCCACGTGTCGATAAATACGGACCGCTCGCAACGAGAAAGGAATGTTCATGGGAGATTGGATCGGGCCAGGCCAGTCAGCACCACTTTTTACCCTCATCGCCGATGATGGCTCCAAAGTGCGACTCACCGACTTCAAGGGAGATTTGGTCGTCTTGTATTTTTACCCGCGAGACGATACTCCCGGCTGCACCAAGGAGGCGTGCGCCTTCCGTGATCAGAGCAAGGAACTGAAAAAATTGGGCGTGACGGTCCTGGGGGTCAGTCCGGATACCGTGGAAAGCCACGAGAAATTCCGAGACAAATATAAGCTCAATTTCCGCTTACTGGCCGACCCGGACCATAAGGTCGCGGAAAAGTATGGCGCGTGGCGCGAAAAAAACATGTACGGAAAAAAGTCGATGGGCATTCAACGCTCAACCTATCTTATCGACGAACGCGGCAAAGTGGTTAAGGTCTGGCAACGCGTGAAGGTTGACGGGCACGACAGCCAAGTCCTGGCCGTCGTGCGGGAACTAAAGGCAGCTTCGTAAGGCCGCAAAGTCAACGATCCCGATATGACCGGTCATTCCTTCCTCGCCGCATTGAGGAGGCTGACTGCATGGCGTCTGGACCATATTTACGGCGAATCTCGTCGGCTGCCGCGTGCAGTGTTCTCCGACGTTCTTGGCCATGCAGATCAAACAGCAACAACTGCCTTTGCTCGGCGGTGGTGATCTTGCCAGCCGCCACGCCGAGCAGCCGAACGGGCTCATTGCTTGCGGCAAGGCAGCGGGTATAGAGCTGTTTTGTCGTGGCCCAAAGTGTGGAAGAATCATTGCTCGGCTGAGAGAGACTTTGGGCTCGGGACACGGTGCGAAAACTGGCAAAACGGACTTTTGTCGTCACAGTTCCGGCGTACAGGCCTTGGCCGCGTAAGCGCTCGGCAACCCTTTCGGCTAGACTCTGCAAGGAGCCCAGAAGATGTTCTCCGTGATGCAAATCGCTTTCAAACGTCGTTTCGGCGGAAATGGATCGTGCCTGCCGATGCGTGGCGACCAAGCGTTGATCCATACCATGCGCGAGCCGCCAATAGTGTTCGCCCGCATGGCCAAAACGAGACTTGAGGGCTTCTCTGGGGAAACGGCGTAGCTCCCGTACGGTCGTAAGGCCCAGGCCGCGTAGGCGACTGGCCGTGCGTGGGCCGACTCCCCATATTCTTTCCACGGGAAGTGGATCGAGAAACGCCTGGACCTCTTCTTCCCGAACCACCACGAAGCCTTTCGGTTTTTTCAAATCGCTGGCGATCTTGGCGATGAACTTGTTCGGGCCAATCCCCACCGATGAGGCCAAACTCAACTGCGATTGGATGCGGCGTTGAATCTCGCGGCCCACGTCAACTTCTTTCTGGAGTCTTGGCTCCGCATCCCCGATCTCCAGGAACGCCTCATCCAGTGATAGCGGTTCGACCAACGGAGTATATTGCAAAAAGATCTGCCGAATCTGGGATGCGATCCGAGCATAATGGTCGATCCTCGGTGGGAGAAAGACCGCCTGGGAGCAGAGCCGCTTGGCCTGGGCAGCCGGCATTGCGCTCTTCACGCCGAATCGCCTGGCCAGGTAGTTCGCGGAGGAGACCACGCCTCTGCCTTGCGGCGAGCCTCCCACGATAACCGCTTTTCCCCGGAGTGCGGGCTGGTCTCGCTCCTCGATGGACGCATAAAACGCATCCATATCAACGTGAATCATTGGACAGGTCCACCAGATTCGGTGTGTGCGGATGGCGGGACAAAGTGAACTCACAAGCATTTGTACCAATCTGATTTCCGCTGAATGCATGATATCCCCGCCATGTCGATCACGCGATCTTTGGGCGTCAAATCTTTCGCAAGCGAAAAAGCCGTTCTAGGGAGGCCGGCCATTTCGTGCGATCGAGGTAAATTTCTCTCGCGGAAGGCGTTGACAGAAAATCGAGAGACTACTAGGATCATCTGTTTGACCAAAATTCGTGATGACTTGAGCATCGCGACAAGTTGGGAGACTGTTTGTGTCCACATCACCGAACGAGATTATCCGCATCCGCATGGAGGCCTATGACCATACGGTGCTGGACCAAAGCGCGGCGGAAATCGTGGATACCGCTAAGCGAACGAACTCCGAAGTCCATGGGCCGATTCCACTGCCAACGCGGATCGAGCGTTACACGGTGTTGTCTGGTCCCCATGTGGATAAGAAGGCACGCCAGCAATTCGAGATTCGCACGCATAAGCGGCTCATTGATATTGTGCAAGCGACGGCAAAGACGATTGAGTCACTGAACAAGCTGAGTCTGCCCGCCGGCGTGGACATTAAGATCAAGGCCTCCGGAGCGGGGGGGCGTCGATAACCATACCCATGGGGGTAGGTTTAAGTCGAAATTTATTAGGTCATTCGGGCTCCTGAATATGAATTGGACGTCGGCCAGGTAATCCGCGGCGTTTCCACGGACACCTAGTCGAGGGCAGCAGAGGATATTGCGATGCCGGTTGGATTGCTCGGCCGAAAGGTCGGGATGACGCAAATATTTGATGATGCGGGCGAGATTCTGCCGGTGACCGTAATTCAAGCGGGCCCTTGCCACGTTCTTCAGTTGCGCACCAAGGATCGGGACGGTTACGAAGCGGTTCAAGTGGGCTATCTGGATCGGCCTCGCCAGCGATCTTCCCGCAGTCAGCGTGGCCATGTCGCACGGCTCGACAGCAAACGGTCTCGGGCATTGGAGCAAGCCGGCGTCGAGTTCTCCCCTAAAGCGGATTGTGAACCAAAGCAATTCGTTCGCGAGTTTCGCGGTCCCGTGGGTGGCCAGGAGGTCGGTCAAGAGTTGACCGTGGCCAATTTAGCGGAGGTTAAGGCCGTCGATATCACGGGCGTTTCCAAGGGTCGTGGATATGCCGGTGTCATGAAGCGCCACGGCTTCGCCGGGCAGCGGGCCTCGCACGGTGTTAAAAAGGTGCACCGTCATCTCGGCTCCAGCGGTTGCAATACATCCCCCTCTCGGACCTTCAAGGGCAAGCGGATGCCTGGGCAATTCGGGGCGGCGCGGCGCACCGTGCGAAACCTCCGGGTCGTGGGAGTGGATGAAGATCGCGGCTTGCTATTGATTAAGGGGGCGGTCCCGGGTGCGAATGGCGGGCTGTTGGTCATTCGGGCGACGAATAAGGTTTAGTTTGGCGGAGCTTGGTGCAGTGGGGTCGAGGCGAGTTGCCGCCGTTGTCGATTTGCAAGGGGGAATTGTTGTGTCGGATGCCGTGAAAAAACTGCAAGTCTTCGACCAAGGCGGGGCCGCGGTGGGGGATTTCGAGATTGATCCCGCCGAATTGTCGCCAACGATTAATCGCCAGTTGCTGCATGACGCCGTGGTGATGTATCAGTCCAATTTGCGGATCGGTTCGGCCAAAACGAAAAGTCGAGCGGAAGTGGCCGGCTCGACTCGCAAAATGTATCGCCAAAAAGGGACAGGGAATGCGCGTGCGGGTAGTCGCCGCAGCGGTGTTCGACGTGGTGGTGGGCATATTTTTGCCAAGCGCCCTCGCGACTGGACTTATCGCCTGCCTCGGAAGATGTTGCGGGCCGCCACGCGCATGGCACTCGCCGCCCGACTGATGGACGACGAGGTCACGCTCGTGGAGCGGTTATCCTTCGAGCAGCCGCGTACACGGGATATGGTGGCGGTGTTGCGGGCGGTCGGTTGCGATGCAGGGAAGTTGCTCATCGTGACCGAAAAGTACGATTTCAATGTGTATTTGAGTGGCCGGAATATCGCTGGCGTCAAGGTGGCTCCGGAAGCTGAATTGAATGCATTGTCCATCTTGTGGCCGCATCGCGTGCTGATGGAGAAAGCCGCGTTGGAATCATTCTTAAGTCGCGTCAAGTCGCAGCGCAGCGCGACCGCCGCGTCTGGTTCGGAGTAAGCGATCAAATGGTGCGGACATTTACGGGAAAACTGTCGGATCAGCGGGGTTGGGAGCTTCAGCCCCATCAGGTGTTGCTTCGTCCGTTGGTGACGGAAAAAGGCATGCATCGATCGACTCGCGATAATGCCTATGCTTTCGAGGTGCATACGCTCGCCACAAAGGCGGAGATTCGCCAGGCGGTCGAGGAGTTGTTTAATGTGAAGGTCGTGCGGGTAAATACGCAGAATCGCAAGGGAAAGCCGCGTCGCACAAGGTTTCGTCGAGGGCATACGCGAAATTGGAAGAAAGCCATCGTGACACTCGACGCCGAGCATCGGATCGACTTTTTCTAGAAATTGCAAAATGTCTGCTCGGCGTTTGAGATCCCTCCTGGCGGTGTAAATGAGAGAGATTCATGGGACTACGAAAATACAAACCGACCACGCCTAGTCGCCGTCAGGCTTCGGTGTCCGACTTCGCGGATCTGACGCCGGGTTCCTCGCCGGAGAAGTCGCTGTTGCGACCCAAGCGTCGTACCGGTGGAAGAAATAATCAGGGGAAGATCACGGCGAGGCATCGAGGCGGCGGTCACAAGCGTCGCTATCGCTTGATTGATTTTCGGCGAAATAAGGATGGCATTCCGGCGAAAGTGCATTCGATCGAATACGATCCAAATCGCTCGGCGAGAATCGCCCTGTTGCATTACGTGGACGGTGAGAAACGCTATATCCTTGCTCCAGATAAGTTGAAAGTGGGCCAGACGGTACTCAGCGGCAACGAAGCCCCTCCGACGGTCGGAAATTGTCTGCCGCTATCCAAAATTCCTCTGGGAACGAGTGTGCATGGCGTCGAATTGCGGCCAGGTCGGGGCGCCGTGTTGTGCCGCTCCGCCGGCGTCAATGCCGTGCTGGCGGCACGCAGCGGAGATTGGGCGCAGATCAATCTGCCGAGTGGGGAGATTCGCCGCGTTCCGGCGACTTGTCGGGCAACGGTTGGGGCGGTCGGCAATTCCGACCATATGAATGTTGTGTTGGGGAAGGCCGGTCGAAAACGGTGGCTGGGGCGTCGACCGCACGTGCGGGGTACCGCCATGAACCCGATCGATCATCCCCACGGTGGTGGTGAAGGGCGCACCAAGGGGGGGCGGCATCCCGTCAGCCCCACGGGCAAGCCGACCAAGGGCGGCGGTACGCGAAATCCACGCAAGCCTTCAAACGCGGCCATTGTCCGTCGTCGTCGGAGTCGCCGCTACGGCGTGCTAAAAGTTGGCAATTAAATGTGTTTGGTTTGGGCTGGTTTGCAGCATTGGGCAGATTGAACTGCCCCGTTGAATTCAACTAGTAGGTGGTAATCCTTAAGTTATTTGAGACTCTTGAAGCCCACGACATAAAGCGGAAGCCATGGGACGATCGTTAAAAAAGGGGCCGTTTGTCGATCCGCGACTTTACGGCAAGGTTGAAAAGCAGGACGAGCAGGGCACGAAGGATCCCATCAAAACATGGGCCCGTCGTTGCACGATCGTTCCCGAGTTTGTCGGCCATACTTTTTTGGTTCACAACGGTCGGCAGCACATGAAGGTCTTTGTGACAGAGGATATGGTGGGCCACAAGCTCGGCGAATTCGCTCCAACGCGGACATTTCGTGGGCACGGGAGCAAAGGCAAGCGTTAGGCTTTCGGCAGATTTAAAGTGTATTGATTTGGTTTTTAAGTAGGTGCCGTGATGTCTTTTCGAGCCGTTCATCGATTTGCTCGCATCAGTCCCCGGAAGGTGCGTCCTCTCGCGGATCTGATCCGTGGGAAGTTCGCCGACGATGCCTTGGATATCTTGCGTTTCCAGCCACAGCGCGGGGCCCGCATGTTGGAAAAGGTCTTGAATAGCGCGCTGGGAAATGCCGAGGACCAGCGGGAGGGTCCAGCCGGGCCGCTCGTGATTTCTGATGTGCGAGTCGACAATGGTCCGATGTTCAAGCGAATTCAGCCCCGAGCTCGTGGCATGGCCTACATGATCAAAAAGCGTATGTCACACATCTCGGTAACGGTGGAATATTTTTAACTGTTTCCTTTTTGCACACACCAGTTTCGAAGTCTGAGATGAAGTCGCCCTGAGCCAGTTTTGGCGCACGGGAATCCATCAGCGAGGCACTCATGGGACAAAAAGTTAATCCAGTCGGATTCCGCACGGGAGTGATGGAGGGCTGGAAGAGCCGCTGGTATGCCTCGAAGCAAGAATTCGCCACCTTGCTCATCGAAGATCAAAAATTGCGGCGGTTCATTAAGAAAAAGTACCGCTATGCGGGAATTCCCAAGGTCGAGATTGAGCGCACTCGGGATGAGGTCAAGGTTGTCCTGCATACGGCGCGTCCAGGAATCGTGATTGGCCGCAAGGGCCAAGAAGTCGAACGCTTGCAGAATGAGTTGCAGGACTTGGTCGGGCGCCGCATTAATATCAAAATCGAGGAAATTACGCGCCCCGAGCTATTTGCTCAGCTTGTCGCCGAGGACATTGCGGAGCAACTAAGCAAACGGGCCAGTTTTCGCCGCTGTATGAAGCGTTCCGTGGAGCAGACCATGGAAGCGGGCGCTAAAGGAATCAAGGTACAGCTTGCCGGACGTTTGGGTGGGGCTGAAATGGCTCGCCGCGAGAAACAGATTTCCGGTTCGATGCCTTTGTCCACGTTGCGGGCAAAAATCGATTACGGATTCACGGAAGCCAAGACGGCACAAGGCCACATTGGCGTCCAGGTTTGGATCAATCAGGGTCGCTACCAAGAGGACGAAGACGATGCCGTTGATGCCCAAGAGGGTCAAGCACCGAAAAAGCCAAAGAGGTCGTATAAGAGGTGAAGCGACCCGAGGCAACCGTGTTGTCTTCGGAGAGTTTGGCCTGCAAGCGACGCAAGCCGGTTGGATCAGCGCGGCCACGATCGAGGCCGGCCGTATTGCCGCGCAACAATATATCCGGTCGGAAGGCCGGCTTTATATTCGTATTTTCCCGCACAAATCCATTACGTCGATTCCTTTGGAAACTCGGATGGGAAAGGGAAAAGGGGAGCCCGAATACTGGGCAGCCGTGGTGAAGCCGGGAACCGTTATGTATGAAATTGGTGGCTTATCCGAGGAAGCAGCAAAGATCTGCTTCGCACGGCTCGCTCACAAAATGCCCGTTCGCGTCCGGTTCATCAGGCGGCGTCCGGGGACATGAGGAGGAATGCATTCGCTGAGGAAACACACCCAATCTCGAGATCCAAAGCATATCGATGAAAGCATCTGAACTGAGAGAAATGAGCGACGAGCAACTGGATCTGACGGCCAAGGAGGCCGCCGAGAACCTGTTTCGACTGCGGATTCGCGCGCAAACCGAACGATTGGATGCTCCCAGTGAATTACGAAAAAACCGCCGGCTGATCGCCCGGGTACGGACCATTCAAACCGAAAGGACCCGTCAGCGTTCTCAGCCGTCAGAGGAAAACGTGGCAAGCTCGTAATGCATAAGGCTCGCTGGAATCCTAGCCGGGGTTGTCAGTTAGGACTTAGAGCGGAAGCAAGATTTATATCCGAAATAGTCAATTGTGGACGCCGTGATAGCGTGAAAAGGGATTCGATTCGATGCCGAAACGTGTGATGTTGGGTGTCGTCACCAGCGACAAAATGGAAAAAAGCCGAAGGGTGGAAATCCCGCGGCTTGTGCGCCACCCGAAGTACGGCAAGTACATCCGGAGCCGCACGGTTTGTATCGCGCACGATGAATCCAATGAATCTCGTATGGGCGACACGGTGGAGATCCACGAATGTCCACCACGTTCAAAGACCAAGCGTTGGGAGCTGGCCCGCGTGGTCAAGCGGAATGAAATGGTCGATCCTCAATCCAAGGCGGCGTCCGACAAGAATTCGTGAAGTTGATTTTCCATTGACGCCGCGCGGGCGGATGAACAATTTTTCGGCGAGGGCCGGTTGGTTGCGGGCCATGCCGTATTAGTGGTGAACAAGTCATGATTCAGATGCAAACCCGGTTGGCCGTTGCGGACAACTCCGGTGCGAAAGAAGTGATGTGCGTTAAGGTGCTAGGTGGGTCCCGGCGGCGCACCGCCGGCTTGGGCGACATCATCGTGTGCAGCGTAAAGAGCGTCATACCTGGTAGCGATATCAAGAAAAAGTCAGTGCTCCGCGCGGTTATTGTCCGCTGCAAGCAGCCCACTCGCCGGCCAGACGGTAGCTATGTGCGATTCGACAGCAACGCGGTAGTCATTGTCGACGGCGATGGCAACCCTCGGGGCACCCGTATTTTCGGCGCGGTGGCTCGTGAATTGAGAGAGCGCCGGTTTATGAAAATCGTCAGTCTCGCGGCGGAGGTAGTCTAATGCATGTCAAAGTCGGAGACACCGTCGAAATTATCGCGGGAGCGGACCGCGGGCGTGGCGGCGATCCCACGCGGGCCACGGTGCTCCGTGTGTTGCGTGACAAGCAAAAGGTCGTCGTCGAGGGCGTGAATCGCGTCTACAAACATATTCGCCGCAGCCAACGCAATCCCCAGGGTGGCCGCCTTTCGAAAGAGATGCCTATCTCTTGGTCGAATGTGGCCATTTTCTGTCCGAGTTGCGGTAAGGCGACGAAGATGGGCGCACGTTACCTGGACGACGGAAGTAAGGAACGTTTCTGTAAAAAATGTGGTGCGGCCACGGGGCAATTGGCTCCCGCGCGTCAGGCCTATGCCAGCAAAAGCTAACGAAAGACATGTGGGCGAAAAATTCGCCTTGTAATTCAAATCAATGGTGAATGAACGAATCGCCTGAGGATAGTTATTTTGTCTCTGAGGCGATTGCAGCTTCAGACCGCTGATCGCGGATACGGTTCGCAGAAAAGAACGCGGCAATAAAATGGCAGCTCGTTTACAAGATCGTTACGAACAGGAAGTGCTTCCCCAATTGGTGGAGAAGTTCGGCCGCAAGAACCGCTTGTCCCTGCCCCGATTGCAAAAGATCGTGGTTAACATGGGCGTCGGCAGCGCGATCACGGAAAAGAAGCACTTAGAAGATGCCACCAGTGCCCTCGCGGAAATTACTGGACAAAAACCAGTCATTACTCGTGCCCGGAAATCGATCGCCGGCTTTCGGCTTCGGCAAGGCATGAACATTGGCTGCAAGGTCACGCTGCGTGGTACTCGGATGTACCAGTTTTTGGACCGCCTGATCTCGTTGGCGATTCCCCGCGTGCGGGACTTTCGTGGATTGAACCCCAAGGCTTTCGACGGCCATGGCAATTACAGCTTGGGCCTGTTTGAGCAGCTCGTATTTCCGGAACTTAACCCTGATAAATACAGCCGTACCCAAGGGATGAACATCACGCTAGTGATTTCTGGGGACAATGACCAAGAGTCGCGAGAATTCTTGCGTCTCATGGGTATGCCGTTTAAGAGTGAAACGGAAGCCACGAATGGTGCCGCATAGAATCGGCAAGCCGCGGGCGGAAAACCCCGCACGGTATTAAGTGATGGATCCATTTTCATTGATATAACTAAATCTCGCGGAATTAGGCATGGCCAGTAAATCCAAAATCGCCAAATCAAATAAGGTGCCCAAGTTTTCCACGAGGGTTAATCGCAGATGTCGGCTTTGTGGCAGGCCTCGCGCGGTCTATCGCAAGTTTGGTATTTGCCGAATCTGTTTTCGTGAACTCGCGGATCGCGGGTTGATTCCAGGCGTACGGAAGGCGAGTTGGTAAGGGGATCGAATAGAACCATGATGACGGACCCGATCGCCGATATGTTGACACGTATCCGCAATGCCGTTCGCGTAGAACGGCCTCATGTGGATATGCCTTGCTCTAAAGTGAAGCGTGGCGTGGCGAAAGTCCTCAAGCGCGAGGGATATATTTGGGATTGGACTGAGATTGAACAGCAACCCAGCAATCTTTTGCGGCTCGAGCTGAAATACGGCCCAAACGGCGAAAGAGTGATTCGTCAGATTCGCAGGATTAGCAAGCCGGGACGCCGAGTTTATTGTCGGGCCCAGCGGCTGAAACCGATTTTGAACGGTTTGGGGATTTCAATCATCAGCACCAGCGGCGGCGTGATCAGTGATCGAGAGGCTCGGCAGAAAAAATTGGGCGGCGAGGTGCTCTGCGAACTGTGGTAATTCGTTTGGAGTCTTTCTTCCCACAAACATCGTATTGTTGACGTTGATTACCATCGGAAATTGATTCGTCCGATGTTAGAGCTAGTGAGGTAGGGTAACATGTCCCGCATCGGAAAGCTTCCCGTGACCGTGCCCAATGGAGTGAAAATCGGACTGGACGGGGACCATCTGACCGTGCAGGGCCCCTTGGGGCAGTTGGATTGGAAGGCTCATCCGGGCATTGAGCTCGAATACGACGATTCGGCCAAAAAAATCATCGTCAAACGTCAGTCGGAAGAACGTCAGTACAAGGCGCTGCATGGCCTCAATCGCGCGATGGTGAACAACATGGTCCAGGGCGTGACCCAGGGCTACGAGAAACGGCTAGAAATCGTTGGCGTGGGCTACCTGGCGGCCGTGCAGGGGAACAAGCTGCAACTTCGCGTGGGCTTTGCCAATGAAGTCCAGTTAGATATCCCCTCTGGATTGGATGTGACGTGCCCCGATCAGACACATGTCTCGGTGAAGGGCTGCGACAAGCAAAAGGTTGGCCAGTTCGCCGCCGAGGTGCGGGCGGTTCGAAAGCCTGAACCTTATAAAGGGAAGGGCATTCGGTATGAAGGTGAACAGGTACGCCGTAAAGCTGGTAAGGCTGTCAGCAAATAGGAACGTCAAGCAAGCTTCGGAACTGGTGTCACGTTGAGTTGAGTGTTGCCCGGCCAATCGGAGATGCGGCAAGTTAGCGAGTTCAAATCATGAACCATGATCGTTATGTCCACCGACAAAGAATTCGCCGCGCCTTCCGCGTGCGGAAACGGACCCGTGGCGTGCAGGAGCGGCCCCGCTTGTCGGTCTGCCGAAGTTTGAAGCATATCTATGTTCAAGTTATCGATGATAGCCAGGGGCGTACACTGGCGTCAGCGAGCACGCTAGAGAAAGAACTGCGTTCGCAGGTCAAGTCGACAGGAAATCGCGACGCGGCGGAATTGGTCGGCAAGGCAATTGCCCAACGGGCCAAAGCGGTCGGCGTCGAACGAGTCTGTCTCGATCGCGGCAGCCATCAGTATCATGGGCGGGTCGCGGCGCTTGCCGAGGCCGCAAGATCGGAAGGTCTACAGTTCTAATTCAATTGATGCGGCTTCGGCCTCAGATGTTGATTGATTCAATCACCTGACTTGGAGTACATAAACTGTGTCGACCGATACCGGGCGTGGCGAATCCATTGAGCGGGTCGTCAAAATCAAACGTTGTGCCGCCGTGGTCAAGGGTGGACGCCGGTTCAGCTTCGCGGCCTTGATCGTGGTTGGGAACGGCCAAGGCAAGGTCGGATGGGGCTATGGCAAAGCCAACGAAGTGCCACCGAGTGTGGAAAAAGCGGGCAAGGACGCTGACCGCCACATGATTTCCGTGCCGATCGTCGATGGCACGATTCCACATGAAGTACGGGCCAAGTATGGGACATCCAAGCTGATCTTAGTGCCAGCCAGCCCGGGAACAGGGATTATTGCCGGCGCGGCGGTCCGTGCGGTCTGCGAAGCGGCCGGTATCTCCGACATTTTGACGAAAAGCTTTGGCTCAAATAATCCCACGAATTTGGTCAAAGCGGCGATCGAAGCGCTCAGCCAATTGCGCACACAAGATGAAGTACAGCGTCTGCGAGGAGTGACACTCGGATGAGACTTGATACGGTTCATCGGGACATTCAGAAAAACAAGCGGCGCAAACGCGTGGGCCGTGGTCCTGGCTCTGGACACGGGAAAACATCCAGTCGTGGTCACAAAGGCCAAGGACAACTGGCCGGTTGGTCACAGCATCCTGCCTTTCAGGGAGGGACCATGCCGGTGGTCCGTCGCATCCCCAAGCGTGGGTTCAACAACCGCTGGGCCAAGTCCGTGTTCGCGGTGAATCTGCATGTTTTGGAGTCCCGCTTTGAGGACGGCGATGAGATCACGCCCGAAATTTTGCGAACCAAAGGCTTGGCCAAAGGGCGGTATGATCTGCTGAAGATTTTGGGCGAGGGGGAGTTAACCAAGAAGCTCACCATCTCGGCTCATCAGTTTAGCGCCTCGGCGAACAAAAAAATCACCGCTGCCGGAGGGAAGGCAATCGTAATTGAACTGGGGAAAGCCGAGAACTCGAAAGAAGCTTCGACCGCGAAAGAAGCCAAGGACCAAACTTCCTGAAACCCCTTTCTCTCGTAGCGCAAATAGAACGAGCAGCAGGGAGGGATTCGAGGCGTTTAGACATCATCTTCTACTGCCTGATCAAGGGCAGGTTGTTTGACGGCCTTTGAAGGCTATCACCGGCTCCGAGCCACGGAGAGCTATCCATGTGGGAAAAAATCAGAGTCGTCTTCACGATTCCGGAGCTTCGCCAGAAGATCTTGTTGACGCTGGGTCTGCTAGCCATCTATCGCGTCGGCTACCAAATCATCTTGCCGATCGTGGATCAGGAGGCGATGACCGCCTTCTTCAATCGCGATGGAGGCGGTCTCGGTGATCTGCTCAATACGGTGGCCGTATTCAGCGCTAGTCAACTGAGCCAAGCCACGATTTTCGGATTGGGCATCATGCCCTATATCTCCGCGTCGATTATCTTCCAACTTCTGGGCAGTGTCTGGGCCCCCCTGGAAAAGCTACAAAAGGAAGGGGAAAGCGGACGCAAAAAGATCAACGAATACACGCGGTATGCTACGGTCGTGCTTTGCATTGGTCAAAGCTGGGCTTACGTGGCATTTCTATCCAATAGCGGATTGGTCAGCCCGGACTTCCTTACGGACAGCGGCTCTCTCAGTTTTACCTGGCAGTTCGTGGCCGTCATGATCATGACGGCCGGGACTGTCTTTTTGATGTGGCTCGGCGAGCAGATCGATGAATTCGGCATCGGCAACGGCATCAGCTTGCTGATCATGGCCGGCATTTTGGCTCAGATGCCCAGTGCGGGTTACGACCTATTGCAGCAGACGGAATTCGTGTTGGGGGGAGGCAGCGGTAAATTCGGCGTGGAGACCCTCTTGGTTTTGGCGGTCTTGTTCGTCAGCGTGATCGCGGGCGTCGTCTTCATCACGCAAGGACAGCGCCGCATACCCACGCAAAGCGCGAAACATGTCCGGGGACGCCGCGTCTACGGCGGCACCCGGGAGTACCTCCCGCTAAAGGTCAATCAAGCGGGCGTGATGCCGATCATTTTCGCCAGCAGCCTGCTGATGTTTCCATCCATATTGTTCACGGCCCTCAGTTCCGCTTCGGCGAGTCCATTTTTCGCCGCGATGAGCGATGCTTTTCAGCGCGGCACGTCCTATATTTATAATATCTTGTACATCGTATTGATTTATTTCTTCTGCTATTTTTGGACAGCCATCACGTTCAACCCGAAGGACATGGCGGACCGACTGAAGGATTACGGCACGTTCATTCCCGGCTATCGGCCCGGAAAACGTACCGCGGATCACTTGGAAAAGGTCATGGTGCGAATTACTTACGTTGGCGCGGGTTTCTTGGCATTGGTGGCGATCACGCCCACGATCATCGCCAGTGCTCTCGACATTAGCCCCTTGGTTGCCAGCTTTTATGGGGGGACCGGCCTGCTCATCGCCGTGAGCGTGGCATTCGACCTCGTGCAAAAAATCGACAGCCACCTTGTGATGCGAGAATACCGGGGACTGTTGGAAAAGGGCTGAGGTCCGTGGCGGGAGCAGCGGTCCAAGAATGAGGTGCCGAAATCGAGCGGCCATCTCGTGATGAAAGAACATCCTTGCCGCCATGAAGATCGTGCTGATTGGACCGCCCGGTGCTGGTAAAGGAACGCAGGCTAAGCGACTATGCAAGGAATTGGGTGTGCCGCACCTGTCCACGGGCGAGATGTTGCGCCAGGCTCGTCAACAGGGCACGGAGATTGGCGAAAAAGCCAATGAATATATCATGTCCGGCAAGCTTGCGCCGGATCCCCTCATCTTAAAGATCGTCGATGATCGGCTGGCGGAGCCCGATTGCCAGCACGGTTGGATTTTTGATGGCTTTCCCCGGACCGTACCCCAGGCGGAAGCTCTCGATCAAACATTGGAAGCCCAAGGTGATTCCCTTCAAGCCGTGCTGGAATTGCTGCTCGACGAGGAAGTGATCGTGGAACGCCTTGCCAGTCGCTCACGGGGCGACGACCTGCCCGGGATCATTCACCGCCGGCTGGAAGTCTATTGGAACGAGACGGCTCCTCTACTCGACTATTATCGCGCGCAAGGTATTTTGAAAACCGTGGAAGCGGATGCTCCGGCGGATGAAGTGTACGATCAAATCCTATCCTTGATTCATTCTTGACCCCTTTCTTAATTCAGAGTTCGACCGCTCGGTCGAGGAGTTGTTTGCGTGCATGTATTGCGTTCGACGCGCGAAATCGCCCAGATGCGAAAAGCGGGGCTGGCCGTGTGGGAAGCCCATCAAATCGCGGCCAAACTGGTTCAGCCTGGAACCCCGACCGCTGAAATCGATGCCGTCGTGGAGGAACATTTCCAACGGATCAACGCCATTCCTCTTTTCAAGGGCGTTCCCGGACGGGTCCCCTTCCCAGCGGTTACCTGCATCTCCATCAACGAGGAAGTTGTCCATGGAATCCCGGGTAACCGCAAGTTGCAAACCGGGGATGTCGTGAGTATCGACACGGGCTGCAAATTGCACGGCTGGTGTGGAGACGCGGCCGTCACGCACGCCGTGGGCGAGGTCTCAGAAGAAACGCAACGACTTCTGCGTGTTACCCAAGAGACTCTCGAATTGGCAATCGAATTGATGGCGACCTGCCGCATGTGGAGCGAGGTAGCCCAGCGTATGGACCAGCATGTCCGTGAGGCGGGATTCGCGACCGTGGAAGCCTTCGTGGGGCATGGCATCGGTCGCGAAATGCACGAAGAACCGCAGGTTCCCAATTTCGCCAGTCCGCAGCTTCGTCGTAACGGCGACTTTCGAATTGAACCCGGTCTAGTGATCGCCATTGAGCCCATGGTGAATATGGGCTCGAAACAAGTTCGTGCGATGCCGGACCACTGGACGCAAGTGACGCAAGACGGAAAAGCAAGCGCACACTTTGAACATACCGTGGCGGTGACCGAATCTGGCCCCATTCCTCTCACCGCCGGCCCAGACAAAGCTCCTTTGCCCGATTTGATCGCCTGACGGTCCGCTTAGTCCATGGGCAGCCGCTGAACCGTGGCCGGATCCACGGGCTCATTCCGCACGGCGCTTTCGATGGCCGCGAAACACAGGCGGAGGCTCCGGAGATTGTCTCGCGCATTGTTCGAAGGCTCTCGGCCCTCCTCGATGGCCAAAAGCAATTCAGCCATCGTCCCATGAAACCCCTCATCGAACCATCGCCCGCGTAGTTTGGGGCTGCATTCTCCTTCCGCGGTTTGCAGCGTGACCTGCTGCTGATTGAGATCAGGCCCCGTGCTAGAGATGCTTCCAGAAGTTCCTTGGACAAGCGTGGTGTCCTGAGCCCCGAAGTGCGTGTCTCCTCCAAAAACCAGCGAGGCCTGCGCCTCGTCGAATTCGACCAGGGCTTGCGCCTGCAGGCTAGGCCGGAGTTTCTGGCCGGGGGCTCGACATTCCGAAGCGTACACGCGGCGTGGGCGGGCCTCGCGAAAAATGCAGCTTAGAAAATCGAACCAATGGATCGCGAAATCATACAGAATGAGGTGCTTTACGTTTTCAAATTCCGTTCCCGCCACCCAGTTGTGATCCCAATGGACGCGGCAGTGCGCGCCAGCTATGGTGCCCACGAGGCCGGCATTCACGGCGTGGCGCAAGTAGCTCCAATGCGGTGCCCAGCGGCCATTCTGATTTACGGCCAGGCGGATTCCGGACTTGTCGGCTAGATCGGCTAGCCGTTCGCCAGTTTCCAAA
Source organism: Pirellulales bacterium (assembly GCA_028289405.1). Lineage (GTDB taxonomy): Bacteria > Planctomycetota > Planctomycetia > Pirellulales > JANQPP01 > JANQPP01. The sequence goes on from JANQPP010000135.1 coordinate 85,629, forward strand.
TCCACGACGAACGGTTTTTGGCTAAGCACATGTTTTTTGGCCCGGATCGCCGCTTCGATCAAGGGAACCCGGCTCGGTGGGTGCGTGGCCACGTCGACAACTTCAACATCCTCGCGACGGAGCAGTTCTTGCACGTCGAGATGCACCGTGGCCTCGGGAAAGAATTCCTCGCGACGTTTTTCCGCACGCTCGGCCACCAAGTCACATAACGCCAGCACCCGGTATCCTGCCGCGCGGTAGGCCCGAAGATGTTCTCGTGAGATGCCTCCACAACCGATGAGTCCGATTCCCGGACGGTAGTTTTCGGGATCTCTTGGGCGATACGGCAGCGAGGGAGCCTGGAGATGCTTGTTTTCAGGCGAATTGGCCGATGCCGCTGCAGTGGGGGTCGAAGGTGTTTTTCGAGACAACGGCGTGCTCCTGGCTGGTCGGTGAAACTGGGAAGCCAGTTCAAATCATTGGAAGAGGCCTTTTGGTCCGTTTGCCTATCAGCGGTGCTTGGCCCGGCAATACAAAATTTGTCGGGGCCGAATCGTCGTGTTCTCCACGGGCTCCCAGGAGATTAGAGACCATTTATCGTGGCTTGGCGAGCTTGTCTCTCACGGCGGTAATGCACAAGATTCGCCTCGTGGAAAGTCGGTCGCAAATTGCTTGCGAAGAACGTCTCCCTCATGACCCGCGAGCAGAACCTGAAGGATGCGATCACAAAAGGATCCAGTCGGGCGACGAAGCGGCGGTCGCTCAGGAAGTGCTTGGCGGCGGCGAGGCTTGGAGTGTCAGACCGCACACACCAACCAGCGCGGACTCTCCAGAAATCTACGATCCGGCGCGTTCTGCTCGATGCGACTTTGGAGATTGAACGCGACGGAGATTTTGTATTTGGCGTCCCCTCGGGTACGCTTAATGAATCCGTGACGAGTTGACACGTGATTCGTCTTTTGTCTCCTGGCCTTTAGAGGCCGTTTTCTTCGCCGATTCTTTCGACCGTGAATTGATCGCCTTTTCCAGCATCGCCGTGAGCATTGTCATCCGAGCGATTGTGTCGGGGGGAAGATTTTGTAGAGTAGCCATGCGGATTCCTATTCCCTTTCGTTACGTGGTGAAGGTCTGGCCGTGGCAATTCGATTTCACTAGCCAGCCTGAAGTGCAAAAATTCTCCTGGCTCCACGATTTCCAAAACCCCTTGAGCCTGCAACGCCGCTGGACAAACCGTAACGCAAGTTTTGCCCATAGGCCATTCAAGCACATTTGGCTTAAACGTAGCGGCATTTTCGCTGCTGAGGCTCGCGATTTCAGCGTTTCTGGAATTATATGTCTGTACGACACGCACTAGTATATCGCCTAGCTCGAAAATCATTGCCAACTGTTCAGAATTTTCCGGACATCTCTCGAGTTTTCCCCGTGAGCATTCAGACCAAGGCGGTTGTGCGAAGTGTGACAGAGAGAACGATTTTTGACGCTTCGAAGTCGTTTAGGGGTAACGAAAATGTAGGAATTCAGGTCTCCTGGCGAACGTGAATATTCGGCACGACGTCACTTAAGTCGTTGACATGGAATCAATTCGAATTCCTCCTGGGGCGACAACCCAGACGTCACCTCGAAACGTCAATCATGTTTAGTCTGGAGTTTGATTTTCCTGGACGCGGCAATTCTCCACGAAACACGAACACGAGATTCTTTCCTCTTCGAAATTTCGATTCCTCACGGCTGGCCCCATGGATCCCCAAGACCGGTTTGCTGCCGCTCGAGAAAAAATGGTGCGGGACCAATTGCTGAGGCGAGGCATCCAGGATCCTCGCGTGCTGGGTGCCATGTGGCGTGTGCACCGCGAAGCCTTCATTTCGCCGGGCCAAGCCGATTTCGCCTATCGAGATGCTCCCTTGCCCATCGGTCACGGACAAACCATTTCGCAACCCTACACCGTGGCGTTCATGTGCGAATCGCTCCACCTACGAGGGTATGAAAAAGTACTCGAAGTGGGAACCGGATCAGGTTACGGGGCGGCGGTACTCGCACATTTGTCACGCCAGGTCTACACCCTGGAGCGGATCGGGGAAGTCCATGAAAACGCGGCGCGGCGCTTGAGTGATCTAGGCTATGACAACGTCACCGCTATCCACGCCAATGGTACGCTGGGGTTTCCGCCGGCGGCACCGTATGACGCGATCCTTGTCACTGCTTGCGGCCAGGAATTGCCTCTGGCCTATCGACAGCAACTTATCGACGGAGGACGGATCGTGATCCCCCTGGGTGAGCCGGGCGAAGCGCAACGGATGTACCGCTTTACGCTCCGGAATAATCGTTGGCATGAGGAAGACCTAGGCGCGTTTACGTTTGTCCCGCTCGTGGCTGGAGAAGATGGCGAGCATCAAGGCGAATAAACTACGCAGATCGGCCAGATCACGTGAAGTTACTTCGAACCACGCGAGCGTTAGCCAAGACGTAATTGCAAATCTTCGAAATTCAGTTCGCGGCGGATGCCAATGAGATTTCAGGAGATCGAGATATGCCGCTGTCCCGTGATTTGCTGAAGCTCTGACAGTACACGGTGCGTGATGGCGATGTCCAAAAGCTCCGCGATGGATTTGGCGTTTAGTTTTTTCATGATGGCGGCACGCCGCATTTCAATAGCCCGCTCCGAGAGATATAGCTCCGCAGCCATCTGTTTGTTCGACTTGCCGGCCAGGATGAGGTCGAGCGTCTCTTTTTCACGATCCGTCAAGCGGGCAATCACGTCATGGAACTTGGCGAATTCCCGCTCCTTTTCCCTCCATTGCCCGTCGAGTTGCAGTCCCTTGTTGATCAGTTGGCGCAGGATATGTTTGTCGAAAGGTTTTTCCAAAAATTCGATCGCGCCAGTCTTCATGGCCGCGACTGCCGTGGTCACGTCGGCATGGCCGGTGATGAAGATCACGGGAATGCGTTTCCCCTGGGCGATCAACTGTTGGTAGAGTTCAATTCCATTCTGAACGGGCATGCGAATATCGAGAATCAGGCATCCCGGCATGTTTTTATCGTAGAAGCCATGGAATGCCGCCGCGGTTGCAAAGACTCGGACGGGAAACCCCATGGCTTGCACGAGGGCCTGCAGGGAGTCCCGCACCTCTTGATCGTCATCGACGACGAACACGGTGGCTTCGCTAGGCTGCATGGCTTGCGCTCCGTGCGGAAACGGGAAGGGTGAAGCCGACGCTGGCACCGCCCTCGTCGCGATTCTTGGCCCAGATCTTTCCGTGATGTTGCTCCACGATGGAACGGCTGATGGCCAGGCCCATGCCCAACCCGTTGGAACGGGTCGTATAAAACGGAGTGAAGTTGCGCTCTGGAAAATGCGAAGCAAAACCTTTTCCGCTATCGAGCACCTCGAACCGTAGCGATTCTTCCACGTGTTGGCAGCGGATCGTCAAATGGCGGTTCCCAGCCTCGACGCCTTGCATGGCCTGGACAGCGTTGTGAATCAAGTTCACGAACACCTGCTGGATCTGCACCGGGTCCACTTCGATGTGGGGCAGGTTCGCTTCCGTTTCCATCTCCAGCCCGACATTCGACTGGCTTATTTCCGGCTGGCACAAGTCGCGGGCATCTTGCAAGAGTTGATAGGGATCCGTGGCTTGGACTTTGGAGTCTTGTGGACGGAGAAAGTTCCTCATCCGCCGAATGATGTGTCCCGCCCGGAGTGCGGAGGATTTGATTTTGTCTAGCTTTTGAAATAGCGAGCGGGGTTGAAGTGTTTGTTCATCCTCCAGTTCCAGTTCACACGCGCTGGTGTAGTTGGCAATCGCGGCCAGAGGCTGGTTCAACTCATGCGCGAGGCCCGTGGCGAGTTGGCCCACCACGGTCACTCGGGAAGCGTGTGCTAATTGGTTGGACAACTGCTTGGACTTGGCTTCCGCCTGCTTCCGCTCGGCGATTTCCCGTTTCAAGGCGAGGTTGGCCCTCGACAGTTCCGCCGTCCGCTCGGCAACCCGGGTCTCGAGTTCGGCTCGCGCCCGGGCGAGATCTTCGACGTGCTTATGGATGGCGCGATTCGCCGGGCGGATCACGAAATATCCCACCGAGGACAATAAGCAGAGGATCGTGACCATCAGCGTGATGCCGGCGAGCCGCAGCCAAACCACTTGCTGCCGGGCTTCGGCCTCGAACAGGCCGACGATGCGATCCATGATCGGCAGATACTCCGACTCATGATGCAGCAAGTCGGCCAGCAGTTGTTCACGTTCTGACTGTGCCAGGTCCGCGTGGATGATCCGAGTCGCGGCGGACTGCATGACCTCGAAGTGCGGCTGCAATTTCGCGAAAGCATGGACAATCTTGGGCGAGTTCGTGCCCACGAGTTCCATCTCCCTGTCACCGCGCTGCAATCCATGATGCGCACGCGACCACTGTCGCAGCGCCTCGCCTAATTGGCTTTGCCGTTCCTGCCTACTCTCGGGAATTGTGCGCCAGGCCAAGACTGTTTTGGCAATTTTCTGGCTGAGCATCCGCTGGCGCCCGGCGACATTGATCACAGGCGCGTAGAGGTTCAGTCGGATCAGCAGCGGTTGAATGACCGCCTGATCGATGGCCACGAGCAGCACCACCGAGAGTAGCACGATCGTGTAGCGCCGCCCCAATTTCCTAACCAGATCCGGGGCTGGAATGCGGCTTTTCGCGGAGAGTTGGTCGGCGTCCAACTTCTGGAAACTCCTTGCTTCTGGTGAATGACAAAACAATAAAAGTGCAGAAAATTGCGTGCCAACATCGAACCGCGTATTCGCGGATTGTCCAGGCTCCAACCGCAAGACGTTGTCAAATTTAGAGATGCGCTGTCGGTCGGATGATTGACATGAAGTAGTCAAGTGAAGGCTGCTTAATCCTTGGTCAGGCCTGCGACAAAACATGGCAGGGCCTGTCGGGCTGTACGGATGAAACCTGTCTCTTTTCTTCGGATACCCGAAGAAATCTCCACTCAGCGTACGTGCTGGCATCACGCCTGCTGTTTCCGCTCCGCCAAGCAACCAACCTCACAAGAAATTCGTTTCAGATACTCGAAGGAGAATACGGTGAACGGTCAAGAAAACTCACGTGAATCATCCCCGGCGTCCACATCGCAAAAGGCGACTCGGATTCGCCTATTCAGCTTCAACAGTCCACAGATGCGGGCCTTTCACATGTCGTGGTTCGCGTTTTTTCTGTGCTTCTTCGCCTGGTTCGGTATCGCTCCACTGATGAAGGTTGTCCGCGCAGAGATGGATCTCACCAAGGAGCAGATCGGCTGGTGCATCATTGGCTCGGTCGCCATAACCGTCGTGGCACGGCTATTGATCGGTTGGCTTTGCGACCGCATTGGCCCTCGGCTGACTTACACTTGGCTGCTGCTGTTGGGTTCCTTGCCCGTGATGGGAATCGGGCTGGCGCAAAACTTTGAGACCTTTTTGCTGTTCCGCGTCATGATCGGCGCGATCGGCGCCTCTTTCGTCATTACGCAGTATCACACGTCCGTGATGTTCGCCCCCAATTGCGTGGGGACGGCGAACGCCACGACCGCCGGTTGGGGGAACCTGGGCGGTGGTGTCACGCAGCTCGTGATGCCGCTCATCTTTACCCTCTTCGTCACGACCTTGGGCTTCAGCACCGCGATTGGCTGGCGGCTGTCGATGGTCGTCGCCGGTGCCGTTTGCGCCCTCACCGGCATCGCCTACTATTTCCTCACCCAAGACTCGCCGGAAGGAAACTTCAAGGACCTGCGGGCTGCGGGAAAGATGTCCGACGCGAAGTCCACCAACGGAACTTTTCTGGAAGCATGCCGGGATCCCCGCGTTTGGGCGCTGTTCGTGGTCTATGGCGCTTGCTTTGGAATCGAACTGACGATCAACAATGTCGCCGCGCTCTATTTCGTGGATTACTTCGAATATTTCCAGAACATGGACAGCGTGAAAGCCGTGGGCATGGCGGGGCTCTTCGCCAGCATGTTCGGACTGATGAATATTTTTGCCCGCACGTTGGGAGGCATCTTCGGAGACAAATTTGGCCAGCGATGGGGCCTGTCTGGCCGCGTGAAATGGCTGTTCATTGCCCTGTTTTGCGAAGGCTTGGCGTTGATGGTCTTTTCGCAGATGCGCGTGCTGGCGATGGCGATTCCCGCCATGATCGTGTTCAGCCTGTTCGTGCAAATGTCCGAGGGGGCCACGTATTCGGTCGTGCCCTTCATTAACAAACGGGCCCTCGGTTCGGTGGCGGGCATCGTCGGAGCCGGCGGGAATGCTGGCGCGGTCGCGGCGGGTTTCCTGTTCAAGTCCGGCGCCCTGAGTTGGCCGACGGCGCTGTTCATTTTAGGTGCCCTGGTCACGTGCTGCTCGTTCCTCAGCCTCGCGGTGACCTTTAGCCCCGAATCAGAAAAGCAGGCTCGCCAGGAAACGGACGCCGCCGCCAAGCATCGTCGTTTGGAATTGGCTGGCGCGACCGCCTGAACGAATTCTGTCTTCCGAGCCCACGGACACCCGCACGGTCCGTGGGCTCGCCTCGTGGTCGTTTCCCCTGGAGCGAGAAAAATGGCCAATCCGGTCGAAACTTGGAAAGCCGCCAAACACGGCTTGGATGTTTGGGAGGACATCGAGCGTTACGCCGAGTCGCGGACGCCGATGAAAGAGATCGATTCCAGTGACTTGGAACGGATGAAATGGCACGGCTTCTTCTATCGCAAACGGGACAAGCCGGGCCGGTACATGAACCGGATCCGTATCACGGCGAATGAACTTTCCGCCAAGCAGGCGAAGGAGATCGCCTACATTGCTTACGAATTCGGCCACGGCATCATCGATGTGACCACCCGCGCCAACTTGCAGGTGCAGGGGCTGGACATTGCCCATCTCCCAGAGGTCCGCCGGCGGCTGGAAGAGGTCGGGCTGACCTCCAAGCAAACGGGTCACGACAATATCCGCAACGTGTTCGGACATCCCTACAGCGGGCTGTTGCCGGACGAGATCATCGACACGCGGCAACTTTGCCATGACGTGGCCACCCTGTTCCTGGATAGCCGGGAATATTCCGATCTGCCCCGGAAAATGAACATCTGCTTCAACGGCACGGACCAGCACTCCGCGCATTTCTGGACACAGGACATCAGCTTCTTGGCGACTCGTGACTCGGAAGGAGAAGTGCTGTTTCAATTGCTGGTGGGGGGCACGCAAGGCCAAAATCCACATCTGGCATGGCACCTGCCCGTGCTGGTCCGGCCTGATCAGACCACGGATGTCACTGCCGCCCTGCTCGATCTATTTCGGGCCAAGGGGAGCCGCGAATCAAGAAATACGGCCCGTTTCCGGTTCCTGGTTGAATCATTGGGCGTTTCCGGCGTGCTGGAGTGGCTAGAAGAGGAGCTGCCTTACGTTCTCCGGCCCTCCATCACCGAACCCGTCCCCACCTCGACGTATGACGATCTCATCGGCTGGCACCGCCAGAGCGATCCGAAAAAGTGGACCATGGGGCTTTCCGTCCCGTTGGGAAGGATCTCATGGCAGCAACTGGAGGGGCTCGCCATCTTGAGCAAGAAGTGGGGAGATGGCCAACTCCGCACGACCCACGAACAGGGAATCGCCGTGGCCAACATTCCGACCGGCTTCAAGGATCCCGCCGCCACGGACGCCGCGGCCCTGGGGTTGGGCATTCATGCCGACCCGCTGGAACGCAACATCATGGCCTGCACGGGCAGCCAGTTTTGCAACATCGCCGTGACCGAAACCAAGGGTCAGATGTTCCAACTCATGGAAAAGCTGCGCCGCAAAACGCTCAAGCTCCATGGCATTCGCATTCACATGAGCGGCTGCCCTTCAAGCTGCGCGCAGCACTTCACGGCTGACATCGGTCTCAAGGGGGTCCGCGTGCGACGGCTGTTGGGAACCCGGGAAGGCTTTGATGTTTACCTGGGTGGAGGCATCGCGGGACAGGTGCACTTGGGGCTGCCGTTTCGATTGGGCGTGGACGCGGATCAATTGCCTGCGCTGGTGGAAGAGGTCATCTCCGAATATTACCGGAAACATCGCCACGGCCAATCCTTCAGCACTTACTGGCGGGACCGGCTGCAAGCCAAAGAGGCGGTCAAGCTGGGAGACGAAGATTACCGCCCGCCGATGTGGATATGTGAAGCTTGCGATTATCAGCATATCGGCGAAGACCCTCCGGTGTTCTGCCCAAGCTGTGCCGGCTTGCGAAGAAATTTCGCGCGATGGGAAGAAGGAGTCTCCCCACCGCCCGAGGCTTCACCGACCATCCCTGAACGTGATGACGGTTTTGTATTCGCGGCCAAGGAGGCTGACCTCGTCGGAGGAAGCGGCCTAACCGTGCAAGTGGCGGGACAAGATTATGCGCTGTTTCGGTTCCAGGGAAAAATCCATGCCCTCGATTCAGCCTGTCCTCATGAAGGCGCCCCGCTGGCGGAAGGAGAGGTTTCCGGGGACATGGTGACTTGTCCTTGGCATGGCTGGAGATTTAACGCCTGCTCCGGATGCAGCCTCGATCCTCCGGGGAACGATGTCCGTAAATACGAAACCAAGGTCGAGGACGGATGCATCTATCTGCGACCGTTGAATTCTGCCAACGGTGCGGCTTCGCCCGCGACGAAGGCAGCTTTGCCTGCTCCTCGTGAAGCCGTCTTGCCGGTCTTGGACGTGCGAGACGAGACGCCGGACGCGAAAACCTTCTGCCTGGACAATTCGGCGGGGGAGATTAAACTGGGATTGCCCGGACAATTCGCCAAAGTGTGCGTCGATATCGGCGGTGAGACCATTTGGCGGAGCTTCACGGTCAGTTCCTCACCCACGACTCCCAAACGCATTGAACTGACCATCAAACGGAATCCGACCGGGCAAGTCTCCCGGCATCTCTTTGACCAGGCACGTCCAGGCTCGGCGCTGCGGATCAAGGGTCCCCAAGGCGGCTTTTGCTTCCAACCCGATAAGCATCGGGAACCACTCGCGCTCATTTCGGCGGGCAGCGGCGTGACACCGATGATGAGCATCGCCCGTTTCCTGCAGACTACGCAATCCCCGTTGCCTTGCACGTTTGTCCATGGCGCGCGGGAGGCCGAGGACATCATCTTCCGCGAGGAATGCAAGGAGTTGGCCAAAGCGATACCGAATTTCCGGTACATCGTGCATCTCTCGCGGCCTGATCAAGATTGGCCAGGAGAGATAGGCCGCGTCACGCCCGAGGCGGTGGCCCGACATGTTGAAAATCTTGCCGACTGTCGATTTTTTCTCTGCGGACCGCATGACTTCATGGACACGCTGCGAGCCTTTCTGTTTGAGTCCGGGGTACCGCCAGCGCGAATCCACACGGAACAGTTTCACCAACGAGTCTCTAAGCCCGTGCTGGCATCGTCATGAGCCGTGCTATTGAACTTCCGATTATCCTCCGCGACGTGGCCGAGCCATCGAACCCGCCGGCCGATTCGCTCTCTGATGAGCTGTTGCGGGAACAGCGGCAGCTTACCGCCGTGGAGGAATTCGCCCGGGCGGAATCATCGGGCGAAATGCCGGCCCAAGCCAAATATTACCGCTCGCTGCTTCCCGCTGCTCCGCCCGGTCCGGGACAACAATATGCCTTCGATGTGGATCTCGACCGCTGTTCGGGCTGCAAGGCGTGCGTCACGGCCTGCCACACGCTGAATGGATTGGATGAGCACGAGACTTGGCGGGACGTGGGCCTGCTCGTGGGCGGGACGACCAGCCTACCGGTTTTGCAACACGTGACCACCGCTTGCCACCACTGCGTGGAACCAGGTTGCCTGGAAGCCTGTCCGGTCAACGCCTACGAAAAGGATCAGCTGACTGGCATCGTGAAGCACTTGGACGACCAGTGCTTTGGCTGCCAGTACTGCACGCTTGCCTGCCCGTACGATGTGCCGAAATACCATGCGAAAAAGGGGATCGTTCGCAAGTGCGATATGTGTTCATCGAGGCTGGCGGCGGGTGAAGCGCCTGCCTGCGTGCAAGCCTGTCCGCATGAAGCGATCCGCATTCAAGTCGTGGATGTGGAACAGGCGGTCGAAGCGGCGGAAGCGGACAACTTTTTGCCAGCAGCGCCCGACCCGCAAATCACGCTGCCGACCACGACCTACCGCACCCGCCGCGTGTTTCCCCGCAACACGTTGCCCGCTGATTATTACAGCGTGAATCCGCAGCATCCGCATTGGCCACTGGTCCTCATGCTGGTGCTCACGCAGCTTTCCGTCGGCGCTTTTCTAGTTGCCTTGGCGTTGGAGTATGCGCTTTCCGTGGACCTTCGTGATACCTGGCGGGCAATGCATGCGCCCTTCGCCTTGGGCTGCGGGCTGTTGGCCTTGGCCGCGAGTACGTTGCACTTGGGCCGGCCTCATTTGGCTTACCGCGCCATTTTAGGAATCCGCCATTCTTGGCTCAGCCGCGAGATCGTCGCTTTTGGCCTGTTCGCCGCTTTGGCCACTACATACTGCGCTGCCGTGTCATTTCCCATCGATGCCATACAGCCTTTTCGCGGGCCGCTGGCTTGGTCGGTCGCGGTCGTGGGCGTGGTTGCCGTGTTCTGTTCCGTGATGATTTACGTGGCGACCTGGCGAGAGTGCTGGAATTTTCCCCGGACCGCGCTGCGTTTCGGGCTCTCGATGGGCCTGTTGGGAGCTACGGCGAGCTCGTTCACGTTGTTGCTGCTTTCTTCCGTGGCTTCGTCCGCACGGATCCAAGCCTTGGCTGCGGAAGCGGTTCCTTTAACGTTGCGGCTACTGGCGGTGCTGGCGGCCGCGAAACTGCTCTGGGAAGCGTCCGCCTTCTTCCATCTTTCATCGCGGCGGATGACCGCCATGAAGCGTTCGGCCCTCTTGATGGCCCATCCGCTATCGCACATGGCATTGGCCCGGTTCGCCCTGGGGCTGCTGGGGGGAATCGTCTTGCCGCTGCTGGTTATCATCAATGGCGGGCACAGTGGAACGGTGGAATGGATCGTCATGCTAGGCATGCTGGCTGGTGCCTGCGTGCTAGGCGAGATACTTGAACGCTATCTGTTCTTCGCGGCTGCGGCGGCACCGCGCATGCCTGGAGGAATCCGATGACCCGCGTACTCGATAACCTACTTCCCGTCCTGCATACGAAGGACGGTCCCTTCACGAGAGAGCTACTGCAAGAACCAGGGAAATTCGGCCTGGGCATGCTTCCCGCTAAGTCCGAACCGCAGGCCACCACGCAGTCCGTTTGCGGCTACTGCTCGACAGGCTGTGGGCTCACCCTGCACCTGCGAAACGGCGAAGCCAGCGGCCTCACGCCGACGACGGATTATCCCGTCAATCTGGGTATGGCCTGCCCCAAAGGTTGGGAAGCGTTGCGTGTGCTCCAAGCGGAGGATCGCGCAACGTCTCCTCTGCTGCGTGACGGTGGCCGTCAACCGAGGGAAATCTCTTGGGACGAGGCGGCGAATACCTTCGTGAAACGGATGCGGGCCATCCAGCAGCGGCATGGCCCCGACTCGGTAGCATTCATCAGCACCGGGCAGATGACGACGGAAGAGATGGCATTTTTGGGCGCGTTCGCCAAATTCGGCATGGGCACGCGGCACGGCGACGGCAATACGCGGCAATGCATGGCCACGTCCGTCGTGGCATACAAACAGGCCTTTGGTTTCGACGCGCCTCCTTACACGTATGCGGACTTCGAGGAGTCCGATGTCTTGGTGTTCATCGGCAGCAATCCTTGCTTGGCCCACCCCATCATGTGGGAACGGGTCATGCGTAACCCGCACGATCCAAAGATCGTGGTGATCGATCCCCGCATGACCGAAACCGCGATGCGGGCGGATTTGCATGTAGCGGTTCGCCCCAAAGGGGACCAGGTGTTGCTGTATGGTGTGGCACGGCTTCTCATCGAAAACGGCTGGATCAATCAAGATTTCATCGAAGCACATACCCACGGGTTTCAGAAGTTCGTCGATTTTGTTCAACCGTATTCGCTGGAACACGTGGAACAAGAAACCGGCATCACGGCCCATGCCGTGCGACGTCTGGCCGAAACCATTCATCAAGGAGAACGGGTCTCGTTTTGGTGGACGATGGGTGTCAATCAGAGCCATCAGGGCGTCCGCACCGCGCAAGCCATCATCAACCTCGCGCTAATGACCGGCAACATTGGCCGGCCCGGGACCGGAGCCAATTCCATCACGGGCCAATGTAATGCCATGGGATCCCGACTGTTCAGCAACACCACGAATCTGCTAGGCGGACATGATTTCGCCAATTCCGAGCATCGCCGCAAGGTGGCCTCGATCCTGGAAATGGACGAAGCGCTGATCCCTCGCGAACTCGGCTGGCCTTATCATCGGATCATGGAAGGCATCTTGCGGGGTGAGATTCGAGGGCTCTGGGTGATTTGCACCAATCCCGCTCATTCCTGGATTAATCAACATTTTGCCCAGGATGTTCTCGGACGCTTGGATTTCCTGGTCGTGCAGGACATGTATACCACCACGGAGACCGCCCGCATGGCGGACCTGTTGCTTCCCGCCGCCGGCTGGGGCGAAAAGGATGGCACGTTCATCAACTCCGAACGCCGCATCGGCGTGATCAAGAAAGTCACCAGGGCTCCCGGGCAGGCGCTAGCGGATTTCGCGATCTTCCGCTTGCTGGCACATCATTGGGGATGCGGCGATCTCTTTCGTCGCTGGACATCCCCGGAAAACGTCTTCCAATTGCTGAAGGAATTGAGCCGCGATCAGCCTTGTGATTTTTCGGGGATCGCCGATTACGGCGCCATCGAAGCAGCCGGCGGCATCCAGTGGCCATATCGCGATGCCGAGCAAGACGCGGGCACGGAGCGGCATCTATTTTCCGATGGCCGCTTCTTTCATCAGGATGGCAAGGCGCGGTTCCTGTTCGAAGAGCCTCGCCCGCTGCCAGAACCGGCTAGCGAGGAATGGCCTTTTACCTTGCTCACCGGACGGGGGTCCGCTTCCCAGTGGCATACGCAGACGCGAACTGCAAAATCCGACGTATTACGGAAGCTGTATCCCGAGGATCCTTATGTGGAGGTGAACCCCAGCGATGCACGCGAACTGGGTATCCTGCCCGGGGACCTGATCACGGTTCGCTCCCAGCGCGGCGTACTCGAGGCCAAAGTCCACGTTGCCTCCACGATGCAGCCTGGGCAGGTGTTCATGCCCATGCATTACGACGTGACCAACCGGCTCACGCACCCCACGTTCGATCCCTATTCCAGCCAGCCGGCCTACAAGGCGTGCGCCGTCCGCCTCGAGCCTCACGCTTGAAGAGTAAATGTCGGGAAGAACCGTTCCCGACACCTGCGCAGTGTTCTTCCGATTCGCGCCTACGCTAGGCCATGATGTTATCGCGCGGTATCGTCTAAACTTGCTCGAAGGATCATTTTGTTGAGAATCTTCCATTTGCGATCGCCAACCCTTGTCGTCGCCAGGGAGTCCGGAATCGTTCTGTTTAATTTGTCGAATGACCGTGGCGGGACTAGGGATATTTTCCATCCTGGTCGCGATAGGGCCGGCCTGCCGTGTATTCGGTATACCTCGACATGAGTATCTTTCGCGCCGGTAAATCCTCGGCGAGTCCTGGCAAAGCCTGGTCAAGTGTCGCGATGGCCGCGGCGTAATTTCCTTGCTCGGCATGCGCCGCGGCGAGCACATCCAGGGCGATCAGATTCAAACTCTTGGAGTTCGCTCTCAATTGGAGCGATAACTCCAATGCACGCTCGCCATCACGAAGTTCGTCGATCGTGCTCGTCGCGAGCAACCACGCCAGGCTGGTAATGGCCGCGGTATCTTGAGGATCAAGCCGCGCGGCAAGACTGAGGTAGTGCGCCCCCAGCTTCAATTTTCCAAGCTGCAAATACATCCTGCCCAGTTGGGAATGGGCGCGAGCCTCGTCGGGGTATGCAAGAATCACCGCTGCATACTGTTTAACCGCATCGGCAAATCGACGGCGAGCGGCAAGCGCGGCGGCCAAATTCATCCGGGCGGGCAATGATTTGGCGTCGACATCAAGCGCACGTTCAAAGTGCAAGATTGCATCTTCGATTTCTCCACCACGCGCAAGTAATGTTCCCAAGTTTATCAATGCCTCGGTGTGATCGGGTTGCACTTCGACTGCGCGGCGGAAATGGCCGACCGCCTCATCCACATCTCCAGAGGACACCAAAGCTAAGCCGGTGTTGTAGTTGGCGGCCGCGAATTGCCGGTTAATTTCGGTACGTTCGCTTTCCGAACCGGCGAGTTCGCGACGGCGGTTCAACACTTCCGTATCCATTTGAAGATAGCGGGCGTGGTCTTCGTCGAATCCGTGCTGCTCGAAAATGCGTCCCACGGCACGCGTCAGTAACTGGCGGGGTGGATTTAGCCAACGCCCGGCCAGCGGAACCGCCATGTCGCGGCGCTGTTCCAGGAACAGATCGAGCGCTGCGATGTCCCGCGCAAGCTGCTCCGTATCTAACAGACCTCGGTAGACCACTGCCAATTCGCCGTCCTGATCGAAGAGAAAACTTGTGGGTACGGCGATGGGCTGATCTTGGCTGAATAGCACTCTCTGCACGAGCTCAAGCTTACGTAAGAGTTCCACGGTGGCCGCGCCGCGCTCGTGCGGAAAGCCCAAGCGGTCCAACATCGCGTTCGCATCCTCGAGCGTCGAATTATGGCTTTCATCGAGGCCGTCGACGGTCAGCGCCAGCACGCGGACTTTCCCTTCACGCAGCGACTCAGCATGTTGCGTCAGTAGAGCCAATTCCCTCACGCACGGCTCACACCAACTGGCCCAGAGAACCAAGAGCAGCGGTTGCCCCGAAACGTCCACGGTTAGATTCTCTTCGGCGCCGAGCGACCGATACTGCAACAGCGGCAGCGGGACACGATTGGCGAAATAGGTCCGTCGAGGCGGGGACGACGGTGGAGTGGTCTGCGGGCGCGGCACAAGTGAGACAGTTGGAGGGCGGGAGGGTAAACGAATCCCGCGGCCACTCCCTTCAACTAGCTCATAGCGATCGCCTGGTTCGACATCGGTAAACGTTTCCACCGTTCCTGTTGGCCAACGAACGGAGACTTGGCGGAGCGACGCGGATTTGCCCAAGCCAAAGTGCAACCGCTTGCTGGATTGGGAGAGGTAAGCGTCTCCGGCTTGGAGGGTCTGAACCAAAGTCGTCGGCGACACGAGAGCTTGGTTTCCCGCATCCGCGCCGAGACTATTTTCATCCAACGTGACAACGACCCTTGCCCCAATGGCATCGCGGTTCGACTTGGTTCCACGTAGCGCGATCGTCACGAAGAACGAATCGTGCTGCCCGTCCGTCCGAATCGTCTCGTTGCGCATGAACCGCAAACGCGGGCCGGTCCTATTCCTTAACCACAAGTCCAAGTCACCATCGTGGTCCCAATCGGTGACACCAATAGCCCTCCCGTCGTCCTCGAAATCCAAACCGGTAATCGCGGAGACGTTGGCGAAGGGCAGGCCTCGGCAGTTAAGGAAGACACAATTCCGCTCGTAGCCACTGAAGGATCGCCCTTGGCGCAGCAACTCTTTGGTCGCCTGCCAACCAACGCGGTAAGCGGCGAGCCCGTTTTCGTCGGCAGAAGTAGCAGGAACTTGCGACACGACCTGCCGCCAAACGAAACTTCACAAGTCATCGTGATCCGTTCCCGTCACGTAGCCATTGGCCACGACCAGATCGGGCCACCCATCGTTGGTGAAATCGAGAAACTTCGATGACCAGGCCCAGCGCCCCATCTCGACTGCCTCTTGGAGGCTGGCATCAAGAAATTCGTCACGTCCGGCGTGGCCCACATTGGCGAAGAGCGTGTTCCCGCGTGCCATTCGGCGCAGCAGATTCACGGTGGTCGAGGACTTTCCCTGCTCGAATTGGCGTTGGTAGGTCACGCGATTCCCGGCGGCGGAGAACATATTGCCGACGTAGAGATCCATCCAACCGTCGCGATTGTAGTCGCCCCAACTGACCGACATCCCCGAAGCATGGTCCTCCACGCCAACCGCCGCTGCAATATCCGTGAAGAACCCACCGTCGTTGCGGTAGAGATTGTTCGGCCCAAAATCATTGGCCACGTACAGGTCCTGGTCGCCATCGTTGTCGAAATCCTCCCAGGCGCTGGCCATGCTGAAGCGGGAGTTCGCCACGTCGAGTCCCACTTCGCGGGTGGCGTCGATGAATTGGAGCCCGCCTTCATTGCGCAACAAGACATTGCGGCCCCCGTTTCGGGCGTCGTGATAAGGCAGCGGAAAAGGCAGCCCCCGGTCGGTGGGCTCTTTTTGCCGCACGTTGTAGCCACATACGAACAGATCCAGGTCGCCGTCCGAGTCGAAATCCGCCGCGGACAACGTGAGCGCATTGGTATTATGCTTGATCGGTTCCTTCAGGTGAAAATTGCCACGACCGTCATTCTCGACGATTTGCAGAATCGGGTCGGCCGCCACGACGAGATCTTGGTCGCCGTCATTGTCCAAGTCGAGGAGTAGCGCGCTACTCGAATCATCGAGGAAGTCGACTCCCGCTTCTTCGGAAACGTCT
>JANQPP010000154.1 GCA_028289405.1 Pirellulales bacterium
CTCGCCGTGCAGGTGCGTGACCGCGTACGCGGCGTCCCCTCGGAGGAGCAGGACGCGCAATATATGTCCCGCTTGCGAAGCCGGAAGGCGGAGGTTTCCACGCAACTGGAACAGCGGCGTGCCGCGACGCGTTTCGAACCGAGCGAGGATACCGCTCCCACCGAGGGCGGGGACGTGCTCACCGACGTCGCTCCCACGCCACGTGCGACGCGCAAGCCCGTCACCAAACCGGGCCTCACGCCCGGAAAGAAGGAAGAAGAAAGCTATACCGAACGCCTGCTCAAGGCGAAGAAAAAAGTTTGGGAAGAACGAGAGCGTAACGACGAATAACCGCGCGGGACGCCGCGCCGCCCTAGGCGTCCGGTCCCCGCGAATTTTTGATCGAGAAGGGAAAATTTCCATGGCGACACGAGAAGAAATGCAGCAACGGGTGCAAGAATTCCTCAAACGGTACGCCGCCGTGCGTGAGGAAGTCGGGAAGGTCATCGTGGGGCACGACGAAATCGTGCATGGCGTGCTGACGTGCCTCTTCGTGGGCGGGCATTGCCTCTTAGAAGGAGTGCCGGGGCTCGGAAAAACCTTGCTCGTGCGGACCCTGTCCAAGACGCTACATCTCGATTTTTCGCGGATCCAGTTCACGCCCGACCTGATGCCCGCCGACATCTTGGGCACGAACATGGTGGTGGAAGGGGCGGACGGGAAACGCTATTTCGAATTTCAGAAAGGGCCGATCTTCACGCAAATCTGCCTCGCGGACGAAATCAACCGCGCCACGCCCAAAACGCAATCCGCCATGCTGGAAACGATGCAGGAGGGTTCGGTCAGCGTGGGCGGCCAGATCCATTCCATGAAAAAACCCTTCTTCGTGCTTGCCACGCAGAACCCCATCGAACAGGAGGGGACGTATCCGCTTCCCGAGGCGCAGCTCGACCGCTTCATGTTCAAGCTCGTGGTCGGTTATTCCACGCGGGAAGAGATGTCCACCATCCTGGAGCGGACCACGACGGGCCATGGTGTGGAGCCGGAACAAGTGATGGATGGCGAGGAAATCCTCAAGTGGCAACAACTAGTGCGGGAAGTCGTTTTGGCCCCACACGTCAGCGACTACGCGGTGCGGCTCACGTTGGCCACGCATCCCGAGGGACCCTTCGCCGTGGAGGCCACGAACCAGCACCTGCGTTGGGGCTCCAGTCCTCGTGGCGCGCAAACCTTGGCCCTCGCCGCGAAGGTACGGGCACTCTTGGAGGGGCGGTATAACGTCAGCTTCGAGGACATCCGCCGGGTCTATTTGCCGGCCATGCGGCACCGCGTGATCCTCAATTTCGAAGCGCAGGCTGAAGGCATCGAAACCGACGAGGTGTTGCTCAACATCCTGGAAGGCGTGCCGGAGAAATACGAAGAGCAACGCGCCGCGTAGCATCGCAAGGTCCATTTCCGTTCGTCACCGCTTTTCCGTGCCAGTCCGCCATGTCGACCGTTGAATCCACGTTGTTGAGTCCGGAACTGCTCGCGCAGCTCGAACGCCTCGAACTGGTGAGCCGTAAAATTTTTCGCGGACAGCTCAAGGGCGAGCGCCGTAGCAAGCGCAAAGGGCAGAGCGTCGAATTCGCGGACTACCGCAATTACGTGGCCGGCGACGACCTGCGGTTTCTCGATTGGAATCTGTATGCCCGCTTGGACCGCCTGTTTCTCAAGCTCTTTCTGGAAGAGGAAGACCTGCGGTTCTACGCCCTGCTGGATGCCAGTTCTTCCATGGGATTCGGCGATCCCACCAAGTTCCTGTACGCCAAGCAGCTCGCGGCAGCGCTCGGTTTCGTGGGCTTGATTCGGGCCGACCGCGTGAAGGTGGAAACACTGGGCCAGCCCGCCGGCAAGCCGGGACCGAGCTGGCGCGGTCGGGCCAGCATGTGGCGGATGCTCAAGTACCTCGAAGACCTCGAAGCCCAGGAAACGGTCTCGCTCGCGGAAGGAGTCAAAAATTTCTGCCTTCGCAATCGAGGGCAAGGAATCGTGGTGCTGATTTCGGATCTGATGGACAAGGATGGCTACGAGGCGGCCTTGCGCTATCTGGTCTCCAGCCGGTTCGATGTTTATCTGATTCACCTCCTCTCGGAAGAAGAGGTTCATCCCGAGATCACGGGCGACCTCTGCCTGGTCGATTGCGAGGACGAAGATCGGGCCGAGATCACGGTCAGCGCTCCCCTGCTCAAACGGTATCAGCGGACCTTGTCCGCATTCCTGGATGGCGCCAAGGAGTTCAGCAACCGCCGGGGCATCCATTACATCTTCGCGCGGAATCAAATCCCCGTGGACCAGCTCATCCAAGTCTATCTGCGAAAGCGAGGTCTCGTGCGGTGATTTCCTTTTGGTCCTGGCAGTGGAATAGCCTGCTTTCGTGGTGGCAGTGGGGAGTGCTGATGGCGCTGCCGCCGGCGGTGATCCTGCTTTACTTTCTCAAGCTCAAACGCCAGCCTCTCCAGGTTCCCAGCACCTACCTCTGGCGGAAATCGATCGAGGATCTCCACGTTAACAGTTTGTGGCAGCGGCTACGGCAAAATTTGTTGCTCTACTTGCAGCTTCTCCTGCTGGGCATGCTGATTTTGGCGCTGCTGGGGCCGAGTTGGAATGCCCGCCGGCTGCTGGGGGACCGCTTCATTTTCATGGTCGATGCCTCGGCCAGCATGGGCTCCTTGGACGAAGAAAAGACCCGCCTGGAAACGGCCAAGCAGCGGGTCGGCGAGCTCATTGATGAGATGCGTTCAGGCGACGTGGCCATGATCGTGAGCTTCTCTGACCAGGCCCGCATCGTGCAGCATTTCACGGACAACCGCCGCTTGCTCAAGGAGCGGCTCGAAGCGGTGGGCCAAACGGCACGCCCCACGTCCATCGACGAGGCACTCCGGGCCGCGTCGGGTTCCGCCAACCCTGGCCGTACCGCGAGCGATCCCAGCGATGTGCAAGTGGCCGACGCCTTGCCGGCGACCGTCTACATCTTCAGCGACGGAAAATTCGAGGATGTTTCCGGGTTTTCCTTGGGAAATCTTCAGCCGGAATACCGCCCGCTGGGAGCGGATGACGCCTCCAATGTGGGCGTGGTGGCTTTTGACGCCCGCCGCAACGAAGAATATCCCGATCAATTGCAGGCATTCGCGCGGCTACAGAATTTCGGAGAAGAGGACCGCACGGTGGAAGTGGAGCTCTACCTGGATAGCACCGGCGGCCAGCCCTTGGACGTGAAGGCGGTTCAAGTTCCTGCGGAGGGGGCCGCTGGCGTCGAATTCCGGCTGGGCAACATCGAACAGGGCGTGCTCAGGCTCGTGGCCAAAACCGAGGATGCCTTCAGGCTGGATGACGAAGCTTGGGCAGCGGTCAATCCGCCACGTCAAGGCCGGGTGCTGCTTGTGACGCCCGGGAACGAGGCCCTGCAAATGGCCCTGCTGACCGAGGATGCCGAAGCGTTGGCGGATGTTTCCGTGGCTCCGCCGAGTATCCTGAAGGACGAACAGCATCAGCGGGACGCGGCGGCGGGTAAATACCACCTTATCATCTACGACCGTTGCCAGCCCGTGGTGGGTGACGATCCGGAACGGCCTTGGGAAGCGATGCCGGAAGCGAATACGTTGTTCATCGGCACCGTCCCGCCGATTGCTGGCTGGAAGTCGGGTGATGTCGTGAGCGTGCCTCAAATCATCGATACCAACCGGGCACATCCCTTGATGCATCTGGTCGAATTGGGAAACGTGATGATCGTGGAAGGTACTCCGCTGGAGTCGCCGCCGGGAGGCACGCCGCTCATTGATTCGACACAAGGTTCCCTGTTCTCTATCGCTGCCCGTGGCGCGCACGAAGATGCCGTGCTGGGGTTTGAGATCGTGGGGCAACGCGAGGGCCAAACTTACGTCAACACGAATTGGCCGCTGCGGCTGAGCTTTCCCGTATTCGTGTTGAATGTTTTGCAATACTCGGGAGGAGGAGAACGTTCCCTCGCCACCGCGCATGTTCAGCCCGGCCAAACGATCCCGTTGTTGGCGGGCGGCTCCGTCGAAAGGCTAAACGTCCGCACGCCGCAAGGGCAAACGCTGGAAGTTCCCCGGAATGGCATAGGCGGATTCACCTTCTCCCGCACGGACACGCCGGGGATTTACGAAGTCCTGGAAGATGATAAGTTACAGTATCGTTTCGCGGTGAATCTCTTTAGCCCCAACGAGAGCGATATCCGGCCCCGGCCTGAAAACACGATCAAAATCGGCTACGTGGAGGTGGAAGGGAAGCCGGCCACGGAAGCAGCGCGGGCCAAAGCCTGGAAGCTGTTTCTCGGCCTGGCGCTCGTGGTTTTGCTCGTGGAATGGTACATCTACAATCGGCGTGTCTATTTGTAGTATCCAGCCCTCTCCCTGCCGTCGCGATTTTGCCTTCCAAGCGAATACCCGCCGAATCCGTTTCCAAGAAAAACAGCGGCTCCAAACGAGCCCATTCATTTCCATTGATCAATAAACGGCTTGAGCTCATGACCCATTCGACGTTGCGTCCGCCGCGAGGAAAAAC
The DNA here is from genome assembly GCA_028289405.1 of Pirellulales bacterium. Classification (GTDB taxonomy): domain Bacteria; phylum Planctomycetota; class Planctomycetia; order Pirellulales; family JANQPP01; genus JANQPP01. The sequence continues at coordinate 4,546 of JANQPP010000154.1, forward strand.
CGCTTCACGAAGAAGGAAAAGAAAGCGAGAACTGTCGCAGCCCAATCCCGTGGCGGTGATCCACCGTATGGTCGAGAACAACCTCATCCGCAAGGTTAGCTACACGGAGTACCGCCGTCGGGTACGCGATGTTTACGACGGGCCGCGCGGCGCATTTCTGACCACCGCGAGCACGCTGTCGTTGCATCTTCCCTTGGGAGAATACCTATTCAAAAAACGGACGTTTGATTTGCGGGGAGCGCGGCGAATCGTGGATATGGGCTGCGGAGCCGGGCAACTAGCCCAGCACCTGCTCAAATACGCGGACCCCGAGGCAGAGATTTTCTGCTGCGACCTGGCCACGCAAATGTTGAGACGGGCCCGCCGTCGGCTCAAGTCGCCACGTCCAAGATTTGTTTCGTCCGACTTGTACCAGATGCCCTTCGCCGATGCTTCCATCGACTGCATCACCTGCGGCTACGTGCTTGAGCATTTGCCCGAGGCCGCTGACGGTTTACGCGAAGCGTCCCGGATCCTCCGGCCGGGAGGAAGGATGTTGTTGCTGACCACCGAGGATACCATCTCGGGTGCCTTGACCAGCCGGCTCTGGTGCTGCCGTACTTACAACCGCGCGGAACTGCGGAAGATTTGCGATGAAGTGGGGCTGCCTTGGCACAAGGAGCTCTGGTTCACCGGCTTCCACCGCGCCACGCGGTCCGGAGGCATTTGCGTGGAACTGCGAAAACCATGACGCCGCTATCTGCTCCGCATGGCGTTTAAGCATTGGCGTGTTCATCGCCTGGTCGCAGCGTGAGCAGGGCCAGTTCCGGATAGCACCCCCACCGCAGTGGCAGCATGCTGGCCGTGCCCTGGCTGACATGCATCACCGTACGCCCTTTTTGGAAAGTTCCCGCCGCGTAGCGTACGCCAAACCGGCTGGGGCAGACAGTCGGGCCGATTAAAGGAAATTGAATCTGGCCAGCGTGCGTATGTCCGGCCAGCACCAGGTCGAACCCTTCCCGCACGGCCCAGGGGAATTGGTCGGGCGTGTGGGACAATAGCAGCCGGAAGGCCGCGTCGCCCGCCGCCTCCCGGCCTTGAAGCCGTAAATCCGTTTTGATCCAAGGGCATTCATTCCCGGCAATGAACGCGTTGATCTCACGGATTTTTGCCCGCGTGGGAGCCGGTCCGACGTCCTTGAAGCCCGCCTCGCCTAGCACATTGCGCACGCTTTCCAGGTCGCCCACTCGCAAGTCATGGTTGCCGAGGATGGCATATTTGCCGTTCGGTGCCGTAAGCGAGCTAAATATTTCCGGAACCCAGGGAAGGAATTGAGGATAGTCCAAGACGTCGCCCGTGAGCGCGATCATGTCCGGATGCATCTGACAGGAAATTTCCACCACACACCGGTAGTATTCCGCGGGCAAATGGCCTGCCAGGTGTAAATCGGAGAGGTGCAAGATCGTCAAGCCGTCCCATTCGGGCGGCAATCGCGGTATACGAAGTTCTTTACGAGTGACTTGCAAATGATAAAGGTGGTTTCCCGGTAAGCGGGATAGCCATCGTGCTTTCCATGTACTCGGACGGAATTCACTCTGGGTTTCCGTGAGGTCAACAATACGTGAATGATTCGAGAGAAGTGCCGGAGATGGCCCGTGGGTAATCCGCTGCACGAACCACAAGCCGACAGGGCCAATACCGACCACGATACATAGTGCCAGATACCCGCGAGAAGCGATTTCGAGTTCCGGCGGCCAAGCGGGAAGGGAGGTAAAACTCTCGGTGGCGTCCGCGAGGAGTAACCAGGGAAGTCCCAACTCGGCGGCGTAGCCGATAGCGGCTATGGATTTCACGCATCGGCGAGGCCAACCGGTCGCATTGACACGGTTGATCCACATGACCCACAACCCGACGTGACCGGCGGCGGCGAGGCAAAGCAAACCGGCGTACCAAACGGCCTCGGGCAGAAACATGAAGCAAGACCGCTGGGGCCAATTTGATCAGGCCAAAGTGAACAAGCAGGCCCCGCCTACGGGCGATGCTAGGAAGACCGCGCGAGATCCAGCGACCGCTTCACGCTGCGTTCGACAGTTTCCAACAACTGGTCGAGCCGGAACGGTTTGTACAAGATGGCATCCAATCCGGCCTGACGGGCTTTGACGATGGAATGGCCGGGATCATAGCCAAAGCCCGTCATTAGGACGATCTGATGAGTGGCCACGAAATCTTGGAGCTTGAGCATAAGGTCATATCCGCCCATGTCCGGGAGACGAATATCGGCGATGATCACGTCGTATCCGCCTTCGATGCTCATGTTTCGCGTCATGCAGATGGTTTCGGTGCCATCATGTGATGTTTCCACCACGCATTTGTACCGTTCCAGCAGAGCGTGGGCCGCGCTTCGCACTGGCTCATCCGCGTCGGCCACGAGAATCCGCCGGCCACACAGAAGTGGACGCTGTTCGGCTTGAAACGCCTGAGGATGCGCCTGGGTGGGCGTCATCTTTTGGCCGACCTTTTGGATGACCTGCTTAATGTCTCGTGTATTGCGCAAAATCCGCTGCAGCCGTTCCACGACCTCAGGCTCGTGTCCGATGTAGCGCTCCATCAGGTTCACGGCGTCATTGAGAATTTCGTCCACGGGCAGGGCCACGGCACTATGCACCGCTTCGATGCTTTGCGCGGCGGCGCTGGCCTTTTCAGCGACCAATAATTCCAACGTATTTAACGCGATGGCCACGTCCCGCGTGAAGATCTCTAGAAACTGGAGGTCGCTTTCGCGGAAGGAACTGGTCTCCGGGCTCTCGACGTTGAACGTGCCGATTACTTCGTCATGCAGCATCAGGGGGACAGTGAGCGAACTGCGGGCTCCTTTGGCTCCCTCCATATACAGGGGGTCCGCGGCCGTGTCTTCACAGAGATAGCTTTTGCCCGTGGCCGCGACGAAGCCGGTAACACCGTGGCCTTCGGTCTTGGCGAACAGCTCGCGATTTTCCGCCGTGGGCTCCATGCCGTGGGCCAGCAAAGGCTCCAAGCGGCCTGTTTCAGAATCGAGCAAGCGAATCTCGATCAGGTCGTAATTGAGCAAATCCTGCGTGTAATGCAGGATGTTGGCCTTGAGGAGTTCGACGCGCTCCTCGACCGTCATATGCAGCAGTTCTTCCGGCGTGAGATTCGCCAGATCAGGACCGGCTCGGTGGATGGCCGCGAGTTTTTGCTGCTCCAGGATTTCTTCCGTCACGTCGCGGATGGTTACCACGAGGTGTCGAGGGCGTTCGCCGACTTCACTGAGCGGCGCGGCATGGATGCGGTAGTATTTGCCCTCCTCCGAACGCAGCGTGGAGGAGCTGGGTTGCGCGGTGAGCAGCGCGGTGCGGAAGGGACAGTAATCGGCACCGACAATCTGGGGACTCCGAAAGATCTTGTAGATGTTTTCGCCGAAGATCTGATCGCGTTCGGTCCACTCTCGGACGCGGGAATTCCCCCAGACGATATTATTTTCCTCGTCGAGCAGCACGACGCCATCAGGCATGCCTTCCAAGACGCGTTCTCCACGCAGCAATTCGCCCATACGAAAGGCTTTGAGGACATGCTCATTCGAAACGACAACGCCTTGGAAATCCTCCCGGGCGAGTTGAGCGACCGCGCGAATTGGACTGTTGACCTGAACGACTTCAAATTGGCCGTCCGCGCTATCCAGTAGCGACGCCACCCCGTGGTCATTATCGCCAACAAACAGTAGTTTTGCCTTGTCGGACAACCCTTGCGCACTCCGGTTGAAAATTTAGCGACGCGCTCAATATATTATAGAATTCACCCCTAACCGCAACAAGCTCACTGCGCGGCGTCTTGAGCGGTCCAAGGCCCCGTTTTATTCGCCAGGATGGCTTGGACAATTACGCGGAGCCGGCTCGCGTCTTGGATCTGGCGATGAGGTC
>JANQPP010000162.1 GCA_028289405.1 Pirellulales bacterium
CTGGGAGTCGATACAGAGATTTTCCACCCACTTCCGATGGCCGAAGCGCGACAACGTTACGGATTATCGGACGACGAGTTCGTCGCACTCTTCGTGGGCAGCCTCACGGCGGAGAAGGGCGTGTTGCTGTTGCTGCAGGCAATTGAACATCTACAACATCGCGGCACAAAGGCGTCTCTGCTGCTCGTCGGTCAGGGACCTTCCGAGGCCAAGTTGCGGCATCGCGCGAGGCATCTCCCGTCACCTCATCTCGTGCGGTTCTTGGGGAGGTGTTCGCCTGAAAAATTGGCCGCGCTCTACAGCGCCGCCGATGTGACGGTTGTGCCCAGTTCCCGCGAAAGCTTCGGCTTGGTGCATACCGAAGCCATGGCCTGTGGCTGTCCCGTCATTGGCACGACGCCTGTTTGGGGCGAATTGATTCCCTCGCCGCGTTGTGGCAAAGCGCTGCCGGTCACCACGGATGCCCAGTCATTGGCTGCGGCGCTTAACGAATTTCACCCTGAAAGTGGGCCTCGCGAGGAGATTCGCGCGCATGGTGAGGCTTGGAGTTGGCAAAGTCTGATTGCTCAATATGAAGACATGTATCAAATCGTGGCAACCATCAGCACGCCCCCGATTTCCGTGCGCCGCGCCGCGTAGGCGCTGACGGATGGGACGCAAGCATCCCAGCGGCAAGCATCATGGCAACTTCAGAAAAACCCACCTCACGCACCACGCTGCTCCGCCACTCGTTTTGGTTCGCGGCGGCCGGCGCGATCAACAAGTCGGCGGGCCTGTTGCTGCTGCCCGTGTATACCGGCTGGCTCTCCACCGAAGAATACGGCCTGTTGGCCTTGGCGTTGGTGCTGCGGACATTGATCGAGAATGTGGCCCACCTGGGAATGGGCGGCGCTGTTATCCGCGAGATCCTGCACGAAAAATCGGATCCTTGCCGCACGCTGGGCACCGCGCTCATTTTCTTGGGTCTGGAAACAACGTTGCTATGCACCGTGCTCGTCTCGTCCGCCCCCGCGATTTCCTCTTGGATCCTGGGAGATGCTTCCGCCGCGCCCTTGATCACCTTGGCCGCCATGAGTGCCATTCCGGGAGTTGTGGTGGCCCTCGCGCTGGCCCGGCTGAGGGCCGAACATCGCGCGCGGGACTTCGCGCTGGGTTCGATATTCCAATTCGCTTCCAGCGCGGTGTTTGGCGTCGTGGCCGTGGTGGTGTTGGAGCGAGGAGCCATGGGCGTGCTGGAGGCGGGGTTGTCCGCGAATATCCTCCTGGCCGGGCTGTTGTGGCCGCTGATACGTGGCGGCGGAAAACCGGCCTGGGACTCGCACCTCCTGCGGAGGATGCTGCGTTTCAGCCTGCCACTGGTGGGAACGATGCTCGTGGCCCACGTCATGACCTCCAGCGATCGGTTTTTCCTGGCGAATTTCGCCACGATGGCGGAAGTCGGTCTGTATGCCGTGGGCTACCAACTCGGCATGGCCATGAATCTGCCGGTGCAGGCCGTGCAATGGGCCTGGCCCGCCTGCCTGTTTTCCCTGGCAAGCGAACGGGGAGCCCAAGAGAAACTAGCCGGCCTGGTTCGAGATTACACGGTGGCCATGGCGGGCATGGCGGTCGCCGTCTGCTTGTTCGCCGAGGAATTGTTGTGGGCTTTGACGCCCGCCTCGTACCACGCCGCTTCGGCTATCGTGCCTGGTGTCGTGGCGGCCTGCTTTCTCAACGGCTGGCGGCACATGTCCAACTCCGCCCTGGCCGTGCGCAACCGCACTTACCTGGCGCTGCCCTGCGGGCTCGTCGCCGCCGGGCTGAACTTGGTACTGAACGCCTGGTGGATCCCGCAGCATGGCTGGCGGGGAGCCATCGCGGCCACGGTCATCTCCTACGGCGTGTGGACAGCGTTGCAATTCGCGGCGAACCAACGCGTCTGGCGGATCCCCTACCCCTGGAAATCGATCCTGTGGACGGTCGGCACGGGGATATCGCTCGTGCTGCTCGCCCAGACCATGCCCGACGTTGCCTGGCCTTGGCGATTGGCGGGCAAAGTCGGCTTGCTCACGCTGTTTCCCTTGCTCACCGTGCCACGGAGCCTGACCTGGCTCGCGCGGCGACTGCATGCCTGGACCGACCGGGAACAAAAACCCGCTCCTTCGCCTGCCTGGAAAAGCCCATGAAAACCCCCGCCACACCAACGCAATCCATTGCGCTGGGAGACACGGCACCGGCCGGCCTGCCGCCCCGGTTGCGGGCCTACCGCGCCGTTGCCGACCGACTACAAACGTGGCAATTTCGCGGGCACGGACGGCTCTGCCAGGCTTGGGCACGAGTATTGTTTCCCCGCCTGCCGGGCGAGACTTGCCTGCCCACGCCGTGGGGGTTCGCGCTGCATGTCGATCCGCGTCGCGGCAAGGGCCTGGAGCAGGCGCTGTTTTTTCAGGGCACGTACGAAACCGGCACGCTGCACATCATGCGGCAAGTGCTGCGGCCAGGTGATACGTTTGTCGATATCGGAGCCAACATCGGGCTGATGAGCCTGTTCGCCGCGCGGCAGGTCGGCCCCGCCGGACAAGTCCACGCCTTTGAACCGCTGCCGGCGACCAGGACACTGCTGGAAAAGAATGTGGCGGCGAATGGCCTGGCACATGTCCGCGTGCATTCCACGGCACTGGGAGCGAACCGGGAAACCCGACCGCTGTTCGCGCATGCCGAGCGAAACCGGGGCTGTGCCTCCTTCCTGCCTGGCGAGGAAGAAACCATGGCCCATACGGCGGAGATCCGCCCTTTGGAGGACGTGCTGCCGGCCACGGACACACCGCCGAGGATGATCAAGATCGACGTGGAGGGCTGGGAACTGGACGTGCTGCGCGGTGCGGCACGCGTGTTGAGCAACCCCTGCCCGCCCGTCTTGTGCGTGGAATGCACGGCCCCCACTCCGCCCAGGGACGACCATCGGCAGGCGCTGTGTGATTTGCTTCGTGAGGCGCACGGCTACGAGCTATTCCTGCTCGCCGGCAGCAAGGAGCGGCCCTCACCCTTGGTACTTCTGCCAGCGGACGCCCCACCTCCGCGACACGACAATCTATTCTGCATCCCCGGCTCGCGATTGGAGGAGTTTCGGAGTTCGCTAGGCACCTGAGAAAAATTTTTTACCACTGTTGACCGAGGATGATCTGCGGGTATATTCAAGCCACTCTGGCTAACTGCCGGTGTGATCTTTGGCAACTGATTTGGCCCTTCTGAAAAATCCTCGCTGTCCCGCGCGCCCTCGGGCGAAGGCGGTGCCTGACGCATCCGCGTCGGGAGCGATCCACGTTGATCGCGTTCGCGCCTAGCGCGTACCGGTGTATTTGGGGTGATTGCCGGTGCATCGATGCATCTGCGGTCATTCGACCCAATCCCTCCGAAGAGGTTTTCGACCTCTTTTTTTCCATTCGAGGAGTCGTTTTTCACCATTTCCTTTCACAAGGAGGTCGTATGGCTGAAAGACATTTTCGAGGAGGGCCTGTTCGATCGCCCAGCGAATTCCTCCGTGCGTCTGAAAGTCGCGCGGTAGAAGTCCGCAAGCTGCTGAAAAAATTTCAACAGCGAAAAGGCGATCAACTAGGAGGGATCATGGATGACGCATTGCAGTTGGCCGAAACCATCGAGCATTTAGCTCGATACGGCCAAGGGTGCGATGCGGAACAAGCCGTCGAAATCACATTCCGTGTGGAGATATTAATCTCCCTGCTGGATGCCGAGATTGACAGCTTGCTTGCGTCTTGACGTTGAAGCGCATTGGAATATGCGTGACCCAAATAGACTGTTTATTAGGAGCCTTCCCTAGATGCAAAATGGTATCGGAAAGGCCATAAGAATATTGCGGCAGGCCAAGGAATGGAAGCTCAAAGAGCTCGCGGATCGAGCGCAGATAAGCGTTTCATTTCTGAGCCTCGTCGAAAGCGGCGAACGTCAGCCGTCGCTCGACGTAATTCGTCGAATTGCAAAAGCGCTGAGGATACCATCCGAAGCGCTGGTCTTGATGGCACTTGGAAGCGATGAAGAATTGAAGTCGTCGAACGAGCGAACACAAAAACTGCGTTCGGCGATTGAATCACTCGCCGACCAGGAAAGAAAGCTGCGAGAATTGCTCGGAGAATGAGAGGGATGGATCTCACCCGGAATCATCTCATCACGCCAAACGACGTCGCGCAAGCGGTGGGTTGCACGGAAAACCGACTTTGGCGAATCGCTCGCAACATCGAGGACTATTATTATCCAACGAGGATTCAAAGAGGCGGTAAGAAATCTCGGCCACTTGACGTGCCGAAAAAGCCATTGATGAATCTACATCGGAAGTTGCACGCGTGGTTTCAGAAAAAAAAGTGTTTTCACAATTCGGCGCACGGCGGAGTCCGAGGACGGTCGTGTTTTTCCAGCGCGAGACGTCATCTGGGTAAGCGATTTGTCTGCACTCGAGATGCAAAGGACTGCTATCCGTCTATTTCGCCGTCGGCAATCAAACACGAGCTGAGTAAGATCGGATTCCGGACCGACACGGCCCAGTTGCTCAGTCTGCTTTGCACGGTACGCGGCGGATTGCCCCAGGGCTCGCCCACAAGCGGGGACATACTGAATTTGTTTCTATACCGCATGGACCAAACGCTCTCATCCAAAGCGGGAAGTTGGGGAGTGGCGTACTCTCGATTCGCCGATGATTTTGTCTGTTCTGGCAAATCGCGACAGAATACGGAACGAGTAGCGGAGTCTATGGAGAGTGCTCTTCGTGAAAAGGGGATCGACGTAAACGCCAAAAAGAAACGGGCATCTGGATACCAACCGTGCCACGTACGGCAACACGTACATTCGATCCATGTCAACTCACGAAGTGATACCAACATTTGCCAAGAACACCGAGACAAAATCCTGAAGCTCGCAGAGCGGTATTGGTCCGCATGCAAATCCGTCCAACCGGAATCCCTGCCACGTTTGGCCAAGCTACGCGATAGTCTTCGAGGGTGGCTCTACTATTGCCGGCAAGCCGATAAGTCCCCTGCTCGCGAAATCAAACGCATACTCGACAGAGGGGACCGGCGAGTTCGTAATCGCCTAAAGCGTTTCGGACTTAGCGCACACAAGAATAAGTGGTGGCTGGTCTCTTCGAAACGAAATGAGCCCCGACACTTAGCCATTGCATGGCAAAGGCAGATCGACAAGCAGGAATCCGCAGACGCTCACTTCGCCGCAGCGGCCGGTTCCTGATGCTCGGCCGTGAAGCGGTCGCAGGACTCGGGGGCGGAGCAGGCGTCGCACATGGGGCGGCCCTGTTCGTCTTGCAGGCCGGCAAGTCCGCCGCAGCTTCCCCTAATGCGGCGGTTGCTGAACAGCACGCCCACGGCCATGGCGGCGAAGGCCAACAAAAACACGCCGGCGGTGATCATAAACGTATTCATGGCACCTCTGCTTCCGGTTTGGAAGGTTGCGGCGAAATATACGCCTCGAAACTTCCCGCGAAGCTTTCCCGCAGGGCATTTCCGTCCCGGGTGAGCAGGTAGGCGGCAGCCCCCCGCGACTCGGCAAATTCGAGCCCAGCTCGCGGACCCAACACGAGGATCGCCGTGGCCAAGGCGTCCGCTTGCAGGCAATTCTTCGCCACCACGGAAACGCTGGTCAAGGCGTGTTCCACGGGCCGGCCGGTGCGGGGATCCAAAATGTGAGAATAACGCTGGCCGTCGATTTCCACGAAATTGAAGTAGTCGCCCGAGGTGGCCAGCCCTCCCTCGCGGAGTTCGAGCACGCGCTGCCCCACGGCGGACCAAGGGGACTGGGGGTCCCGCAAGGCGACCCGCCAGGGGCTGCCGTCCGGCTTGGCTCCCCGCACGCCAATTTCGCCGCCGATGTCCACCATGCAGCCGGTAACCTGCTCCTGGCTCGCCAGGCGGACCAGTTCATCCACGGCGTAGCCCTTGGCGATCGCCGAAAGATCGAGGTAAATGCCCGGCAACGTCTTACGTAGCGCCGGTGGATCGGCTTGCGTCTCGACGGCGCGAAAATCGACGCGAGCCCGCGCCTGTTCGATGGCTTCCTCGGTGGGTATGTCTTCGGTGCTCGGCTCCGGGCCGAAGTTCCAAAGGTTGACCAGCGGCCCCACGGTCGGATCGAAGGCACCGTCCGTTTGGCGGCTGATCTCCAGCGCCGCGTCCACGACTTGCACGACCTCTTCCGAGACGGGAAACCAATCGTCCCCCGTGTGTGCGTTGAAGCGGGAGAGTTCGGAGTCGGGCCGGTACGTGGACATTTGGGCGTTGATCGCCTCGAGGCGGTCTTTGATCCGATTTCCCAGCGCGGCCAGATCGACCTCGGCGCCCGGTTTCACTCCGAGCTTGACGAGGTAATACGTCCCCATGGTTTCGCCGCGAATGGCCAGCGGCGGAGAGGCCGTGTTTCCACACGCGGTCGCGCCGATGATCAACAGGCCCGCCAGACACCGGCAAGCGGCGCGAAAGGTCCGACTATTTTGGAAACCGCGTGGGCCGTCATTCATGGCAATTGGTTTTGGCAACACATAGCAACAACAACGGCGGCTGCGATTCGATACGTGCAACCAATTGAAGCCGATCGAACCGACCGACGTTAGCTGCCGAAGTCGTCGAAGGCGATGTTCTCCTTCGGGACGCCCAAATCGTCGAGCATTTTGAACACGGCTTGGAGCATCATGGGCGGACCGCACAAGTAATATTCGATGTCTTCCGGAGCCGGATGGTCCTTCAGGTATTCATCGTAGACGACTTGATGGATGAAGCCGGTCGAGCCGGTCCAATTGTCCTGCGGCAGCGGCTCCGAAAGGGCCAAGTGGAAACTGAAATTCGGGTTGCTCTCCGCGATCTCCTCGAACTCTTCCTGGTAAAAGAGTTCCCGCGAACTCCGCCCGCCGTACCAGTAGGAGACTTTGCGGTTCGTGTCGCGACGTTTGAAGAGTTCGAAGATGTGGCTCCGCAGCGGGGCCATGCCGGCACCGCCGCCGATGTAGATCATCTCGGCGTCGGTCTCCTTGATGAAGAATTCACCGTACGGCCCGGAGATGGTGACCTGATCCCCTGGATTGAGGCCGAAGATATATGAGGACGCCTTTCCCGGCGGCGTGCCGTCCGGTGCCCGGGGAGGGGGCGTGGCGATCCGCACGTTGAGCATGATCACCCCTTCTTCGCCAGGATAGTTGGCCATGGAATAGGCCCGGACCACCGGCTCCTCGACATTCGAGACATAGCGCCACACGTTGTAGCGGTCCCAATCCTCGTGGTACTCCTCTTCCACGTCGAAATTCGCGTAACGCACTTCATGCGGCGGGATATCGATTTGGATGTAACCGCCCGGCTTGAAGGCGACTTCTTCCCCCTCGGGCAGTTCCAACACCAATTCCTTGATGAACGTGGCCACGTTGTGGTTCGATTTCACCGTGCAGAGCCACTTCTTGGTCTCGAAGGCTTCCGCCGGGACTTCGACCTCCATGTCCTGCTTCACGGCAACCTGGCAGGAGAGGCGATAGCCTTCGCGGGCTTCGCGCTTGTTGATGTGGTTCCGCTCGGTGGGAAGGATTTCTCCGCCTCCCTCGGTGATTTTCACGCGGCATTGGGCGCAAGTGCCGCCGCCGCCACAGGCGGAGGAGACGAAGATCCCGTTATCCGCGAGGCAGCCCAAAAGCTTTCCCCCGGCGGGCACGGCCAACTCTTTTTGCTCGTTGACCATGATCTTCACGTTGCCGCTGGCGACGAGCTTTGACTTGGCAATCAAGATCAGCACGACTAGCGCCAACACGATGGTCGTGAACATCACCACGCCGAGAATGATTTCTGTCATGTCGGTCGTTCCATCCGTCTCGCGGGCTTAAGGAAGCCCGATGAAGTAAAGTGTCTCAGATGCCGCCGAAGGACATGAAGGCCAAAGCCATCAGGCCCACCGTGATGAAGGTGATGCCCAGCCCACGCAGGCCGGCGGGCACGTCGCTGTATTGCATTTTTTCGCGGATCGCCGCCAGGCACATGATGGCCAGCGCCCAGCCCACTCCGGAGCCGAGCCCGTAAACGACGCTTTCTCCGAAGAGATGGTCCCGCTCGACCATCAGCAGCGAACCGCCCAGGATCGCACAGTTTACGGTAATCAAGGGCAGGAAAATGCCCAATTGGTTGTAGAGCCGGGGGAAGAAGCGGTCGAGCGCCATTTCCAAGATCTGCACCATGGCCGCGATCACGCCGATGTAGCTGATCAAGCCGAGGAAGGAAAGGTTGACGTCGTCGTAGCCGGCCCAATCCAAGCCGCCGGGGCGAAGCAGATAGCGGAAGATCAAATTGTTCGCCGGAATCGTGATCCCCATGATCACGATCACGGCTATCCCTAGTCCAATGGCCGTCTTCACGTTCTTGGAAACGGCGAGGAAGGTGCACATCCCCAAGAAAAAGCCGAGGGCCAAGTTCTCCACGAAAATGGCTTTGAGAAAAATATTGATGTAGTGTTCCATCGCTTAGGCCGCTTGTTCTTGTTGTTCGGGTTTCCAAGTCCGCAGGGCCCAAATGGCCAGGCCGATGATAAAAAACGCGCTGGGAGAGAGGAGCATCAGGCCGTTGGGCACGTACCACCCTCCCTCACTGACGGGAGAGAGAACCTGAAAGCCCAACACGCTGCCGGAACCGAACAGTTCCCGCAGGAAGCCGACCAGCAGCAAGATCGCGCTGTAGCCGATGGCATTTCCCAGCCCGTCCAGCATGCTCAGGCCGACCGGGTACTTCATGGCGAACGCCTCGGCCCGGCCCATGATGATGCAGTTGGTAATGATCAGTCCCACGAAGACGGACATCTCCTTGCTGAGGCCGTAGGCAAAGGCCCGCAAGAATTGATCGACCACGATCACCAGCGAGGCGATGATCGTCATCTGCACGATGATGCGGATGTTGCTGGGAATGTGCCGGCGGATAAGGCTCACCGCCGCGTTGGCGAACACGGCGACGAAGATCACCGCCAGGGCCATGGTGATCGACTTGTCCAGCCGCGTGGTTACCGCCAGTGCCGAACAGATCCCCAACACCTGTAAGGCGATGGGGTTGTTGTCGAAGATCGGTGCCAACAGCACATCTTTCGGTTTCGGGTCAGCCATCGCGCCGCTCCCTTAGCTTTTCGAGAAATGGTCCAAAGGCGTCCTCGCCGATCCAATAGCGGACGAGTTGGGACACGCCCCGCGACGTGATCGTGGCTCCGGACAGGCCGTCAATCTGGTATTTGGATTCAGGCTCATCGGGATCCACGGTTCCCTTAATGACTTGGATTCGCGGCTGTTCTTCTGGGCCGAACAGTTTCTTGCCTTCCCACTGGGCTTTCCAGCGGGGATTGTCCACTTCGCCCCCCAGGCCGGGCGTTTCCGCGTGCTCGTAAAAGGTGATTCCATTCACGGTATCGAGGTCATTCTTGATCGCCAAGAAGCCGTACAGCGTGGACCACAGACCTTTCCCGTAAATGGGGAGAATCACCTGTTCAAGCTGGCTGCCATTTTGGACAAGATAGACAAAAGCATATTTTTCCCGCCGCCCAATCCCGGCCAGGTCCGCATCGTCCTTGATGGGGATACTCAGTCCCTCTGTCCGCGCGGCCTGTCGCTGGTCGAACGTGGCCGGGTCGACCGTGGACTCGTCTACATATTCACCCGTGGACAAATCGACAATTCGGCTCTCGATCTGCTGAAATTGCTCTTTGATCTCACGTTCCGGATCGTAGATCCCCGCCGCCTGCAGGATATTTTTCCGTTTGTCGCGTTCTTTGTTGAATTCCTGCTGGGAACGCAGCCCCACTGCCGCACTAGAAACCAACACCGAACAGATGATGCAAACCAATGTCGCTACCAAGAAGGTTTTACTAACCGATTCACGTGCCATAGCGGGCCACCCTTCGCTTTACGTTCGCCTGAACCACGAAATGATCGATCAAAGGCGCCAGCACGTTGCCGAACAAGATCGCCAGCATGATACCCTCCGGATAGGCCGGATTGATCACGCGGATGAGGATCGTCATCGCCCCAATCAAAACACCGTAAACCCATTTCCCCACTGACGTCACGGCTGCGGAGACCGGATCGGTCGCCATGAACACCGTGCCGAAGGCGAATCCGCCCACGACCAGATGCCACCACGGCGGCAAAAGGAACATGGGATTCGAGGAACTCCCGACGGCCCAAAACAGCGTGGAGAGCCCGCCCGCTCCTAGGACCACCCCCGCCATGATCTGCCAGGAGCCGATACCCGTGGCGATCAGCACGACCGCGCCGACGAGGCAGGCCAAGGTGGACGTCTCGCCCATCGAGCCTTGCATCCAGCCGAAAAAGGCTTGCCACCAAGTGACGTCCTGAATCGCGGAGAGGCCCTCCGCCACGGGAGCCACGGCCATTATCCCCAAAGGGGTCGCGCCGCTGAACCCGTCCGCCGCCGTCCAAATCGCGTTGCCCGTAATGGCGGCAGGATACGCGAAATATAGGAAAGCCCGGGCCGTCAGCGCGGGATTCAAAAAGTTCTTGCCAGTTCCCCCGAACACCTCCTTACCCAATACGACCCCGAACGTGATTCCCAAGGCGACTTGCCACAAGGGAATTGTAGGGGGGAGTGTCAAAGGAAAGAGGAGGCTCGTAACCAGGAATCCTTCGTTTACCTCGTGCCGTCGCACGATACTGAAGAGCACCTCCCAAAAACCGCCCGCGATTACCGTGACGATGTACACCGGCAGAAAATAAAGCGTCCCCAACAGGATGTTGGAAACGATATTTCCCGGATCGTAAGACAAGCCGCTCGCGGACATAATCGCGTCGCGCCAATCGTCGTAGGCGTTTACGTCGGGCATCTCCGCGATGGCCTGGTTGGCCTGGTAGCCCGTGTTGTAGATGGCCATCGCCGTGCAAGGAATCAAAGCGACCACGACGACGATCATGATCCGTTTCAGGTCGATGCTATCCCGTACATGCGTTGGCCCGCTGGTCACGTCAGCGGGCGTGTACAGGAACGTATCCGCCGCTTCATAGAGGGGGAAAAGATGGCGGAGTTTCCCCTCTTTTCCGAACGCGGGCTCAACTTTGTCGAGGAATCGGCGAAACATCATGCACCAAATGGAGTGTCCTGAAAGCGTTGCGGAATCTCAGCCTTCGGCTTCGATCTCGTCGAGGCGTTCCCGCAGAATCGTGCCATAGTCGTATTTGCCGGGGCAAACGAACGTGCAGAGGGCCAAGTCTTCCTCATCGAGCTCCAGGCAACCGAGCTCCTGAGCCTGTTCCAGATTGCCCACGATGAGCGATTTCAGCAGATGGGTGGGCATCAAATCGAGCGGCACGACCTGTTCGTAAGTCCCCACCGGCACGATCGCCCGCCGGCTCCCTTGCAGGGAAGTGGTCCAGGGAAAGCGTTTTCCGCCGCCTAAAAAGCCGGAGGCGAGAATCTTCTTCACGGAGAATTTGCTAAAGCCCGGAGCCAGCCACCCCAAGAATTCCCGCTTTCGCCCTTCATGCAGCACGGAAACTTGATTGTGGTAGCGTCCGAGATAGTTTGTGAGTGCCTGGGAACGCCGGCCACATAGCACGGATCCGGAGATCAAACGGACTTCATCGTCGGCCAACTCTCCCTCGACGAGATCATCCAGTTTCGCGCCGAGGCGGGTCGTAACCAAATGGGGCTGCTTGACCGCCGGCCCCGCCACGGAGATGACCCGCTGGGTCCACAGCCGGCCCGTGGAGAACAGTTTTCCCACCGCGATGACGTCTTGATATCCGATATGCCAGACTGCTTTGTTGGCGTCGACCGGATCGAGAAAGTGAATATGCGTGCCCGGCAGCCCCGCAGGATGCGGCCCCTCGAATTCTTGCAGCGAGATGAAATCGAGCTTTTCGGGCAGGAGCGACGCGCCCGCCCGCTGGCAAAGGTACAGCTTCCCCTCCGTCAGGCGGCTCAGTGCCTGCAAGCCGAAGACGAAATCTTGTGCGAACTCGGCGATCAGTGGAGCCGGGTCCGCCGCGAGTGGATGCGTGTCCATCGCCGTGACGAACAGCGAACGCGGCTGAGTATCCGGATCGGGGATATGGCTGTAAGGCCGGCTGCGCAGCGCGGTCCACAGGCCGCTTTTAAGCAGTTGTTCCACCACCGCTTCCCGCTCGAGTGTAAGCAGGTTGCGGTCATGATATGCGGTGAATTCCTCTTCGCTTCCGTCTCGGGGAGCGATCACCAATGACAAAAAACGCCGTTTTTCACCACGATTCACCGCCACCACCTCGCCGGCGACCGGCGCGGTGAACTGGACGCGAGGATTCCGTTTGTGCTCGAAGAGAGGCTGACCCAGCTTGACCGCGTCCCCTTCGCGGACCAGCATCGTGGGCCGCAGCCCCAAGTAATCCTCTCCCACCAGCGCGACTTCCGACAACGCGAGCTTCGTTTCCCGCCGCGAAGCGTCGGGCACGCCGGTAATGGGTACATCCAGGCCGCGTTGAATCTTGATCATGCGAAATCCGGGCTAGGCCGGTTATGAGGGATTTGTGAAATAATTCACGAAGCGCGGCAAAAAAAACCGCCTCGTGTGTCAATAAAAAGATCGGCTTCGCGAATTGGATGCGGAAGTCCACATAAGCCTTTGCCGATCCAAGCTTTCCACGAAACGCACTAAATGCTCGAAACAAGTTCCGCGGCAGCATATTTCCACCGCCTACCATCCATATTCTAGGTATGTGCGAAATGGTAGCTCCCAAAGTCCAAACCGGCAACCGGGAAAAAAGGATGGCACCCCTCGGACAAATTGTAGCGATCGCCCGGGGATTTGCACATGCAACCGCCGCTGGATTGATGCGCCTGCCAGCTCAATTCAATTCGCGGTCGGATCCCATTCTCGATGAGAGAATTTCTTGCGCGGCTCGGGGGAAGGCACTCCCGAATAAGGGACCGGCTCTCCGTAGCCCGGAGAGGCGGTCATGATCCGCAGGCTATCGTCGCGCTCGCTGTACGGGTTTCCGTAAGCACCGCCAGAACCGCTGCCGTAGCCACCCCCGTAGGGGTTGCCGTATTCGCCACCATAGTCCGCGCCGTGGCCGCCACGATATGACTGCCCCCGCTCCGGCGGCGGGAGGGGTTCGAGAGGATAGACCCACTCGGTACCATGCGGTCCGTTCAACGCATGGCCATGTTCCGGCGTGATCGATTCTGAAAATCCGAGATGGACCACGACTGTCGAAGGAACGTTGCCGCCCACCCCCGCTGACCACAGCAGCCACGTTCCCTTGGAGAGGTCGTGAAAGTCGATGTGTAATCGCACGCGGCCATCGACTTGGATCGTCCGTCCCGTGGCGACCGTGAATTTCAACTTCCCGAAAAATGGATCGAAGAAGATGTTCTCTGAAACTTCCTTGTCCCGCAGTGGCTCGGCCACCAGGGTGATTTCCGACGAGCGCGGCGTTTCCATCGCGACCCGGATTTGATCGATTTGTGGATACTCGCCCGTCTCCCGTTTCCACGCTTGCATTAGCGTCCGCAACACCAGACTGCGGCGATGGGCTTCCGGTGTGCAGATCGTTCTTGCCAAAACTTCGGGCGTATGGAAATGGGCCTGATACGTCAAGATAGCCGCGACGACCTCCACCGACGTGCTGGGGTGATACGGTTGCCGAGGATCGAGGATCCCGTGAAACGGAGATTGGCCCGACTCGATGTTCTCCTGCATCGTTTCCGCGTCCTGTAGCACGGCGGACCACTGAAATTCCCATAAACGCCGGGCACGAGCCCGCTCCCAAGGCAGGTTGCGGAACACGAATTCATTGAATGAACCGACTCTCACCTCCAGCGGGAATTCGCCGGTCTCCCATACGGATTCCCAAAGTTGGTGTTGCAGCGCGCATTCTCTTTTCAGCGCATCCAGCAACGGCGGCACGCTCCGGCGGTGCGCATCCACTTCGACGACCATGTCCACCAAACGCTCGGGCGTCTGGTCTTCGTGAGACCACCAGGCCAAGAGCGCGTCCCCGGCCATGTCCTCGCACTGCGCGCCGAAGGTGTAACTCATGAGGTCTGCTTGCTCCCGGACACGCCGCGTGAGCTTCAGCAAGCCGCGAATGCAGCGCTCGGACGATGCCAAATCGCCCTGCTGGGTGTAATGCACGGCGGCATGTTTCAGATAGTTGGCCAGCAGATGCAGATCGATCGGTTCCTCCTTGGTGAAGGCGTGGATCCGCAGACGTAACGGCTGCTCTATGGCGACGAGCACCGCGTCCAAGGCAGGCAGATCAACCTCCCCTTCCGGGAACGTAGTCGGCGGAGATGTATATTTATCAATCACCGCCACTTCCCGCACCGCCTCCACGGCCCGCCGATACACCTCGGTCGCGCGCGGATCCTCGGGCATGGCGGCCAAAACTTCTTCCCCCGGCAAAGTCCCCTCCGGGAGCGGAATCTGATACACGCGGTAGAAAGGAATCGCGCACAGAATCAACGCCGCCGGCACGGCCAGGCAAGACCAGGCCTTGCCCCAGGCCCGGTAGGTGCCTCGTTCGCGGAGCCAGTCGTGCCGTCGTGCCCAAGACGCCACAAAGAAGGCCAACACCAATGGCCAGACCGACCACCACAAGGGGATACCGAAGGTCCGCATGCCTACCACCCAGAAAGACGCGACGAGCACGGTAGCCAAGCCGAGCGCGTAAGCCAGCAAACCTCGGGAGATCCAAAGCGAGGCCCATTGCCCTACCGCGTAGCCGCCCAGCCAAATCAGCGGAAGTAGCGACCGGCCGGTGATCCCCAAGAAAGTCCGGCTGGCCAATTCGTCCAAGGATTGCACTCGATTGACCGATGCCGTGGTTTGCCACACGACTGGGAGCCAGAGCATGGCCAGTCCCGCCACCAGCAGCACCGCCATGCCCCAAAGTTGCCGGCTCCACCAGATTTTCCCCGGCGAGACACCCTGCTGCGCGAAAAAGCGAAATTGTTGTCCCGACTGGTCGCCGTGGAATACCCCGCAGCCAAGCAGCGTGGCCAGCAGGCCGTGGTGGACCATCAGCCAGCCATAATCTTGCTGGGCGGTCGTGTGCTGAATCGTAAACAGATGGAAAGCCGACACGAGAACGACCGGCGCGAGCAATGCCCACAGGTTGCCGCGGGCCGCCTGCCAGACAAGCCGCCACCAGGCGGAGGCCGGGCGATGATAGGATGCCTCCTCCATGGTGGATGCCGCTGCTGAGTGCCCGGCTCGTTTTGTGCCCAACCAGCGATGGACCAGAACCACGGAACTGAGCAAGAGCAGGCCGCTCAGGATCACTCGCCAGATTTCCCAGTCCAAGCGGGAATGAGCAATGGTCTGCTCCGTATCCACTGAGCTAGCGAGAATCTCGACCACGACCATCAGCACCGTGGCCAGCGCGGCGGCGTGGATGGCGCGGGACAGGAACAGCGAACAGAACGTGCTCCACCCCAAGCACACAATTGGGCCCAGCCACCAGTATTGATACAGAGTCCTGCCCCAATGTCCGGCCGCCGGCTGCGATTCCCAAGGGACCACGCTCGTGAGCATCATCTGCCAGCTCGCCGCATACACGTGCAACACGACTCCCAAAGCGAGCGTGAGCCCCGCGGCCGCCGCCAGTTTCCCCACCAGCAGCGACCCCGCCGTCACCGGCATGGCCCGCAATAGGTCTCGGGTATTTTCTTCCTTCTCTGCCGCGAACAGGCTGGCCCCGCAGCCCAGGGCGCACAACGCGGGAAAAAACTTCAATGCGATGAGGGTCAACATGTGGGCAGAGGCGCGAAATATTTCCGGCGCTTCCACGGCTTCGGCCCC
Source organism: Pirellulales bacterium (assembly GCA_028289405.1). Classification (GTDB taxonomy): domain Bacteria; phylum Planctomycetota; class Planctomycetia; order Pirellulales; family JANQPP01; genus JANQPP01. The sequence goes on from JANQPP010000162.1 coordinate 15,799, forward strand.
AACCGCCAGGCTTACGAAACACAGCCCCACGATGAGCAGCGTGCCCGCGAAGTCGCGCAGGAAGCGGAATTCCTTCCAGGCCAGCCGGCCGGTTTCCCGCCACCAAGGAGAAGAGGAGTTCATGACGTCCAGCTCCTTTCGGCGGCGGTACTTACCGTGCCTCGCGCGTCCCGTCGCAGGTAGGCCACGAAAATCTCCTCCAGTGACGGCGTGCGGACCTCCACGTTGCTCACGCCGGGAAACTGCCGCAAGTGTTGGAGGGCTTCGTCCGGCAGCCCTCTCACCAGCCATTGGCAATGCCGTCCTCGCTGACGGCTGGCGAGCAATTCCCCGGAGATGAGATCCGGCAACGGTCGGCCCTCCTCCACATGGCAGGTGACTTCCCGGATTTCCCGCTTCAAGTCCTCCAACGGTTCCAAAGCCACGAGTTTTCCCTGGTGCAGGATGGCCACGATGTCCGCCACCCGCTCCACTTCATGAATCTGATGGCTGGAAAGAAAGACCGTCTTTCCGGAGGCGGCCACGTCCACCATGCTCTCCAGGAATTCCCTCCGCACCAGCGGATCCAAACCGGAGGTGGGCTCGTCCAAGACCAGCAATTCCGGATCGTGCATCATGGCCAGGGAGAGCGCGACCTTGGCCCGCATCCCCTTGGACAATTGGCGGATCTTCTTGCGGAGATCGAGCTGGAATTGGGCCGCCAGTTCGCGGTACTTGCCTTGCGTGTTGCCCGGGTAAAAGCCGGCGGCGAACCAGCCCAACTCGTCCACGGTCATCCACTCGTAGAGCGCGGGCCGCTCCGCCACGTAGCCGACCCGGCGGCGGATCTCGAGGCCGCTTACCGCGCTGTGCAGCCCCAAGACCTCCGCCGTGCCTCTCTCCGCTTCGGCCAACCCCAGCAGGCACTGGATGGTGGTCGATTTTCCGGCCCCATTTTCCCCCAGCAGCGCGAAGACCACACCCGCCGGCACTTCGAAGGAAACGCCGTCCAGCGCGGTCTGCCGGCCGTAGGTTTTGGTCAAATCCCGTACGCGAATCACGCTCCCGTTCATTTCGTGGCCTCCTCTCTCAGTTGCTCCAATTCCGCCATCACCAATGTCCGCAATTCCTGGGGATCGAGGCGGCTTTCCAGCGCCTCCCGCAGCGCTTGCCGCAGCCTTTCCCGCACCAGTTCCAGCCGCTCCTCCCGGCAGCGCGGTTCCGCGTCCTGCCGGACCATCATTCCGGTTCCCCGCAAGGGAAGCAGCACTTGGTCTTCCTGCAGCGTGCGGTAGGCGCGGGCCACCGTGTTGGGATTCACGGCCAATTCTCGGGCCAGTTCCCGCACGGAGGGGACGGCCTCTCCCGCCTTGAGCGCGCCATCGGCCACGGCGAACTTCACCTGCCGCGCGATCTGGTCGTAGATCGGCACGCCGTTGTGAGGGTAGATGTGAAGAAACATGACGTCACCTCGCAAGCCCAGTGTTCTATCGTAATAGTACACTAGACATTCGAGGCCGCGACGTCAAGTCTTTTTCTGAAAAAGGAGCCACGCCGTGCCGGAGGGCGATACTCATTGAACCGCATGGCGCTCCCATGCGTGGGAAAACACCACGCGACTCATGTGGCGTGGAAGACTGGATCGTTGGTGGACTGGCTAGATGAGCCCGGCCAGTTCTTGCAGTTGCCGCCAGTTTTCCAGGCGCTCGTCGCGGGCCTTCTCCAGCGTCTCCGACGGATTGCCCTCGCGGTCGAAGTGTTTGACGAAGCGGCCTTCGCTGCGGCAGAAATCAATGAAGTCCACGACTTCGCCCGACTTGGGGTTTTTGAACCAATTGTCCTTGACGCTGGGATTGCCTTGCAATGACAGGCGCGACTTGATCGTATCCCCTTTGCGGGGATCGTAGACCAAGAGCGGAAACGCCCGCGTGTCCACCGCCAGGCGGGCCTGGTCGGCGGCCATGTTGTCCGCCACGCCATGTTCTGGCTGACAGGTGGTATAGCAGTTGATGATGGCGGGGCCATCGAATTCCAAGGCCCCGATCACCGCTTTGTAGAAATGATTAGTATGGGCCGCCGTGGTTTGGGCCACGTACGTGCGGGGGTGCATGATCGCGATCTGCGCGATTTCCTTGCGGCGCTCCTGCTTGCCCCCTAGCACTTTGCCATGCACGCTCATTTTCGTGTTCTGGCCCATGTAGGTGCTGGTGGAGGATTGCCCGCCCGTGTTGGAATAGACCTGCGTGTCGAGCACGAAAACCTTGACATTCAATCCGGAGGCGAGCAGCCGGGAAAGGGATTGAAAGCCGATGTCGAACATCGCGCCGTCACCGCCGATGCACCAAATCGGCTTCTCCTGCCAGCCTTTCTGGTCCCAGCGCATCCGCACGCCCATCGCGTCAGCAGGCGCGTTTTCGAAGAGAGAATTCGTCCAAGGCACGAGATAAGGATTATAGGGGTAGGTGGAAGTGTAGACGGTGTTGCAACCCGTGGCGGCGACGATGCCCCACTGGTTGCCGTACTTCGCTCCGGTGACCGCGCACAGCATGCGGAGGGCCGTCCCCTCGCCGCAGCCGGCGCAGGAGCCCGCGCCGCCCACGTAAATGTGCGCGCTCTCCTTGAGCATGAGGTCGATCAACAAGTTGTCGTTGATGTACTCCTCATCGGAGGGGCCGACGTTTTTGAAATGGCGATGGGCCTTGCGGATGTCGTCCATCACCTTTTCGGACTTGGCAATCATCTTCAAGGCATCGTCGTCACAGACCGTGACGCATTCGGCGCAGCCCTTGCACTTGCTGGGATCGATAATGATGGCGAACCGTCCGCCGTCGAGCCCCTTCTTTTTGGGCCCGTCGTAATACTTGCGGGGCTTTGACCATTGCTCCGCGAAGAAGGCGCGGTCTTCCTCGGCCTCGATTTCCTGGAGCTTTTGTTCCAAGTTCGGCTCGGCGAGCACCTTTCCCAAAATCGCCGTGTCGGGACACTCGGTCACGCAGTCCATGCAGCCAGTGCAATTGTCGGCGATGTATTCGGGAATCTCCGGCGCGACGTAACTGAAATCCCGTAGCGTGGCCGTGCCAGCGGGAATGAAGGACCTGGCGACCGCCGTGTCGGCGGGGAGCGACTTGTCCCCCGTCCCCTCTTCGTATCCCCGGATCACGCTTTCATTGAATTCGCGGACATCGAGAATCGGCAGGTCCACCTCCACGTAGTCGGAATCGACCAACGTGCCGTAACTGTTGTTGTTGTGCGGGTCGCGTTCATTCGCCTGGTTCATCGAGCCCGGAGGAGTGGTCGTGGACATGCTAGTGAACCTCCCGTGGGTAAGAGGGGAGACGCGCGATGCGCGTCGTGATGGGGTTGCCGATATTCGGCCAAAATATCTTTCCGTTCCATTACGGAACGCTATACCGCGCCATTGGAACTTTGCCGCATCAATTCACGGCGAATCTCTTGTAGCTCGCGATAGCCGCGGCGTACGCATTCCAGGTTGTCTTGGACGACCTGTTCGCCTCGCTTGCCGAAATACTTGCGGAGCGCTTTTTCGACACCTTCATAAACCTGCTCCTCGGACATGTGGCTCTGCTCGGCGTAGGGCGTCATGCGGAGGAACGCGCCGAGGAGCACGATCCCCTGCATCCGCATCTCCAAATCCGCCAGCGAGGCGACCTCGCGGGCAATCTTGACCATGTCCAGGAAATAGATCCGCAGATGCTTTTCCAAAATCGTGTTCCGGTGACGCAGCGGGATGCGGGCCCAAACATCATTCGGATTGTCGTAGTGGCTTTGCATGACGACCGCACCGCCGTCCAACATGCCGCCCAGCGGATTGCCGCTAAACATCGCGTTGGTGTCGTTCAGGACCACGAGATTCACATGCTGAAGTTCACTATGCGTGTAGATGTGGGAATCCGCGATCGTCAAATAGTACGTCGTCGGCAGCCCCTTCTTTTCGGACCCGTACTTGGGATACGCCTGCACGTCCTTGCCAAATACCTGGCCGGCAATCGTGGCGATGACCTTGTTCGTGGTGACCGAGCCGAACCCGCCGACGGAGTGTCCCCGCATGGAGAAACCGCCACTGGGACGCAAATCGGGATCTTCCAGAGGCTCCAGTGCCAGCGGATGCTCGATCCCCAGCACGAAGAAATCCTTGGAGGGATTCCGCATGTTTTCGAACGCGGCGGCGATGTCCCCGGGACGCACGTCTCGGCTGCCGAGCCCGGCGGCGCAGGAATAAATCTTGGGGATGCGGTCCAGACGCGGCATGTCGTTCTGGCCGCTGAGCCCGTCGCAAAAGGCCGCTTTCAACTCACGGGTCAAATGGTTGCCGGTCGTGGAGAGCGGATCGTCCATCCGTTCGATGACCGTGACGGCTTCGCAATGCCGCAGAGCTTCTAGCAGTTGCCGCGCGGGGAAGGGACGGAAGCAATAAATGTTGATACAGCCCGCATTGATTCCCTTGTCTCGCAAGTAATCCACGGTGGCCTGCGCGGTCTCCATGTAGGAGCCCATGCCGACCAGGATGAACTCCGCGTCCTGGCAGCGATACGGACTGATGAATCCGTAACGCCGACCGGTCTGGCGATAGAATTCTTCAAAGGCGTCTTCCAGCGCCGGTTCCACTGCGTCGTAGAACTCCCGCTGGGCGACTTTACCTTTCATGTAGGAATCTTGGTTTTGCACCACGCCGGACATCACCGGATTATCCGGATCCATGAGGTTGTAGAGTTTGTCTTCCGCGCGGCCCACGTATTCCTTCATGAATTCGGGTTCCAGCAGGCGGACCGATTCGACGGTGTGCGTGGTCAAGAAGCCATCCTGGACATTCAGGAATGGCGTATTGGAAGCTTCCGCCGCGCGGCGCGAGATTAGACACAAATCTCCCGCTTCCTGGGCATTGCGTCCCAGCAGAATACCCCAGCCGCAATCCGCGACGCTCATCACGTCATCATGTCCCGCGTGGACATTCAGCCCCTGGCTAGTTAGCGCGCGGGCACCCACATTAAACACGACCGGCAGGCGTTTGCCGGAGATGGTGTAGAGGACCTCTTTCATGAGCACGAGGCCCTGCCCCGAAGTGAAATTCGTGATCCGTCCTCCCGCTGCGGCGAATCCCTCGCAAAACGTGGCGGAGGAGTGTTCGCTTTCCGGCTCCATGAAGACCAAAGGGTCTCCCCAGAGGTTCGTTTGGCCGTTCATCACGGCTTGATTGAAGCCGCCTCCCATGGTGGTCGAGCTCGTGATCGGAAACGCGCCGGATCCCTGGCTAATGTGCGTCTCCACCCACACGACGGCTTCGGCGCCATCGCAGGTCGTGGGCGTTCCGGGATATTGAAACTTGGAAGACTCCGGCTCGACTACCGGGATATCCTTCACGATGTCGACGGGGATCGTGGCCATGCAGTAACCCTTTCGCGCCAAACGGGGAGCGCATCAGCGATCCCACGCAAGCGTCAACGGACCCAAAAAGCAGGGCGAAGGCGTGGGGCCTTGCCTCAGTGGAGGACGATTTCGAACGAAACGTTTAGAACTAAACGGGCAAAAATTACGGTATGTAAGGTAAAGCCTTGGCATGCACCGCAGCTTTTCCATCGACAGGGCGACGCATTTACGCCGCACGCTTTAGCGCCTCTTCAGGAAGCGAACCGTGTGTGTTTGACCTACTAATTCTCCGCCATTCATTACACCAGCCAGAGCCGGTGATTGATGTCGTTCATCGTCGTGCCGGACAGCGGGAAACCGCAACCAGAAGGCTTATTGAGAAAATACGCCTCTCCCGACTGGGGTTTCATCCTATCCGCATGGCATGAACACTGCAAATTTTTTTGGAGATTCCGGAACCGACTGCCCGCTGTACTCCATTCGATGCATGCATCGCGCGAGCAAGCGATCGGCAATTCAGCCGGTTCGCCGTGCAAGGTCTACGTATTACTCGACGGCGGTGGCCAGCAATCCTTGGGCTCGTTTGATCAACCGGTTCCACTGAAAGGCCGGTCCAGGATCAACCTTGTTGGCCTGAATGTGATAGTGCCCCAAGATGCCTTGAAAAGCCTGCCATTCCGGTTCCGTCAATTTCCGTGGCAGCGGAGAACCATCCGCATCGCGAGGAAAATCGCAGCGAATTCGGGGGAAGATATGGCAGAGCGTGGCGGTCAATCGGGCCAACGACTCGTATTGTTCCGCCGTGAAGTCATACTGCACCAAATCCTTTCCATGAATACTCCCCGACACGAGTTCTCGCACAGGCCGCGCCACGAAGTTTGGCGTACGTACCCCGCCATCGCCTAACACATCGGGCAGCACGATGCGGACCTGGCCGTCCCGCGAGCTGCGGTACCAGCGATCAAGGACGCGTTGATTCCGCGGCGAAAATGCGCCGACTTGGGCAATCTCGATGCCGATCGAGCGGTCGTTGGAGATCGTCGCATGCCAGGCACGTTCTTTCACATCCAGCGTTTGATAGATCGTGCCATCGAGATCCAAGAGGAAATGGACGCTCAAACCGCGTTGGTCGTGTAACACTTCGAAGCAGCGTTGGCTGGTGCCGCAGGCATCGTAGTGCAGTACGAACTGGTCCACTCGCTCCCGCAGGGCCTCCAGCGTCCACCCGCCTCCGCGAAAAGCTTCAAGTTGTTCGGCGGTCAGTTCCGCGCGCCGCATGTTGAAACGGTTGGGGGAACTCAGGGCTTTCACTTCCAAGTTCGAGATCCGCCAGGACGATTGGTCCAGCGGTGCAAAGCGCCGTTCCACGCGGTAGGCGTCATATCCACCGGGGTCTGTCCAGAGCACGACCGGCGCCGTCGTATGAAAAAGCTCTCCGCAGACGACGATTTCGTCTCCCTGGCGGGGGACTCGTGAACCGATTTGCGAATCTGCGACCGGAGAGTTGCCGCGTGCTGCTTGTGGAGTCGCTGCGGTCGGGTACTCCGCCACGACATGCGACGCGGCGAATGCGACAGCGATACCCGCGCTCGCGATAATCAATGGACGCATCGGGGGTTTTCTAACTTGCAAGCGGAACCTCTCATCAGCGACTAACGCGACGCACCGGACCCGCGACGTATCCGGGGTGCTGCCGTACGGCGGTTGCCGTCGCCTCCGCACTGGTGCGCCCCGGCACGACGACCCAAATCGGAGGACGAGGGTTGCCTCGCGCCGGGTACAACGTGACTTCCCACGCAGCTGTAAGACCGGCCGAAACGGCCAGCATGTTCAATTGAGCCGTGGCAATGCCGCGCTGGACTTCCATGGAATGCTTCGCCGCGGCCAAAGCCTGGACGCGGAAAGATTCATCGTCCCGCTCCTCGTAATCGTCATGCGCCGCGAGCCACTCCTCCCAACCGCTTTTGAGGAGGGCGAGATCCTGCTCAGCGAAGAAAAAGAAAGGCACTCCGTACTCATCCCCCTGCTCATGCTCCAGAATCACGCCCTCAAGCTGAAATGTGCGGGGTTTGCCTCGTTGCCTGCGGACCCAATTTTGAAAGCCCCGCTCGTCTAGATCCTCCAAATCTTCGAAGTGAGCCACGATCTTGGGGACTATCTTTTGGTAGACGGGCGGCAAATTGTTGTACAAACGATCATTGACATAAACCTTGCCGCGCCTGCGTTGGACGGTCATTTCCTTTCGTCCGTAGTCCACGATGCGGCCCACGACCTTCAAGCCGTTTCGCATGGTCCAAGTTTGCACTTGGCCCAAATTGCGATGGGAAACGTCTTGGCCCGGCTTACTCTCAAGGTACTGCCGATCTTGCTCGGAGAGCTTCTCAACCGGAAACATCGCGAGCTCTTTGTCTTGGCGCTGGAGAATTACGTATTCGTCGTTTTGGGCGAACAACTCCGCCTCGAGTTTGTACCGGCCGGTTGTGTCCGACCACTCCCGGGCATCGAGTTCGCTCACCGCGAAAATGACGACGATTGCCGATAACAGACAATGCATTGAATTCATGATCGATAACGGCCTTCTCACCGAACAGGCGCCAAAACAGTCGGGCATAGTCTCTTTGATCTTCCTATCGACCTCATCCAAGCCGGAAAGTACATGACGTTCGAGAAACGTCTTCCCACCTTCCACTCGATCGTTTTCCCACCGGTGAATACGATGCACACTCGTGCTTAAACGCCGTACGCGGGACTCGCTCTCGAAAATACTAACGTCGCGTGGTCAGATTCGCGTCAACACACGCCGCTTGGCACAGGCTCACAAGTCCACAACGGACGTCATCGGTTAGGGCAGCGTTCATTGAGGCGACTGCCCCCTGAGAAAATCGACCGGCTGGTTAAGATACCTTATGCGTAGCCAGGCAGCAAAAGGCGGAAGGAAGTCTACGAAATTGCCGGCCCACTCGCGACCTCGCTGGAGAGCGGACAGCACCGCCGCCAGTTCATTGGCGAAAGCAGGAATTCGATCGAGCCTTCGCTTCGTTGCTAACCGCAGGCAGTTGCAGTAGTAGCGGCGCAGGGACTCGAACCCCGGACACGCGGATTATGATTCCGCTGCTCTAACCAACTGAGCTACGCCGCCGGATCGCCGAGGATCAGCGATCTTCGACTTATCCACCCCTTTGCCGGTAGGAACTTTGCCAGCAGAAACTTGCCTGGCCGATTTCATCCCCACCGAGGTCGACAAATCGAAGCCACATTCTAGCGTGGCATGACGCATGGAACAAACCCGAGAGCAGGCAAAATTGCTGGACACAATCCTGGAGGCGTGGGTTCGTCGCGACGCTCGTGGGCGATGTGTTAGTCCGTGCGTTGACGGTTGGCCATACTCTCCCCTCGCTTTGAATATCACATTGGCATCACTTACGCGCGTCCTCGGGCGCACGGGCGCAAGATGAATCCTAATTGATCCAAAACTGGCCATTCGTGCCAAATAGGCAAGATATGTTGCCGGCGGGCTCGGCACATAAAAAACCCACCCCCTGAAAGGCAAGGATTCCGAGCTGTTTTCTAGAGTGAACAGGGGCAGGATCGAACCGCCGGCACCAGGATTTTCAGTCCAGACCAGAGGCTTTCCAGGAGTCACGAAGAATCGCGTCAACCACCGGTTGCCCAAGAGCTTACGGCCAGTTGGCCACCTCTTAAGTAAGTCCTCGTGAGCCCGTGCGAGCCCACCTGTAGGTGGGTTATAGGTGATCGACAATTTGGAGATACTTTGACGCTCGTCTCGCGGGATCAATTTGGCTCGTTTAGCTGCGACTGATCTTGCGAGCGCGAATCCTCGGCACAATTTCCTCGCCATTGGCCACCCGTGCAGCCTGGTACATTCCAAGCTCTTCGGGTGACGGGCCAACCCATGCGCTTTCACGTCCATCAAGGTGGATTTCGCCAGATTCAGGCTCGAAAGTGAGCATCGTGAATAGGGGATCGCGATACGGGCACGTGTGGCTGATGAACGGATGCGCCTCGTGGATGCTTTCCGGGTAGCTGCGATGTTGATATTTGTTTCCTACCCAGTGATACGAAGCAGAATTGATGTGCAGGTAGTGAATGTTCCCGACCAAAAGCAGTTCGTCGATGTGCGTATGCCCGCATACGGCCAGAATCACGCGGTCGGCAGCTTCCTCCAAAACGGACCGTAATTCTTCGGTGTTGTCGATGCTCGACGGACCGGCAAGCGGCTGATGGCTGAAGACAATCGTGGGACTGGCTACCCGGCCAAGTTCATCCCGCAACCAAGCGATCTGAGCGGGGCCGATGTGAGCCGGATATCCTCGGGAGTGGTTGGGGGGGCGCTCGTTTCCGTCGAGGAAAATGAGTCGCAAACCGTTGACATCGGTGACATCATAGCGACGCTCCATTCCGTAGGCATCGAGCACTTGCTCCCAACTAAAACCGCCATCGATTTCATGGTTTCCCAGAACGTGAAATGCTCTTGGATGAGCGGAATTGAACGAATCGATCAACTTGAAGTTCTTCTCGGCGGGGGTCGCGAAATCGCCTAGTTGAATGATGGCATCGGGTGCTTGCATCGACATAGCGTGAAGAAACGCATCCAGACGCGCGGGAGCGTCATGCATGATGTCCTGATGCAAGTCGGCGATCAGACCGAGGCGTACCAAAGATTTCACGCTTCGCAAGCTTCCGGCCACGGGGCGGGGCAACGTGATCGTTAGCGCACTGCCCGCCAATCCGCGCAGGAAGTGGCGACGAGATGTGGCCCGGCTTTCCTTGTCCCGAGAATGAAACACCATGGGGCTTGCTCTTATCGCACTGAGGAACCGTTTCCGACAAATCCTAGATGACCGACGTCAATTCCAAAGCTGCGTCGCTAGGTCGCGTTACGTTTATCACAATTTCGTTTGACCAGCCAGCTACCGTACCAGGAAATGGCGAGCCCAGTTCAATGTGCGGCTCAACTTAGGCTCCCGAACCGTCGAGCATCGCGGTAGTCTCGAAGGCATCTCTCCTTTTTGAATTCGAACTTGGGTCCGCCGGCTGATCCCCGGCAAAGATCCAGCGAAGCCCTGGAGCGGTACGTCCCTCGCATCTGAATGTCACAGGTGAGCGGCTTTGAACGCGTCCTCAATTACTGACGGATGTTTTGGCATTATGCACAAATGTAGTAGTTATTTATTAGTCGTGAACGTCATCAAACTCACCGCATTGTCTTTTTCACTCGCCAGCCGGTTGCGACGTTAGCATCTGAGGAGTTACAAGCTTGCGGGCATGTTGACCAGCTACGCTTCCGGAGTCATGGTATGAGACATAGGTCGTGATTCTGCCGCCGTCTTTACAACCGCACAACAATTAATCCGTTGTGGAACCCTCGCGCGGGCCGGTGGTTCAGCATGCCCGTCGCGTGATAGGCGGAAATCTCGAGAAATCGGATCTGGTAACTGGTAAAACTCAGTTTGGTACTGTTGTGAAGCGAAAGGGTGTTATGGCGACAGAGCAGGAAATACGCAGTTCCGCTGAAACAATTCGCCAGGGTGGCCTAGTGGCATTTCCAACAGAGACCGTTTACGGACTAGGAGCGAACGCGATGAATGCAGATGCGGTTGCTCGAATTTTTGATTTGAAAAGGCGACCGCGATTTGATCCACTGATCGTACATGTCGACAGCCCAGAGAAGCTTCAACCGTTGGTCGAGCAAATTCCTCAGACGGCTATGGACCTGATCGCTCGATTCTGGCCGGGTCCTTTGTCAATAGTGCTGCCGAAACAGGCCTGCGTTCCGGACATCGTCACGGCGGGCTTGCCTAGCATTGCGGTCCGATGTCCTGCGCACGCCGTAGCGCGTCGCTTGATCGAATTGGCGGACGTTCCGATCGCTGCGCCGAGTGCGAATGTCTTTTGCGCGGTCAGCCCAACGACGGCACAGCACGTGGTCGAGCAGTTCGGTGATCGTCTGTCGGCTGTCCTCGATGGAGGACCGTGCAGCGTTGGCGTTGAATCATCCGTCGTTTCATTTCTCGACAAACAGCCCGTGCTACTTCGACCGGGTGGCGTCACGGTTGAGGAAATTGAAGTCGTGATCGGTCCCTTGAAAATCACAACGGCGGACAGCAGTAGGCCTGTTAGCCCTGGTCAACTTCCACGGCATTATGCGCCGTCCACGCCACTGGTCCTGACGGATGACCCAACGCGCCGGGACTCACGCGTCGGTTTGTTGGCGTTTGGACCACCCTCGAACGAGAGTGGCTTTGCAGCCATAGAAGTACTGTCGGAACGGGAATGCCTTCGAGAAGCCGCCGCTAATCTATTTGCTGCAATACGACGGCTGGACGAATTGAAACTCGATTACATTGTCGCCGATCGCGTTCCGGAAATGGGCCTCGGACACGCCATTATGGATCGCTTACGGCGCGCGGCAGCAAGGTGAGATAGTGTGTTCGCCAGCCTGGTTCAACTCACTTAAAGCCAACGGACAAAACCTCCGGTTTGTTTCGTTCGTCGGCGTTTCACGGCCGACGAACACCCAAATTCGCAGATGCTGAGATGTTTTGTCCCCAGGCTCTTAGGAATCCGTAACACAGAATGGCGGCATTAAGCCGTGAGGTTATTCCAATCGTGTTTCCTGCTACGATTTGTAATACAGTAAGCCCGTTGTGTTCAATCACGCAAGCGACGCAGTGGGTGCGGCTGACAGTGACCGCAAATTGCAAAACGTTACTGTCGTGATAAATCCGTTTGCTACGCCGCTGATTAGTGATCTGGTTAGTAGTTGGCCAAGCTGGCCTTGCCATTTAAAGCGAATTTTCGGAGGGCTGCTGCCAAAGGTGTCTTGGGACATGCCATCTTCTCAAGATCAAAAAAAGATGCATAGGTCAAACCGCTCATCTGATATCTGAACTTGATCCCCATGACAAAAAAGATGCCCCAATGCATCCCAAAGACCATGATAGCCCAAATCACTCCAAGGCGGCGGTTTAACAAAGCTAAAGGAACTCCCAGTTCCAATACGAACGTTCCGATTCCCATCCCCCAGAACAGTGCCTTATGCTGGTAGATCGTTTGGAAAAGCGGCGCGGACTCACCTTCCAAGATGTCGTAACGAATCGCATTGACTGCGATCTGTGAGCGGAGTGCCTCGCCAGCGGCCCAATCCAAGCCTTCCGGACAAGCCAGCTTCGCAACGCCCGAGAGGAAGTACGCGATGATGGTCACCGCGCCGACGAGCATGATGGGCCAGCCATAACGCCACGACGAGCCAGGCGGCACGCCCCCACGACGGCGGTACAGCGCCGCGTCGACGGACCATCCGTCCGCGGAGCGCGAGATTCCAAGGATCATTGCGTGAATTACAAGCGCGTTATGCATGTGCAAAATCATGGACCAAGAATTGCGATAACTAAGGAGGGTGAACAGCAACAGCCCGAAAAGTGGTCCGGCGATTCGGTGCTTAAAGCCTAGCGTGAAGAAGACCCCAGTCAGGACGGTGAGCCAATAGACAGTGTCCATGATGCCAGGTGGCAGCACACCCGGCAGCAGCCTGGCCATGCCGACGGGGTCGAACAAGTCGGCATCCGTTCGCCATAGTTCATGGAACATATTGCATCTGGGCAGCAAATAGCAAAGCGCGTATGTACCACAAGCGATTCTCACCCCACCCAACCTCGTAGCTGGCATGGGGGTGAGCCACCACGATGCGATGCGGCCGAAAACAATGGGCGATGTCATGGTGCTGGCCTTTTTGCGAGTTTCACTGAGGCAGCGACTTCGCGTGAGACTGGTCCCGTCTCGCCGTCAAAGTAACGCTTGATGGTGTAATTACTCTTTACCACTTCGACACGCACAACTTTGTGTCGTTCGGTAAATGACGAGCCATTTAATCGCTCCGCCACGCGCTTGGCGAGTTCCGCGGCCTGGCCACCGTGATACATCTTGCGCATCTGGCGGCGGACTGTGTTCATGCCGCCTGGACCGGCGTACTTTCCTGGAACATTGACGCTCTCGCCGTTGTGCGTGATACCGACTACATGGTGGAGGGTCGTGATCTCTCCTCGCGTCGAGGTGAACATGGGATAGTAGGACAAAGGGAACCCATCCTTTGGCTGTGCTAACCAGTTGTGTCGGATCGGGAACAGGAGTAGGGCGACCGTCACGATGCTGAATGTGATCGCGCTGCGGCGTTCAACTATCTCACGTACCATCGAATTAGCCTCTTGGTCGATCAAGTCGTATGACAGGATATGTGGATCCAACGGCAGGCTTCCATGGCAATAAGCCGTCCCGCACAGCCCCGTACGTCGATGTGGGCTCAAGCGCCGCGGTCATCAACCGAGCCGTGTCGTCGGTGACGCGAAACCAACTGGCGGACCAACCGAGCCTCCGAGTGTCGCGCCAATCGGCATCCACGCGTCGCGCGAATCCATCGCGGTTTCTGGATGGGAAGACCGCCGTCACAACAGCTGTACGGAGGACTCCTGCTGGGAGCTTTGTCGGCTGGATTTCTTCGCAACCATGACCGTCAAGCCAGGCAGCGATCTCCGTCCACTTTGCCGGCAGCCCATATGCAAGAGGGCTACGACATGTCTTCGAGGCGACCCAGCCCGCGCGGTATGCGCCTGGGATAGGCTCCAAGCAAACCTGCCCCGAATGGGAATCGTGAGTCCAGAGCTTGGGCTGTGCCCCAGTTTTGCAGGCCCGACCACGGATCGTGATCTCCCGGCTTGCTCTCACTGAGCGTGTTGTTGTGGCCACATGAATCTGGCAACACGTTTCGATCGCTTCCCGAATCGCACTTCGCGCGCGTTCCGCCGCGTGGCGACTTCGTTGGTCGGGCTCACGGACTTCCACTAGGATACTTGGGACGCCATGCCTCACGGCGGCGTAGTTGAGCAGTGACATCAGCCTAGGTGAGCTTGGTCGCATGACGCCTGTGCCGCTTCGCACGAGGTATCGGCTGACTCGCCACTCTTGTTCACTGAGCACCTCCAGCGTCCGCCGTCCAACCCACTCTGCGGTCGATAGTACTCCTGGATCCGCTATAGGCGACGTTGTCCAGTCCAGGCAAACGTCAGCGGCATGCGTGAGACCGCGTGCGAGCATCCATTTGCGGCGGGACTTAAATTGGTGCGCGTCAATGACCAATGTGGGACGGAAGAGTCGTAACAAATCATGCAACGCCTTAGTTTCAGGTGCTTGGCATGCAAAGTGATCGCGGTTTAGATCGATCCCAGTGGCGTATCGCGACTTCCTGTGCAATCCGTCAGGATTCGCCACGGGTACCGAGGCGACGGCCACTTCCTCACTAGGTGAAATGGGCGTCAGCAATTGGCGGGCTGCCTTGATCGGCAGCGGCTCATCACCATGCTGGCCGGCGACGATCATGATTCGAATGACAGCCGTCTCCGCGCCAACTATATTGGCCACGATGGGCCTGCCCTGGCGAGAGCAGCCTAGAACACGCGTCTGGAACGAACTCGCGGTGACTGCCATGCTTACACCGCCTCTCGTTTGTCCGCCGACAGGTTCGCGACTGTGACAACTCGAATATCACCGTCCTCGATCGGAGGAAAGTGAATTTCGCGAAGTCGCTCGAGCGCCACCATCCCGCGACGAGACGTGTTGGCAATTTGAGTGAATTGCCGCATTGGCTGATAAACAAATGTCAGCATTCCGACGAAAGCCACGAGTTCTCCTAGTCCGAGATTTCCTTCGGACACACTACGTGATCCAAGCCACCAGATGAGGGCAATACCGGCGCTGGTGAACAGCCAGACATTCGACATGTTGAGAGCCGAGAAACGCTTTGCGGCCATCTCCTCGTTCTCTAAACAGGACACGAGTTCGCATGCCTTCTCGCGCATGGTGTCGTCGCGCTGCATGACCAACTTGGCAACTTGGCGGTTGAGAGATGCCCGCCGCTCGCGAGCAGTGCGAGTCGCGTCATGGAGCCAACGCATGACCCAAAACGATACCAGCGTCTGAGGGGTTAACACGGCTACCGCCGCGACCGCGAGCTGAGTGTCCATCGCGAAAAGCATGATGAGCGGGTACGCGATCCGCACAACGTTCACGACGGCATGCACGAAGACACGCTCGATGTAACGCCGGACCTGTGCGCACTCGTTCACGATCCGGTCTTGGAGTTCCACGGGGCCGAGCCGCCCATATGTCGAGTCATCCATCTGGAAGACTGCGTCGATAGCTCCGACTCGCAGGTCGGCCACGATACGCCGACTTAAACCTCCAGTCGCAATGCTTCGGTAGTAAGCGGCCAACGACGTCAGACAAGCCAATACGGCGAGCAGACTCACAGCGAATACGGTTGGGCTGACGCCGAAACGGCTGATTGGATCCAGACCGTAGAACTTCGCGCTCTCGCCGCTAAGAGCCGCCACGATCATGCCCACCGCGATCGGAGTTTGCATCGGAATGGTCGCGTACAGCATATGCCCGAATATGGCTGAGGCAATCGAGCGCCAGTTCCGGCCTAGTAAGGGAGTGAGAAGCTTTTGTCGAGCCATGATGGATGACTTATTTCGGCTCGACTTGAACGAACTGTAATACTCCCGCCGACAGTTGTTCACCGAGCCCACTGGAGGAATAAACTGGCACTTCGCAGTGCTGTCGAAACTCTTTTTCGAACAGAGGTGAATTGCTGATAATTCCAGAAACCCCGAGGACCCGATGTCCGGTCAAGTGAACTTGATGAACGCCTTGAATCGCGGAAAGAGCGCAGGGAGCGGTCAACAGGACCCCCGCAACATGCTTGCCGATCTCTTCGTCTCGCAGCAGCATGGCGGTTTCTCGTTGCAGCACGCCGTCGGCGATTTCCATGATGACGATATCCGGATTCACGCAATGAGCGTCTGCCACCATCGTGTGAAATAGGTCCGACAGTTCGGTTGAGCTGCATAAATAGGTGGACGGAAAACCGTAATCACTGAAATCGGACGCCCTCGCGGGTGAGGTGGACCGGAGTTCGAAAAGATCACGGTGCGACACGCTGCCCGTCAGTTTGCAGGCCACCACGCGAACGCCTTGATTCACGAGGCCTTTGACGAGCCGAGTTGCCGTCGTCGTCTTGCCGCTGTTCATACCGGTACCTACCACGAACACCACATTACGAGCCGTTGATTCCGGCCAACTGGACTTAAAGAGCCGGGATTTCAGGTTGAGTGTCTTGCCGCGTTGATCGGTCACAAGACCGTGACACCGCACCATCGTGGGTGACATGACACTCGAATGCCGCGAGCGAACGGTGCCCAGCATTCCCGCGTTGGTTAGGATGTGAACTCGATCGGCGGTTCCGACCACAGCTTCGAACGCGTCGGTTGCGTAGCGGTTGCCGAACACACCGACGAACCGGTCACCGGGGTAGAGCCGTAGCCGTTCATTGGCCGCCGTGACAATTCTCGTGTGGTTCCCAACCGAAGCGATCTCGACGACCGCGACGTCTCCGACGCTCAGAGGGTGATCCTCGATCGGTCGAATTCGCCAGGCCGAAGAAGGATCGACCATTCGACAAGACCATGACCACTTCGTCGTTGCTTCTCGATCGATGCCAAATGCACTCACGCAAGAATTATCTTGCGTGGAGGCAATCGTTTTCCGGGAAAGTTGCCCCAGGCTGGATTGTTGTCCTGCGAGTATCGGCGTCATAAGAGGTTTGCCCTATCGTATTTACGTTCAAGTGCTGGGTTTTCGCTTGTGCAGCATTCCGTTTTCATCTCCCTATGTAGAGGTTCAGGCGGCACGTGAACCCGCCATGCAAATCCGAAAATTTGCCGTACCCCCGACAGCAATCCGAGAATTGTGAACGAAATCAGCATCGCCCAACGCCTGAGCCGCCTCGGAGCCGAGTTGGATTACCCACGGTGTCGATTGGTTGTGACCAATTGGTGGTCAACGTAGACTAGAATTGCGAAATTCTGGCCGTGAGACAGTGCAAATTACCCCACTCGAACCGATTTGGGACACCGCGATGCCGGAAGTGGAACCTTGTGACAAAACGCTAGTTGCTCGCCTGCGATCCGGGGACGACGACGCGGCAAGGGACCTCTACGACCGCTACGCGCGCCGTGTCTTCGGTTTCGTGCAAGACCAAATGTCCGACCATCTTGCGGCACAGGTCGAACCGCAAGACATTGTTCAAAGTGTCTTCAAGAGCGTGTTCCGTGGCATGATGTCCGGTGGTTATGACGCCCCCGAAGGTCGCACTCTTTGGCGGTTACTGGCGGTGATTGCGGTGCATAAGGTCCGTCGTAATGCAGCCCGCAGGGCCGCAGCAAAACGTGATAGCCACAAAACCGTGTCATTGGACGTACTCCCAGGGCAGTCGTTTCCGGCACGGCCAACGCCACTAGAGATAGAGCAAGGCATTCGCGAAACGATTGAGCATTTGAGCGAGACCGAACGGACGGTCGTAATGCTGCGTTTGCAAGGCTACTCCGTGGAGGAGATTAGTCAGCGCGTACAGCGATCGCGGCGAACTATCGAGCGGACTCTGCAACACATTCGCCAAGAACTTGTGAAGGATCTTGACGGTCCATGAGGAACTTTCGCATAGCGGAACGGCTATCGATGGACCTTTGGCGATCAATCCTCACATGCATCCTTAGGAAATAGGTGGGAAGGCAAAAATGCCGCTTAAGAATCAACGGCAATTAAAAAAACCCGAAACCCTGTAAAAGCCAGGATTTCGGGCTTGTTTTTCGAGTGGACAGGGGCAGGATCGAACCGCCGACACCAGGATTTTCAGTCCAAATGTCGTCTACGCAAGCTCCTTTATGCCAATGGGTTGCGGCGTGGAATTCGAACTTGTGCGCATCCTGTGCGCATTTTGCAGGGAAACGACATGGTCCGGCAGTCCCGCCGCCGCGAACGGCAACGCGGAGACCGCAGCCCGCTTGGCCCGATCCGTCGCCTTAGCGTAGACCCCCATCGTGAGTGCCAACGTCGAATGACCAAGGATCGCTTGCACGGCCTTGGGTGGTGCACCGTTCTCCAAGGCTAGCGTAGTGAACGTCACGCGCAACGAGTGGATGTCCACCGAACCTCGCCGGTGTGCATCCTCGATGCCCGCCTTCCGGCAGATGGCATAAAACGTCCGAAGTAGATTGTTGCGTCGCGGCGTGTTGAACTTGGTCACGAAAACATGATCTTTTGAGAATTGCTGGGCCACTTGTTCCGACTCTGCTTCGGTCCGTCCCTTCATGGGTTTCCGCTGCCGAGACTGTTCGCGCAGCTCCGTCAGGATCTCCAGCGAGTTTTCGTCGAGTGGAATTTCCCTCGCCTTGCGGCTCTTTGATGACTCAGCCCGGACGGTGGCCACTTTCCTTTCAAAGTCGATGTCACTGAATCGCAGGTTGACCAGTTCGTTTTTTCGCATGCCGGAGCACATGAACAACCGCCAGATGGGAAGCAGTTCCGGCGGACTTACCGCGAACAGTCGCTCTACCTCTTCGACCGAGAGTGACCGTCGGCGCTTCGCCGGTTTGTCGTGAGCCAACGGCTTGATACCGACGATGGCATTTTCCGCGATGCGTTTCCAAGCAACACCACGGTTCAGCAGATTGTTGATCGTGCCGACTTCACGATTGACCGTCCGGGGAGACTTGCCGGCATCGAGCCGCCACTTGCGGTAGCCGTAGATCCGCTGTTCATCGATGTCGCGGACGGCCCCCAACGGTGCGAATGATTCGAATCGCCGTAGGTCTCTTGCATACTGTTCCCAGTCCCGCACGGACTGCTTCGCCCATGCGATGAATTCATCACGCAGCTTCGCCCATGGGTAGTCATTGTCGATCATGCCGAAGTCGGCCTTGTCGGCGCGGGCTCGCAGATCATTCAACATCTGGCAGGCCACGCGGTAGTCGGTCGATAACCGTTCCCGGACTTCGCGCCCATTGGCCCGAAAGCGGGCATAGTACACGTCCCCCCGTTGCCACATACCGCACGGGAGTTTTCGTTGTCGTGGCATGGTTGCCCTTCCTTTCAAAAACAGGCCGCTCCGGCTCTCCCTTGCCTTCGCGGCCCAAGTTCACAAGCCCGGCCCTCATGGCCGAGAAATCGGTCGCACAGATTGACGCCTAACGAGCGCTTGGCACGTCCCGCGACTCGGAAGTCATCGGGGGCGTGGGTGCGCTAGGAGGCGGATGTGGGGCCGTTGTCGGTGTCGGTATCAGGTCCTTGACCGTTGGCGTCAGAATCACCCTTTGGTGGCCGGCCTCGCCCGGGCCGCTTGCTCTTGTCCGACTCCCACACGTTGCGGCTGCACATCCACTTGTAGAGGGCGGGACGGCTCACACCATACTTTTTGGCGAGTTGCGTGCGCGACACCCCTTTGGCCAGCAGTTGCTCGATTTCCTCACGATGCGGGTCCAACCGGCTGCGAGTTATCAACGGACGGGGGTCTTTCTTCTTGACCTTGACGTCCACTTCGTATTCCACGTCGAGAATGGGCGGAGTGGGGATCACACGTTCGATCTGCGTCGGGTCAATGTAGTTCCGCTCGGCCAGACCGGGTGTTTTGTGCCCCAAAAAGGCCATCGCCGAGCCGGGCTGCTGCTTCTCCACCTGCGTGGCAGCCCCACGACGAATGTACTTGCTGGTGCCTTGTACTCCCGCCGCTTTGGCGATCTGCCGAAAGTCGAAGTAGAACTGCGTGTCCGTGTGCGGATACTCGAACACGATGTCCCGCTGCGGCTCACGGATCTTGTCCAAGGCTCGCATGGCGGGCGGGTTGAGCTTGTTGTTGAGTGAGTCGCCGGTCTTGTTCATCACGAAGCCGATCAGGTCTCCCTTGCGGTTGACCTGATCCCAACGGAGGGCGTTGTATTGATGCCGCCCGCTGTAAGGGGCCAGCAACCCGACCATGTCCCCCAACCGCAGCCCGGTATCCCACATCACGAGAATGAACGCCCGCCACCACAACTTGCGGGGAATCCCGTTCTTGTAGACCCACTTGAGCTTGTCCGCCGCCTCCAGCAGTTTCTTCATGTCCTCGACGGTGAACGCGATGGGGGCCGGCTTGGGAACCTTGATCCGCATCACCCGCGTGGGGAGCGTGTCGAGAATCCGCTCCTGGTAGGCCAAATGCCAGAAGGTGCAAATGCTATTGCGATACTGGCGAATCGTCAGCGGTGCCATGCCTCGCCCTCGCATGTGCATGATGAAGCCATTCACGGCGTCGGAGTTCAGGTCTTCCAGCGTGGCCGGACGCTCCAGAAAACGCTCGAAGGCGTTGACGTGCACCCGCATGTTTTGGTGTGTACTGTCCGAGAGGTCACGCTCGAAAAAGTACCGCTGCATGTACTCCCGCAGCAGCATGTCCTTGGGTGCCGGTGCCGGGTCACTCATGGTCCACCCCCGTTTCCACCCACACGCCGTGGGCTTGGCAAGCGGTCAGATCAATCCACGTGCTGTGCAACGTGATGATCGTGTCGGGCAGGAGCGGGAAGGCATCGGCGGCCCGTTGGACTTCACGGGAAACCGCCTCGCGCTGCGTGCCCATCACGAACACATCTTGGCGGCCCGTGGCTTGGTCATGCAGAACTGCCAGCCAGACGGGGACCTTGGATTGGAAGGAAGCGTGTCTCATACGGCACCCCCTTTCCCGTTCAGCGTGATGGCGTACCGCTCAAGCTCCGCCTCGCTGGGAATCACCAGCCGGAAGGGAGCGTGAGTGGTCAGACACATGCCGCCGGCTCCGGTGGCCTCCAAGGTGAACGTGCCCATTTGCGGGGCGAGCCACTGTCCGACTTCCACCAGCAGTTGCCAGGGCATGGGGGAGTCATCCTCCCGCTCGGTGAAGCTCCGGGCATTCTCCCGAGCCACATGGGCAATGCCCTCATCCCGCGTCACGAACAGTTCGCCGCGGAACACGAAGTCCGTGCCGCCGTCACCGAAGCCCGAGGGGATATCGAGAAAGCTCTGCGGGAGCGGAAAATCCGCGTGCCCTTGGGATGCATCCGGGGCGGACGGTTCCCAGGCCGCCTCCAGGATCACATAGCGGTTTTGCTGCGGCAGGGGGACGAAGCGTTGCCGGCGCGCCGTGTATTGCGGCTCGCCGTCCGCGTCACGGTTGAGGGCCGTTTCCCGGGTTCCGCCGATGGCGAACAACCCGGTTTGCTCATGCTTCCCGATGGTGCCCAGCCAGTAGGCTTCCGGGCTCTGCTTCAGGGGTTGGCGGGAAAGGTGCGTGGTTCGAACGATGGTGGACATACCTGGCCTCCATAACGGGGGTTACAGGGGAGAATCCCCTGTGCAGGTAGCCGCGAAGGCATACGGGGAGCGGCCAGAAAACGGGGCCGCCGCGTGCCCGAATGTGGGCAAGACGTACCAAGGCTTTGGGGGTACGATGTGCCATAGCCCTCTCGCAGCTTGTTCTGCGGGGTGGGTT
>JANQPP010000174.1 GCA_028289405.1 Pirellulales bacterium
GAACGGGGCGTGGATCCACTTCCTTCAGCAACGGAAACATCTCACAAACTGCCGCAAACTCAAGGCCCCGCGATGGAAACGATGTCCGTGAAACGCACATGTAATCTGCTTTTTTGGGTGTGGGTATCTGGCGTCACGCAGCACGTTCGTCTGGTCATCGGTAGCACGTTTGAGAGAACGGGCATCCATCGTCGAATCGTGTACCGAGCTTTCATCAACGGTCATCGCCACTGGAATCGGAAGGGCTCGTTTCCGAAGTGAATCCGCGCGGACTTTCTCCGTCATCGCCACAGTTTTCGATCGAGCATGCGGTAGTTGATGGCTTCATTGAGGTGGACGGGTAGAATGTTCTCCGCGCCAGACAGGTCGGCGATCGTGCGGGCGATACGCAGAATCTTGTCGTGCGCTCGAGCCGAAAGGCCCCATTGCTCCATGACGTTCCGTAATAGATTCTGCCCCTCGATGTCGAGTTCACAGTGAGCGCGGATCTGGCGGTGAGACATCTGGGCGTTCTGCCGTGCCTTCGAGCGTTGGAAACGCGCCGCTTGACGTTCGCGGGCACCCGTCACCTGTTTTCGCATTTCTTGACTCGATGTGCCTGCCTGTCCCTGGGCCAAGTCGTCGTAGGCCACGGTGGGCACTTCGATGTGAATATCGATGCGATCTAGCAGGGGCCCACTGATCTTCGACATGTAGCGTTCGATCTGCGTGGGACTGCAATGGCATTCGCGGCGAAAATCCGTGCGGTATCCACACGGGCAAGGATTGAGCGCCGCAATCAGCATGAACTGGGCCGGAAATTTCGTCGTGGCCAAGGCTCGAGAGATGGTGACCGAACCATCCTCCAGTGGCTGCCGCAAGACTTCCAGTGTACGGCGTTGAAACTCCGGCAGTTCGTCGAGAAACAGCACCCCGTGGTGGGCCAAGCTGATTTCGCCAGGAGAGGGGGTCGACCCTCCACCGACCAGGCCCGCATCGCTGACGGTGTGATGCGGTGAGCGGAAAGGCCGCCGCGCGAGTAGCGATTCCCCAGCAGGGAGAAGACCCATCACACTGTAAATCCGCGTTGTTTCGACGGACTCTTGCGCGGCCAGCTCCGGCAAGATGCTGGGAATGCGTTTCGCAAGCATGCTTTTGCCTGACCCGGGCGGACCGACCATGAGCAGGTTGTGCCCTCCCGCTGCCGCTACGGTAAGGGCCCGTTTGGCCAGCTCCTGCCCGCGCACATCGGAGAAGTCTTCCTCATAGTGGGCATGTTGTCCGAAGACTTCCTGCACTCGGCACGGAGCGGGCAAAATGTCGAGCGTCTCCGCAAGGAAGGCTGCCGACTCGGCCAAGCTGGAAACGGGAATCACGTCCAAATTTTCAACCACCGCGGCTTCCGCTGCATTCGCCGCCGGAACGATGAGTCCGCGCAAGTCAGGGTCTTCCGCCGCTGCTATGGCCATCGAGAGGGCACCGCGAATGGGTCGTGTGGAGCCATCCAGCGCAAGCTCCCCAACGACCGCGTAATGAGGCAATTGAGGGAAATCCATCTGTCCGCTGGCTGCGAGTACGCCCAGCGTAATTGGCAAGTCGAACGAGGCCGCCTGCTTCGGCAATTCCGCCGGAGCCAAATTAATCACCACGCGGTCTTGTGGACGTTGAAAACCCGAGTTGACTAAAGCTCGTTCCACGCGATGAGTGCTTTCTCGGACTGCCGCCTCTGGCAAACCGACAAGCAGGGTCTTCGGAATCGCGCTGACCGAAATATCCACCTCCACCTCGACCGGGATGGCATCGATACCCAGCATGGAAAAGGTTTGCAGCTTAGCAAGCATGGGCAAAAATTTGTGGACATCCGTCAGAACGGCTCAATTCAATTGGCGACATTGTCAGGCTTTCGTGGGCATCCGACAAGCGGCGGAATCGAAGTCCACCGTGTGTTTGATCGTCTCACGGTCGAGCGCGAACCATTCATGGTCGCTTGGAGGGAGGAGTAAGCCCTTGCCCGTGACAGATATTGTATTGTGGCCTGCTGGTACGTGCGGCGCTGCCTCGCCTCCAAATAGTCCCTTGGATTGGGCCAATTCGACTCAAACATGTTTCTCGAGTTTCCCGGGGGCCTAGCAGGCCGTTGAATTAGGCCCCGTCAGGCGGCGAGATTCGGCGCGGAGTGGGCATGCATGAAGTGCTTCGCGCGTTGGATCGTGACGGCCGTCAAC
>JANQPP010000188.1 GCA_028289405.1 Pirellulales bacterium
CGCTTCCGTCGTCTCGTCGTCATCCTACAGGTCTCCTTGCCAAGCTCGGCGCTGGAAACCTTCATAACCCATGGATCCGTTTTTCAATAGCAGGCCACCACAGTTCGGCGGCATCGTTGCCGTGAAAGAAATCCCGCTACAAAACCTGGGAAATACTTTCAATGATTATTTCAGCGAAGCACAAGCCGTATTCTCATCTGCAAGCGCAAACGTAGTTCCAGTCCTATACGCAGGGCAGAATCAGAGTAGCAAAACTATCTGCCTGGTGATGCCATACTTCCAGAAAGGATCGCTGGCAGACCGAGTTGTAAAAAACCCGTTAGCCCTCAAAGACCTGCTGTACATCGCACATGGGATTCTAAATGGCCTTGGCGCAATCCACGGAAAGGGACGAATTCATTTTGACGTCAAACCATCTAACATCCTGTTTTCAGACAGCAACATAGCCATGGTTGCTGATTTTGGTCAAGCACGAACAATTTCGAACAACGGAACAGTCGAAGTCCCAAATATGTATCAATACGGTTTACCGCCAGAATTCTTTGAAACAGAGATTGGAACGATAAGATCAGATATTTATCAAGTGGGTATTACATTGTATCGATGTGCAAATGGAGACCCCTGGTTCCAAAATCAGCTTCCTACTTCGGACGCAGACTTGCAAGACCAAACAGTTGCGGGGAAATTTCCGAACAGGAAAACCTTTCTTCCTCACATCCCAAGTCGGCTGCGAATGGTTATCCGCAAGGCATTAAAAACTGTACCGACCGAACGCTACTCTTCAGCACCTAATTTTGCCGAAGCGCTAGCCAAAATCAACATTAACATGGATTGGCATACAGAGTTGATCCAGAATGGAGAAATCACGTGGCGAGCAGAAAGATTGAACCAGCCAGGCATCAGAGTCCGCCTGCTAAAAGATGGCAAAAAATGGCAATATGAAATGCACACATCAACCAATGGAAGACACCGTGCAAAATCAAAAGAACAGTGGAAACGTGGATTGACGAGAAGCGCGGCGTTGAGAAGCCTTAGAGACCTTTTCGCGCTTCTGGAATGATAGTGAAGTATCGTCCGCGTCTTTCAGTTGTGAACGGCCCCAATTGTACGCTTTCGCGACCCACTCTTTCCTCAAAACAATTGTCGCAAAACGGATTACTTGCGTAAGATTCTGGAGACTCTGAGTCCGTCATGTCGTGCCCGCGGTACCGACATAGACGTAATTTTTCCAGTATTTTCATTGCGGCACACCTCCCCTCAGAGCGTACAAGCGACGGAGCAAAAAGCAAGAAAATAGTTGCTCATACGTAATCAATTATAGCAGCACGCCTCCGCTGGCACAATAGCGTAAATCCTTTACCACTAATGGCTTACGACAAGGACGTTATGCAACGTATTGTGCTGGGCGACCTTCAGCGACACAGGATATGGTGGAAAGTGAGCAGAAAATGAAACCCGCCATTCACCTAAATCGACGATTTTGATCGATTCATTTGACCCAGAATTCCGCCTGCGTGGCTAGCAAACCATATACCATCCGCGAAAAATCCGGGATCAAACTGTACCACCACCATTCGTCGCTGTTTTCATTGCACTGAGTTGACAATCGAGGAAAATTCATGTAACTTGTTGGTTACTTATGAAACCTGACTCCCTGGACACTGTATTTCAAGCGCTGGCCAGTCCCCATCGGCGGAAGATTCTTGATGTGATCAAAAGCATGCCGGGATGCAGCGTGAACGATGTTTGCAAATACTTCGACATGAGCCGCATCGCGGTCATGAAACATCTGCGTGTGCTCGAGGACGCGGATTTGATCATCTCGCAGAAAACTGGGCGGACGCGGGAGTTACATTTCAACGTCGTGCCTATCCAGTTGGTGTACGACCGTTGGACCACCGAATACAGCAAGTTTTGGGCAAGCCACGTAACGGATATCAAATTCAAGGCGGAAGCGAAAAAGAAACCGAATGCCAGAAACGACTAAAATCGTTAATCGCGTGAAGATTCATGCCCCCATTCAGCAGGTCTGGGAAACGCTAACCAAAGAAGGGGAAGTCCTGCCTTTTTTCTTCAATTCGGTTCTGCATACGACAACGCTCGCTCCCGGAGCCCCGATGCGGATGAGGTCTCCCGATGGAAAATTCACGGGCGTCGTCGGTGAAGTGCTGGAAATTGATCCGCCCTACCGTTATGTTACGACGTTCAAATTCACCAACTTCGACGACCCGGTTTGCAAAGTCACGCACGAGTTGCGAGAAGTCGAGGACGGAGTCGTATACACCTTAACCTCGGAAGAAATTCCTGCCGGCACGAAGACGGAGAAGCAGATGAAGCAGGGCGGCGATTTTATCGTCAAAACTCTCAAGGGAGTCGTCGAAACCGGCAAGCCACCAATGTCTTCGCGATTGATTCTATGGATGATCTCGCTGTTCGCTTGGACCACGCCCAAGAAGTGTTTAAGCGAAAACTGGCCTTTGGACAAGAAAATCAAGTAGATGACGAAGTGGAAATGATCGGCTGGCTGAAATAGTCATATTCGGAATCCTGATGCCGATTTTCACTATTCAATTTTTTTTGGGCCTACTCGTTACCGAAACCGCTAGTTTTTTGTTAAGGAGTTGAAAATGGATCGCGTTTGCCACTTTGAAGTTCCTTATGAGGATAAAGCTCGCGCCGAAAAATTCTATCAAACGGTGTTCGGTTGGCAGATTTCGGACGCTCCGACCGATATGCCGTATTCGTTCGCGATTACTACTCCCGTCAATGAACAATTCCAACCCTCCGCGGCGGGCGGGATCAACGGCGGCCTGTATCCGCGCGACGATGAAGGTGGCAGCAAGTCGCCCGTGATTGTCATCGAGGTGGAATCTTGCGAACAGCGGATCCGCGACGTGGAAGGAGCCGGTGGAGCCAATGTGATGGGTCCCGTTGAGATTCCGAACATGGGCATTTACGCCCAAGTCAAAGACAGCGAAGACAACATCATCGGCCTATGGCAGCCACTCACCCCGCCAGCAAGTTGAGCCGGACAGTCTTGCGAGAAATCTCCGATTCGAATGCGAGGCACACGTGCAGGTTGCGTCTGGCTCGCTGTGAATCACGAGTCAAATCCGCGCAATTGTCACCGTACTTATACTAGGCGCGATTCAGCGCGGGGAACGTTGTCGCTCGTCGGAGTCGTGACGATCGTCTTCAGCGTCATGCACGGAGGGGCTGCGGCTAGCCCGAGTATGGGGCCCCTTCAGTCGCATTTGCGTGCGGAGCCGGTCCCAACGGTCACGGCGTTCCTCTTCTCCCCATTCCAGCGAGATCCGCAAGAAAGGGATGGGAAAGAAATGTAGCGCCTGGTCCGCCTTGCTCGCTAAAAAACCGATACAGAAATAGCGCAATGAAAAACGGAGGCGAAGCCTCGCGCCTCGACTTTGGCCGCCCATAGCCTTCCTTGAATCTCCCGCAACGTTTTGCCCAGCGCCCCTGGCAGAAAAGATCCTGATGTACTCCCACGCGGCATGCCTGGCCACAAGGACACGCCGCGAGAATGAAACGGTTTTTCTTCCTATCGACTAACGATGGACTTTCGGAGGTTTGGAAAAACTTTCCCAAAAACCGTCCAAAAGTCTGGCAGTGCCGTGAGAATTCACGGAACAACCGTGGAGTAGTTTCATACTACCATTTAGCGCTCGATTCGCGCCAAAAAAGATGGGCTAGGCGAAAAGATCGCCAAACAAAAGCCACCATCACGCCTAATCAGGCGTACGTTGAGCGGTAGCAGGGACGCTCCGGAACGCATTTCGTGGCGTCCACGTAGTTTTCGTCCGGCCCCACCAAATGCTGCGTCATATTGCACCAGCAGTATTGGCTCCCCTCTTCATCGGGGTGGTCGGGGGCACACAGGCTTCCCGTGACGCACATGGCTTTGCTACGCAAATGGATGCACGGCGGGTGCTCCGGCGGGTTTTGCTCGTCATAATACTTCGTAAAGGCCATGACGATTCACTCTCCATCATGAGGTTGTGATGTTGTGACTCAAACCAGCGTTGAATACCTAGGCGACCACGGCAGGCTGGCTTGAAGCGGCTCGCGAGGCGGCTTCCAAAATCGCCCGCTTTACGGCGACTTTCGCCAACTGCACCTTATAACCGTTGTGTGCAAGCGGTTTCGCGTCGCGGATGGCGGCGAGGCCTGCGGCGACCGCGGTCTCTTCCGAAACCGATTTCCCTAGCAACGCCCGCTTCGCCTCTTGCGATGCATAGGGCCGGGGGGCCACCATGCCCAGCGTGACGCGGGCTTCCCGCACACGACCCCCTTCCAGTCTCAGTGCCGCGGCAGCGGAAGCCAAAGGATAGTCAGGGCCCTCGCTCTGGCGCACCTCGTAGGTCGCCGAGCCAAGGTTGCCGACCGGCGGTAACACGATGTGGGTCACGACTTGGTTAGGTAGCAACACCGTTTCTCGTTCTCCTTCCTTGCGAGGAGTACGGAACAGGGCAGCCACGGGCAGCCACTGCTCATCAGCCTCTCCCGGGCCAATCACGCGGACCTCCGCGTTCAGCACGGCGATTGCCGGAGCCGTCCTCGAACCGGACACGAACTTTGCCGGTCCGGCATTGTCCAGGATGGCCTGCATTTCGTTTTGCCCCTGCGAGACAAGGCCCGCACGGTCCGCCAACAACCCCTGGCCGCTCCGGAAAAACCAGCACTGCGGACGCTGGCAGATTTCGCCGCCCAAAGTGCCCTGTGCCTGGAGTTGCATGCTATTAATGCCCCGCAACGCGTCGAGGAGGGCTGAGTACGACGCCAAGTAGGGATGCTCCAATACCTCATCCAAGGCCGTCGTGGCGCCGATGGAGATCGCGCCGTCAGGGCGAATCGTGATGCCCCTCATGCTGGGAACTTCCATCAAGTTCACGACCCGCTCAGGCGTGACCACCATCTTTTTCATCAGGCCCACGAGATCCGTCCCTCCCGCGAGCACTTCGGTATGGCCTGGGATGGGAGATAACAGCCGCAACAATTCGGCCTCCGTGCGTGGGGCCGCGAATTCAAAGGATTTCATGGCGTTAGACCCTCCCCGCTTGTTGCAAAGCGTCGAGAACACGTTTGGGGGTAAGTGGCAAAACCGGCACACGGACACCCAGCGCGTTGCAAACCGCGTTGGAAATCGCGGCGCCCGGGCTGATGACGGGAGGTTCACCCAAGCCGATCACCCCGCGTTCCCGTTCGCTATCCGGTTCATAAAGCTCCACGATGATTTGGCCGGTATCGCCCAGCCTGGGAAGCTTGTAGTCCGCCATTTCGGCGTTCACGAACGCACCGGTGGCCGGATCCAGCTTCCGCTGCTCAAACAAGGCATAGGCAATTCCCATGATCGCCGCGCCATAAATCTGGCTCTTGGCCGTCTTGGGATTGACGATCAGGCCCATGTCTTGCACGGCGACAAACTTCCGCATCTTCACGACGCCGGTTTCGGTATCCACGGTGACATGTGCCATCTGGACGCCGCCCACGCCGCTGCTGGAGAGAGGACTGCCCGAGCCGCGCTGATAGCTGGCCGTGACTTCCAAAGGTTTCAGGCCAAGGCGGGAACAAGCTTCCTTCCAACTCAAACTGGATTCGGGAGAGCCCTTAATCCGAATCCGGCCATCCACCGCTTCCAAGTCGCCTGCATCCGCTTCTAGCGCGCCGGCTACCTGGTCGAACAACTTCATTAGGGCATCTTGTGCCGCGCGGCGATGGGATTCGGAAACACCACCCACGGTCGTGCTGCCGCCGGAAGCCCCGCTATTGGGGTAGGTGGAACGACCGATGTTAACCTGCACTTGATCGAGCGACAGGCCCAACGTGTCGGCGACGACCTGGGCACATACGGTACGTGTCCCAGTCCCCAAGTCTTGCGTCCCGCAGAAAGACTGCACGGAGCCGTCGGGATAGATTTTGAGCTGGCACGAGGAGTTATTCGCCGTGCCTCCCCAGGTGTGCAGGGCCATGCCGAGTCCCTCCACGACGGAACCGTCGCGCGGCCCCTTGCCGTGCGCGTGCCATTTCGCCTTCCAATCCATGAGGCGGGCGGCGATCTTCATCTCTTCGGCGTAGACCTCCGGTTTGGCGCCCTGCGCGGAGCCAAGATTCCGCATGAAGATGTCGTAACTATCCGCGCCCATCTGAGCAGCGAGGTCATCATACGCCGTCTGGGACATGGCACAGGCTTGCGGGTGATTGGGCGCCCGCCAGGCCCGCGCTTGTGCGGCGTTGACCTTGATATTCGTGGCGAGGCGGCGATAGTTGGGGGGCGAAAGGACATAGGGAATCACGCCGTGGCTCACGCCACCGCCATTGGCCCCGCCGGTTCCCCAGTGCTCGGAATCCCAAATCTGAACGACGCCATTCTCGTCGGCTCCCAACTTGACCTTGATGTAACCGGAAGGCCGGTTTCCCCCCAGCTTCAGTTCCTGGTCCCGGTCCAACATGAATTTGACGGGACGGCCCGTCTGTTTGGAAATGCGGGCCGCCGCGATGCCCCAATAATCGGCGGCGAATTTGCTGCCAAAACCACCACCGATGTATTCGCAAATCACGTCCACGTCGTCCGCCGTGAGATTCAGATCGCGGGCGAAACCGTCGTCCGTACCGGACACGTTCTGCGTGGAGAGGTAGGCGATCAGCCGCCCGTTGTCCCAATGCACGGTCGAGCCATGCGGTTCCAGGCAGCAATGCGTGATCGCGTCGATGCCGTAATAGCCTTCGATGACATGGGCTGCTTCGCCAAAGAGCCGCTTTATCTCATCCTCGATGAATTCGTCTTCGTCGTCTTCTTCGCCCGGCTCACGTTGGGTTTCGGCCTTGCCACCCCCGCGTGTGGTACGGCCCGCTTCTTTCGCGGCTTCGAGGTCTTCATCATTGGTAAAGACCTCGAGTGTTTCGTATTGGACGTCGATCTTGGAGCGGCCTTCCACTGCGGCGCCTTCCGAATCCGCCGCCACGACCGCGATCAATTCCCCTTCCCATTCGATTTCGCTCCCCGGTTCGCGGAGCAATTCGATGTGCACAACGCCTGGCGTGGCTTCCGCCGCCGCCGTATCGATCGATTTGATGCGGCAATGACCGTGAGGACAGCCGAGCGCCTTGGCAATCAACTGGTCTTTCAGGTTCACGTCATAGGTGTATTTGGCGGTGCCAGTCGCCTTTTCCAGGCCATCGAGCCGGTCGACCGGCTTGCCGATCAGCGTGGTTTCTTCACGTTGGGGCCAATAGTACTCAACCATGACTTTCTCCCTTCACGATCGACATCGCCGCGTCGATGATGTTGGCATAGGTCCCGCAGCGGCAAATATTCCCGTTGAGGCCCTGGCGGATCTCTTCCTCGGAGGCATTGGGGTGCTTATCCAGAAAGGCCCGGACGGCCACTACGAATCCTGGAGTGCAGAAACCGCATTGTTCGGCATCATGTTTCACGAATGCCTGTGCCACGGGATCGGGCTGATCTCCACCGAGGCTTTCCACCGTACGAATCGCTTTTCCTTCACACTGCAGCGCCAGCATTGTCGAAGCGGCCACCGTTTTCCCGTCGACCCATACCGTGCTCGCGCCGCTGCTACCGTCGAGGCTAACCGGTTTGGCGCCCGTGAGGTCGAATTGATAACGCAACATTTCCAGCAAAGTGGTTCGCGGTTCCACCGTGGCTTGGCGGTTTTGACCATTGACCGTTAGCGAGATCGTTTTCTCACCGCGAACTACCTCGGTGCCGCCTTCTTGCGCCGCCAATGGGGCCGTGGAGGTTCCCACGGCGGTAGCCGCCGCGGCGGCACCTGACCCCTTCAAAAAGGCGCGACGGCTCACGCCCGAATGGGTGTCCGAGTTGTGGATGGAATCCGTCATGTATCTGCACCTCACGCTTCGCCGGGCCGCTTTCGCCGCGTGACGGAAGTGGCCTCATGTCTCACGGGTCGAATGTCCCACGTAAAATCGCACCGATTATAGGGGGCGGATCCTCTTGCGCAAAACGTTTTTTTGGAATTGGCTTTTATTCACGGTGGGACGGACGATTCAAGCCATCGCCGCGACGTTTTGGTGGACCGCGCGCGTGGCCGCGCTGAGACCATTGGATGACCCGCCTATGGCATGGGACGGGGTAAGAACTTCACGCAAACTGGAGCCGGAACTTCGATCCGCTGCCCCGTGGCGTCAAGCTCGCCATTTTGCAGGTCGATGCGAAAGACCACGACGGAGTTCGAATTCTGATTGGCTGCCAGCACGAATTGCCCGGTCGGATCGATACCGAAATTGCGAGGCGTCTTGCCCTGCGTGGACTCATGTTCGACCAATTTGAGCCGTCCGGTTTCCGGGTCGATGGAAAATACGGCCAGACTGTCATGGCCTCGATTGGAGCCATACAGAAAACGGCCAGAAGGATGGACGCGCACGTCCGCCGTGTGGTTGGTTCCCGAGAATCCCTCCGGCAGGCTCGAAACGGTTTGTTGCTCCGTCAGCCGACCGGAGGAACCATCGTAGGCAAAGGCGGTGACGGTCGAGCCCAATTCATTGATGACATAGGCATACTTCCCGGTGGGATGGAAGGCGAAATGCCGTGGTCCCGCGCCGCTAGCGACCTTGGCGAATGGCGGATCGTTGATTTCCAAAGTGCCGGCTTCCGTGTCGAAGTGATAAACCTTGATTTGATCGAGCCCCAAATCGGCCACGCAGGCAAACTTTTCTCGTGGATCGAGTTGAACCGAGTGGGCGTGCGGCGCGGTCTGCCGTCGCGGATCGGTGCTGGAGCCTTCGTGCTGATGGAACGCACAGGCGGGTCCCAGCCTGCCTCCCTCGCGAACCGGAAAAGCGGCCACACTGCCTCCGCTGTAGTTGGCAACTAGCACGTACTGGCCCGTCGAATCGACCACCAAATGGCAAGGCGCCCCGCCTTGAGACAACACCTGATTGAGAGGGCGCAGTTTTCCCGAGGGTGATTCGATGCGAAATGCCTGCACCGCGCCACTTTTCTGGCCCTGGAAATCCCCGACTTCATTGACGGCGTAGAGGTATCGGCCCGACGGATGCAGCGCCAAAAACGACGGATTGACCGCCTCGCCGGCTAACTCGGGAGAAGAAAGCTCGCCATTGGACGTGTCGAAATGGCTGACATAAATGCCTTCGCTACCACTGCCCGTGTAGGTGCCAATGAACACCAGCATTTCATCGGCAGCCGCGCGACCTAATAGCATCGCCGCACATATGATCAGAAGACACGCGTGGCGAAAAAACTGAACGGCAAGTGAAGTGACTCGCGGAGTCTCTTGCTCACAGTTTTCGAATTTCGATTTTTCCTGGAAACGTTTCGTCGACTCAGTTTTTTGAGACAGGTTCATATAGGGGATACTCTTTGGTGCAGACTGGATTTGTTCGCGTGAATTAAGATGGGCCGTACATCGTACCACGTCGCGCGAGCCGACTCGAATCGCAAGTGGGAAGAACGACGCGGGACAAGGTTTCGTTAGCGCGCAAAGTGCCCACGGCTACACGTCGGAAACGCGCCACCGCGTGTGGAACATCCAGGTCATCAAGAAAAGCGACGCCACGATCATTGCACAGGTGAATGCCAGATAGCCGAGGAACGTCACCATATCCCCACTAGCGGGCGTGCCACCAGCCTCGGTGATATTCAAGGGCAGGCTGAACGCCGCCGCGATGGGACTGGTTACCTGCATAGCGTCGACGATGCTGGCAGCCGGTGAGCTGGGGAAGAACCGTATCGCGAAGTAGTTGGCCGAGAGCGGAAACAAAAACAGCAAGATGATCACGATATACGTGGTCATTAGGCTCATGGAGGTCCGCCGAAAAACCACGGAACATAGCAAGGCGATGGTAGCCGTGGTTAGGCAGCACAGACTGATAATCGCAAAATAGCCGATCATCGTGGACCAATTCGCGTGATACTCAGTGACCATCAGGCAGGCCAAAAACAGCGGCCAAACCAAGAACATCGTGAGCACGCTGGAGACGCGGAGACCCGACACCAATTTTCCCCACAAGATTTGTGCGGGGGAGATAATGGTAGTCAGCAGCAAATCTAGCGTTTGACGCTCACGCTCGCCGGTGATGCGGTCGGCGGAGAATACCGGTCCCACCAGCATGTTGAACAGCACCACGTAGCTTACGTACCAAGCGGCGTTTTGCGGCCGCATGTAGAGGAACACGGCCATCAGCGGAATCGCCAAGAACATGCTGACCTGAATCACCAGCCGCAGCATCAGAGTGCCTTGGCTGAACAGCTCACTCCGCATTTCCTTGTCGTAGACGGGGTTCAACCCCTCTTCCATGAGATCCGAGCGCTTGGCGGGAGCAAATAGCTTATCCGGAAACTGATCGCTCTGAATCACCATCCCCACGACATTGCGGGACTCCTCGTCCAGATCCACGACTTCCTTGCCTTCGCTGCCTACATCGGGGGGATGCAACAGGCGACGGCAGACGATGACAAATAACACGCTACACAGGGCGGTCGCCGCGAGGGGAAATATATAGAGCGTGGCCGTGATACGCAGCCGCCCGAGATCCCCCAGGCGGTCCCAAAGAAACGCCCCGGAGAGAGCCAAGGGCAGAATCACCAGGTAGGACACGACCAACGAAGCCGCCGTGCGCTGAAAATAGCTGCTGCAAACGAGGCTAATCATCCCGTAGGAAACCACCGAGATGATTAGCGCGAAATAGGCCGCCATCACCTCGATGGCGGAGACGCCGCCCAGGGGAATGCAGAGCATAACAATCGGGAGTGAAGCGACGATCAGCAGAGCCAAATGGCATAGCGAGGCCAACAACTTGCCCAAGACAATCGCCGCGGGCCGCATGGGGCTCGCGAGCAACATCTCGTAAGTTTTGCGTTCCTTCTCGCCCGTGATCGAACCCGCCGCGAAGCTGGGCGCCATTAGGGATGCCAGGACGTACTGCCCCAGGAAGAACATGTTGACCAACCCCCGGGCCTTCTCGGGGTTGAGGCTCAAGTCGAGCTGAACATCGGAAGGCCAAGCCGTGTAGACCACGGCTCCCAGAGAGCCGACATACACGAAGAGCAGCACGAACGCCCGTCCCATCCGTAGATTGACGATCAGTTCACGCTGTAGGACCGTGTTTTCCAGAAGATACATGCCTCTTCGACCTCGGAAATCGCGGCGGCCTGGCTTATTCGATCAAAAGCACGCCACCCCGTCCCAAAATGATGGCCTTGATCATGGGTTGCTCGCCAGCCGAAATCAATATTCTCTCGGAACCACTTTTCCCCGGACGCGGAGTGGCAATCCTTGGATGGTAATGAACCCTTCGGCATCCGTTTGGTTGTACGATCCGCCCCCTTCCATGCTGGCGGTTCCTTCATCGTACAGGCTGTATGGGCTCCGCCGTGACCGTGGCAAAATGTTTCCCTTGTAGAGCGAAATTTCTACCTCGCCGGTCACTTGCTGCTGCGCCTCGCGGATG
Source organism: Pirellulales bacterium (assembly GCA_028289405.1). Lineage (GTDB taxonomy): Bacteria > Planctomycetota > Planctomycetia > Pirellulales > JANQPP01 > JANQPP01. The sequence goes on from JANQPP010000188.1 coordinate 11,467, forward strand.
AAGGCCAATAGCGCGTCCATCTTGGCCGTGTACCAAAAGCCGTAATATACCATCTCGGCGACCTCCGGCGCCAAACGGTCGCGGAGATGCGTCAGGTCGCGGTCGAGCGCGAGCTGCTCGATGTAGCGGTGCGCGGCGTAGAGAATCGTCATCCCCGGTGCCTCATAAACGCCCCGGCTCTTCATGCCCACGAAGCGGTTTTCAACAATGTCAATCCGGCCCACGCCGTTTCGTCCGCCCAATTCATTCAGCTTCGTAACGATTTGCAGAGGCGAGAGCGATTCGCCATTGAGCTTCACGGGAATTCCCGCCTCGAAGGAAAGGCTCAAACGTTCCTCGCTGTCAGGTGCGTCCTGCGGAGCGACGGTCATGCCGAAATCGACGAGTTTCAAACCATCGACTTCGAGATCCTCCAGTCGGCCCGCCTCGTAGCTGATGTGCAGGCAGTTTTCGTCCGAGCTGTAGGGCTTCTCCGACGAAGCCTTCACGGGGATCCCCTTCTCTTGGCAGTAGGCGATCATCTCGGAACGGCCGGGAAATTGAGTACGAAACCGTTCTATGCGCCAGGGAGCGACCACGGTGACGTCCGGGTCCAAGGCTTCAGCGGCCAACTGGAAGCGGCATTGGTCGTTGCCTTTTCCGGTTGCTCCGTGGGCGAACGCCGAAGCTCCCAGTTCGCGTGCGGCTTGAAGGCAAACCTTGGAGATCAACGGTCGCGCGATCGACGTGCCCAGCAGATAAATGTCCTCGTATTTGGCCTGCCATTGCAGCACGGGAAAAGCGAAATCGCGGCATAACTCCTCCCGAGCATCGACAATTCGCGCGGTTGCGGCGCCGCATTGTTCCGCTTTGGCGAGAATCGCGGGCGGATCTTCGCAGGGCTGCCCGAGGTCCACATAGACCGCATGAACTTCGTAGCCTTCTTCAATCAACCATCCCAGGATCACGGAGGTATCCAAGCCGCCGGAATAGGCAAGCACGCAACTTTTCATGGATGAGTGGTTCGACCTCTTTCTCTGGCCAACAATGCAACAAAAGTTTTTAGGATGCGGTCAATGCAACGCAAAGAGGTTTGGAGTGCATTGATGCGGCTTTCCTTCCTCTGCATTTTGACCCATATTGTTTCTGACGCGACATGCCCTCGCAAGCCGTGGCTGCAAAAGCACGATGCGAGGGAATTTTGCTGACGCTTCCCGGCCACCACAACTACAATCGAAGGTGACCGTCAAAATCTCGCGCCAGCCGACGAAGCGATCCCAGACTGAGTATCCCATTGAATCGTCTTCTCGATGAATCCGCTCATGCGAAACTGCAAGGTGGGCTCCCCCCTCCGCAGTTCACGTTGCGCTCCATGCTTCTGGTGACGGCTTTGATGGGGGGCCTGTTAGCGGTCCTCGTGCGTTTGCCTCCCATGGGCGCGATTAGCTTGTTGGGCGTGCTTTCTTTAGCGGCGTGCCACGTCTTGGGGAACAGCCTTGGCACCCGTCTGAGAGGGCTGCATGCCGAGCAGCTGCCGGAGACGGAATTTCCTGGAAGGGTACCGAAGCAACGTCATCCCGTGCCTCCCGCCATTCTGGCGAATACCACGCAATTGCGTGATCGGGCTCCGCTGCATCAAATGACACGTTTGGCCACTCTGTGCGGAGCCATCGCTGGTGGTTTGGTGGGCGCTGCGGGAGTTTGGCGGATTCTCGGAGATCGGCTGACCATTTCCGGCCTCCTGTTGGCGACAGTATCTTCGTGCGTGGTCGGCGGCTTTCTGGGATTCATGGGCGGCAGTTTCTGGGAAATCTTTCGTGGAGCCTGGCGGCAGGCGGCCCGGACAAACGATCACCGTGCCAACACGCTTTAATCCCGACTACGCCACTGGAAACTTCCGCCGAGCCGGAAGTCGCGAATCAAAACAGCGAAACATAGCCACGATTAAACGAGATGTTCTCGTCTGCCGAACCATGGAATACAAATGAATTCACTCGATTTTGCCGTGGCTTGTGTCCCCCTTGCCGCGTATCTGATCATGATTGGCGGCTTGCATTTCCGGCGTCGAGCAATGGTCGTGCCCGGAAGCCGGGACCTCGCCGCGCTCGGCTTAGGATTGGCCGGCTTCGCGGTGATCGGGCCTTTCCGGTTATTCTTGCCGCTCAGTTCACTTTATGTTTGGGGACAATACGTCTGGCTGCTGGTGCTCGTGCTTTATCAATTGATCGTGACGCTCGTGATCCTTTATTCACGTCCCCGGCTGGTGATTTACAACATGGGGCTCGAACGGCTGAGGCCGCTCATCGGCGAAACTGCCGTGCGGATGGACCCGCAAGCGCGTTGGGCCGGAGATAACTTGGTGATGCCCAGCCAGGGAATCCAGTTTCACTTGGAAGCTAGTTCTGGTTTGCGGAATGTCTCTCTAGTGGCCACGGGCCTGACCCAAAGTCTTCCAGGCTGGCAGCGCCTGGAACACCAGCTCAAGACCGCTTTAAAAAAAGTGGCCGTCCGCCGAAACTTTTGGGGTGCCGTGCTCATCATGGCCGGCTTGGCTCTATTGTGTTTCACGGTCGCCTGGCTGATTTGGGAGCCGCCTCTGGCCGTCGAGTTGCCGGGGTGAACCACGTCTCCGTTGTTAATGCTCTCGCATCAACGAAAACCGCACGCGGAACGTCCGATGTCGTGTATGATCCTCGGGCGGATACAGCTCCTGAATCTCTTTTTGTAACGCGGCGACCGAGGAAAATCCGTCCAATTGAGCATCCTCCTCGGTTAACGCGTCCAATTCCACTTCCTCCACGGATTCGATTCGGATGTATCCCACGCCAGGAATATAGGACCGCTGGCCAGTTTTCATTCGTCGAAATTTCCAAACGCGGATCGTCTGGGTTTTTTGGCCCGACCGAATCAGTGGCAGAAATTTCTTCTTGAACAATAACATGCACTGGCCCAGAGAAGTCCGTGGAATATGCCGGCAGGGTGGCACGCCTCTATCAACATCTTTCGATACGATTACCTTCCAAGCGGCGAATCAGCCGCCGCATCTCCAGCGAGCTTAACGTGGCCAACACCTGGTGGGCAGGCAAGCCAGAGGCCGTAACGACTTGATCGATTGCCACGGGAAGTTGTTCCAGTTGGGACAAGATTTTTCGCTCTTCCTCGGAAAGGTCCGTTGGTTCGGGCAACGCGGCTATTGGCGCATTGGTGGCACGCGGCGTTTCGTTGGCCGGGGTTCCCACGGATTCCACATGTTCCAGAAGCGGTCCGATTTCATCCAGCACGTCATCCACTGATTCAATCAGCCGTGCGCCGTCTCGGAGAAGGCGGTGGCAACCGCGTGAAGTCGGACTGTGCACCGGACCTGGCATGGCGAACACTTCCCGTCCTTGCTCGAGTGCATGCCTGGCGGTAATCAAAGCGCCGCTCCGTTCCGCCGCCTCGACCACGATCACACCCAAAGTAAGCCCGCTAATAATGCGGTTTCGCTGAGGGAACATGCGGGGCCGGACTTGGAAGCGGGGAGGCGTTTCCGAGATCAATGCCCCGTTCTCGGCGACGTGATCGGCCAACGAGGCATGCTCCGGCGGATAGATGGTGGCCAAGCCGTTGGCAAGCACCGCCAGCGTGCGGCCCCCCGCGTCCAAGGCGGCTTGATGCGCGGCGCCGTCGATTCCTCGCGCTAAACCGCTGATTACCGTGAATCCGGCCTGCACCAATTCACGTGCCAAACGCGCGGCTTGGCTTTTTCCGTAAGTGGACGCTCGACGCGCGCCCACCATGGCAATGGCCCGCCTATCTTCGTGGTTGAGATCACCACGCATGAACAGGACATCGGGCGGATCTGGAATTTCCTTCAGCGCCGGCGGATATCGCGGGGAATTCGAAAGTAGAATCTGAATGCCCTCACGGGCGCACAGCTCCAACACTTCGTCGACCTGGCACTCGCTCTCTGCCCGGACAATTCGCTGGGCCAAATCCTCGGAAATTCCGGTCCGCGAACGTATTTCATGGGGTGAACTGGAGAGAATCGTCTCCGGAGAACCGAACGCCTCCATGAGCTGCGAACGCTTGCGCGGCCCCAAGCCTTTTACCAGGGTCAGCAGGACGTACGCTCTCCGTTCCGCCTCATTCATTTCACGCCGTACACACCGGTTCGAATCCGCGATGATACATCGGGAAGACGCCCGGCATCCGTCTCGTTTCCTGCGAAGCAAGCCGATGGAAAGCGACGTATAACACCGTCGAGGCGTCCAGAATTTTGCCGCTGCGAGGAGTTCTCAAGCTTGTTCCCATGCCTCACGGACCTTCTCTATCGGAACTTGGTCGACGAGCTCGACCGCGCCAATGCGGTTCGGCAAGATAAAACGGAGTTGTCCCCCAGCCGCCTTCTTGTCGCGGCGCATCGCCGCCAAAATTTTGTCGAAAGGCAAATCTTCTTTCTCCACGGGCAATTTCAGATTGGTCAACAAGGCATGCTGCCGCTGGACGACATCGGCGGGAATCCTGCCCAGCCGCTCCGCCAACCGCGCCGCCACGACCATGCCCAGCGAAACCGCTTCCCCATGGAGCCAGTGCCCGTAGCCGCTCACGGCTTCGATGGCATGCGCGAAGGTGTGGCCGTAATTCAGGATGGCCCGCCGTCCGGACTCTTCCCGCTCGTCCTCCTCCACCACAATGGCCTTCAACTCACAGGAGCGGCGAATCAGATGTTGGAGGTGGGCGTCTTCACGTGCCAAGATGTCGGCGGTGTTCTGCTCCAGATATTCAAACAGAGGTCCGTCGAGAATCATCCCGTACTTGACGATTTCTGCGAGTCCGCTGCGAAATTCGCGCTCTGGTAAGGTACTCAACACCGAAAGGTCGATGAATACCGCCGCGGGCTGCCAGAAAGCGCCGACCATGTTCTTGGCAGTAGAAAGATTGACACCCACTTTTCCGCCAACGGAGCTATCGACTTGGGCCAGCAAGGTCGTTGGGATTTGCACAAATCGTGTTCCCCGGGCGTAAGAAGCCGCCACGAAACCGGCCAAATCGCCCACGACCCCGCCGCCGATGCCGGCGACGACAACATGCCGCTCGGCTCCCCACGCGCAGAGTTGCTCCCACAAATCGCCTGCCATGTCGATCGACTTGGAGGATTCCCCTGATGGGACCTCCAGAATTTCGCACGCCACGCCACGGGACTGGATGTCATGGAATACACTGGCGGCATACGGCTCCCGCACATTTCGGTCGGCAATGATCACCACTTGAGTCGCGGCACACTTCGATTGCAGGAATTCCGCCACACCTTCCAACACGCCACTGCCGATCCGGATTTCGTAGCTCCTCGGTCCGAGCCGAACGGGAACAACAATCGGCACGGGAGACGTCATCGGCGAAACCGCAGGCGCAAAAATCGGAAGGTGTTTGTGGACCGGAAAGTCCGAGCCGCAGCTCGGAAACGCGTCAAGCCGACTCCACTCGCGCCACATCCTCGGACGTGACCATGATTTGGCGGCAGAATCCGGTATGCGTACGAATGTAGGTTAGCTCCGTGGCTTCCTCGGGAGAGGCATGCAGGTGTTCTTCCACGCGCCGGCGTTCGGCCAGTTCCCAGTCTTCGTAATCGGGCGGCCAAATGGTCGACGTCTCCATCACGAGGGCTTCACGATACGGATCGAATTCGTTGGACATGTCGTTCGCTTTTTTGGCGGAAAATAGGAAGCTGGCGTCGGGTTGCGATGAGGTTTCAGAAGTGCGATCTGTGCCACCGTTGGTACCGATAGGACCCAGGCCGGCAGGTTGTCCTCTCGCGACAAACAGGCTCTTACGACCGTCCAACTCAGCAAGAAGGCGCTGAATCGACGACCGCTCACCGTAGGAGCGCGTGATTATTCCACAATCGATTGCGGGTCACAATACACCGCGAAATGGATCCGACGATGTTCTTGGTCAGGCATGCGGACTTCACAGCTTCCTTCTCGGAGTGAAACGATGATCGGCAAGTCGCCCGCTGATTCGCGGCCATCACCGCACCCGCAGGAGATAGCGGATGAATTCCTCGTCGAGCCGAGCCAGGTCCTGCCCGAACACCGATTGAAACTCCTCCAGCCGCGTCTCGGGAGCATCCTGTACGAGTTGAGGCTTCTCCTTTAGCATGCGCAAATATTCGGTGTATAAGTCCGCCTTTTGCCGCAGCAGGAAATAATTCAAGGCCCAAGCCTCCGCATAAGCGTCGACAGCCTGTCGCTGGTCGCGAAATCTTTCGTCGTTCCTCAACAGAGACGGAAGAGAATCGCTGTCCCGCTGGGGGAGATACTGAAGAAAGGTGCGTAAGCGATCCTGATTCACCCCCCCTAACCGGCGCCAGCCCTTGTTGCTTTGAACATCCGGGGTCTCGAAATACGTCGCTAGACCTTCGCTGACCCAGAGTGGAATATCGGCGAAACGCGTCTGCAAACCGCAGTTATAGGCCACTTGGTGCGTCGCCTCGTGCACGATCGTGGCCACGTTTTTCGCCGCGCCGGGTTGAGAGAGAATCCGCTGGATCGCGGCCCGATTGCCCCGATGCCGGCCGGTCCCACTGAAGCGTTCCGCGCCGGTCAGATCGAACATCGTGACGCGATTCGTAAGCAAGTTGTAATAACCGACTACATTCCCTGGAGGGGATCCCAATTCTTCGGTTGCATGTCTTATGTAGGTACGGCGGTCGGCGAAAATGATCGCCACCAACGGCACTTCCGGCTCGTGCAACTCAACCCGTCGCCCTGACCAGTAATTCGTGAACGCGCTGTACAATCTCTCGAAAAGTGAACCGCACCAAATGGCATATGACCGAGAAGTGTCGTAAGCGATCACATAACGCTTGGTCGTGTGCGTGGCGAATCCCGCAGGCAGGGATTCGAGCAATTTCTCTTCCAGTTCGCGATGCGAAAGCGGATCAAACGTGGAGGAAACGCCCAGCGTCTTCCGCTCTTCCATCTGCTCCGGCGGGATGACCCAATAAACGCCATCTCGGCTTTCTAGCAGCACGCCTCCGTCGCGAGCTTCGACCAATACCCGTCCTTCGACGAGACGTTGCTGGCCATCTCGGCGGAGCAGCACGTGCTCCTCGGCGTGGGCTGGAATTCCTGCCGTTAAAATGACGCCAAGCCATGACAAAGTACTGACATTGCGAAAACTCAAGAATGCCACTCCAGCTTTCTTCGGAAATTGCCACGCCAAATCACATCGGCCTCCCCCCTCTATTCTAGCCGAATTCACTGGAAGTGGGGCGGTTCGCGCTCACCGCAGACGGTTGAACCGCGTGGCACAGGTGACGACCAGCCCCCCCAGCAGCCAGAACAGGCCCATCTGAAACAGGCAGACGCCAGCAACTTGGGCATCCGCCCCGGTATGTAGCCGATCGAAGATTCTGGCCGCCAAGGTCATCACCCCTGGTGGCAGCAAGACGAGGCTGGCTCCCAAATCACCCACGGCCAGACAAAATCCGATCAACCACGTCATCGCCAAAGGCACACGCAGCCAAGGCAGGCCGACGTGCCACCAACGCTCCCAGAATGTCGCGCCCTCCAACCGTGATAATTCCCATAACTCCTCGGGCACGCGCCTGGATCCATGCCACATCACGAGCACCGCCCAAGGGAGCGTCTTGATGCACAACGCCAAGACCGGCACTAGCAGCGTGCGGTCCCGAAGATAAGAAAGCAGCGGCAGAGGATAGCTGAACGCTTCCAAGAGTCCCATGGCCCAAACAGGTCCCGGCACCGCCAAGGCCAATGCCGAAGACCCGAGCGCGAACGCAGCCCACTTTCCGCCACGGCGCGCCGGCCAGGCAATTGCCCAAGCCAACAACATGCCGCCGGTTGCCACGAGAATTCCCAAGATTCCCGACCACAACAATTCTCGGTGAAAATCGACCGGACTTGACCAGACCATCTCGACAGCCTTGCGCAATTCCCAGCCGCGTGACCAGCCATCGTCCAGACGCGTGACGACCAACCCCGCCTTCCGAATCAATCCCAACACCGGCACGATGACTAGGCACATAACTAACAGGCCCAGGAAAACGCCCACGCCTGCGGACTTGCCTGCCGGCTCTCGTGAGCGCTGGGCGAATAGGCCAGTCCAACGGCAATGCGGAGCCAGTGTCGACGCCAGCCAGAGAGCGACTGCGGTGACCAGCCCCAAGAACGCCACCATGGGCCAGATCGACCAGGCTCCGCCCTGTAGTGTCCCCGTGGCAGCCACCGCGGTATAAAATTCCTCCGCGAAAGTGCGGATGCGGAACAGATCGGTGACCGTCATCTCGGTTGCCACTGAAACGGCGATCCAGGCGGCGGCCGCTACCAGCGCCGGAGACGCCAGCGGAAGCGTTACCTGCCACCAGACGCGACGAGGAGTCGCGTCCAAGGATGCCAAGTCCTCCAATTCACGCGGAACGCTCCGCCAACCCCAGGCGGAGAGAAGCAGCACCCCAAGAATCGCGGTGATGGCGTGCAGCCAGATGGCCGCTGGCCAACCCCTGAGCAAAACAGGGCCCCCCCAATCGAGCGGCACGATTCCGGACGCGCCCGCCACCGCTTCCCAGGCGGCGGCATGTAGATAAGGCGGAATAAGCCCCATCAACACAAGTAGGCCAAAGATCGCCATCGCCCAGCGGTCCGCTCGGCGGATCAAAATCCACGAAGCGAGAACGCCCACCGGCCACGCCAGACACACCGCGGCAATGGCCAAGAACAACGTGTTGGCGAACAAGCGGGAAGCAACGGGATTTCGCCACATCACGCACCCGATGGCTACCGTGCCCAGGCCGAGTCCGGCCATCGCCGAGGTCCAAATACGCCGCCGGCCGCCAAACGTTCGGGTCGGATGAAAATTCTCTGACACGTGGAAAGGCGTCTTTACGAAGGGGAAGCTTGCGATCTGGCGCTGGTCGCACGCATGCAGGGAACCATCGTAGCCGATTCGTTCAGCTCCGCTGCGCGATGGCGTTGCGAAAAGCAAACCGTTCCGTCCGCTGAAGCCACGCCGACCCCGCAGCGGATGTCATGCGACCCGCTATTTAAGATATCAGATCCGCCGCCGACCCGTCGCGAAGGCCCCTCGACCGCGACAATCTCGATCCCAAGCCTGGCCGAAGCCTGCCGATCAGGCTGCCCGCCGACGCAAAATCAAAATGCCCCCCAAGAAGGCGGCGAGCACAAGAGTTGACGGCTCGGGGACTTGGGCCATGGCGCCAAAGTTGTCTTTCAAAGCCGTGAAGTCGGATAGTCCTACGTTGCCGTCCATGTCAATGTCGGCCGCCGCGAGGAAGTTCGGATCGCCCTCGCTGGTGCCAAAGGCATCCTTGAGCAGCGTGAAGTCG
>JANQPP010000198.1 GCA_028289405.1 Pirellulales bacterium
GGCCGCGCCTTTCGGATGCTGACGATGATCGATGAGTTTAGCCGGCAATGCCTGGGCGATTGATGTGGCCCGCCGACTGAGCAGCACGGAGGTGCTGGAACGTTTGAGCGACCTGTTCGTGACCCGTGGCGTGCCGGACTACATCCGCAGTGACAATGGCCCCGAGTTCACGGCGAAGAAGGTGCGGAACTGGCTGGAACGCGTGGAAGTGAAAACCTTGTTTATCGAACCAGGCAGTCCCTGGGAAAACGGCTACATCGAATCTTTTAATGGGAGGCTACGCGATGAACTGTTAAACGGAGAGATCTTTGATACGTTGTTGGAGGCCAAAGTGCTGATCGAACGCTGGCGTGTGGAATACAATACCATCCGTCCACACAGTGCCTTGGACTACCGCCCGCCGACGCCCGAGGCGTTATTGATCGCGGGAACCTCCGCTCCGGCTCGACAAAAGGGCTCGGCCTCAGCCACGGGTGAAGGCGGGCACCGACGCGGAGTGTTGGTCGGCGATGGCGACGGCGGAAGGGCTCAACAACCCAATTTCCTAACTCAAACATTGGTACCGTTCGTGGGGGCAGGTCAGTCTCCCAAGAGGCCGTAGGCGATGGAGACACTCTTGAGTGCCGACAGCATGATATCCCAGCCAAAGCGACGATTGTCCCGCATGCGCGGGGTCAGCCGTTCCTCTCGGATCGGGTGCAGATTGTCCACCATGCGATCGAAGTGGGCTTTCTGCACCTCTCCCACGAGGCCCAATTCCGTCGCCGCCTTCCCCAGCCACTGGCCTTGGAGTTCTTCCGGGCCAGCGCTCAGATAGTCGCTAACCTCGTAGTAGCTCTTGGCACCGGCGGCCGAGTAATGCGGCGTGATTCTCATAAGATCGTCATAGCAGTGTTATGTGACTGCTTGATGACATTGCGTCACATTAATACAAATTCCTTTGGATTGTTGGAGGCCGGCCACAGCGGGGATAGGGTAAATCACGGCATGCTCAGCGTTTCACCGGAGATTCCCGGCGCCACGGTTATTTTCAGAAGATCATCCAATACACGGGGAAGCGGTTGTGGGTCGATTTCGATCAGAAATGCCCCTTACAGCGCCGATTCGGATGGGGAGCTACTCAGGTACCCAAAAAGAGAACATGACGTCCCACGGCTCAATTTTGGGCCGTTAAACGCCATGTCGAAGTGAGGAGATGCGGATGCTCATGCGACCATGTCCGTGGGACGCTTTACGTATTCGATTCCAGCCACGTCCGCAGGGCCTGCTCCGCGATATCCTGCATGTGGTACGGCTTGACGCCGCTAAGCTGACGTTGCAGGGAAACGCGCTTCAGGGCCGAAGCGATCTGGGGTGTGCAGCGGATGGTAATCGGCTGGCGTCCGGCCATCTGCGGCAGGATGTCCGCTTGCTGTTTGGGAATTTCATCGGGTGGTGGAGCCGAAGGCCGGTTAGTTTCCCCCACGTCGATGGGCTGTGGTTGTGGCTCTTTTTTGCCGTAGACGAATTCCTTTTCTTCGTCACTGCGTTCGGCGGTTTTCACTCCCTCCACGAGCGATCGACGCTGTTTCATTCGGTCCTCCTGTGTTTGGTGGAATTCCGCTTCTTGGCCTCGGGAAATAGCTCCGAGAAGATTTTGCGGACTTCGGTGGCGGCCGGCTTGGCTCGGGCGCCCATTTTCCAGACCACCGTTCCCTGGCCCGGCGCATCCGCATAGGCTTGGCGATGCACCCAGGCCGTTTTGGAAATCGGCAAGTCGAGGGCCTTGGCGGCCCGCCGCATGTCCTCGGTCAACCGGTGTTTCGTGCCCACCATGTTGAGAATGATCGTGGCGGTCGGCGGACC
>JANQPP010000210.1 GCA_028289405.1 Pirellulales bacterium
CGTCCGACATGATCATGCCTCATCCTCCTGGGTATCGCGGAAAACATCCCGAATGATGAGCATCTTCCTGCGCACCGCACGTGTCGAGATTCCCAAAAATGCCGCCGTTTCGACTTGATTTTTTTACCTCATTGCTAGTTTTGAAGCGGGACCTGTGCTGGCTGCCTGAGGTATGCCACCAAATCTCGGATCTGTTGCTCGGAAAGATTGTCCAGCAAGCCATCCGGCATGGGTGAGAGCGTGGTGACCCGCGTCGCCTCCACGCTTTCTTGGGGAATGGTGACAAGCTCTGTTTGTGTTTGCAGCGTGAGTGTTTTGTCGTTCGAGGAAGTCACGAGGCCGTTCAGGACTCGCCCGTCCGTAGTTTCCACGATCGTCATGTAAAAGTCCTTATTGACCACGGCGCTGGGGTCCACGATGTTTTCCAACAAGTAATCGAGGTTGTCACGGTTGCCACCGGTCAAATCGGGACCAATCGTTGCCCCTTGCCCGAATAATTTATGGCATTTCGCACAGCTTTGATCGAAGAGCGTCCGCCCGCGCGATGGATTACCCGCGGCGATTGCCGCTGGCGTTAACTGTCGTTTGAGCGAGAGAATGCGATTGCGTTTGGCCTCCGGTGATTCGCGGACTTCTCCCCAAATCTCGGAAACGCGCTGCTGCAGCTCGGGTTCGTCCAACGAACGAATTTGCCGCACGTCGAACGCCGTGAGATCGGTAACAGGGATTTTTTCCGCCACGATCGCGTCCAGCAGTATCGCGGCGAAGGCGGGGCGTGAGGACAAGATCTCCACAACTGCCGGACGATACGGCGCCCGGAAGCGGCGGTAATTTTCGATCAGCGCTTCGGCCACTCGTGGCTCACGGCTCTTCGCCAAGCCCTTGGCCGCGACTCTGTTTAGGCTGGAGTTATCTAGCAAGCCCAGACAAATCTCAGTAATTTCCTCACCGCCATGTTCCACAAGTGTTTCGAGCGCCGAGCGGCGGATGCTGAATTCAGCATTTTTGTTTAGCACAATTTGACGCACCTCTTCCAGGGCTCGCCCGTTGCCGAAGAGTACGCTCAGGTCCCGAACTAACGCTTGGGTGGGCTCGTCACCGTTGGCCGCTGCGGCGGCCTCTACAGCATGCCAATTCGTGGGGCGCGGTGCTCGGCTCCATCCTCTGAGTCCGTCCGCGATGCCTTGCAATAGTTGGAACCTCTGATCCTGGTCCGAGGTTTGGGCAGCATGGGACACAAGTTCGTCGACAGCCCGCGGAGCTTCGTCGATCTGCTCGGCCAACCGCCGAGCGATCAGTCGCCGAGTTTTGGGCCAACGTGATCGAATTGCCAACTCGGCCAAATCAAATGGATCGGACTCCGCTAGGGGGATCAATCCATACCAGACCAACAGCGGCATGTTGTGATCCTCCGCGTCCTCGGCACGTCTCATCAACGTTCCTGCGAGCGCGGCACGGTATTTCGGCGGCATCCGCTGGAGCGTGGATGCCAACGCAAGCCGTACTAGGCCACTTTCCTCATGACGGGCCATCTTGCAAAATTCCGGTAATAACCGAGAGCATTCTGTCTCGATTCGGTGGGACAGTTCCTCGGGTAGGTCCCGTGGTCCCAAAATTCCATCGATGGGCCAATTGTCGGTCAGCACACGGATAGCCCAAACTCGGAGGTGTTCGTTCGGATGCGCGAGCAATTCGCGCGAGAATGGCTCGTCCGCAGCCTCCATCGCGTGCAGGGTAACTAGCGCGCGATAAGCCGGCACGGCATCGCTACCACGGACCAAGTCTCGCAATGCGTGGACCGCCCTAGAGAGATCACTCGCCGCGTCACCTTGGCCCGAGGGTCCGCTTCTTTCGGCCAGAATCAGCCGGGCTTGTCGCGGATACCACTCGTTGGCGTGAAGTATGAGCTCCACTAGCCGGACGCTGGGCCAAGAACGCAGGTCGAAATTTTGGCGCGGCTCGACGGAAGCCTCGGGATGGGTCACGCGAAACACTCGGCCACTGGTGCGATGGACGCCGGTGTGTTCGTGGCATTCCCCAGTGTCACTCCAATCAATGACGTGGACCGCGCCGTCGGGACCATAGTTCAAATCCATGCCGCGAAAGAAGGGGTCCGCGCTCAGTAGAAGATCTTTACCATGCTGGCCGACGTAGCCGCTTCCCTCCCGCTTGAGATGCTCTTGATTGGCGCGGCGGCCATGAATGTTCCATGTCAAGAGCTGTCCGTGGTATTCGCTGGGCCAATTTCCGCCAAGGTAGATCATCATCCCGCAATGGGCATGTCCGCCTCCGTATGCGTTCGCGACGCCATCGCGCGAATCCTGCCAACGGGTTCCCCTATCGAAATGCCAATGATCGGCATGCATGTCGAGCAGCTCATAGACATACGGATTTGGATCGAGCGTCACGGGCCGGTCGCAGTGGGCACCGGGAATCAGGTGCCACAAATGGCCGTTGACCGTGTTGATGAAAAACGCTTCGCCGAATTCATCCCAATCGTGCCCCCAGGGGTTCGTCGTGCCATGGGCCAAAACTTCGAAACTCGACGTTCGCGGATGGAATCGCCAGATGCCTCCCTCCAGCGCGACACGCTGCCCGTCGGGGGTCCCGGGTATGCCGACACTCCCGGGACATGAACCGCCACAGCGACCGTACAGCCAGCCATCCGGCCCCCACTTCAAACCGTTGGCGAAGTTGTGGTAGTTTTCTTGCGCGACCTCGAAACCGTCGAGTACGATTTGGGCTGGGCCATCGGGAACATCGTCCAAATCCTCGTCTGGAACGAATAACAAGCGCGGCGGGCACATCAGCCACACGCCGCCGTGCCCGACTTCGATGCCGGTCAACATCTGCACTTGATCGGAGAAAACGGAGCGTTGGTCCGCTCGTCCGTCACCGTCGGTATCTTCTAAAATCAAGACACGGTCGTGGAGCGTCAAATCGAAACGTTGGGCACGGTCCGCGTAGGTATAGTTCTCAGCAATCCACAACCGGCCCCGCGCGTCCCAGGTCATGGCGATCGGGTTTTGCACGTCCGGTTCACTGGCGAAGACATTCACTTCGAAGCCGGGGGGAACCTCAAATCGGGCTGCCGCTTCCTCCGCCGACATCGGCTGAGCCTCGCGTTCCGACTCCGAATTGTAAATCGGAGGAAAGTCTTGCCCGTGCGCGAGCAAAGATATTGACGTGGCGGCGGCGAACAGAAGGATAGGTCCAAGAATCCGAGGCAAGATGCGATGCTCCCATGAAATCTATTGCGTTTTGGCAAAAACCAAGAGAATGCACTGCAAAATCGTTCTGCAGGCAATCGTCGGATAGCTTACTCATCAAAGACGAGCGATGCCAGAAATAGAAGGCGGCCTGCCAGGTTTTCGCGCGTCCGCGGCGTTTAAATTCGATGGAATTCAGTCGCCGAGAAAAAGTGGGAAACAAGTGGTTTGTCATCCACTTGCGTGAACGCTCATGTCCGCCGCCATGGAAAAGGAGGGTGCGCAAGGGCAGAGCAACCAATAAGAAAGCCGGGGGACCGCCGCCGACCCTTTCGCGGTCACCCCGGCTCGAAACAATGTCTGAAGATATCTAGTTTCGTCGCGGCAAAAAGGTGAATTGTTGCCGGCGAGCCTCGCGTAGCTCGACGCGTTGCAAAGGAACTTTCACGACGTTTGGCTGGGCACGGCTCCAGGTTTGTCTACTGAACAACGTGCAATTTGGGGAGTGTGGCCTTGATGCGATCTTTGCCCGAGTCGGTTACCCCCGTATCCATGACCGACAAGAACTGGAGTTCCCTTAATCCGGTTAAGTTGTCAAGTCCCGAATCCGTAATGCTGGTCGATGTCAGCATGAGCGTCTCAAGTCGTGTCAGTCGCCCGATGGACACTAGCGATTCGTCGGTCACTTGGGTCAATGACATGTCCAAATGTTTCAACTTACCAAGCCCGCCAATACGTGGAGCGCTCTTATCCGTGACTTTTGTGCCCCGAAGAATCAAAGAGTCTAGTCCGGTGAGGTTTTTTAGATCGGGGAGATCATGATCATCGACGTCGCAATGGACGAGGCTAACTGCCTGGACCTGACGTGGAACGACGGCACTTGATAATCGCCGTAGACTGGCGGGCATCTTCATCCAAGAATTATGAAAGAATACTGTCCCTCCCAATTCACGAACTCGGTCGGCGCATGCTTCCTGACGTTTAGCATGCCTCTGAATGGCCAACAACGGCACCATCATGGCGATGATACCCACGAGCACGACCATCAACTTGCGGCATATGCTCTTTTTCTTATCGAAAATACGAGCTATGGCGGACCAGCCATCTTGGATCATTGAAGCAAGCCTGCTGGCGTGGTTTGTGTTAGGTGCCACGTATCACTCCGGCGGCGATTTTGACTTTTCACCGAATCCATCCAGTATTGCTCAATCTAACGCAGCATCGACTTGAGACGGCTCAAAATGCGAACCTAAGGGCAAACCTCCATTTGTGCGCGCAGTTTGGGATCGACCGACCGCGAAACTCCGGTGGAGAACGAATGCAAAGGTATTGTCTGATAGCTATGCGGTGTTGTTCGCCCACCTAAGCCATGTCTTGGCAAACCTTGTGCAAAAAAACTTCAGACCAGGTCCCCGATGGCCAGTCGAAATAAAGAATGCGTCCCGAATTGCCGGGAGGGCGCACGGCCCCTTCTGGTAAAGCCAGAAGGGGCCATGTGCTACCGTGTCATCGGCTACAATATTCGTGGTGATCACTCGGGATTGACAGTACCTTGCGAGGTCTCCGAGGGAAACTGAATGACTTCATCAATGTGCTCGTCACGCTCGGGAGTGGCAGTACTTTGCGAGGTCTCCGAGGGAAACTGAACGACTTCATCAATGTGCTCGTCACGCTCGGGAGTAAGGGTACTTCGCAAAGCCTCTGCGGGCGTTTGCCGCGCGTCGAAATTGGTGATCGACTCGCCGTCGTTGATCATAAACATGAAGCGTAGCATCCGTTCATCGGTAGACTTCATGATGATTCGCACGGAGCCATCCGCGAATGCCGCCGTGAAATACTGTTCATGAAATCCGCCGAGGTCGGGAAGCTTTCCGTCCTCCAAGGGAACATCCTCCGGCTTCGTCCAGGGAATTCCGCGTTTGGCCTCCACGACCAGGAGTGTGTTGGATGTTCCATCCGTGATGTCCTCGATGCTAGTTCCTTCGTTTCCGGAAAAGACCGTGTTCGGTCCCGTGATCACGTGGTAAGCGGTTTCCTGGGAGCCCTTCTTGGCCGAGGGATGCTTGAAGAATTCCGGCATCTGCTCCAAGACTTTGCGATTATTTTCGCTGTTCCAAGGTTCATCCAGCCGGTATTGTCGGTAAAGTGGTTCGTCGAGAAACTGCAGCAGCGCCACGCGCCAACTATGTGGTGTCTGCCCGTCCGGACCGATCACGACGGCTGGGGGATAGTGCCCGTGCTTGTGTGCATACATAAGCATCGCCAGTGCGAGTTGCTTTAGGTTATTCATGGACTTCGTTCGCTCGGATGCCGCGCGGGCGGCTGTCACGGCGGGAATCATGGTTTGCACCAATTGGGCCGTTGTTTGGCGGTCGGCGTTGAGGCGCACCGTCACGTTTTTCTCTGACTTGGTCACCACTGCTTGCTCTAGGACGCGATCGGCCAGATCGAGCGCCCGCAAGGCAATTTCCGCCTGAGCTGGTTCTTCCTGGCTGGCCTGGCCTCGGAATTGGGAGAGCGAGTTTTTCCCCAGCGTGATGAGGGCGGACAGCGTCGCTTCCACCGCGGCGACCTTGTCGGCGTCGGGAATCTGGCCCACCGCCTCCAGGGAGAGTTCCTCCTTGGCCGTGACCTGCAAGGTGGCCACGGAGATGTTTTTCCACAGCGGCGCGACCATGGCCAGCGGAGCCCGCGCTGGCCCAGGGGATTGAGCCAACTGCCGGTCCATATCCGCGCTGAGCATCGATACTTGGAGTATGGCGGTGGCGTCCGCGCCGGCAACCTGTTGCCAGTCGCTGGCCCAAGGCACGTCCGCGGCTCCCGAGTCGCCGGCGATGATTGCGCGGCGGAGATACCCTTCTTGGTCGCTGAGTACGAGCGTTCGCGGATCCGCCTGAAACGCCAGGCCCTGTTGGCGTGTTTGTAGATACGCTTGCCCGGCAAACGAGACTTTCTCCGCGTCCGAGAAGAGTTTCTCCAGCATACTCTCGGCGGCTTGCGGGGTGGTTAATCGCAAGATGAACAGCGCAGGCTCGGGGGCCCGCGTTCGCTCTCTCACCAGGAATACGCTCAGCGCTTGTTCAATTTGTGTTTCCTCGACGCCGAGGGTATCTGACCAACCGCTTTCGCCGGAAAGAAGTTCCGCCAGCGGTTGAAACATCGGTTGTGTTAACAGCGACGCTGGGCGAACCGCCACCACGCCCACGGCATCCCGTGGTACGTAGGCTAGCGAGAACGGCTGCCTTGCCGGGGATGCCGGGGTACGCGTAACTTGAGAGACCTCGCGAAAGGGCTCCGCCGCCGTGCTCTCGGGCGAACCGGGACCGCCAGGCCGAATGCCAACCGCGACGAGGCCCGCCGCGAGGACCGCAGCCAATGCCGCGTTTCGCGTGCGTGACGAACTCGTCAATTCCACTTGTTTCGGATCACGAAGCATCTCAATTCTCCTCAAAAAAGTTCTGCGGGTCGGCAGAAACGATCGAGCAGGCCAACTCATGGGGCGATCCGGTTGTCGCAACGCCATGTCGGCCAAGGTGGTCAAGTACGGGCGCGATCCACCGCTGAGCCGCGCCGCCACGGCGTCGGCCGCCAACTCCTGGTCCAGCCGTAACCAGCGGACGAGCCCGTGTACCAGCGGGTGATAAAAGTGCAAGAGCAGCACGCATTGGGCAGCGGCCCAAGTGGCATAATCTTGGCGATGGATGTGCGCCAGTTCATGCGCTAGCACGGCACGACGTTCGGCATGGTTCCAGGATCGCCATTGGGTCGGCAGCAAAATCACTGGCCGGTGCCAACCGACGGTCGCGGCGGTACTCAAGCCTTCCGATTCCCGCAGTTCCACGTCGCGCCGGCAACCGATTTCCGCGCGTAGTACGTCGCTTAATTCAAGTATTGGATCGTCACGAATCGCATGGCTGCCATGGCGATAAACCCGAACCGCGCCCAAGCCGGCCAACAATCGCACCAAACCCATGATGACCGCAGCGGCGAAACACCAGGCGACAATTTCTGGCCACCGCATACCGGACGTCGCCCTCGGCGCCTCGGCGGGCGGAATTCGCAATTCGTCCCAAAACGCGCCAAAAAAAGAACTCCACGCAGTGGAGCCGCCTTGCCGTGAGGCCAAACCCTCCGTAGGGTCTTCACTCGCTTCCGCGCGCACGGCTGGCACGTTCGCGACAGTTTCCGAAACGTTGGGTCTGAGTAAATTCCAATTTGGCCACCGGCTGAAAGCCATCGGCGTCAGGCCCAGAACCAGGAATAAACCGGCGAGCACAACCGTCGCACCGATTGCCGGGCCATGGCGGCGGACCAGCAGATAACATGTACTGGCAACGCAGGTGACGATCGTGACCTGTATCGCGCACCAGACCAAAGTCAGGCCGAATTGATTCATCGCCGCTGCTCCTTCAAAAACTGTTCCAGGGCAAGTCGTTCCTTCCGCGACAGCTTTTGCTGGTCCAGCAAACACTTCAGCAGCATTTCGCGGGAACCACCAAAGACCCGTTCCACCAAATCACCGACCAGGTTGGATGAAACCTCTTCGAAGGAACGCAACGGCCGATAGCGGAAAGGCCGCTCTTCGGTGGTCGTTTCCAAAAATCCTTTTTCCATAAGGATCCGGATTAACGTGGCGACCGTGGTATAAGCCAGGTCACGGCCCGCGACCGCCAGCCGATCACGGACCTCGCTCGCAGTTATCTCGCCGTCATCCCAGAAGACATGCATGATCTCGAGCTCGCGCTCGGTCAGCTCTTTGGCTCGCGGGCGGGCCATGCGGAACCTCTGTGTAAGGATGTGTTGTTTGGTTTTTTAGATTTGATTCTATCGTAGCACTTTGCGACGTCCCGTCAATATTTCGGAGTAAATTTTTACTGCCGCCCAGTAGTCGAATGGCATGCGGCGTTGGCTCGACTTCTCGTCCGCCATGCGGTAGATAAGAGCAGTATCCTGCCCCCCTCTCCTGGAGATTGCACGACATGCCCTCACTCCGTACGGCGCTGCCGATGATGTTATTTTTGGCCATGGCGGCCTTGGCGGAGGAGCCGCTCGACTCCGCATCCGATTATGTATCCCGGGGCATGCGTCGGTTTCGCGAGAACCAGATCGACGAGTCCATTCGTGATTTTCAACGCGCCGCGGAATTGGAACCCCGCTCCGCCCCGCACCTTTGGCAGCTCGGGATTAGCTTGTACTACGCGGGCGAGTTCGAGCAGGGGCGCCGGCTATTCGAATCCCATCAGCGGGTCAATCCGCACGATGTGGAGAACGCCGCCTGGCATTTCATCTGCATGGCAAGGAGTGAAAACCTAGAAGCCGCGAGAAAGTCGCTGATCGAGATCGACACCGCGAGGGATGTCCGCGTGCCGATGTCGGAAGTTTACGCATTTTTTGCGGGACGCGGTTCAGAGGTTGCCATTTTAGAAGCGGCCAAGAAGTCGGGAACGCCTCGTGCCCAAATGTATGCGCATCTCTACCTGGGTCTCTATCATGAGGCCGCCGGGAAAGAGGATCGAGCCCGAGAGCACATGCGGAAGGCAGCCGCCGCGAAACTGAGAAATCACTACATGCACGACGTGGCCAAAGTACACCTGCTACAGCGGAACTGGGATCGTTCGAAGCCGGAAAATTCCCCTGAGGCGTCGTGCGAGTGACTCCTTTCTCTGGGCTCCACCGGTCAGCGAGACAGCGTGCGTGGGAGGGAGAGCATATTGGCGTAGATGCGGTAGGCGCCAGGCACGCCAGCCGGAAGCTGGCGATACCAGGCATACGCGGAGTAGATGTAGAATCCCTGGCCGTATTGAGTGAACAGCATGCCTCCCCGTTGCGGTGATTGCCCTTGGTCGTGGCACTCCAATAGTGGCGTGTAGCGTTCGTCCCACGATTGCCAGAATTTTGACCCGCGTTGTTCCACCCAGCCTTCAAAATCGGCGACGGTGATTCGGTTCGGTCGGCTAAGGACAACGTGATTTGGCTCCAAGATCGTGACTTCCGCGTCCTCTTCGCTGACTTCCTCCGGGCTCCTTCCCTGGCGATAGGGATACGGCCCGTAGTTGTTGTCGAATTCGGGCGTTTGGTACTGCACGATCATCACGCCGCCGTCATGGACGTATTTCAACAGCCGATCGTTGTGGTTCCGGAGGTCTGCTCGCACAGCGTACGCCCGTACTCCCACGACGATCACGTCGTAACTCGACAGATCTCCGGCGGCGACGTCCGACTCATCCAATAGCATCACCTGGCAACCTAATTGAGACAGCGCGGCCGGGACTTCGTCCCCAGAGCCCATGATGTAACCCACGCCTAGGTTTTCAGCGATGTCCAAGTCGACCGCTTGCAGTTCATGCCGGGCTGGAGTGAAGAGGTTGTAACGGCTCAAGTCCCGGGCGGTGATCGTCCGCCAACCTTCGTCGTACGATTTGCCATCCGCAGTGGCGGTTGCCTGCACGACATACCGGCGCGGCGGCAAATTCGGGGGGAGTTTTAGCATGAATTCGAACGTAGCCTCCTCCCCTTCTTTTTCGAACGAGAATTTTTGAGTGACCGGATCACAAGCCCAGTCCTCCGGGATCTCCAGCCGCAGTTCACCCTGCAAATGTTCGTGCCCGCCATGCTTCACGGCCACCGATAGAGGATATTCGTTCTCGCCACTCGGCACGACGCCGTTTTCGTTCAAGAATCGCACGCCGACCGCCGGCACCACATCGAGTGGATAGGCCACGCGCCCCAAATCCGGATGTCGAAACTTGACCCGCACCGGCAAACGCAAAAAGACTTTCGTATTCATGATTTCGACCTCGGCCCGGCCCCATACTGGTGGAGGAGCAAAAGGCTGGCCGGCAAACTCCGTCTCGGAAATCTCGTACAACGGTTCGCGGATCGAAGCGCGGCGCCAATAGGGCTTCGTGGGCTTGGCGTCCGAGGGAAGTTGAACCCTCGGTTCCGCTACCACGGCTTCGTTGTAGCCGAGCGTGGGCCACGCCGTTTCCGGCGTCTCCGCTTGCCAAGTCGAGGGGACATCCAACGACAACTCGACAGGGCGGACTTCATACTCGCCCCGGTTGGTCAGCGCGAGCCGCACATAGAACGATTGGCCCGGCACCGCATGCTGAAAACCGGACTCTTCTCCCCGAAAAGGAGAGCTACCCTCGGCAGCCGGCGTGTCATGAGCGGTGGACGTGAAATCAAGCGCCAAAGCCCGCGCCAGGGCGTCTTCGAATTCAGCTTCTTTTCGCTGGAGATGAAATTGCAGCTCGTCTCGCGCGGATTCCGAGAGCGGTTTTTCCTGGATCAAGGTCAGCAAGTTCCGCGTGGCGCGGAGCCCTTCCACGAGCGGTTCGACGACCTTCTCCACCTGCACGGGATGAAACTCATTTCGCGCCCCATTCGCGGCGACTTGCATGGCCGATAAGCCCTCTCGCAGCCATGCCGGAGGATTCTGCATGGCCCGCTCGGCAATTCCTTCAATGGACGTATCCAGACCATCCCAAAACGAGGTTTCCTTCGCATCAGAGGAAACAATTCCAGCACTACGCACGAGACGGTAGTACGACATACGGGGCCCCGCCGGGCCATCATGGCCGGAGATGCCTTGGCTGCGTTGAAACCCCAAGCCATAGCGGGCGATTTGCGCGTACGAGCGGCCCAAGAGCGGATCGTATTCCCCCGTCGGCAGGGCCAAGGTCCAAGCGTCCCGATCCTCGGAACGCCAGTCAGGGCGGATGTTGTCGTGGTACAGCTTGCGCGGTTGCCAGGGACGCAGACCATGTTCGAGTTGCCGTGGAAAGCGTTTTGGATCAGCGGCGGCATCGAATGCCAGGCGGGCCAGCACGCCGGAGAGTTGGTGATGGCCGTGCCCATCCCGCGAATCCCCACGAAACCGCGCGGCAATCACGTCAGGCCGCTCGCGCCGCACCACGCGGACCAAATCTTCCAATACCGTGTTCTCTCCCCTCCATTGCGTGAGAGCTTCTTGCAGCGTCTTGGAATAGCCGTAGTCCACGGCGTGGGAGTAGAAGAGTTCGATGCCGTAATATTCGGCGGATTTTTGATGCTCCAGGGTTCGCAAGATGCCCAGCGCGTCGAAGAAGTCCGAAGAGATGAGATTCGCGCCCCCTTCGCCCCGGGTAATGCTGAACAACATCGTGTGGGCCGCTTGGCCCCGCGCCGAGTAGGTCAGCATGGCGCCGTCTTCATCATCAGGGTGGGCCACCACATGCAGCACGGAAGCCGTAGTGTTGAGCCGCTGTAATGCCTGATAAAGCCCCGCCGCGCCTTGTTCCGGCGGAATATCGGGCACCTGCGCGGACACGGTCAAGCACACGCACGACAAGACCAACAACCACGACCAACCACACCACGTTTGCCTGTGCATGAAGCTTTCTCTCGACCATCGGAATCCGAAATTCATCCCGCCCAGCATGTGGGCCGAGATCGCCCTTTGCAAGCGAATTCCAGTATTCCGCAGCAGTCATTGAAGCCAGATGGATTCAGCGCCGCGTGTTCCAGCTCTGATTCGCGTAGCGCGATTCCCAGAAGCGATGGGCCACTTTCTGTTCTCGCGCGGCAAGTCCCTCGCAGCTCCAATCCACGCCCAAACGCTCTCCGATCAGCGCTGACCAGCGCCGGATGAACTCTGATTCGGGGATCGCCACTCCAGTTATTTCCTGCACGCCAGGAAGTTCGGGAGCGAATTCGGACTTGCCGAGGAGAAGGCTGCCGTGTTGCAGGACCGCTCCTTTGCGGCGCCGTTGGGCGCTGCCGGCCACTTTGTGGCCTTCCAGTATCACATCGCCCGGGCTGCGGCGCTGGAAACAGAGAAAGGGTTGCTGGGGAGAGGAATCGGCCAAACGATCGGGAACCAGGGAAGCGTGAATGCCGAACTCCTCGAAGAACACGGCAAGCAGCCCCTGATGGACCACGAGATACAAATCTCGCGAATGTCGGGCCATTCGATGCGAGAAGGGGAGCGTCAAAGAGTAAGTCACTTCCCGGTCATGCAGGATCGCACCGCCTCCGCTTTGCCGGCGTACCGCGGGGCACTCTCGGCTCGCGGCATGGGCTGACCGCTCTGACCAGGATTGGAAATAACCAAGCGAAAGCGTGGCCGGCGACCAGGCATAAAAGCGGAGCGTGGGTCTGGATTCGACATCACTGGTATCGAGAATCGCCTCATCCACGGCCATATTCCAGGGACCGTCTTGGGCGGTATCCAGGATCAACCGGCCGGCCAAGGAATTTGGCATCGGCCCTTATCCTTCGTGGCCGTTCTCACCTGCGGCAACGGCTCGCATCACTGGTTGCCGTGCGGCGCGGACATCGTCAGGCCGGGTCACGGGCGTGGAGTGCGGCGCCGCGTGGAGCAGTTCTGGATCCTCTTGCACGATTTTCCCGATTGCTTCGGCGAAAGCATCGAGTGTTTCCCGGCTCTCGGTTTCGGTCGGCTCGACCATGATTGCCTCGCGGACAATGGGCGGAAAGTAGACCGTGGGGGCGTGGAATCCGTAATCCAAGAGCCGCTTGGCGATATCCATGGCCGTGATACCGCGTTCCGCTTTGCAATCCTTGGCGGTGGCCACGAATTCGTGCATGCAGCAGTCCCCCTGCGGCACGGGCAAAAATTCCTTGAGACGGTGCAGCAGGTAATTGGCATTCAGCACTGCGTTCTCCGAGACTTCCCGCAACCCCTCCGGACCGTGCGTGCGGATGTAGCAATAGGCCCGGACGAGCACGCCGACATTGCCGAAAAAGCCACGCACACGGCCAATCGAACGGGGACGATCCTCGTCGAGCCGGAAGACATCCCCTTCCCTCGCGACCACGGGCGTGGGCAGAAATGGAGCCAAGTCCCGGGTGACGGCGATCGGGCCGGCGCCAGGCCCTCCACCTCCATGGGGGCCGCTAAACGTCTTGTGCGGATTGAAATGCATCATGTCCGCGCCGAAATCGCCGGGCCGAGAGATCCCCAAAATCGCGTTCATGTTCGCGCCGTCGAGGTAAATCAGCCCCCCCGTGCCATGAACTTCTTCGGCGATCTCGCGGATTTCGGTTTCAAACAGGCCCAGCGTGTTGGGGTTGGTCACCATGAACACGGCGGCTTCGTCGTCCAGGTGCCTTCGTAGGTCGTCCCGGTCCACCAAGCCTTCAGGAGTGCTTTTCACGGTGACGGTCCGGAAACCAGCCATGTGCGCGCTGGCGGGGTTCGTGCCATGGGCGCTGTCGGGAGCCAGGACTTTCGTGCGGTGTTCACCGCGCTCCTGGAAATAAGCGGCGGCGACGAGCAAAGCGGTCAGCTCTCCTTGCGCGCCGGCGGCGGGCTGCAAGGAGACGGCGTGCAGGCCGCTAATCTCGGCCAACATTTCCTGGAGCTCGTATAGAAGTTCGAGCAGCCCTTGGATTGTTTCTTCGGGCTGATAGGGATGCACGGCGGCAAAGCCGTCGAGACCAGCGAGACGCTCATTCCGCTTGGGGTTGTACTTCATCGTACAAGAACCCAAGGGGTAAAAATGCGTATCGACCGACATATTCAATGTCGAAAGATTCGTGTAGTGCCGAACCAGATCGGGCTCCGCCACCTCCGGCAAGGGGAGCAGTTCCGCGGCAATCGCCTCGCGGGGCAGCAATTCCTCTAGCGGCGGCTGGGGCACATCGCAATCGGGCAAAAGAGGATTGTAACGCCCCTCGCGAGACAGCTCGGTCAACAGTTGCGTGGCACGAGTATTACGCATGAACGACCTCCGTCCTCTGTTCCGAATTCACGAAGCAATCCACGAGCCCGTCAATTTCGGCCCGCGTCCGCTTTTCGGTAACCGCCACCAGCAAGCAATCCGCGAAGTCCGGGTACCACTTGCCCAACGGTACTCCCGCGAGATAACCGCATTCCAGTCCGTGGGCCAGAAGTTCGTCCACTTGTCCGGACGTGTCGCGGATGACGAATTCCTTGAAGGTTGGCGCGTCGAATAAGCGGGTGAAGCGTGAATTGCCGGCCAGTTTGTCACGGGCATAGCTGGCCTTGCGGACGCTTAACTCGGCGGCTTGCCGCATGCCACGGGGCCCCAAGGCAGCGAGACAAACACTGGCACGCAGGGCCAACAACCCCTGATTCGTGCAGATGTTGCTCGTTGCCTTTTCACGCCGAATGTGCTGTTCCCGCGTTTGGAGCGTGAGAGTCCAGCAGCGTTGGTTGCGCTGGTCGACCGTTTGGCCGGCGAGACGCCCCGGCAGCCGCCTCATGAACGCCTCACGGCAAGCCAAGATGCCCAGATAGGGACCACCGTAGGCGAGTGGATTCCCCAGCGATTGCCCTTCGGCGACAACGATATCCGCGCCGTAAGTGCTCGGGCGGGGGAGCAAACCAAGGCTGATGGGATCCACGGCGGTCACGAACAGGCTTCCGTGGTCATGGGCAATGTCCGCCCAGCGGCGCACCTCCTCCAGGCAGCCGAAGAAATTCGGCTGTTGCACGAGTACGCAAGCAGTATTTTGGTCCACCATTGCCGCCACGTCTTCTGGGCTAGCAATTCCGTCGGGTGTGGGGATCGTGACAAGTTCCACTTCCTGGTGGGCCAGATAGGTTTCAATCACCTCGCGGTATTCCGGATGCACGCTGGAGGCGGTGACCACCCGACGGCGTTCCGGCGAGACGGCGAGGGCCATCATCACCGCTTCCGCCGCGGCGCTCGCGCCGTCGTACATACTGGCGTTGGAGACCTCCATTCCCGTGAGTTGGGTAATCAGCGTCTGGTATTCGAAGATCGCCTGCAGATTTCCCTGGCTGACTTCCGCCTGATAGGGCGTGTAGGACGTGTAAAACTCGCTCCGGGAAGCGACATGATCCACCACGGCCGGAATGAAGTGGTCGTAGCTTCCGCCCCCCAGAAAGCAGACTTTGGACGCGGCTGAATCGTTCTTTCCAGCCAGGCTGCTTAAATGTGCCGTGAGTTCCAATTCGCCCAGGGCGGGAGGCAAATCGAGTGGTCGCCCCAGCCGCACATCGGCGGGGATCATGGCGAACAGTTCGTCGATGCTGTCCAGTCCAAGAATCTGAAGCATCTCCTGCCGGTCTTGGGCAGTATTCAGCACGTAGGACATAAAGGCTCTCTCTCAAATCCGCTGGCTGTCGGCCAGGAAAGTAATTGGTCAATCCATGGGGACAAGTGAGTCGGCCCGCCTGATATCCCGCGAAATACAGGGAAGCAGCAAAGTGAAGGTCAAGCCTGCTCTTCCGCGCACTGCTGCTTATAGGCGGCGAAATCGAGCAGATCGCCGAGCGGCTTTTCGTCGTCAAGGCGGACCTTGATCAGCCAGCCCTTGCCGTAGCAATCCTCGCTGAGCCATTCCAGGTTTTCGCTCAGCTCAGAGTTCACTTCCACGATTTCGCCATTGACGGGACTGTAAAGGTCGCTGACCGCCTTGACCGACTCCACTTCGCCAAAGGATTCCCCGGCTTGCACGCGGGCACCGGCTTTTGGCAATTCAATGAAGACGAGATCGGTCAGTGACTCGACGGCGAAGGCCGAAATGCCCACCGTGCCGACCTTGTTCCCCTGGGCATCGGTCTTCACGCCGATCCACTCATGCGTCTTCGCGTAGCGCAACTCCTCAGGCGACACTCTTCACTCCTTGATTCTTCCGTCGATGATAAAAAGGCAATTTAACGACCGTGGCGGGAATCGTCTGGCCGCGAATGTCAATCGCGAGCGTACGGCCAATGTCACTGTAATCCTTCGATACATATCCCATGGCGATTGGCCGCTGCAAAGTCGGGGAAAACGTACCGCTGGTGACTCGACCAATGGCCTGTTCGCCGTCGAGGATTGCGTATCCCTCGCGGGGGACTCGGCGGCCTTCCAACTCCAAGCCAATTCGCCTTTGCGAGGTTTCTTGCTTGCGGCAGGCGAGCGCGTTACGCCCGGGAAATTCGCGGTTTTCCAGATCGACCGCGAAGCCCAGTCCGGCCTGCCAAGGATCCGTATCCATGTCGATCTCATGCCCGTAGAGGGGCATGGCCGCCTCCAGCCGCAGCGTGTCCCGGCATCCCAACCCCGCAGGCTGCCCGCCCAATTCCCGGGCAGTGGTGTGTAGCTCTTGCCACCACTTTTCCACGATGTCGGCGGGAAGGATCGCTTCGACGCCATCCTCTCCGGTATAACCGGTCCGGCTCACTAGGCCGTGCTGGTCATCGATATTGGCCTGCACGCACGTGAAGTAGCCGATTTTTTCCAGCGGGAAATCAACAACCTGGCCTACGACTTCCAGGCTACGCGGACCCTGCACCGCGACCATGGCCCAGTCGTGTGTGCGGTCGGCCATCTCGGCGTCGGTATTCGCCGGCCGATGTTCCTGGATCCATTTCCAGACTTTGTCGCGATTGCCCGCATTCACTACGAGCAAGAATTCGTCCGCATGGCCAGCTTGAGGGGGACAACGATAAACCAGGACATCGTCGAGAATTCCCCCTTCATCGTGAGTGAGCAGGGAATAGCGGATTTGTCCGGGAGACATGTCGTCGACGCGGCGCGTCAAAAGACGTTCCAGCCAAGTTCCCGCTTCTGGGCCAGTGAATTGAAAACGGCCCATGTGGGAGATGTCGAAAAATCCCACGGCATTCCGAGTCGCCTCGTGTTCCGCCACGATGGAGTCATAACAAACCGGCATTGACCAGCCGGCGAAATCGACCAACCGCGCTCCGTGTCCGGTGTGCAAGCGATGAAGCGGAGTTTTTAATGGAGCTGGCATCATTTTCGAGGATTTCGACAAAGCGCGACCCAAGCCCCGCCACGCCCACCGCCATGGCGCAACCCTTCCGGGAACTTGAACATGAACCAAAATGCCAAGGAATCGGTCTAATGGGCGATACTGGACTCGAACCAGTGACCCCTAGCTTGTCGAGCTAGTGCTCTAACCAACTGAGCTAATCGCCCTGTATCGAAATTTCGCTCTATTACAAGTTCGCCACTGCCTGGGGGTGGCTAATGGACCGAACCCCGCAAAGCTGCTTCGTGACCGTATATTATTGCACGCCCGCATCCATTTGGCATGGGTGTGGCTGACAACTCCCTGGAAGTTTACTCGATGCCGACGCGATCGGCCAGACGCGGCTGAGGAATAGCGCTGTTTGCCCGGAAAGCCACGCACCCTATACTTGGCGCGGCCAGCCGACCGGCACCGAATGCTGGACCTCACCTGGATTTACCGAAAATACTTGCCTTAAATTCTTCGTAGTGGAACCTCGACCATGGCCTCCGCCGCTGAACAAGTCGTCACCGTGCATCTGCCTGACAACACTGTGCGAGAGTTTACTTCGCCCGTGCGACCTTTGGACGTCGCCGAGCAAATCGGCCCTCGGCTAGCCAAATCGGCGCTGGCGGCCACGGTGGATGGACAAACAGTAGGGCTGGACACGCGGCTTCCCGCCGGCACTAAAGTGGAACTCAAGATCCTCACGAAAAAGGATCCGGAATCCCTCGCGGTAATGCGGCATTCTTGCGCCCACATCATGGCCCGCGCCGTGATGCGGCTATTTCCGGATGTAAAACTAGCATTCGGCCCCACGATCGAAAATGGCTTTTACTATGATCTCGACTTGAAGCACTCACTTTCGGAGGAGGATTTCCAACGCATTGAAGAAGAGATGCGAAAAATCATCCAATTGGATGAACCCTTTGAACGCTTGGAGACCCCACGTGACGAAGCTGCCAAGCTCTGCCGAGATTTGGACCAGGAGTTGAAGGTCGAACATATCGAACAAGGCCTGACCGAACACGAGACCGTTTCCTTTTATCGCCAAGGGGAATTTATTGATCTCTGCCGTGGACCGCACATCCCCAGCCCCAAGGCGATTGGTGCCTTCAAGCTGCTTTCCGTGGCGGGTGCCTACTGGAAGGGGGATGCGTCCAACCGGCAGTTGCAACGGCTGTATGGCACAGCGTGGTTCAACGCCGCCGACCAGGAAGCCTATCTGGAACGCGTGGAGGAGGCGAAACGCCGCGACCATCGCGTGCTGGGCAAACAACTGGAGCTGTTCACCATCAGCCCGCAAGTCGGATCAGGACTGATTCTGTGGTTGCCCAAGGGAGCCACCGTGCGGGGCGTGCTGGAAAACTTTCTCCGCGAAGAACTGGCGCGGCGGGGCTACGAAGCGGTCTGCACGCCGCACGTGGGCCGAGTCGAATTGTACGAAACTTCGGGCCACTTTCCCTATTACTCGGACAGCCAATTCAAGCCGATCACCATCAGCGAAGAGGAACGTTACATCCTCAAGCCGATGAACTGCCCGCATCACATCATGATCTACAAGTCGAAGCCCCGCAGCTATCGGGACCTCCCAGTAAGGCTGGCGGAGTTCGGCACCGTCTACCGCTATGAGCAGTCGGGCGAGCTTTCGGGCATGACCCGCGTACGCGGTTTCACTCAGGACGATGCCCATATTTTTTGCACCGAGGAGCAGGTCTCCGAGGAGTTCCGCGGCTGCATTCAGATGACCCAAGCCATCTTGGCCTCATTGGGCATGGACGAATATCGCGTCCGTTTGGGATTTCGGGACCCGAATAGTGACAAATACGTGGGCAGCCCGGAGAGTTGGGCCAAAGCCGAGGCAGCGTTGGAAAAAGTCTGCCGCGAAATGGACCTCCCTCATCTGGACGTCGAACCGGGGGAGGCCGCTTTCTACGGACCGAAGGCCGATTTCGTGGTTTCCGACTGCCTTGGTCGGGAATGGCAATTGGGAACTGTGCAATTGGACTACAACTTGCCCAGCGAGGAACGTTTCGCCCTCGAATACACCGGCGCGGACAATCAGCCGCATCGGCCCGTCATGATCCACCGTGCCCCGCTCGGTTCGTTGGAACGTTTCGTGGGGGTACTCATCGAACACTTCGCCGGGGCATTTCCCTTGTGGTTGGCGCCGGAGCAAATCCGAATTCTGACCGTCAGCCAACAATTCAACGAGTATGCGGAAGGAGTCCAACAGCGGTTCCGCGAAGCTGGATTCCGTGTGGCCGGGGATTACCGCGCGGAGAAAATTGGCGCCAAAATCCGCGATGCCCGGCTACAATTGATACCTTACATGTTTGTCGTGGGCGGTCGGGAAATGGAACAGGACACGGTCGCCGTGCGTGACCGGATCGAGGGAGACCTCGGCGCGCTTCCGGTCGAAGAGGCGCTGGAAAAACTCCGCGATGAGGTGGACCGCAAACAAGTGCGACAGGTCGCCTCCATGGATCTCGGCATGGGAACTCGGCGCAGTGGGCATGAGTATTGATGCATGTCGGCGGGCCACCACCGCTTAGCGAATGGCACGGCGGCGGGTCTCGCCTGCACTTTGGCCCGTGCGTATGTTATGTTTGCACAATCGGTTATTCCGAAAATGTAGTTGACTTGTCCGGTACAGACCGGCAAGATTCACCAGGTTGATCAAGGTTGAGTTTGGCGTCCTGTTGAGCGGTTCGAATTCGGCAGACGCCAAGGTTGTTTTTCGTCCAAGAGGGCCGTCGCCATCGAAAAAACGCAGAGGATTAACGAGCAGATCAAGATTTCGCCCATTCGGACCGTATCGGCCGAGGGTGAACAATTAGGAATCATTCCCACGGAAGACGCTTTGAAACTGGCCCGCGACGCAGGGCTGGATTTAGTGGAGGTGGCACCGAATGAGAGGCCGCCCGTTTGCCGCATCATGGATTACGGCAAGTTCAAGTACCAGCAAAAAAAGCGGCAGCATAAAGGGCAGACGCACCACACAAAGCTCAAGGAAATTCGGTTGCGGCCGAAGATTGGGGCGCACGATGTGGACTTCAAAGTTAACCAGGCTCGGCAATTCCTGGAGCACAAGGACAAAGTGACCCTGTCCGTGATCTTTCGTGGCCGCGAATTGGCACACATCGAGGAAGGGCACCGCGTCGTGCAGAAGATGATCGAGCAATTGGCCGATGTGAGCAAAGTCGAATCCCCTCCATCTCAACAGGGGAAGCGGATTATCTGCACGCTGGCGCCGAAATGAGCTAGGATTCTTCCAATTCGGACACGTGTTTTTCGGCTAATCAGGTGGTAATTTCCGGACAGCGTCCGCGTGTGGCTTGGCTTATCTTGGCCTTGTTGTCCCTGCTTATCACCAAGGGACCTGCCCAGGCCGAGGAAGGTCTCACCATCTCCTGGGAACGGAACTTTCTAAAAGTTCACGGCCCCCGGCTGCCGGAAGCGGGTATCCACATCCATTATTTGGAAGCATATTGTCGGCCCGGTTCCACTGACCGGGAGTGGCACGAAACAGTCATCGGCCACGAAACGGAACGGCTCTCCGCGTCGCAGGATGGAAAGTCCATTGGCTTGCGCTGCCGACTGCATGACGGCGTGGTCGTGACGCATCAGATCCGTGCCGGGCAAGATGAAGTCGACTTTCGCGTGGTCGCCACGAATCCCACCGACACGGCTTCAAACGCTCATTGGGCACAGCCTTGCCTGCGGGTCGACACGTTCACGGGCCGAGTGCAAGACGATTACCTTGAAAAATGTTTCATCTTTCTCGATGGCGAATTGGCCCGGATGCCGACTCCCCGCTGGGCCACGCAGGCGCGTTACACTCCGGGACAGGTTTGGTGTCCCCGACATGTCGACCGGGATGATGTGAATCCTCGTCCCTTGAACCCCCTGGTCCCCACGTACGGCCTGATCGGCTGTTTTTCCGCCGATGAGTCGCAGATTTTGGCGACCGCCTGGGAACCATACCAGGAGTTGTTCCAAGGCGTGATCGTCTGCGCGCATTCCGATTTTCGCATTGGCGGGTTAGAACCCGGCGAAAGCAAGGAGATTCGCGGCAAGCTGTACATCGTGCCGAACGATGTTCCCGCCCTTCTGGCTCGCTACTTGCGTGATTTCCCCGAACATCGTCGGGCCGCGGAAGCGGCGAAGGTGGGTGCTGGATAGGAACGCTTACGCATGCAGGAGGCCGTGATGTGTTCCCCGGTGGAAGATTACCACCAATCCATGTTCGCGCCCAAACGATAGACGAAGATCA
>JANQPP010000216.1 GCA_028289405.1 Pirellulales bacterium
GCGCCGTTCCGCGCGGACAAGGCTTCGCATCAATTTTCTGGCGTTGCTGGGCATGGCGGCATGCCTGCCGGCCACATTCGCGCTTATCGAGACGCCATATCTGGGAGAAGAGGGAACGGCTGCAAACTCGTCACGCCTGCATGCTGAACAGGCATTGCCTGTTGTGAATTCAGCGGCCAAGTTCGATAGCCAACTAACCGGCATGGACCCTCAAATCACGGACCCGCCTTCGGTTTCCAGCGAAAAGGAGTTGCTTCGGACGGGAGCAACGATGTCAGAAGCCGTTTCGCCTTCACAGCCGGTTGCGTCGCATGAAGGCCGCGCGTTCCCGGCGGATCAAATCGAGTGGGAATCGCCGGAGAGCCAGTCCAAACCAGCTTATCATTTGCTATTAGCGACTGCCGCGCCGTATGTAACTCTGCTCTACCTCGGGTGCGTCCTCGTGATGATCCTGCGGTTAGCGAAGGGCGTCCATGGCGGACGCAAGCTGCGAAGCTCGGCGTCTCCCGCCGAGGATACGGAATTGCTTGCGTGTATCTCGGCACGCGCAAAGCGCATGGGCTTGC
The DNA here is from genome assembly GCA_028289405.1 of Pirellulales bacterium. Taxonomy (GTDB): domain Bacteria; phylum Planctomycetota; class Planctomycetia; order Pirellulales; family JANQPP01; genus JANQPP01. Next base: position 567 of record JANQPP010000216.1, read on the forward strand.
GGATCATTCCCGCGATTGCCTACTGCGAACGCATTTCCGTTCCCATCGTGGTCGGCATCGCGCGGCCCATGATTTTGATTCCGACCGCCCTGGCGGCAGGGCTGACACCGGACCAGTTGGAGACATTGATCACGCATGAGCTGGCGCACCTTCGACGGCATGATCCGGTCATCAAGTTATTGCAACATTTCGTGGAGGCCATCCTCTTTTTTCATCCGGCGGTGTGGTATGTCAGCCGCCGAATCAACGTGGAACGTGAAAACGCGAGTGACGATCTCGTGGTCGCGGCAGGCTGGCAGCGCGTGCATTACGCGGATGCCCTGGTGCGGATGGCCGAACTTTCGTCGCGATTGCGAACGGAGAATTCCTTCCCTTCCCCCGCGACGTTGGCCGCTTCGGGCCACAGCGGTTCGGATTTCAAGCGGCGCGTGATGCGACTGCTGAACGAAGAGCCTTCAAATTTGCGTTTAACGAGCGGCGGATGGATTCTATTTCTGGCTGTCTCGATCACGACTTTCGTGATGCCGCTGCTAGTCCAAGCCTGGGCACGGCAACCTTCGCCGGAAGTGGCGAAGCAAGACGAATCGGGACAACACGACGGCAGTTCGATCGGCTACGAAATCCGTGATTTCACCTTGCAGGATTATTTGGGAGCCGAATACTCTCTGAGCGACTTCGCGGATCAGGAAGTTGTTGTCGTCGCGTTTCTCGGGACAGAATGTCCGCTGGCAAAACTCTACGGCCCACGGTTGGCCGGCCTCGCGGAAAAATACGAATCCCGCGAGGTCGCTTTCATCGGCATCAACTCGAATCAACAAGATACGCCCACCGAATTGGGCCATTACGCCCGCAGGCACGGCGTGGCCTTCCCGTTGCTGAAAGATCCAGGCAGCCGGATTGCCGATCGTTTTGGCGCGGAACGAACGCCGGAAGTGTTCGTGCTCGACCAGGACCGCAAGGTTCGTTATCGCGGACAGATCGACGATCAATTTGGCGTGGGCTACGCCCGACCTGAAGCGAAAAAGCACTTCCTGGTGGACGCCATCGAGGACCTGCTGATGGGGCTAGCCGTGAGGACGTCCAGAACTACGCCCGTAGGTTGCCATATTGGCCGCATCATGCGTGTGGCTGCCACGGGAGACATTACTTACACGAAGCAAATCTCGAGGATCATGCAACGCCACTGCCAGGAATGCCATCGCGAACAGGGAATCGCTCCCTTCGCGTTGGACTCCTACGACGCAGTGGCGGCCTGGGCCGAGACCATTTTGGAAGTCGTGAATGATCAGCGGATGCCGCCGTGGCACGCGAACCCGAAGTACGGGCACTTCACAAACGACATGCGGATGCCGGAGGCCGAGAAAAAAATGCTCCGTCAATGGGTTGCCAATGGTGTCCCGGAGGGAGCGGCCTCCGATTTGCCGCCGAAGCGGGAATTTTTTGATGGCTGGGCGCTGGGCAAGCCTGATCTTGTGTTGACGATGCCCGAACCGGTCAGCGTGCCGCCAACTGGCGTCATCGATTATCAGTATGTGACGATTGATCCGGGCTTCACGGAGGGGAAATGGATACGCGCCTCGGAAATCCGGCCAGGTGTGCGGAGTGTCGTGCATCACATCATCGTGTTCATCAATCCGCCTGGCGGCGACCCGATTCTTGAGGAACGCGGCGTGGGTTTCGAGACCGTCGGCGGCTATGTACCCGGCTCGCCGCCGATGGATCTGAAGGATGGCGTGGCCCGATATGTTCCTCCCGGTTCGACGTTCGTGTTCCAGATCCACTACACGCCGGACGGCACGGAGCGATCAGATCGGAGCCAGATTGGGCTCTACTTCGCCAACCCGAATTCCATTCGCCACACGATGCAAACCGGCGTGGCGGTGAACCTAAATTTCGAGATCCCACCGGGGGCAGACAATCACCGCGTGGAGGCGGCGCATCGCATTTCCCATGATATGGAGATCCATTCGTTGGCTCCGCATATGCATTATCGTGGCAAGTCCTTTCGGATCGAAGCCACGTATCCGAACGGCTCGCGGGAGATTCTGCTAGACGTGCCCCGCTACGATTTTAACTGGCAGAATGCATACACCTTTGTTCGTCCGAAATTCATGCCGGAGGGAACACTGCTCCGCTGCGTGGCGTATTTCGACAATTCCGAGGGCAACCTTTCCAATCCGGACCCAACCGCCACGGTCCGCTGGGGTGAGCAGACCTGGGAAGAGATGATGATCGGATACTTCGAGGGCGTGTATCTCAATCAAGATCTTTCCCTCTCGGAGCCCCGGCTGACATCTCTCGGAAACGGCACCTATCGCGCGCGTTTTGCATACAAGCCCGACCGCCATGTCCAGTCCGTGAACTTGGCTGGCACGTTCAACGAGTGGAACAACACTTCGCATCCTCTGGAGGATCCGGATGGCGACGGCGTGTATACGGCGGAGATGGTCGTCCCGCAGGGAGCTTACCGTTACAAATTCGTGGTCGACGGAAACTATTGGACGCACGATCCGGCCAGCCGAATCCTGACGGGGTTCTTGCACGAAAGCTTCTTTGTCGCGGGACGGGAATAGCAGGCTGTTGAAGAACGCAACAGCCTGCCGCATCACAGGAAGTGATGCTCAAAATGGCGACGTAAGTTGTTATTTTGCGAGCCGGGAGCAGCTTGGCTGTGACCCTGGCAAGGGTTGAAAAACGTCACGAAGGCGTTTTTCAACGAACTGATAGCGCCACCAATGCTTGCCTACGCCTCTTGTCCTTGTTAGCCGCCACCTTCCGCCATTGGGTTCCAACGCGCCTTGCATATCCGGAGCAAGTAATGAACGTTTTTCGTGTTTGTTTTCGCATGACATTCGTGTTCGCGGGACTGGCGGCGAGCGAGGCGATTGCCGACGGGCTTCCCACCTACCAAGAACTCAATCCGAGTACACATTCCGCGCGCAAATTTCGCGAGGAACCTCGGATGCTGTCGAGGTTTCCCACGACCTTCTCCATGGCCTATCTCGCCGACGAAAATCGGTTGCGGTCCGTGGATATCGATGGTCGAGTTTGGGAATGGGGGTTGTCTGAATCTCACGGCCCATCGCGGATCGCTGAAACCCACAGCGAGCCGGCGTGCGCGTTGTTTTCGGACGATGGCCGGCTGCTGGCATTCGCGAATCCCGACGGTCAAGTTTCGCTCATGGACCTGGATGCCAAACAGACGAAGCTTCTTCCCTCCACACCCGGGCAGCGAACCGTCTCTCTATGTTTTTCCCGTGATTCGAGTCTACTGGCGGGCGCCAACACCGAGGGTCAAATTCACGTGTGGGACGTGGGCAGCCGTCAAACAGTTTGTTCGTTCGGCGTTGAACCAAGTCCCATGCAGACCTTGGCCTTCTCTCCGGACGGCAGGCACCTGGCGATGGCATCCTTCTCGTCGGTGGTGAAATTGCATTTCATTCCAAAAGACGAAACTCATAAAAGTGACGAGCCGCGTTTGCTGGAGACCGGATCCCGGGTCACGGAGTTCGCCTTCACACCTAACGGTGAACATCTGGTGATTGCGGGCGCGGACGGCACGACGAGGGTGTATGACCTGGGAAACGACGCGAAACCGGTCTTGCTGGAAACGCATCCCTTTGCCAGTTGGTCCATTGCTTTTGATCCCAGCGGCCAGCGGATGGCAACAGGTAGTTGGGATGGGACGATCAAATTGTGGGATGCCACGACGTGGGAACGGTTGCAGGCCGTGAAGAAACATGAGGAGTCCGTAGCGGCTCTCGTGTTCGGTCCAGGCCGGCAATTGATTTCCGCCGGGCTCGATGGGCGGCTATTTCATTGGCAGCCCGATATCCCCACGGCCACCGCCTCGGGGATGATCACCGGGCGGCCAGATTCGGTTTGGGTCGCCACGTATTCGCCGGATGGCAACAAGCTGTTCGTGGGAGGGCGGGAGAAGCGATTCGAACTCTGGAACCTAGAAACGAAGGAATTGCTGGTTTCACGTGAAGGGCATCCGACGACTCGCTGCGCAGTTTTCTCACCGGATGGAACGACACTGGCCACCGGTGGCGACGATGGCAAGATTTTTTTGTGCGATGCTCTCTCGGGCGATACGCACACGACGTTACTGCGCCATCGCGGCGCGGTATCGGCCGTTCTTTTCACGGACCAGGGACAAACGTTGATCAGCGTTTGTGACGGTGGGTTCGTGAAAGTTTGGGATACGGCAACAGGGGAAAACAAATTCACCTGGAAGGAACACCGGCATCAGATTTACTGCGCGAACGTCTCGCCGGATGGAAAGTGGCTGGTCACGGGGGGCGGCGACTGGACCACCGGTGACCCTGGTGAATTGATTGTCTGGGATTTGAAAGCTGGGCGTCCACATGCGAATATCAAAGGCCACACGCTCGCCGTGTGGTCGGCCGTCTTCATGCCGGGCGGCGAACGCTTCGCGTCCAGCGATTCCTCGGGTGCCGTGAAGATTTGGAACCTGCAAACTCTCCAGGAAGAACGAACCCTGCAGCATTCCACGTGGGTTCGGACGCTGGCACTTGCCCCCGACGGGGACACGCTTGCGGTAGGGCGCGGCGATGGATCCGTGCGGCTGTGGGACACGGCCACTTGGTCCCAGCGGGCCGCGTGTGAGGGGCACGGCAGTTTCGCTTTCTGGCTGCAATACGCGCCCTCCGGCAAAACGCTTGCCAGCGGCGGCAATGATGGAACCGTTCGCTTTTGGCACACGGAACGGTGAATCCGCTTTTACTTATGAGAGCAGCGCGGTTCGGGTTCGTGGGCCGTTTAGCAATCGGCCGATGAGTGTGTAGCGGACTCCATATTCGTAGGTGATCAGCAGGAAGGCTGAGACCACGATCGTGATACCCGCGAACTTGAGGAAGGCGGGGAATTGCATGTCTCGAACCAGCCACTGCGCGAGTATCACGATGGGTAGGTGGGTGAGGTACAGCCAGTATGAAGAATCCGAGATATACCGCAACCTTTTACTTTCGCGAGACAGGAGGCGTCGGCTCACGCCGATCGAACCCAACACCATAAGCCAGGCGAACGTGGCTTGGAGAAAATTGCTGACGAGGGCGTTCGTCGAGTCATCCTTGAGTTGCGGGATAATTCCGAGCGTGCCCGACACCAAATCGAATGCGATGGGAAAGACGATGAGTAGCGCAACGGGCAGGCTGATGTACCACCAACTTCCAAGCTGGCCGTGGCGGTCATCCATCTCCCAATAGACCGCTCCGAAAAAGAAAAAGATGGCGTAGAACGCCAGCACGCTCGGAATGGGAACCAAGCCTATCGAAGCATCCGGGCCGAAGCTTCCCGGTTCCATAAACGATTGCGGCAGCATGGTGAGCGGGATGAGCCACAGCAGGCTGATCGGCGATAAAACGAGCCACCTTGGTAGCGATTCGATCCGCAGCGCCTTCGCGATCGGAGTGTAGAACAGGAACGCCACGACCAGCCAACACAGGAACCAAAGGAACCACAAATGCATGAAGACCGGCAGGTAGAACAACAAACCTTTGAGCCCTTCAAGGCCGAATGACTGTCCAGCGATCGCATCTGAACCGAGGTATTCACTTTCGCCGAGTTGTTCGGCGATTTCTTTTCGCCCCGCCAGCAAATTTTCTTCATCAAGCTGAACCCCGAACGAGTTCGCAATGAAGCTTGTCGTTCCAAAGTCAGTCTTGAGCAGATCTTTCGGCGTGTGCCCGCGTCCGTCAGGAGCGTTCACGTCGGCTCCGGCTTCGAGTAGCAACGCGGCTTCCTTCGATCGCCCCATGAAGACGGCAATATGCAACGGGGTCGCCTTGTCGCGATTCGGCAGATTCGCATTGGCTTTGGCGTCTAGCAGCAGCTCTGCAATTTGAGTGCGCCCAAGAAAGACGGCCGTGCACAGGGGCGAGGAACCGGAATTTGCGTCGAGCGCATTGACATCGATATCGGGGTCCTGGAGCTCGGTGCGAACCAATTCCGCGTCGCCGGAAACCACAGCCGCAAAGAGCGCGGAGTTTTCAGGCCCGGCAGAGGATGGGCGAGAAACAAAGTAACTGACCGCCCACATCGCAGGAACAATTGTCAGGCAGCCGATGACCAGCGGCAAAAAGATCCGCTTGAATCGGTGTTTAATCAGGCTTGCGAGTCCCCGTCTCCTCCATAGCATCGCCGTTGATAACGGTGGTTCAAAAGTGCGGCGTGGGGCGGTCGAAGATTACAGCGCGGGTTCCAAAAGAGTCTCTGAATACCGTGAATGTGGGTCGCGG
>JANQPP010000057.1 GCA_028289405.1 Pirellulales bacterium
CGCCGAGGTGCCGACCGGCCAATAAGCCGTCAAATCGCCAGAGTCCCAGGCGTATCCGGCGCCCCGCGCCAGGTTCCAGGCGAATGAATCGTAAACTTCCGGATCGGAGAACGGCTGTACCGGCACCAGGGCTGCCCAAGCCAGGCGCGCAATCAACGCCAGCCCCAACACCCCTAGCCAGACCGCGACCGGACGGTAGCAGCGCGTCGCGCCGGCACAAGTTGGCGACTCGGTTGGTTCCATGGCGGTTTCGTCACGCGGAGACGTCGGCGGCCCAGTTCTTCATCCCGAGAAAAGATTGGGAACGTGGTGTAATGTTGTCAAGCGGTCACACCAACAAGGATAGCTCCCAGGGGGCCGCTGGTGCGAGACGCGACACAGGCAATTCTCTCGAGAAAATGGCTTCCCAAACAGACACCGGCGCGGGAAAATCGCCCGGTCTTTCGCTTTGATTCCATCTCACCACGAAAGTGCCATGCGTCCTACCACAGCATTCGCCCCGTTCACTGTTTTCGCATGGTTTTGGGCCATCCAGGCCCTAGTGCATCAGGTCTACCACGGCTACTTTTGCCGCATCACGCCTGAGATGTTTCTGAATGTGGCCGCGCTACTCCTGTTCCTTCGGCCCAGTTCCTTGTGGCGATTTTTATTGCTCTGCGTGGTGCAACTCGCCACGATCTGGGTAGAAATGCCCTATATCTACAACCACCCGATGGTGGTGGCGATCGCCGAAATCGTAATCCTGCTGCTGGCTCTGCAAGCTTGGCTGGGCTCTCAACAGCTCAATGCCGAGCGGTTGCATCACCTCATCACGCAGCCATTACGGATCATGCTGATTCTTACCTACCTGTTCGCCGGACTGGCGAAATTGAATCCCGACTATTTCAATCCGGACCTCAGCAGTGCCTCGGAGATGTACCGCTGGCTGGTCAACAAACTCCCGTTTTTACCCCAAGATACCTGGGCCATGCATGCGGCGAATTGGGGCTCGGTCGCGATTGAATTTCTCATTCCCACGTTGCTCATCTTTCGCCGGACGCGTCTGCTGGCGATGGGCATCGGCTTGGCGTTCCACACCCTGCTCTCGATCAACACGTTCCACGACTTTACCGCGGTCGGCGTGGCCTTCTATATCTTGTTTCTGCCGCCACGTTGGTGTGAAGAACTCGTGCGGTTCAGTGAAAGCATTTCGCGGCGATTCCCCTGGTTCGATGCACTCCGTTCCTCGTACGCCACCGTGGGTTGGATCGCCGTGATCTTCGGCGTGGCATCATTCACGCATCTGGGGTGGGTGGAATTCGACGCTTTCAAGACGTGGTCGTTCTACCGCTCCCGAGACGTCTATTTGCTGTTCACCATGGCGGCCGGCGCGGGCTTCATTTGGGGGCTCCTGAAGATCGGCAGCGGTCTGGATCAATCCGATCGTTTCCCCCTGAAACCGCTCTCTTATGTGGGCATCGTGATTCTGGTGGTCAACGGGATGTGCCCCTATATCGGTTTGAAAACGGAAAGCTCCTTCACCATGTTCTCCAACATGCAAACCGAGGGTGAACTGTGGAACCACTATTTCATGCCACGCTGGCTGCGGGTCTTCCCTTATCAAGACGACTTGGTCACGATCGTGGAATCCTCCCATCCTGTTTTCCAGTCGGCCGCCGAAAATGGTGTCCGCTTCGCGTATTTCGGATTTCACCGCGAGGCGCTCGATCACCCCGACATGAGCGTGACGTACGAGTATCGGGGGGAGCAGCGCTCGGTGCCTCGGGCGGGAGACGATCCAGAGCTTTCCCGCCCGCAGCCGTATTTGTTGCGGAAGATCTTCTGGTTCCGCCGCGTTTCTCCGCCAGAGGCGAATGTGCTGTCGCATTGAGGCATGCCGGGCATGACTCACCGTCCAGTCCAACCGCGCATAAAAAGAACCGCCAGCCCCATTGACGGAACCCGGCGGCTCACATGTTTATCGCGATGTGACCGAAGACGGAGTTTATTTGCGGCACTGCTTGCAACTCAGCCCTACGAACGCCAATCCGAGTAGTGACCAGACGGCCAGCGTGCTCGGCTCGGGAATGGCGAACACGAAGGCGGCACCTTCGGCATCCAAGAACACGGAGATTTCATCGAATTCACCCGGTAATACGGTCACATCGAACGAAACCGTGGTCGGTCCAATCGAGGAGACCGGCGGGCCGAACAAGGCATCCGCTGCGGCGGTATCCAAAATATCGACGGATCCCAAAAAAGATAAAACGTCGATATCTGCAAAAGCGAATGCATCTTCCCCTGGCCCACCGATGCCCGCCGTCGCGCTGAGCTCATAGGTCAAATCGAAGGAAACCACCACGGTGGACGAACTGAGTGTGTTATCAATCGCGATGTAGCCGTCCGTGAGGTGAATCGATGCCCCGATGCCAAATGGCCCGGAAGCATCCCCGAAGGCGCTCGATTCCTGCGTAATTCCGTCGCCCACACCCAAGGGGCCGAGTACCGAGGTCACGCTACCATCGAAATCGGCGAAGCCGGTCCCGAAGGCAAACGCATCCGCGAAAGAAACAAAAGCGTCGGAATCAATGAACGTGTCGGCATCGCCTCCGTCAATGTCCGTGATGGTCAGGGACGCGGAGGCGAAGGCATCGTAAAACGCGAAAGAGGCCAGCGCCTGGCCGCTGCCCAGGCTTAGTCCGAGCAGCGCGCCCGCCACAAGGAAAGTTTTCGTCCACAAGCGCGTCATGTTCTGGATCTCCGGTATCAGCGTCGGGAATCGATCAAATCTACATTCGTTTGTCTAGAAGCGATCATATCATAGCCAGGGAAATGGGGCATTGCAATCAAGCCCTTGCGGGCAGGTCACTTCGCCGTAAGACTTTGATGACGACCCGCCGCGTGCTCCCAATCGGATAGCCCTGAACCATGCACGGCCAAGATTCGACCACCAATCCGCAGACCATTTGCTTGATTATTCTGGCCACCGCCGTGATCGCCTATTCCATTTATTGGTTGCGGCCCGTCCTCTTGCCGTTCGTGATCGCCCTGTTCGTGGTGAGCGCCATCACCCCCCTTTTGGATTCCTTGCAACGTCGGTTGGGGGCCAATCGGCTCGTGGCGGCCGGTGTAACCTTTTTGGCTGGGCTGTTGTTAATGCTGCTCCTTGGTTGGACGATCTGGGCATCGGTCGTCGAACTGCGCCATTCCGGGCCGGCCTATCGTCAGCGGATTCAAGATATTGCGAACACGCTGGAGGACAAGCTTCCGGAGCGGCTCGCCGCTTTGGTCAGTCTCCCTTCGGCCGCGCCGGAGGGACCGCGGGAAGACGCTCAGCAGTTGATCGATTCGATGCTCCGTACGGGCGTCGCCCGCGTGTCCGCGGCGCTGCTGTATTTAGTGACCAACGGAATCGTCGTCCTGATCTATGTCTTTTTCCTGTTGTTGGGTGTTTCCAACCCAATGAGTTCCAACTCGATTTGGAGCGAAATTGATCAACAAATCCGCGGTTACATTCGCCTCAAATCCATCATTTCATTAGTGACAGGAGGAGTTTTCGGCTTGGCTTTGGCTTTTTTCGGCGTGCCGATGGCCGTCACCTTCGGTGTGCTGGCCTTTCTGCTCAATTTCATCCCCAACGTCGGCCCCTTGGTGGCGACCGTATTGCCCATCCCCTTGATCATGCTTCACCCCGATGCCAGCCTGTCCTGGATCTTGATCACGATCGCGGTGATTTCCACGATCCAGTTTGTTAGTGGAAATGTCTTCGAGCCGATGCTGATGGGAGACTCCACGGACCTGCACCCCGTGGTGATCCTCTTGGCGCTGATGTTTTGGGGAATGATGTGGGGCATCGTGGGCATGTTTCTCGCCACACCCATCACGGCGGGGATCAAGCTGGTACTGCAGCGGATCGAGGCGACGCGGCCCATTGCCGCCTGGATGGCGGCCCGGCCCCACGCGCCTGAAGCCGCATGAATGGGCGTATTTCCGCACAATCAGAAAATGCCCGGCCAAAACGCATCGTTGCGCCTTCTGGCTTTAATCCTTCACAGGCTGAAACGCTTCGCGATTGGGATCGTAGATGCCCTCGTGGCGGGTCTTCCAATTGAAGCGGTAGGGCACGGTGTCCGGATCCTGCTGCGGCCACCAGGCCCGGTAGCGTCGGTATAGTTGTTCAAAATACTCTTGTTCTTGTTCCTTCTCATGCTCTCGCCTATACCTCGATCGCCAAACGTAGGCAGAAAAACCTCCCATTGGAGAAAGCGGGACTTCAACCTGTCCCTCCAAACCCAGCGGATTTCCTGTAAGACAGGTCAGTTCCACCAGGGCCAGATGTCCAAGACGGAAATCGCCTAGACATTCGATCAGCGCGGCAGCGGTCCGCCAGTCGGCGATGCGGCTCAGCGCCGTGACGCATTTCTCCCGCAAATCAAGCGCGTCGAAGCGGTTCCGCAGCGTGGCCTGCAGCGGCACGAGCGCCCGCACGTGCCCCATGGCCCCCAGCGCTTCCGCCGCTTGGATGCGGCGATAGGAGAGCGGGTCCCGCAGTACAGCCGAGAAGTAACGCAGGCAGGCATCCTCCGCCGGCGACAAGTCTCGGTGAGCGTAGGCCCGCCAATCTTCTGTCGCGTCGCTCTCGAGCGGTTCGGGAATGAGCGGCGGCGGGATGCGGTATTTGCCGGCGAAGTCCGCTTCGATCAACTCATCGGGCGGAAAGTCATCCCAGCCCGGATGCTCCGGCAGCGGTGTCAAATAGGGCACCTGGTTGCCATCGAAGTTTGGCACCCGAGGTACGAAGGGATGTGTTTGTGGAGTGACATTTTCTTCATCGACGTAGGAACTCTCGAGTTCATTGCCGAAATATTCTGCATGTAGCCAAAAAACTCCATCACAACGAGTATTCCAGTTGTAACGAAGTTGCGCGCTCTCAACACTTTGGCCGTTCCACCAAGCTTGGTACTTCTCATGCCAACCGTGAGTGTACTCCACGGCGACCAAAGTAATATATTTACGATCCGCGCGATAATTATCATCAATAACAGCCGGATATCGCGGCACATCGTAAAGCGTAATGACGTGCCCACGCCCTTTGACTCCCGCGGGGTTGCCGGTCAGGCAAGTGAGTTCAATCATTGTGCGGTATCCGATGCGGGGATCCCGCAGGCATTCGATCAGGGCTGGAACGACGCGTGGATCGGCGATCTTGGCCAGGGATTGCACGCAATGCTCCCGCACATCCACCGCGTCGTAGGGGTTGGCCAACGTTTCCAGCAGCGCGTCGAGTGCCGCGACATGCGCGAACTTACCGATGCTCCGTGCCGCCGCATACCGTTCCGGAAAGTAGGCATCGCGAAGGCATCGGGAGAGGTACTGGACGCATTCCGCTTCGGCAGCGGTCAGCTTCCGCTGGGCAAAGGCCCGCCAATCCTCTGGCCTTTCGCTGTTCAGCGGTGCCCGAGAAATTATCGCTTCGATGTTGCTGCTCATTCGCAGGCAGTCACCCTGAAACTCTCGCTCCTGCTCTCGAACTAAACGGGCGGTCCGCTCGGCACGAGTCTCCTGTTTCACGGGATAGGGCGGTGGCGGGTCAGGCGCATAGGGGTCCCGCGGCTGCTTCGCCCCCAGCGGCGGCTGGCTCAGCAGCACTAATTCCAAACAGAGCCCCGCCATCAGAAACAGCATGATCCCGCACAGGATGAACAGTCGCTTGGGATGTTTCTCGCTGTACACTCGTGCCATGCTGGCCCTTCCCTTCCCGAACGGAGTCCCTTTTGCCGCTCGAAAAGCGGCCATCCTGATATGATGACGCATGAACGGACAAAAATTCCGAAAATAGGATGGAAAAAACCGGGAGCCAGATCGATGCCATGTACACGCCGGCAAATGTTGCAGGCCGCGGCGATGGGGAGCGCGGGCTGGTTGGGCCTGCCCCTACCCGGGCAATCACAAACACTCGAAGAGAGTCAAGCGGAGTTGTCGCGGCATCGCCTGGCCCGCTTCGACATGCATCGCCTGCGGGACCGGTTTCCCCGCCGCGTGGGGGCCAATGCCCACGGCAGCGTGCAAAACTATGGAGGAAGTTTTCGCGTCCGCCGCGTCACCACCGACCAAGGCGCGCAGGGCTGGTCCATGTCCTATCAGGATCCGGATGTCTTCGAACCGTTCGTGGGTGCCCGCGTCTCGGAACTGTTCGACCTGGCGACCGGCATCCGTGAGGAGGCCCGGCCGCTGGACCGCATCCTGCACGACCTGGTGGGCCACATTTTACGGCAGCCGGTGTGGCAGTTGCTCGGCGCCAAGGGTCCCCGTGATGTGCCGATCTATTCCGGCTCGATCTATTTCGACGACCTGCTGCCGCAGAACGGGGAGCGGGGTGTGCAGGCGGTGGTCGACGCATGTCAACAAGACCACGCGGCAGGCTACCGCGCGTTCAAGCTGAAGATCGGCCGGGGACGCAAAATGCTGCCTCGCGACGAAGGCTTGCAGCGGGACATCGAAGTCGTCCGCGCCGTCCGGACCACGCTGCCGGATAGCCGCATCCTGGTCGATGCCAACGACAGTTACGCCTTGGAAGAGACGCTCAGGTTCGTGGAAGCGACCAAGGACTGCGAACTGTACTGGTTCGAGGAGCCCTTCGAGGAAAATGCCGACGACTTGCGGCGGCTCAAGGATGCCTTCGACCGCTGGGAACTGCCGACCCGTATCGCCGACGGCGAAGCTCGCCGCGAAAGCCGCCACCGGCAAGGGCTGCCGCCCGGCCCATACGGTGACTACACTGACGCCTTCGTGGAGCATCTGCTGCAACTGACTGAGCAAGGGCTAGTCGATGTGCTGCTGTTGGACCTGGATATCGTGGGCTACTCACGATGGCGGCAGATCATGCCGGAGTTCGCGCGGCTGGGCGTGCCGGTCTCGCCGCACACGTGGGCCTGGACGCCGCGTCCGTTCTATGCCGCGCATCTGGCGAGTGGCCTGGGGAACGTGGAGATCGTGGAAGGGATCCCCGGCCAGGCGGAGGGGATCGACTACACCGCCTTCGAGATCAAGGGCGGCTTGCTCCACCTGCCCGGCACCCCGGGCTTCAGCCTGCGCTTGACAAAGTAAGCCATCGTTGCCCGATTCTCTCACCAAAAAAACGAACCGCATCCTGCACTCAGCGGCTTTTTTCGTGTCGTGTCTTCCCGCGGCGCGGCACTTTCGTCGCCGAAGCTGGGCCCGCCGTACCTTGACGTTCTTTAAGTCCTTCCTACACTGGCAATACAGGCTCGCGCGGCCTGAATGCAGACGTCATGGTATCCGCGACTTGGGCGGCCAGCGGTCGCGAGAAACCGACAAACTTGCCGTCGCATCGATTCCCTTGGCGCTCGGCCCAACATCCTCGGTCTAACTATGGCCTCGAATCCCGACGACGGTACTTCTCCTGCTTCGGTCACTTCCGCGGATGTGTTACCGCCCGTGGAACCTCCCTCCGCTGGATTTCTCATCCAATTGTTCGTCATTCCGGGCTTGATCGTGGTCGTGATCGTGCTGGTCTCCCTGATGTTCAATTGGCTGGCCCATTTGGGAGCCGATCCGGAAGCCTACTTGCGGGATATCGAGCGGGGCCGTATCAACGGTTGGCAAGCGGCACACAATTTCGCCGTGGAATTGACCCGCAATGCCCAGCTTCGGGAGAACCGGGCCATCGCCGCCCGCATGAATGACATCCTCGCGGCGCGTTTGGAGTCCCCTTTCCCCACCGAAAGCCGCCTCCGCGACGCCCATGTAAATTTGCTGATGTATTTGTCGCAGGCATTGGGCAACTTCAGTGTCGCCGAAGGTTTGCCGGCGCTGCAACAGGCTGCCAGCTTGGACCAGGAGGACGAAGACGCGCTCCGCGTGCGGTGCGTGGCCCTGTCCGCCATCGCCATGCTATTGGACAAGGATCCGCAAATATCGACAGGCCAGCAGCAGGCTGAACAGACCTTGTTAGCTGCCTCGCGGGAGGAGCATCATGTGATCCGGGAGCGAGCAGCCTATGCGCTCGGCATCCTGGGGGGAGACGCCGCACGGGAACGCCTCGAAGTGCTGCTGAATGACGGTTACCCGAATGTCCGCTACAACGCCGCGACTTCGCTGGCCCGTTTGGGGGAGACATCTTGCGTGGAAGTGCTGGCCGAAATGCTGGATCCGGCTGAGACCGCCGGAGCCGCATTGGAGGAGCGGGCCGAATACCGCGAAGGGAAGCAGGTCCTCGTGCTCGACAGCGCTCTCGAAGCGGCGATTCAGTTGGCCGAATCCCATCCGGACGCGGAACTGGCGGGGCTGAACGCATCCGTGCGGGATCTGCTCGACGCCGTACAAGCTGGGCGAGTCCCCGCCGGCTCGAAACAGACATTGGAATTCAAGGCGCGCCGCCTCCAAGATTTGCTCCAGCGGCGTGCCGCGGATCAGCCCGCCTCCGCGGCGCCATGAATCGTTCACGGAAAGGCATCGCGGAAGAGATGTAGGAAACATGCAGACTACAAACCCATTTGAAAACTTGTCGATTTAGAAGGGAACCCGGACATGGCCGCGAGTCGTGAAGAGATTATCAAGGAACTGCAAACGGCGTATTCCATGGAATTGGAAACCGTCATGAACTATCTCACTTACAGCATCAATCTGGACGGCGTCCGCGCCGAGGAGATCAAGAAATCACTCTCCGCCGACATTACCGAGGAACTTGGCCACGCCCAACAGTTGGGCAACCGCATCAAGCAGATCGGCGGGCTCGTCCCCGGTTCCCAAGGGGTCAAGATCGGTAATCAGCGGCAGCCGTCTCAAGACACCACGGATGTGGTCGCCTGTATCGAGGCGGTCATCGAAGCGGAGGAATCCGCCTGCGAGCAGTATCGCAAGGTCATCCGCGCCACCGACGGCGAAGATTACGTCACGCAGGACCTCTGCATTCAGCTTCTCGCCGCCGAGGAGGAACACCTCATCCTCTTCAAGGGCTTCCTCAAGGAATACCGGGGCAAATAACCGCACCACCCACCATACACAACGGTATCCACGACGCGCGAGGGATCAACCTCGCGCGTTTTTTTTTGGAACCATGAAATGGAATCGCCCGCCGCGAGGTGCCACTGCTGGCTGGACCAGCAGTGCTTGAACCCTCAGTGCCGTTGCCTCAGACATCCGCGCGGGAAATCCTCGCAAACTGCTGGACAGAGCGCTCACGTCTTACTAGCGTGAGGGGTGGAGGCACGTATGCCACCGGAGACGCCTCCGCTGGTTTTCGTGTTGCTCTACATAGGAGGAGAGTACGATGAAACGTGCCATGTTGTCCCGGTTCTCGTCCCGGATTGCCGTTTCTGTGTTTGTTTGTATAGGCGCGGGTTTGCTGTTCTCGGCTGATGCGCGGGCGCAATTGTGCATCGACGATTACGATCCAGCGAAGCACTTCCGTTTTCACGACTGCGGAGGGGCGCCCTGCGGAGAATTCGTCGGGGCAGGATACGACTGGTCTGGCATTGGCCGCTTCTCCGATCACCGCTATTGGATCACCATGCTCACGCCTCACGTGGGCATCACAGCGCATCATGCCCGCCCACCCCATCCAGATGATGCTGGCCCTGGAGAAGACGAAGTTTATTTCTTCAAGGGCGATGGCCCTTGGGCCACCCGAGTCGGGCCATTTCAAGTCGAGTATGTCACGGCAAGGCGTAACGATCCATACGGCCTTACCACTGAAATCGGTGGCTCGGGTTCCGACCTGGCGCTCATCAAACTCACCGAATCGGTCACCGATCATGGCATTAGGACCTATGCCATCCAGGTCTACCAAAACACGGACGGATCGATTGATCACGACAGTTACATCGGCTTGGACATGTTCATTTGGGGCCGTCATGACCCTTTCCTAGCACCACTGGATAGCCAGAAAAGCATGCGATTAGGTTTCAACAAAGTAGATTTCGTCGAAAACGTCTTCGGAGGATCACGACGAATTCGCTATAAGGTGAACAAGCCTGAAGACACCGATTATCTTGAATACGAAGCAGCGATCGTGGAATACGACTCAGGAGGGCCGACATTCATTACGACCAACGGCCCGGTGGCGCCACTCGTCGGCGTACATCACGGACAATCCAATTATACATGCGAGACGAAGTTTCCTTCCGTGTTTCCCCACTCAAGACATCGATTCTCGGACGCGGCGGTTTACTGGCACCACGAGGCGATTAACGCGGCCATTTCCACCATTACCGGCGGGCAGGAAAGTGCCTTTGTGATTTTTCGACCGGCACGTTGATGCTTTCTAAAAGAGACGAAGAGAGGGCGAGGCAGGTTGATCTTGCCTCGCCTCATTTCTCGGCACGATTGTCCGGTATGCTCTGTGTTGTTTGATGTCTGAATGATAGGAAATCTCTCACATGAAGCTGCATTCATGAAAGGCTCTTAACATGAAACCCTTGGCAAACATATTACTGACGGTAATCTGGCTGCATTTGGGACTGACCGCCGTACATGGACAAACGATTGTCGTCACGGAAGACATGAGTTTTGACGGAACAAACTTTACGCCGGGTGACTCGATCACTGTAGTTGGAATGCAAGGCCCAGATAGTGCTCTGCATGTGACAATCGGCGACGGTGCTGAGGTAGATGGATTGTTTATACGGGATTTTGGAGTTGTCGATATTTCTGGAGGGACGATTGGAAGCATCGACTTTGGTTCGTCGGCTCCCAATTTCAAGGCTGGGCAGAAAGTGAATATTACTGGCGGCGAATTTGTTAGGGAATTTGGCATCGCCAACAATGGCACGATGGTGATCTCTGGAGGCACTCTGTCACCCGACTTGCAAATTTTTTTCGGGGACCTGCCGGGCACGCTGCATGTTTTTGGAAATGACCTACGTCTTGATCCCGTATTCTTTGACGGCATCGAGCAACTGGGGCTACGCCGTTTGACGGGCACGCTGGCGGATAATTCACCGTTGGATGTTTTTCTGCGCGCATTTAACAACGGTTTTATCGACGAGAATACGTTCCTCCACAACGTGGCGGTGCCGGAGCCGGGGACCTTCGTGCTCGCGGGGATGGGGCTGCTGGCTCTTGCCGTGATGCGCACCCAGCGGAGGAAGTAATCTCGTAGGGCCTAACATGGCTTGCTCTCGGGTTTCGGCTCGGTTCGCGCACGGCTGGGCTAGCCAGCCGTGGCACACGTGCAAGTGGCCGGGCGATTCCAAGAGTACGACTCCTCCTCCGCGAGGAATGCGGGGCCTTTTGCCCGTGGCGTCCGTGATTCAGAATGAACGGGGGTCGGGCGCGACACCTCTCCTGCCCGAAAAGCCACGTGCGCGCGGAGCCGAGATTTGGAAAACCTGCCGCTGCAAAACATTTGGAATTCCGTGAGTGAGTGGGGGCCGCCAGCGGCGCGTTGGCTGGTGCCGTTGGGCTGCGTGCTATTGGGGCTCTACTTGATTTCACGGGGTCTCCGCGCCTGGCTCGGCAAACGCCGTCGACGAGAACCGGACCGCCTCCGCGTCGAGCCGCTCGATTTGGCCACGCTGGGAGAAGAGGGTCCGCCCGCCGTCTTTCCCCGCTTGGAGGCGTATCACCTGCCGATGCGGCTGGCGCTGGCCGTGTTGGCCCCCCTGGGCCGTGCCGTCCCGCTCCCCGCTGAATCGGAAGTCCCCGCGCTGCTCGACCACATGGTCCCCGGGCTGAGGCACGTGATGGACCTGCACCGCGCGCGGGCCCGGGTCTGGCCCGAGCAGCTTAGCGCGGAGGGGTTTACCCGCCGCTTTTTTGCCCATGCCAACCTGCCAGGAAACCATGGACAGGGGACACCCTTTTGTGTCTTGGCGGGACGCTTCACCGCCGGGGAGCATGCCTACGTGGCGGGGCTGGTGCTCGTGTCCGACAAGCCGAACAACTTGGGCGAGATTGTCGTCGAACGGGAAACCGGCTGGCTGGACATTCTCCGCATCCGCCGGAGTTCGTGAGCAGGATCAAGACACCTTTCCCTACGACCTAGGAAATCATTCGCATGGGCCGCTTGCGGGACGACGCCATCGACATCTGGCGGGCCGGTTTGCGGGCTGTGGACGCGCAACGCCTGGTACGGGAAGCGGTCCGCCTCGCAGGGAACTTGCTCACGGTGCAGGAGGAAAGTTGGAACCTGGCCGATGATGCGCGGCTGGCCGTCGTCGGAGCGGGGAAAGCGGCGGCAGGTATGGCGGCGGGGCTCGAAGCGGCTCTGGATAAAGAAGGACTCGAGGCGCGAGTTGCCGCCGGGTGGGTGAATGTGCCCGCTGATTGCACGCGGCCTCTACACATGATTCACACGCATGCGGCGCGGCCCGCCGGCGTGAATGAGCCAACCGAAGAGGGCGTGCGGGGAACCCGGCGAATCCTGGAAATCGTGGGACAACTCTGCCCGGAGGATGTATGCCTGGTGCTGCTCTCGGGAGGCGCTTCGGCACTGCTGCCAGCGCCCTGCCCGGGAGTTTCCCTGGCCAGCAAAGTCGCCGTGACGCGGGCATTGAGCGCTGCGGGGGCGAGCATTCATGAGTTGAACACGGTGCGCAAACATCTGAGCCAGGTGAAGGGGGGCGGATTGGCGCGGGCCTGTCGCGCGGGCCGCATGATCGTGCTGGTCATCTCCGATGTGATGGGGGATCCGCTGGAAATCATCGGGTCGGGACCGGCCATTGCCGATTCCACTTCCGCCGAGGAGGCCACGCGAATCTTGGAAAGACTTTTGCCGGATCGCACAACAGTGCCGGAGGAGGTTTGGCGCGCGCTGCGGGACGCGGAGAACATCTCGCCGACACCGATTTCCACGGAAGTCGAGCATGTGATCCTGGCGAACAACGCCACGGCGGTCGATGCGGCGGGGCTGCGGGCCGTGGAGTTGGGTTACACGCCGGCCATGGTCTCCTCAACCAACGATGGGCGGGCCGAGGAAGTCGGGAGACATATGGCGGCAATGCTCGCAAGCATGGGGAACAAGGGGCAGCCCGATGCTCTGATAAGCGGCGGTGAACCGACCGTGGAACTCTGTCGTGAGTCCGAAAGGGGGCGCGGCGGTCGCAATCAGCAACTGGCCCTGGCGGCGCTGGAAAAATTAGCCGGACGGAAAGTCAATGAATTTGTGCTGCTCTCGGCTGGCACCGACGGTGAAGACGGCCCCACCGACGCGGCCGGGGCGATCGTCGAACTTGATGTCCTGCGGCGAACCGCCGAATTGGAACTCGACCCGCAAGAATTTCTGGCCCGCAACGACGCTTATTCGTTTTTCGAAAAGACGGGCGGGCTGTTTCAAACAGGACCGACGCACACGAATGTGTGCGATTTGCGGGTCGTGCTGGCCCGACCGCCACAAGCCACCGGCGGCGCTGACGAGGCGCGTTAAACGTGGGCGTGAGTTTTTCTCGTTTCGCGGAAAATTGCCCCGCGCATCGCAGGGCGATACATTGAAGGTTGGGAACGCGGTTTCCTGATGGCTGGGCTGCTCCTCTGGTGAGGCCACATCGCGGGCGAGGCGGGCAGCGATAAGGACTAGCTACGGAATAGACGGGGCCACATCTCCGCAGTGCATCGTGGGTAAATCGGACACATCCTCTAGCGCGATCGAGTCGACTTCCGGCAAGCGGCGGAGTGAGGCCCTCCCCCCCGAGTGGAGCTTGGAGGTGCGAGGGTGCGCCTGCCCGGATTGTGGCGCACCGATGGCGGTGCGAGAATGGCTGCGGATTGCCGACTGCTGGCAATGTGGTGCCAGCATCGAGCTGGATCTGGTCGTCGATTATTTTCAACCGGCGACGAAACCGGTGCCGCCCGTAAAGTCGCCCGCCTCGAAACCGGCGACACAGCCCGACGAAGCTCCAGTCAAACCGGCGCCAGCAACCGCTTCCGCAAAAGCCCGGAAGCCACTGCCCTGGGTCAAGGCCGCAACCGACCGTGCGGCACCATTGCCCATTCCTTTACCGCTGCGGCCTCGGGAAGTGTTGCAGCCGGTCGCGCGGCATTTGCGAGAGTTGTGGAAGAACGGCTTTTCCGATCTCCCAGCGTGGCTCGTGAGCCTGTTGGTTCACTTGCTCTTGATGATGATTCTGGGATTCCTCACCATCAGCCCGCCTGCCGAGGATGACACCATTGAGCTGGCGCTGAACATGTCCGCCGCGGACGAGATCGGCACGGAACTGGGCGAGGATTCGCCTCCGGATGCCACGGAATTCGAACGTCCCGGGCTTCCCTCCCGCCGCGAAACGCCCGCGCTCCCCGCCTCGCTGGCCGGCCATCAGGAGATTGAAGAACTTTATGCGTTGGGCGATCGTCGAGCGCAAGAATCACTTTCGCGCGACGAATTACTCCGCGTGTTATCGACACCGCAAGCGGGCCGCATGTTCGAAGGCCGCGACCCACGCGTGCGGGGACAGATCCTGGAGCAAGAGGGAGGCACGACGGCGACGGAAATGGCGGTGGCCCGGGGGCTGCGGTGGCTGGCCCGGCACCAATCCTCTAACGGGTCCTGGAGCCTGGATTCCTTTCAGTGGGCAGGGGATTGCGATGGCGAATGCTCGGGAACCGGAGATTTCAGCGACATGGGCGGCACCTCGCTGGCCTTGCTCCCGTTTTTGGGGGCGGGGCAGACCCACCTGTCCGGCATTTACCAGCGTGAAGTCGTGAGTGGCTTGGCTTGGATCATTGCACAGCAACGGGCCGACGGAGACCTCCGTGGCAGCGGCGTTGGCCGTATGTACGCGCATGGCCAGGCCACGATCGTATTGTGCGAGGCGTACGCGCTTTCGCGCGATGAAAATTTACGTTTGCCGGCGCAACTGGCCGTGGACTTTATCGTCGATGCCCAGCATCGTGAGGGAGGGTGGCGTTATAGCCCCGGCGAGCGCGGCGATACCAGCGTGCTGGGCTGGCAATTGATGGCTTTGCACAGCGCGCGGCTGGCCGGACTCGATGTGCCCCTGGAGACTCTGGCCATGGCCAACCACTTCCTGGACAGGGTACAAAAAGATGACGAAGGAGGGCTATACGCCTACCAGCGGCACCGCCACGCGACGCCTACCATGACGGCGGAAGCCCTGCTCTGCCGCCAATACCTGGGCTGGGGGCCCAATCATCCCGGATTGTACGCGGGACTGGCCTATCTGCTGGAGGAACATCCGCCCAATGCTTATGACGTTAATGTCTACTATTGGTACTACGCCTCGCAGGTCTTCCATCATGTGGGCGGCGAGCCGTGGCGGCTCTGGAACGAGCGGATGCGGAACATCTTGCTCGACATGCAGGAAACCCAAGGGCACGCGGCAGGAAGCTGGGCTCCGGAGGGAGGCGCTGATGGCACGCAGGACACGCGGGCCGGCGGGCGGATTTATATGACCTCCCTCGCGATTTGCACGCTCGAAGTCTATTATCGACATTTGCCGCTGTTTCGGGCCTTGAGCCTTTAATCCTTCATGCGCCGCGCGAAGCGGATCGGTCTTACGGAATACGTCCATGCATCAAACGCCTCCGCCGAATGCACCGCCGCCCATGATCCAAATCCGGCATTTGCGGAAGGAGTATGGCCAGCAGGTGGCGCTGGAGAATCTCTGCTTGGACATCCCGCGCGGGGAAGTGTTCGGACTGATTGGCCCCAACGGAGCGGGCAAGACGACGCTGATCCGCATCTTGGCCACGCTGCTCGAGCCGACCTACGGCGCCGTCCGCGTGGACGGGATCGACATCCTTGATGATCCACTGGCCGTGCATCCGATCATCAGCTACATGTCCGACTTCTTCAGCCTGTACGACAACATGCTGGTGTGGGAATACCTGGACCACTTCGCGCGTTGTTATCGCGTTGCCCCCTCCAAGCGGGACAAATTGATCGAAGAGGCGCTGGAACTGGTCAATCTGGAGATCCGGCGGGACGCGGAGATCCGTTCCCTTTCGCGGGGCATGCGGCAGCGGCTTTGCTTCGCCAAGGGCTTGTTGCATGAACCACAGGTTTTTCTGTTGGATGAACCGGCCTCTGGTCTCGATCCAGCGGGGCGAATCGAGTTCCGCGAACTGATCAAAAGCCTGCACGGCATGGGACGGACGGTGATCATCTCTAGCCACATCCTCACCGAAATGGCCGACTTCTGCACCTCCGTGGGCATCATGGAGCAGGGGAAGCTCGTCGCGCATGGCGGAGTGCAAGAGATTCTCAAGCGGCTCCAGTCCGATACGCGGCTGGAATTGGAAGTCGCCGAGGAACCGGACCGCGTGGCCGTACTTTTGGAGTCTTGGCCCGGCATCTCGGCGATTAGCACGCGTGGCCGCCGCGTAAGCTGCCGCTACTCGGAGCCGCGCGAGGCATTGCCGGAACTGCATCGCCGCGTGGTGGCCGAGGGGATCCCCCTGATTTCGCTGGAAGTCCGGCAGGACAACCTGGAAGACCTGTACATGAAACTCTCCAAGCACCAGACGGCGTAAACACGGCCGCATGGAAACGGCTGGTGCCCTCGCATTGGGAGAACCGTTTTGGAAAGACTCGCCTTTTGGAACAACCCGCTGGTGGTCAGCGCGCTGCGGATGAAGTTTCGCCGGGGCATGCCGGTGGCCATGACTTGCACGTACGTGCTGCTATTGATCACCGTGGGCGCGGCCATGTATCGCTGGCGAGTGGACATGGCGGGCAACGGCTTCCAGTGGGATCAAATCTTTCTCGCCACGTTGGCGGGAGTTCAATTTTTTTTGGCGGCGGTCCTGGCGATGGGGGCCACCAAAACCTCCATGCAGGCGGAGGTGAATAACCGCACCATGGATTTTCAGCGGATCGCCTCGGTCAGCCCGTGGAGAATCCTGCTGGGGAAACTGCTCGGGGAAGGGGCGTACGCCTTCCTGAGCACGATCGCCACTATACCGCTGGCCGTCTGGCTCGTGCTGAATGGAACAATCACGCCCGCCGCGGCGATCGCTCTTTATGTCTGCTTGATCTCCATATCCCTCCTCGCGGGGAGCGTGGGGCTACAGGTAAATCTAGATCCCCAGGCCACGAAAACGTCCGCGTCCGCGCAGTGGGTCGGCGTGCTGGTCACGATGCCCATCTGGCTTTCGTTTTCCATGATGTTCATCCAGGCCACCAACCCCATCATTGGCTTCTTTTTTTCCTCGCTGATTCCGATCTTTGTAGTCCGGGAACTGGTCGACGGCACGCCGTGGGACGCGGCCTGCGAATTGTTCGGCTTCACGGTGCCGTATCTGCTCGTGATTCCCGTGATGCATCTCTTTTGGGCGGGCGCGTTCTTTTCGGCCATGGCCCGCCGTCTGGTGCACCCTCAATACCCGCCCTACAGCAAGCCTTTCGCCTATGGGGTCGTGCTGCTGCTCGACCTGATTTTGGCGGGGCTGCTATTCGATCCTCCGCCGCTAGGCAGTTCCTTTCCCCGGCAAATTTTGACCTTTTTCCTCGCGCATTTGTTCTTCGGCTTTTGGGTGATGGTCGCCGTTACCCCGCGTGGGGAGATCTTGCACAGTTGGATTTGGCGGTTTCGCGGGCAGCGGTCGTGGCCGGTCGACGCGCTGTTGGGTCCCCGCTCGCCCACCACGCTCTCCCTGCTCGTCCTCTGTCTGACCGGTATTGCCGTGGCTTGTGGGGCGCTCGTCGTGCCGCAGATCGTGTGGCGCGGTTTTCCCGCGGTCCGCGACGCGGCCAGCTTCGCGTTCATGGTGGGCGGCACGACGTGCTTGATCTTGTTCTCGCTGGGTATGCTCCATCAATGGATGATGCTGGTGGTGCCGAAGATGAATTTCGCTGTGCTGTTCATTGTCGTGATTCTCCTGTGGGTCCCCCCATATTTGGCCGGAGAATATTACGACCACAACTCGCTACGCGGGCTCTCGGCCCTCGCCGTGTTTGTCGATTGGTGGGGATTAACCAGCAACACGAATTTCCAGGGCGCCAGTTTTGGCCGCTTGCCGGTCATGTACCTCAATCTGGCTTATGGCCTGATCCTCTGCGGAAGCTGGGCCAGCATTCGCTGGTCCCTCCAACAGAAGTCGCGGGAAGTCTCCACGAAGCTGCAAAGCATGGGCGTGAACGTGGCGCCAACCGAGTGATTCCCGCACGAAGAGAAAGGAGTGAGCCGTCAGGAGAAAAAGCGGCGGGGAGAAATGCGGGACAGCACCAGCAGCACGCATAGAATCACTGCTGCCGGCAGGAGCCGTTTGCTGGCCGCCCCCAGGATGATCACCAGCGGCACGCAGAACACCAGCCACTTCGGGAGCTGTTGCAGTTGGTCGTAGGCCAGCCACCAGGCGACCATTACCAGGTCGACACGGAGTAGCGCCGCCTCGAATCCCTGGGACTCCAACGAAGTTCCCCGAAGAAAAAACAGCACGACCCAAACCGCCCCCAGCGCCACGGCGGTCCAGCCAATTTTGGCACGTGGTGGCATGATCTTTTCGGTGGTAGAGAATTAGAAGAGAGTGGCCGCCAGTGGCGCCACGTCAAATTCGGGAAAGGGCATCGATCCACCGCAGAACCGCCTCGCGATCGGCCTCCTCCGGATCGAGCGGAGTGCCTCGCGTGGTGAGGACCGCCACCGGATGCTTCTTTTCCCGCAATCGCTGCTTGGTTTGAATCAAAGGTCGGGCCGTGTTGGAAGCCGGCGAGGCGACCAACAACAGTGACAAGTCCGACTCGGGGCTGGCGGGCGGGATGACCAGCGTGGCGGGCAAAGGCGCTTCCAGCAAGACCACTCCTCCTACCGCACCGCCGCTGGCCGCTGCCCAACGAAAGGCGAGTGCCGCCGTCTTCCGCGAACCGACGGCCACCACTCGCCGCGAGTCGATCTCGTACCGCTGCGTCGTCTGCTCGATCAGTTTTTGCAGGTACTCCGCGTCCTCCAGGCTCCAGTCCTGGCCATCTTCGGGCGAGGGGACCAAGAGCATGGTTTGAAATTCATCACACACCGGCTGCCAGGCCGCCAGGAGCGCCTCGCGCTCTTGCTCGGACGTCCCCTCGGCCAGCCAGAGCATCACCCCCAACGGGAGCCGCGGATCGTACGCCTCGGGCACGTAGCCCAAGCAAGTCTGCGGATGCTCGGGAAGTGACGGATTGATGCGGCCCGTGGCCACTTCGGCGGCCTCACCCTCGACAGGTTCGGGGAGCAAGGGAGGCGGCTGAAGCGAAAGTTCCTGGGGCAGACCTTGCAGTGTAATTTCGACCTCCATGGATTCCGCATCGGAACGCTCCACGCGGAACGTCACCTTGGCGCCGACCCATTGAGAACGCACATAAGCCAGCAGGGATTCGACACTCGTGATGTCTTGCCCGTCGGCCTGAAGGATCACGCTGCCCGGCTCGATACCCGCCGCTTGGGCTGGGCTGCCGGGAAACACATACCGCACCGGCACGCCGCTCTCCACGTTCGCGGCAAGATCGGGCAGGATGCCCAGGTAGGGCCGCTCATACGGCGGCAGTTCCTCGACCAGCGTGGCCACGATTTCGATTTGTTCGCCTTCCCGTTCCACCGTGAGCCGCAGTTCCTCGCCTGCGTATTTGGGCCGCAGTTGATAGAGAAAGTCGGAGCGGAAGCGGATCGGTTGCCCTTCGGCCGCCACGATGCGATCTCCTTGCCGCAATCCGGCCAGCGCGGCCGGTGAGCCCGCCTGGCAAGCGCCAATCACCACCGGACCGAACGGATTCCGACCGACCAGTGCGATGCCCAGCACCCCTGCGTGAAGGTCTTCGCCTTTTTGCAGCCTTGACAGCAGTTCCCTGACTTGCCACATCGGCACCGCGAAACCGACGCCCGCGTCGTACCGCCGTACGGCATCCAAATCGTCGGTCCCTTCCGGCATTAATGGCGCGAGGATACCCAGCACGCGTCCTTCGATGTCGAGCAGCGGCCCGCCGTAATTCACCGGCGAGACCTTGGCGTCGGTCTGCAGGGCCATCCCCCACACGCGGTTGAGCGCGCTGACGATGCCCACGGAGATGCTAGGATGGGACGCCGAGTAAGTGCGGCCCACGGCGATGGCCCATTCGCCCACGTGCACTTCGCTAGGATTGGCCACCGGCAAGACAGGGAGCGGAGATTCGCTTTCCGTTTTCCATAACACCAAGCGGCGGGAATGGTCCCGGGCCACTTCCGCAGCGATGGTCCGCGTGCCATCGGCGAAGATCGCCACGACCTGCCCAGCATCTTCAGGAATGCCAAAGGTGGTGGAAATCAGATGCCCCTCGGCGGACACCACGAGCGCCGTGGAAGGAGCAAGGGAGAGCCCTACCCCTTCGCGGGCGGTGGTGATCCCCACCGGTTCCAGCCGCACCACGGAGGCATCCGCTTCCTGGACTGCGGCACGGATCGCTTCTTGCTCCAGCGGAGTAAGGTTCTGCCCGTACAGCGGATTGGCCAGCGAAGCCAGGCATGCGGCCAGCAAAGGAAGAAGCCCGTGCATCGCGCTCGCGCTGAGTACAATCTCGAAAGGTTTTCGACGGTTCGGCGAGAATTGCATGCGATCGATTTCCAGGTGGCTGATGGATTCCCGGGAAAGAAGCTCAGCCTGCTTCATTCTCTTGTCCGGTTTTCAGCTTGGGGAGGGATTTCATACTGCCGCAATTCGTCCCCGCGCATGACGGTCATCCGTAGCGGCTGGCGGGCATCCAACATCGCCAAAGATTCACGGACCGCCTGGCAAGAAGTCACCAATTCCTCGCCCACATATACGATCAGATCGTCGGGGAGCAGCCCGGCCGTGCGGCCCGGGGATTCGGGCGCGACGGCGTCCACGAACGGCGGCGTTTTGTCGAGCACGTCCGGCACCAGTAGGATCCCGGTCTGTGGAAGGTCCCAAGGCTCGGCCGGTCGCAGTTGGTCGAAGGGGTTGTCGGGACGGGCACTCCCCTCCAACATCGCTTGCAGTGTGGGCTGCAACGTGGTCAGCGGAATCGCGTAGTTCAGCCACAAGCTGGTCCGGGCATCGCGAAGTTCCTTTCCCAAGAGGCCCACCAAGCGGCCCTGGTAATCGGTCAACGCTCCGCCGGCCGCGCCCGGATTATTGACGATGGCATCCACCACATAGACGGGACCGCGATAGGGCGTGGAGAAGACGCCTCGACGTGCGTCGAGATCGATCCGGGCACTCACGCAGCCGTGCTGCACGCTGACCGGTTCATCCCCGGCGGCGACGCCGAATAAATTGCTAAAGGCCAGCACCCAGGTCCCAGTTTCCACCTCCGCCACTTCCACCAGATCAAAATAAGGCACGTCGGAAGCGTCGATTTTCAACAGCGCCATTTCCAGGGAGACGTCGGTGTCCTGCAGGGTCGCCGAATGGCGGCTCCCGTCATCCAGCACAACGGTAATTTCCACCGTATCGAGGACCGTGCTCCAGACCGTGAGGATATGGCCTTCGGCGGAGATCAGCAGACCGGTTTGGTACGGCTCTAGGCCGCGGATTCCTCCCGCTCCGTAGATTTTCACGACCTTGCTTTGCACCTGGCGGAGGACATCCGGCGAGGGAACATCACCCCACGCGGTCGGATTGCCCAAGAGCCAGCACGCGAGCAGCACGCTCATCCGCGCGGTATGCCTGGTTCCCGTTCCTGTTCGCACCATGGGACCTCTTCGCAAGCATTTCAAGGCTGAAGGACCTGCACCGATTCGATCCGCAAGACGTCGTAGACTTCATCTCCCACGCGGATCTCCATTTCGCGGGGAAACCACAGCCCATCGATGAGGTCGTAATCGCGGAGGTAGACTTCGCAGGGATCGACATGCAACTCGGGAGAAAACTCCAAGGCGTCGATAGTGGCCGTCCCCGCCTCCGTGCCGACGAAACTCCGGATTTCCGCTCCTCCCCGGGATGCGATCAGCACGTCCCACAGGCCAGACCGGAAGGGGAGCGGGGCGGTGCCCGCGTATTCCAAGGTTCCCCAATTCTCCGGAGGCAGCGTGTGCAGTAGCCGCCAAAGCCCCAAACAGGCCAACAGCCCACCGCTGCGGGGCGGATCGAGCTGGGTCATCAGATCGCCTTGCAGGTCGATGCGGGCCATGCCGGTGGCTAGCTCGATCTCCGCGAATTGATCGCTGAGCAACAGCCGGAACGCGCCACGCTCGTCCGCTTGGCCACGGACTTCCCACGCACCCGGCGACATCAGCGGCGCGCCCGACTCCCGCAACAGGGAGAAGACGCGATCCCGTTCCACTTGGTTGAAGTAGAAGTTGACGAAGCCAGGCGCGGAAGCGAAATGCTCGCGGACGATTTCTGGCATGCCACGCATGACCGGAGATACTTCGGTCGCTTCCGGCTGCTCTGGGGACTGGGGCTGCTCAGGAGTCTCAGGCGGTTCGCTAGGCCGGTCGGGCTGCTGCCGCTGCTGGGGCGTGACCATCTCCTCCAATTCGCCGGCACGGTGTAGCCCCAACAGGCGGACATGGATCGTTTGTTCCCGGCGATCGCGGCGATAGGTCAAAGGAATCCGCCAGCCTTTGGGAAAGATGCCCAGCAGGTTCTTGAATTCATTCACCGAGCCGATGGTCCGGCCCGCCAGGCTCACGATTTCGTCGTCGTACCGCAGGCCCCGGCGATAGGCATCGACGTGCGTCAAAATATCACTGACCACCACGCGACCCTGGTAGTCGTGAGCCACGCGGGCTCCGAGCGTGGCATGATCGGCGATGCGGCCGCCACGCAACGTGCCCAGGAAATTTTTAATCTGGTTGATGGAGATGGCGTAGCCGATGCCGACATTCACCCTCCCCCGTTTTTCGAACGAGCCACGGCCATTGATGCCAATCACCCGGCCCTGGCTATCGAACAAGGGTCCGCCGGAGTTGCCGGGGTTGATCGCCGCGTCGGTCTGTAGGCAGTCGGTGTATTCCAGGATCGTGCCGGCCGGATATTGGTAGCGGTGCGTTCCTGAGATGATGCCGTAGGTAACGGTGGGGGTGAAATCGGAGGCCAAAAGGAAAGGATTCCCCATCACGTAGGCCCAATCCCCGACGGAGACTTGGTCGCTATCCCCCAAGGGGGCATGAGGAAAATCGTCCCGGCCCAAGAGTTTTAATAGCGCCACGTCGCCGGTCGGATCGATGCCTACGATCACGGCGTCATACAGTTCGCCATCGGCCATGCCACATTTCATGGCGTTGCCGCAGGCTTGCGTGACGTGGAAATTGCTCAGGGCGTAGCCGTCGGGCGAGATCACCACGCCGGAACCGCCCCCTTCACCCCGGGGACCGAACACGGCCAGAACGCTTTGACTGGCGCGAGTGGCCACGGCGACGCGTTCCGCTTCCGCCTCCTTCACGGGAGAGAGAACGTCCGCCGCCATCGAGACGGTGGCGGTCGTGCAACATGTCACCAGCAAGCTGAGCAAAATCTTCATGGAATGAGCCGTGCCTCCGCGAGAATCAGATGGTCTCCGATATCGGCCTGATCTCCGTAATCCGCCACGATCCGCAACCGCTTCACGCCGGAGATATCCACCTTCATGTCCAATGCCGGCTCGTCGCCGGAAATGTCCCCTTCCCAAAGAACCTGCTGGTCGTTCAAGATCCGCAGGCGGACCTGTCCCTGCGGGCGAACCTCGTCGGCGATGCCGGCCAAAGCCGTGAAATAGCGAAACCCGTCCGGCGGATCGAAGACCATTTCGCCCCGGCTCCGTAGCAGCAGCCCTCGCGATACGGTTTTGCCGTCCAGCGACATGGGTTCGTTGCCCGTCGAGGAAAAAGCTCGCGGGGCGAACGCCTCCGCCAGCCAATCCAGACCGACGGTGGTTTGCACATAACTTTGATGTGCCGCCAACAGCGGACTCAATGTGTCCAAATAGACGAGTGTGGCCGAGGCGAATTCCACGGAGGTACATTCGGACCAAGCGACCAGAACGTCGGGCCCGGCTTGCAAAGTCACCCGCAATCCGCTCTCGGTGAGTTCCAGTTTCGCCGCGCGGAGCCGCACGCCGCGCTGGCCATGCACAATGGCCACGACCTTTTGCCTTGGCTTGGTCTGCGCGCGAAAGTACTTGATGCCGCGCACGCGACCGCGATCGACGGGGATCTCCTCTCCTAGGCGGAACATCACCTGATCGGCGGTGATATTTCCGATCACGCCTTCCAGGAAATCGAGCTCACCCCGCCGCTGGATAACGATCCCTTCGGAGACCGATTCATCTTCCAGCCGCTCCCGCCAAAACTGTTCTGTGGCCGCGTCACCACCGGTGAATAGAATTGCCGACACGGTGGAGACCGGCAGTTTGCCCGTCTGCTCACCCGTGGTCCATTCGGCCGACTCCTCTGCCACGGTCAGTTGATCGACCACCAGGCGGGTACCGTCGGTCAAACGCAATTGAATCGCCTCGTTGTCCGCTTCCGGGCGAGGCGAGTCCGAAGTGGACGGCACGATCTCCACTCGGGCTACGTCACGTAGCGGCCAGGTCCGCTCCGCGCCCTCGACTTGCACAACGATCGAGTCAAGCTTCGCTGCAGTCCAGGTACCGGTCACCGGTTCCCCTTCCAGGGGCTGGAGCCGAACCGTGGGCAGCGCCGCCAAAATCAGCGCGGACAAGAATGTTGTCATGGAACCCATGGGGTCATCCAAGGGGGCTACGGTTGTTCCGCCTGTTGGGCGAGTTGGCGGTAATATTGTTCGATCACGTTGCGATAATGGGCGGGGAAATCGCGGCCAATCTGTTGCAAGGCTTCCTCGCGATCCTTGGGGTCGAGTTCTCCCCAGCCGGAGCGATTGCCGATCGGACGTTTGGTGACCTCGCCCGGCCCCTTGCCCCCCATGGGAAGGCTTTCCTCGGCGGGACGGCTAGAGCGGTTGCTGCCGCTGCCGCCGGCGGACGCGGCCATCTGTTGCTGCTGCCGCTGCTTTTCCAGGTCGTCGATCAGCTTGTCGAGCGATTCGATGACCCCTTTCTCGAGGTTTTGCACGGTGTCGCCGGTACGGCCAAACCCAAGGCGGCGGCGGATATCCGCCATGCGGCGGGAAATGTGGTCCAGCGTCTCGTCCTCCAACGCGGCCAGGTCGGCCCGCAATAGTTGGCCCAAGCGGGCGAACCGCCGGGGGATTTCCTGTTCCCGCTCTAGTAGGCGATCCAAGGTTTCCACACCCGGTTCCCGCTCCAGCAATTGCCGGTGCACCAGGCCGCGATAGAACAAGAGTGCTGCCGGATCGACGACCTCTTCCGGTTGCAGTCCCCGCAGTGCCGCCCCCGCTTCGTCGTAGAATTCGTGTTGCGCGAGCCAACGTCCATAAAACAGCCGGACCTG
This sequence comes from Pirellulales bacterium, assembly GCA_028289405.1. Taxonomy (GTDB): domain Bacteria; phylum Planctomycetota; class Planctomycetia; order Pirellulales; family JANQPP01; genus JANQPP01. The sequence continues at coordinate 25,221 of JANQPP010000057.1, forward strand.
TTCACGGGCAAACCCCTCGGGAAGCGTTTCCCACAAGTCGGGCTCCTCGGCGGAAGTGGCCGCTTCGGTAGCGCCTTCCGCCTGGGTTTGCCACCGCGCCACATCCGGCTCCACGACGGCCAAACTCGCCACGGTTAACTCGAGCAGATCCTCTTCCGGCCGGGCCTGGCTCCACAGTGTGGTGACCGCCTCCACCGCCCGCGGCTGTTGGGCATGTTCATCAAGCCAGGTGAGCACGCGTTCCCGCACTTGCTCCCGGGACGGATATTCCCAACTCGGCGCCGTGGCCAATTCCTCCCAGTTGGGCGCGGGGGCCGCGCCTCGCGCGAAGGATGCCAGCCACAAGAGGCAGAGCCCGACGGATGAAAGGCGTGTGATCATCGATTCTTCTCCGTGACGATATGCCGCGTCGTCTGATAGATCCGCTGCTGCCGCCGGGTAAGATCGTCGATCCTTTCGGCGAATTCTCCTTCCGACATTTCACCACTGGCGCGGGCATCCTCGTAATCCGTCGTCCGCCGATTGACCCGCAATTGCAGTGAGCGGATGACCTTTAGCTCCGCGATGCGGTCCACCAGCGGCATGTTCTCGGGACTCATGGGCTGTCCCTGCTGCTGCGGATTTTGTTGCTGTTCTTCCAGATCCCGCTGCGCCTGTTCAAAGGCGGCGATCATCTCTTCCAAGGCCGCGAGAATGTCTTCCTCGACGTGCTGCGTCCTCGGCCCGACTTGGGTCTTGCCCAGCAGTTCAACGACATACTCCATGTCGTCGCGCGTCTGTTCCATGGCGACGGGGAATGCCACGGCGGACCCCTCTTCCCGCATCAACGTGAGCGCGCGATCCGCCTCCAGCACGATTTTTTGCTCGTCGTCCGCTAGACGATTGGCTTCGATCGTGACCTCTTGATCGCGATGCTCAGGCGGGATGTCCCCCAAACGGCGGGTCGCCTTGTAGATCGCAGTCTGCATTTCCAACATGCGACGGCAACGGGCTTCCAAGCGGGCCAAGGTGCGGGCCAATTCCTCTTCCCGCAATTGACGCAAGATTTCTTCGAGTTCCGCCGCGGCTTGTTCCAGGGCGTCGATGGCTTCCCGCTGCTGTTCCCGCGCGGCTTCCTTCTGTTGCTTTTTTAGCTCCTCGCGAGCCTGTTGCATATGCTGGCCCGCCTGTTGGACCTGCTGCTGAGCTTGCTGTTCGGGGGAGCTTTCCGCCGGTTGGCTTTGAGAACCGCTTTCACCCGGCGTGCCGCTTTGTTGATCGGAAGGAGGCGAATCGGAGGGGGGGGGTTCGCCGGGTGTGGGTGAGCCCTCGCTGGGAGATGGCTGATCGCTAGGCTGGGATTGGTTGGGCTGGGATTCGCCCGGAGACTGGCTGCCTTCGGAGGACGGCTCTCGCTCTTCCGCTTCGCCGGATTTTTCAGAGGGATCCCCCTCCTGCTCCGAAGGACGGTCGCTTTCAGTTGGATCCTCGTCTTCCGACGGTTTATCCTCGGAGGAACCGTCTTTGGGGTCGGACGGATCCGCGGATTCGCCGCGATTGCCCTCGGCTGCTTCCTCTTGGGCGGCGCGGTCGGCCTGCATCTTGCCGGAAAGCTGCCCCGCATCCTCGGCCAATCGGCCTTGCGCTTCGCTGAGCTTCGCCGGATCTTCCTGGCCCCGAGTACGTCCCTCGAGCGATTGCTGGCGGCGGAGCAGGCGATTGATTTCCTTGAGGTATTCCTGCACGCGGGCCTTTTCATCCTCCAGCCGGCGGGAGCGGTCCTCGCTGAGGAGCAGTTTCAATAATCCCTCCAGCGAATCGCCCATTCCTTGTTGGCGGGCAACGGCGCGTTGGTAGGAGTTGGCGCGGTCTTCCTGCAGCAGCCGCACAATGGCCTCGAACTCGCCGGTGAGTTGTTGCCGCTTGCTTTCACCCACCGCCTTCCGCAGCAGGTCGGCCAGTTCAGGATCTTCGGCGGCCATGACTTCCGCCCGCCGCAAGAGCAGTTCCTCCAAGCGGCCAAAGCGGTCGGCCAAACGTCCCTGCTCTAGCACGAGAATCCGTGAAGGCTCGGCGGCATCCGCCTCGCCAGCAGGGGCTTCATCCGTCTGCGCTGGCACCACGGAGCAGAGAGTGATCACCAGACAAGCGGCCATCATCGACACCCGTCGAAGTACCGCGAGTTGCTCGCGGACCGCGACCTGGGAGTGGTCACTTTGCCGCAAGTTGACTCGGCTGTTCTTGTTACGCTGGGACATCGGTATACTCCGCGCTTGTGAGCGCACACCCTTCCGAAACTTTGGCCGGAATGGGATGCGCCATCCGTTTCATCCATTCTACAGGCCCTCGAGAAGTTCGGTCACCTTTTGTCGGCGCCGCTCCTCGGTTTTTTCCCGAAGCGTCTCCTGTTCCTGGATGATTTCTCGCAGCAGATCCAGGATTTCGGTAAAGCTTTCCAGTTCAATCATGGCATCGAGCGCTTTCCTTAATTCTAGCGCCACCGCGTCCAGCCGTCTCACCGCTTGATCCCGCGCAAGCGCATCGGGCCGGATCTGGCCTGGAGCCGGGGAAAGCGGCTTTAGCGCCTCCTGGGCTCGACCAAAGAGGCCCTCCACGCTGACTTGCAGTGGCGTGGCGACTCCCGTGGTGAGCCGGTCCCGCAGATCCGCGGCGTCGACGCGATTATTTTCGAGTTCAGCGAGGATGCCACGAATCCCGTCCAGCACTTCGCCCGTTTCGCTGGCGTTCCGCTCGGTTTCTTGGATCGCCCGGCGCACGCGGAGGCCGTTCAATTGCTTGATCGCGCGCTGCGCTTCCTCATCCACCGGTGTATCCGAGGGAGACTCGCTGGGCACGGCGGCGGGACCGTCGCTGGACGTCGTGCTGTCGCTAGGAGGTCCCGCCACTTCGAACCGCAACAGCGACTCGCGGGTCTCCGCGAGGCGTTCCAGAATGCCTTCGAGTTGCTGCCGCAGGATCAATTCGCGCCGTTCGAGCAATTCCCGCAACTCGCCCGGTGTGACAATGTCGAACTGGTATTGAGCGCTGCGGCCAGTTTGAGGGCCGTCCCCCAATGCACGGCGGTCGGCCGCCACCACGGCCAGCGACAGCTTTTGGCCGGGCTGTAGCGACAGATCGCGTGTGTCGAACACGGCCGTCTGCTCGGTAGTACCCTGGGTTAGGGGGACGTCCATTTTTTCCGCGGCTCCGCCGTCGATCCGATACTCCGTCCAGGCTTGGGCCACCCCGTAATCGTCCTCGATCTTACCGGCCAGGGGAATACGAGCTTGCGGCGTGACGGCGCGGCCGATCCCCTGCAGACGAAAGGAGACCTTTGGCGGCTGATCGGGAATCGCGGTCAGGTGTAGCCGCAGCGGTTGGCGGCTGGTGATCTTATCGACATCGGTCAACACGAATTCCAGAAAGCGGTCCGTCGTGAGTTCGGCCAGGGCATAGGTAAATGCGGCGCCGTCGATATCTTCGCCGGTCAATGTCTCACGGCGGTCTGTGGTGTCACTCCCCGCTGCCGGCAGCCGGGCTTCCACCGCCAGTAGCGGCTTGTTCGTCACGGCGTGGAAGGTCAGCCGGCTACCCTGCGGAAAACGGAGCGCGCTGCTAGCCCGAATCCCCGTCTCCACCGGACGCTCCAGGTAGTCCGGGTAGACGCAGTCCACTTCCAATCCCGCGATGGTGGGGCTCTCCACGACTTCGATGGTCAATCCCCGCAACTGGTCGTCCCCACCCCAGGCATCGAGCGTGACCGACGACAACACCCCGTTGAAGCGGTAGGTAAACCGCTGGAAGGCATCGATCCCCGGTACCGCCACTCCTTGCTGGGTCATGTTGTCCCGCACGGAAAGGCCCTCATCCGTTTCATAGCGGACGCGGACCACCTCGGGCACGATTTTGCGGGTGTCGGCCAGGATCGTGAGCGTGAAGTCGTCGCCCCGGGCCACCTTGACCCGCCCCTCTTCGAAACCTTCGGCGAGCAGCCGCGTCCGGCGGGGCCAGTCGAGATCCTGGAGCCGAACGGCGCGGGCATACCAAATCCCGAAGCTCTCTTCCGCGAACAGTTGGAAAGCGGCCACGGAAGAAACCAAAGCCAGTGCCGCGACCGTCATCCGCGCCAAGGTTTGGAATTGAAACAGCCGTGAGAACCACAGCTTGCGGACGCGTCGGGCCGCGTCCTGGGCGGCGTGTCCGGCCATCGCGCGGCGTGGGCTAGCGGGCCAGGTAACGCGGTCCTGTGTTTCGACCGCCGTCAACATCGCGCCCCCCAATTCGGGAAAGCGCGCTTCCAGCAGCCGGGCCAATCGGCGGTTTCCCAGCGGGGCGAACAGCCGCCGCAACAGCGCGGCATACAGGCAGAACCCGCCCGCGATCAGAAATCCGCCCACCAACAGGCGGCGCATCGTCAGGCTAGGCTCCAGCAGCCAGTCGATCCCTAGCGAGATCCAGAAGGCGAGCGCGACACAGACCAGCAGCGTCGCGACACCGAGCAGGCCCACATGCGCGCGGATCATCCCCCGCAGCAGCCACAACCGGCGGCGAATCACACGGTCGGGATGTCGTAGCGGGCGATGTTGGTTCACGATCGATTCCCGTTTTAGGCCAAACGCCACAAGCGGCGGGTCAGCCATTCCACGCACAATAGCCCACAAGCCGCCACGAGCAGCCATTGGGCCAAATCCTGTTCCCTTTGCCGATCGGGCACCCCAGCCAGATACGTCTGCCGCCGCATGTCCCGAAGTTGCAGCGCGAGCGGGCGCTCGTGCTCGGGATCTCCGACCGCCGCCACGCCATGGTAATACTCCCCGCCGCTTTGCTGCGCCAACGTCCTGAGGAGGGTATCGTTCAATCGCGCTTGCCGGCGTTCCACGTCCGGCACCACGGCCCGCAGCCGCCGCGTGATGCGGACGTCTTCCTCGGGAAGCTCCAGCGCGAGCTCATAGGCCCCCTCGCGGAGCATCAGCAATTGTCCGGAATACATCCCAGGGCGGGAAGGATCGGGCCGGAGCGTCAGCGAGTCCCAGGACCGGTCCGGCCGCAGGATATCGACCACGATTTGCGTACGTTCCAGCGGTTGAAAGTTGCGATCGGACAGTTGGGCGCGGATCGTGGTCGTTTCCCCCACATCCAGGCGATCCCGCTCCACGAGCAGCAGTCCGCGTTGGGAGCCGCGCAGCAAACGGCCCTGCGAGACATGCCGCAACAATTTGACGTAAAACTTCTCGAAGTAGCCCGGGTCCAGGGCCCGCGTCCGCCACAATTCGCCGGTCCCCAAAAAGAAGACCCGGCCCGCGCCATAGAGATGTTCGGCCAGGAAGACGGGCCGCTCCTCGTCACGGAGCGCGGCGGTGCCACCCAGCCGGGCATGAACGGTGGCGGTCTCTTTGGTCCCCTCCAGCAAGTAGTAGCCGTACACGCCGGGGAAATCTTGCCAAGCTTGTTGGTTCCCCACAGCGGTGTCGTCCAGCCGTAGCATCTCCGCTTCTTGTCCGGCCCGGGTGAATTGCACGGGGAGCGGGACAGGCGAGCCGTAGTGCCCGTCCTCCAAACGGGAGAAGCGGCGATAAAACTTGACCGGATAGAGCGCGCGAATCGCCGCCATGCGTGCGTCCCGGGTCCAGCGGTCCATGTAGACCGGCCCCGCCACGGCGATCAGCCCGCCTGCCTGTTCGGCGATCCACTCTTCCAAGATTTGAATTTGCGTGTCGTCGAGCTGTCGCCAATCGGGATCAAAGGCCACGATGGCGTCATATTCGAACAGTTCCTCGCGGGTCGCCGGAAAGTCGAACAGCACTTCCGACGCATCCTGGGAGATACCGGGTTTGGCGGTCTGTAGCAGCACGTCGAGTGTGACGTGAGGATCGCGATGGAGCTGATTTCGCAGAAAGCGGTATTCCCGCGTCGGCCCACCGGCAAAGAGCAGAATGCGGGAAGCGCGCTCGACGACGACCACATCGAACGCGAATTCGGTCTCGTCCGCTTGGGCCGTGCCGCGATCACCTTCGAGAATCACGCGGAGCGTTCGCCGGCCCGCTTCGGGGAATCCGGCACCGCGCAGCGCGACACTCAGCGGCTCGCCGTCGGCGGGGAGTTCCACTTGCCGGGTCGCGATGTCCTGCCAATCGGTGGCGGCTTCCGCCGTGCCAGCGGCGTCCGCGACTTGTAGCCGGACGGTGATGGAGCGTCCTTCCAGGCCGCTGGCCTGTAAATAGACGGTCACGCTGAAATCGTCCCCCGGATAAATCCGTTCGGGGCGGGCCACGTCGGCAATCCGCGCTTCGCGAAACGGCTGCGTGCTCCCCAAGCCAACCGTGAACAGCGGCACGCCGGTCTCCGTGGCCGCCTGCAGGGCCCATTCCTCGCCGGGACCCGCGTTCTGGCCACCGTCGCTGAACAGCAGCAATCCGGAAAGGGGAGCCGCGCGGTTTTGCCGCAAGGCCTGCGCCACGGCCTCACCCAGGCGGGTTTCACCCGCAGTGGGGAGCAGCTCCTCTGCCCAATTCGATGTCGCGGGCGCTTCCGGAGTGGGTTGCTCCGCGCCTGTTTCGTCGTCCCTTTCCTCCGCCGTTTCACTGCCGAGTTTCGGTAACGTGCCGAGCCGCCGGAGTTCGTTGCCGAATCCGTAGATCTGCAGGTCATGCCGCTCGCGGAGCGTGTTCAGCAAGGAGGAATCTTGCAAAAACTCGGTCACTTGTGCCAGGCGGGACTGGCCATCGGCGGCTTCTGGCGATTCATCCACCAGCCCCATGCTTTGGCTCGTATCCACCAGCACCAAAGCCCGGGAGTTCTCCACGACTTGCTGCTCTTCCCGCCATTGCGGCTGCAAGTAGGCGATCAGCAGGGCGACCAGGGCCAGCAGGCGGAGCGTGGCCAAAAACACAACGCCACGTCGCGAGAGATCCACGCCGTCGAAAACGTTCATTACCGCCACGAACACCGCGAATAGTGCGAACACCCCCAAAGGCAGGAACCAGTCCTCTGGAGACTGGATCCGACCCCATTCAAAAACCGTGCGTGTCGCGGCGTCTTGCGCCCAAAGCCAGGTCATCATGCGGGAGCGAGCACCTCCTTGCGAGAGACATGGTAGCTGGCGGCGTAACTCAACAGTTGTTCGCCGAGCAGCAGCGCCAGTACCACGATCAGCAGCGTGAGCTTCAAGTTCGTGCCCGCGATGTCCCGTTTCAAGCTCTGCGATTGCGAGGCCCGCAGGATCTCCACTTCGATGCCGGAGAGCCGGCTGGCCAGATCCGCCGTGGAGAGCAGGCGGGGATCTCCTTCGGCGGGCAGAACATTCGCGGCCCATGATTCCGGGGCTTGCGTGCCGTCCTTTTGGAACCGCAGGGCCTGGTAAAAACCGCTGCGGAACGTATCCGGCAGCGTGGCGGGAAGCGATTCGTCGGCGGTCTCTGCTTCGATCGTGATGCCGGTCAAGGCGTCGGTCTCCGGCGTGACGAATCTCACACGCGGCTCATGGTCGATGGCGTCCAGGGGAATCGTCAACGGCTGGCCGACTTGCAGTTCCCGCGGCGCCTCGTTCGCGGAGGCCAGGTACGCGTGCAACTCCAACATGAAGACCACGAATCCCGGATTCGCGCGGGGCCAGTTGTGCCAGTCCGGCCCCAAGGTGGAAAGCATCGTCGCGACGCGGCCCGCGCCGTAGGTTTTCTCCACGATGAAGGGGGCGCCGTTTCGCAAGCGGGCGACGACCCGCGTGCCTTGCTCGCTGGCAGGCTGCCAGCCCGCCTCGGTGGGGAAATACCGCTCCACGCGGACGTCTTGCCAGAGCGTGCCTTGCGTGGCGGCGAACGATTGGAACAGGGGGTGATCCTCCGGCTCCACATCCGGCACTTGTTCCAAACGGTCCACTAATAACTCGGTCGGCCGCTCCAGCGGCAGCGGGAACAAACCGTCCCCGTTCGCGTACAGCGCGGCCGTGGTCCAGTCCGGCTGGGTCCTTTCGCCCAAAAAGATGACCAGGCCTCCGCCGGCGGATACAAACGCCTCCAAGGCCGCCAGCTCCGCTTCCTCCAGCGGTCGGGGATCGATCAGGTAGATGACCTCCGCCGCGATCCGTGCCGTGTTGCGTAGAGAATCGAGCGGTGCCACGCGGGCCGTGATGCCCGTGCGGACATTCCCCCCGGGCGCGAAGACCAACTCCAGAAATTGTGAATCGATGGCGGCCAGGTCACTGGCCAGGATCAGCGCGCGAGATTCCGCCTCCGCTTCCACCACGGCGTAGCGGCGATTGTCCAGCGGCAGGGCATCATGAGGCAACTCGGCTTGCAGCCGATGTCCGCCCGGTTCATTCAGATTGACTTGAAATCGACGGACGACTTCTTCTCCGGGCGGGATCTCGTCGAACTGCGCGGCGATGGCGGGCTGGCCATCCTCGCTAAGCCGGAGTGTAATGTTCGTCGCCGGCAACTCACCGAAGTTCCGCACCGCCGCCTCCATGAACAGCGGCACTCCCGAGACACGCAGACCCGAGACCGGTTGCAAGCGAGTCACCGCCAGATTCGGCAGCTTCGATTCGGCACACTGCACCAGGTAGAGCCGCGTGGTGTCCGTATCCATTTGGTCCAACAGGCCACGGGACTCCTCTGGATTTTCCCATTCCCGCGTGCGAAAATCGGAGAGCAGGTACACGGCCCGCCGCTCCGAAGGCGAATTTTCATGCCACTGGCGGGCGAGCCGCAGCGCGGGCACGGGTCCCACCGCCAGCTCCGTGGCGGAGAGCGATTCCAAAACCTCTTCCAACCGGATTTGCCAGGAACCGTCCAGCGGCATGCGGGCAAACCGTGGCTCCTCTCCGCTGGCCAGTTGTTCCGCTTCGGAGAATGGAATCACTGACCACCACTGTAGGCCCTCGTTCTCGCGGGCATCCTGCACGATTTGCCGCAGCACCCGCCGAGCGGCTTCGAATGCGGTCCCCGTCTCCGTTTCGGCGGTCATGGAGAAGCTATCATCGAGCAAAATGACATGGTGCAGCGGCTCTTCACCCCACAAGCCTTGCCAGGCACTCTTGACGATCGGCTCGGCGAACATGAGCACGAGGAGGGCAATCGCCGCCATCCGCAATAGGAGCAGCAGCAGTTCTTTCAACAGAATCCAACTGCGGTGCCGCCGCTGGCTTTCCAGCAGGAATTCCATCGCCGCCCATTGGACTCGGTTGCGGCGGACGACCGTGATCAAGTGAATCACGATCGGGATGCCGACCGCCAACAGTCCCCACAAGAGCGGCGGATGAATGAAATTCGACATCGCGAAGTTTCTTTCCCGAAAGTCAACAATCGGCACGTAGCGGGTTAACGCTTACGCCGCGCCAGGGCATCCATGCGGAGGTGGAGGAATTTCGACAATGCGGCTTCCAAGGACTGGCTCGTCCGCAGCAGGTTGTAATCCACGCGGAGCTTCGCGCAGCCTCGGCGGACCTCATCCAAATATTTTTGCACCGCTTCCAAATAACCGGCCCGCAACGCGCGGGGGTTGCAGGTCAATCGGCGGGGCAGTTCCACGTCGTCAAACCGCGTCGGCCCCTGGAACGGAAAATCGAGTTCATCATCGTCCATGACGTGAAACACGATCACGTCATGCCCTCGCTGTCGGAGCTGCCGCAGCCCCTGGAACAGCCCGTCCCGCTCGACAAACAGATCGGACACGAGCACGATGATGCTCCGCCGGGGATAGAGATCCGCGGCCCGCTTGAGCACGCCGAGCAAATCGGTCTTATCCTGAGGATCATCCGCCTGGAGCGCCTCCACGATGGCATTCAGATGATTGCGGCGGCTCCGCACGGGAAGCTGGTGCCGGATGCCTTCATCGAAGGTGATGCAGCCCACGCCGTCCTGCTGGCGGAGCATGAGATAGGCCAGACTGGCGGCCAGCGTGTCCGCGTATTCCCGCTTGGTGAACGCACCATTGCCGTAAGACATGCTCGCGGAGACATCCGCCAAAAGCACGCCCCGCACGTTCGATTCTTCCTCGAACTGCTTGACGTAGTAGCGGTCGTGCTTGGCCCAAATCTTCCAATCGACGTGGCGGTAGTCGTCGCCGAGCGTGTATTCGCGGTGCTGCAAGAACTCCACCGACTGCCCGAAATACGGACTGCGATGCATCCCGCTCAGGTAGCCTTCGACGACTTCCCGCGCGCGGAGTTCGAGCCGCGATATGCGCCGCAGCGTTTCAGGATGCAAAAATGGCTTGGAAGCGGGCATCGTGGGCCAGTTCGTCCTCGTCTTGGGGCGTGTTTTCGATCAGCCGGTCGACCACGTGGTCCGTCGTGACGCCTTCGCTTTCCGCCGCGAAGTTGACCACCAGCCGATGCCGCAGCACCGGCCGCGCCAGCGCGATGATATCCTCGATCGTGGCATAGGTCCTCCCCATCAGGATGGCCCGAGCTTTGGCCCCCAGAATCAAAAATTGCACCGCCCGCGGCCCGGCACCCCAACTCACCTGGTCGCTCACGAAGTCGGGCACGCCCGGCTCGCCCACTCGAGTCTGCCGCACAAGGGACAGGGCATAGCGGGTGACATGGTCCGCCACGGGGACTTCCCGCACCAATTCCTGCAGCCCGAGAATTTCCTCGCCGTTCAAAACGGGAGACACTTCCCGCGGCGCGCCGGCGGTGGTCCGCTTGGCGATCTCCATCTCTTCCTCGAAACGGGGGTACCGCACGAAGACCTTGAACATGAAGCGGTCTTGCTGTGCTTCCGGCAGGGGATAGGTCCCTTCCTGCTCGATCGGGTTCTGCGTCGCCAACACGAAGAAGGGATTGGAAAGCTGATGCCGCACACGGCCCACGGAAACCTGACGCTCCTGCATGGCCTCCAGCAGTGCCGCTTGCGTCTTGGGGGGGGTGCGGTTGATCTCGTCCGCCAGGATCACGTTCGCGAACAGCGGCCCTTCCAAGAACCGGAACTCCCGCCCGCCAGTCGCCTTGTTCTCCTCAATCACGTCGGTCCCGGTGATATCCGCCGGCATGAGGTCGGGTGTGAACTGGATGCGGCTGAATGACAAATCTAGTGATTTGGCCAAGGTGCTGATCATCAGCGTTTTCGCTAAACCGGGAACCCCTTCAAGCAGGCAGTGCCCCCGGCTGAACAGGGCGATCAGCAATTCCTCGATCACCTGGTCCTGCCCCACGATGATCTTGCCCAACTGCTCCCGAATCGCCTGGTAGCCTTCGGCTAGCCGCTGGACGGCGGCCAGCGCTTGTTCCTCTTCATGCGGTGTCATCAAGTCGTGCCTCCGAGAGATTCGATTTTCCGTCTTGCAAATCGGCGGGCAGGTGCTGAGCGGCTAACGCTGATAAATGGGGAGCGCGGCCTGGTTGAGTTGCAGAATCGTCAGGTTGATGGAGGAGGTATATACGTTGCCGATATAACCTTGCTCCCAAAAGTAAAGATCGTTGCTTTGGCTGGCCTCCAGCAGGATCTTGTCCACGATTTCGTCGCGATATTCGTTCCAAGCGGTCCCCCCCTCCCGATAAAGCACTTGGGAGTAGTAATAGTGGGCGTAGTGCCAATGCCCGAAACCATCGTGGGACAGGTTCCGCAGGTTGCGCCGGCAAAAGTCGAGCATGCGGGGGACATGTTCGTCGTCGTACTCTCCCGCATTATACAGGCAAGCAATGGCCGCGGCGGTGATCGCGGGCCGGCCTCGCATGTCGTGCGAACGGAATTGATAGCGGACGCCGCCGTTGTTGCCCGTGCATTGGTGGATATACTTCACCGCGCGGTCCACGATTTCGCGCGGCACGCTGATCCCCGCGTTGCGGCAGGCGCGCAAGCCTTGTACCTGGGTCACGGTGGTGGAGCCTTCATCGAAATTATTGCCGTCCTTCGCGCTGACGTAGCCCCAGCCCCCCGCCTCGGTTTGGGCGCGGCCAGTGAACTCCACCGCCTTGGAGAGGACTTCGATGATTCGCTGCCGGCGTTCCGCGTCTTCTTCTTCGCCCAAGACCTGCGAGAGGAAGAGCATGGAAAATCCATGCCCGTAGGTATACCGATCATCATTCTGGGGATCACCGATCAGTCCAGTAGGTTGCGCGCGGCTGTCGCTGAGCAGATAATCCACCGCGCGGCGGAGTTGGGGCGCGTATTTCCCTTGCATCGTCGTGGAGCCTTCGCAGAGCAGGGCCGTGCCCGCCAGGGCGGTCATCGCCGTGGGGAAGCGTCCGTTCTTGCCGGTCCAATGTCCCAGCCGCGATTGCTGGCCCGCCAGCCAGTCCAAACCGCCAGACACCACTTCCCGTACCTGCTGTTCGTCCGCAGCCCGGCATGGAGTTACCCACGGAGAAATCGCTATCACGATCAGGGCGAGGATGCTTCCGCATGCTCCCCGGGCAGCACGCGGCGGGAACTCGGAATGGATCACGAAAATTCTTCGACGACGCGCGTCAATCATCGCCTAGCTCCTGATTTCCTTCCTCGCCACGAGGTTCCGTGGCCGGTTTGCCCAGCTCGCGAAAAATCGCTTGCAGCGCCGTCCCCAGCACGTTTTTGGATGCCGTGCTCCCCGCCACGAATTCCGCCCTGCCTTGCCACGGCGGGGCTGGCGGCACGGGCTCCTCCGTGAAGCTCAGCGTGTACACGTTCTGCCCCAAATGGGTCACGGCCACCTTCTTCGCCGCGACATCCGTGCGTACCTCCAGATTATTGGTGATCTGTTGGATTCCGTCCTTGCGAAATAGCCGCTGCCCCGTGCGGCGGTCGATCCCCATCAAATCCGAAAGTGGCTGCCGATAACGCCGACGCGTGCGTTGACCAGCCGCGGGCTGTGGATGCACACGCCGCGCGAACAGCAACAGCGGGCTATCGTTCAAGTACGAAGCCAACAGCCCGAATTGTTCGATGGCCACCCCCTCTGCCCACAAAGGCTCGCCACTCTCCGCGTCAAAAATATGCAATCGCCCCGTGACCAGCGGCGCGTTGGGCAGCACGGTGGAATAGCGGTGATCTTCATCTTTTTCGTCGGCCCGAGGAAACACTCCGGTGCCCAAGTGCGTTAACAACAGATATTGATTTCCATCGCGGATGAACTGAATTTCCTCGGCCTCCAAGCTGCCAGATAGAACCGTGTCCATCTTTTGAACACCGCTGGCCACGTCGAGTACCTGCAATCTTCCTTGAGGATTCAAAACGGCGAGCGTGCCGTCCTCCGCCAATGCGGCCCGAGCCCCTGCTTCAAATTTCCGCCGCCATGTTTCGCGCTGCTTCCAAGGATCGTACAGCCAGAATTCGACGCCCTCTCCCATTTCCCATCGGTACAACAGCCGCCGCCCAACCGTGGACCACTGCTCCGCTCGTGCGGGCAGTTCCTCTTCACGTAATACCGTCCCGTCCGCTGCTCGTAACAGCACTGCCCGACTATTGCCCTCCACGACGACGATAATTTCCGCGTCCCCGAAACAGGATGCCTCGCGGGGCATGTCCTCTCGCCGCCACAATACATCTCCCGTGCGTGGGTCGATCATGGTCAGCTCTTGCAAATTCTGCACTAGCAAGGACTCGGAACCACTTTTTCCCACGACGAACACGGCTGGCCCCAAGCCAGGCCGATGGCTGTTGGAGCTAAACACGTTCTGCACGACGTTTCGGGGGCCCACGCCACGCCGCCTGGCCAGCGACATCGCCATCGTGCCGTTGAGGGCATTCAGTCCATGGGTGTGCCACCATAGTTTCCCATCGCTTCGAGCATGGCGGTCATGGAGGCCGTTGAGCGCCATCACCTGGTTGCCCTGGGCCAACAGGAGCAAATGCCCGATGCCATAACACACCGGCGGGTTAGCCCCGCGCAGCATCTGAAAGTTCGTGCTGCCCATGGGATCGCTCAAAGGCAGCCGGGCCCGCTCTTCTCCCCACCGATTCGAAATCACTAGTTCCTGCCGACCTGGGTCGAGTTGGAGGAGGGTGTGTTGGAGGAAGGGGTTGTGGGGGGAG
>JANQPP010000058.1 GCA_028289405.1 Pirellulales bacterium
TCCCAGGCACCACCGGATAGCGTGACCCACAACGATCCCTCCAGCCGGTTTGCCATCGATTTTGCGATGCCGATTGGCACGCCAATTTATGCAGCCAGAGAGGGTACGGTCGTCGAAGTAGCGAGCCAATACTATGCGGCGGGGACGAACCTGGAGCGGGACGGCCCCCGGGCCAACATTGTTCGCGTTCTCCATGAGGACGGTACCTTGGCGATCTACGCTCATCTCAACTGGAATTCCATTCGGGTCGTGCCCGGCCAGAACATAGAGCGCGGGGAGTACTTGGCGGACTCCGGCAATACGGGGTTTTCCACGGGCCCCCACCTGCACTTCGTCGTCCAGCGCAACAACGCGGGCCGGGCCACGTCCGTGCCGGTGAGCTTCACCGGCCCCGACGGAAGGGGACTGACCCTTCGAACCGGCGATCGCCCCCGCGCCTATCCCTAGCAGCCAACGAAAAAATTCGTAGTATTTGCGCAACGCCTCGCCGGGACCCCGTCTCCGGTGAGTAACGGCGCCTATTCCGCCTCGGCTCATCCCCAGGAATCGGTCCATTCGCCGCGAAACGAAAATCTTCGTATGTAAATCTTTGTTGTAGAAGACTTTTCGTAGTTTCGACCGTAGTGTTGTCGACATTATGTTGCTAAGCTCACGCCCACTGATGACGCGCCCGGACAACAGGGGCGTGCGTGCGTGTCACAGGTAGGCTACTACCTGTGGTATTTCTACAACATATCGGGGGATCAATATGATCAATTCCTATACCCATCGGGCACTTTTGGTGCTCGCGGGCAGCGCATTGATGGCGCCCGCGGCGCTCCAGGCCCAGGAGGAGCTCGAAGAGATATTCGTCACCGGTTCGCGAATTGCGAAGGACGAATTCTCATCGCCCGCTCCGATTTCTGTCTTTAGTGAACAAGACTTCGTCAACTCCGGTGTCGTGACCGTGGACGAGTTCCTTAAAGATGTGCCGTCCTTCACGGGCTTCCAGTACGGCACCTCGACCAACAACGGCAACATCGGCCTCAAAGCCGTCAGTCTCCGGGGA
>JANQPP010000077.1 GCA_028289405.1 Pirellulales bacterium
TAACGACAACTCTCGCATCACGCGCGACCTGCCGCGTGCTGATCGTCCCGGTGTGGGAAATGCCAACATATTCGGTAGCGCTCATCCCGCTGGTTTGCACGTGGCGCTCTGCGACGGTTCCGTGCGGCAGGTAAGCTACAGCGTGAACATTGACGTGTGGCGGGCCTTGGGGAACCGCGAGGACGGCCTCTCCTTCTCGCTGGACGACTGAGCCGGGGAAAAGCCCCATCCAGAGTTTGCGTCCATTCGCGGCATCGTGGTCTTTTCCAGAGACCACGATGCCGTTTTTGTTCACACTTCCCAGGACATCTACGCCCCTCCACAGCGCACCATTTTGCCTTGAGCAGCGGAACGGGCTTGCAGGTGGCACATGCCGAGTGCGTCTTGGGCCAGTTGCCCGTCCAAGAGTGGAGAGGCACGGTCCTCGTTCAATGATTTCTTGACTTCTTGGATCTCCGCCACGAACGCGTCGAGCGGATCCCCCGCCGGCACTTTCGGATGTACGACGCGGCCCTTGTCCGTGAGCAGGGTCAGCGGCGTGCCCAAGACCGGTTCGCCGTCGAAGACCGAAAAATCGTAGGTCAGCGTGGCTTTTTCCAGATAGATTTCAAAGGCATGCGTGAACGATCGGCCTTGCTGCCGAATCACGCCGCTCACCGCGGTGACCGCACGGTCCGGCTGATCGTACATGAACTGCGAGGAAGCGTATTCCACGATACCCTTCCGCAGGCGGCCTTGGCTCATGATCCGCCTGGGCATGCCGAACAGCACGCGGATGAAGTGGGCATCGTGGATATGCAGGTCGATCAGCGGTCCGCCGATCGCTTCGGCGTTGAAAAAATTGGGAATCCACAACGGTTCGGAAATAACCCGTTTGAAGTGCCCCCCCCAAGGCTTGCCGTATTTTCCGGAGTCGATGGTTTTGCGCACGAAGGCGTATTCGGGGAAGAAGGGGAGCACATGGCCGATGAACAGATGACGCTTTGCCTTGCGGGCCGCCTGGATCATCTTTTGTGCATCCCGCGCGGAGACGGCCATTGGCTTTTCGCAAAAGACATGTTTCCCCGCCTGCAATGCGGCGACCGCCGCCGGCGCATGGAGCGAAGGAGGGAGGCAGATATCGACCAGGTCGATTTTCGGATCTTGGAGCATTGCTTCCAGAGATCCATGACAGGTCACACCAGACAAGTCCATCTGCGTACCGGGCGGACCGAAGTTGCCCTGGATGCCGCGCCAATCTCCCTTCCTTTTTTTGGGGTTGCGGGAAACCAGCGCGTCGACGCGCATGCCGCGCACGCGTTGGTACGCCAAATAATGAATCATGCCCATGAAACCAATGCCAACCAGTCCCACGCGAATCATGCGGCCTCCGATAGAAAAAGAAATGGTCTAGAGCGAGCGTTGCTCGGCTGAAAGGTCAAGCGGTCATTTGGCGGAAACGGGAATACGCCTCGTCCCAACTTTCGTTCTCCGCCGGCTCGTAACGCTTGACGGGAAAGCTGGCTTTGACGAGTTGTCGGGCTTCAGCGATGGAAGCGACCTCTCCCGCCGCGACGAGTTGCATCAACAAATTGCCCACGGCGGTCGCCTCCACCGGTCCGGCGATCACCTCGCGTCCGCAAGCGTCGGCGGCCATTTGGGAGAGCAATTCGTTCTGGCTGCCCCCTCCCACGATATGGATGGTGTGGATGCGCGCGCCGATCAGTTTCTCCAAAGAAAGCAGCACTTCGTGATACTTCAGTGCCAGGCTTTCCAGCGCGCAGCGGACCACCGCGCCCCGATCCGCTGGAACGGGTTGGCCGGTTCGCCGGCAAAAATCGGCAATCGCCGCCGGCATATCCGCCGGCGCGACGAAGGCCGGATCATCCGGGTTGATCAGCGATACATGGGACGGTGCCTCGGCTCCCCACCGCAGGCACTCTTCCCAATCGATGGATTCCCCGCTCTGCGTCCACACGCGGCGGCATTCTTGGAGAATCCACAATCCGCTGATGTTTTTTAGGAGCCGCGTGGTGCCTCCAACGCCTCCCTCGTTCGTGAAATTCAGGGCCAAACAATCCTCCGAGAGTACGGGATGCGCGGTCTCCACTCCCATCAGCGACCAGGTGCCGGAACTGATATAGCACCAATTCGGCGTGTCCGAAGGGGGCTCACTGCTGGGGACCGACATGACCGCGCTCGCCGTGTCATGCGTGCCCGGCAAGACGACATTCAGCGAACCGATGCCGGTTTCTTGCCGCACTTCGGGGGTCAAAGGCCCCAGCGTGGTTCCAGGCGGGCTCACCGGCTGAAAAAGCTCTCGCGGAATACCGAAGGCCCGGCAAAGTTCGGTGGACCAATCTTGCCGAGTCGGATCAAAGAGCTGCGTGGTCGTGGCATCGGTCCACTCATTGCTCTTGATACCGGTCAACAGCCAGTGGAACAGATCGGGCATCATCAGTAGGGAACGGGCCGCGGAAAACAGTGCCGGATACGCCTCGCGGAAGGCGAAAATCTGGTACAGCGAATTGATCGGTATGAATTGCAGACCGGTGTGCCGAAAGATAGCGTCCCGGGGAACGATCTCGAAGGCCCGTTCCATGGCTCCGTCGGTGCGAACATCACGGTAGTGGTAGGGAAGGCCGAGCAATTCATCTTTCTCGCCGAGCAAGGCGAAATCGACACCCCACGTATCGATCCCCACGCTTACGAGTCGGTCCCCGAATTGTTGTCTGGCTTGGGCCAAGCCTCGACAGATCTCCGACCACAATCGGGGCAAGTCCCAATACATGCGTCCGGCCATGCGAACGGGAATATTGTCGAAGCGATGGACTTCGAGCGGCTCCAGCTTTTGTCCGTCGAACTGTCCGGCGACATGGCGGCCATTGGAAGCTCCCATGTCGACAGCGAGGTAGATCTGTTTTGCCATGGCCGATGCCTCCTGCTGCGAACCGCGCGTGCACCGAGTCTTCGAAAGTGCACCTCAGGATGAGTCGAGACCGCAAATGCCCGCCTCGTGCACGCGCAAAAGTCCGAGATCTCGCGGCGTGAAAACCCTATCTCTCGGCAAGCAGTTGCCCAACGATTTCGACATCGAGCGCCGATTCGGCCAAGCGCGGTTTTCCCAATCGGGACAGCCGCGAGGCGCCGCTGGAACGCAAAAAGCCCGCGAGGAAGGTCATGTTATAACCGCCTCGCAGGCCAGTTCCAATCAGGCTACCGAGTAAGCCCGAACTTTCGCCCCTGGTATGACGCCAGTTCAAGCGTCCGAGGAGCCGTGCTTCGCCCCACCATCGACACGTTGCCAGCGCAAGACGGAAATCTCGCTATCTTCCTCACCGAGGACGCCCCAAATCTCGACGAACTTGTCGTCGACAACCTTATAGACGTAGGCCCCGCGGTTTTCCAGTTTGTTTCCTTTGTCCGGCCCGGATTCCACGACCCAATCAGAATACATGAAAACTCGGATCGGCCCGGCCCGCCGTAACGTGACCTTCACGCTATAGGAGTCCTGAACCTCACCATCCTCGTCGTATTCCGTGATGGTTTCCCGATCCCCCTCGATATGTTTGGTGATACGACGTTTGCCGAAGATACCCGAGCGCATTTCTCGGAACCACGTGCCTTGCAGTTCGGCGAGATCCTTTTCGATCTGAACCTTCTCTTTCTCGCTCGGTGGCGTGGAAGAAGATTCGGGCTCGGCGTCGGTTTGGGCCAAAGCAGGCATGGCCATCAAGGCCACCAGGGGAATCGACCATAACAACTTCTTCATCGAGATTGTCTCCGTGAGGCGTCCTAAGGGGTGGAAGTAGCGTACCACCGGAAACACGCCTTGCCACACGTGCCGCGGCATGCCCGGCTATGTGGGTGGATTCGCCTTGGCTAGTCGAATCTTGGGCAATTGGCGACAAAAAACGAGCTTTACGGCGCTGGTTCCGACTCGTCCTCAGCTTCGGAAACCATTGGCAAGAAGTCACGCAGGCTTTCCGGCACCAGTTCCGAAAAGCCGTTGTCGGAAAATCGTGTCTGCAAGAGCGCTTCCTGGCAACGAAAAGGGGGCTGCCCCGGTTCAGGAGTTGCCCTTTCATACGAACCGTCGGAACGCAACAAGCGCGCTCTCACATTATCGCAAAGGTATGCCGGCACGATCTCCTTGAGGATGCGGTCGCGCAGCTCGGGGGCTTCCACGGGAAACATCGATTCCACGCGGCGGAAGAAATTTCGGGGCATCCAGTCCGCACTGGACAGGAATACCTGTGACTCGTCCCCGGGGCTGAAGATGTAAATGCGACTATGCTCCAAGAAGCGGTCCACGATGCTCCGCACGCGAATCGTTTCCGAAATACCGGGGATGCCGGGACGCAGACAGCAAATTCCGCGAATGACCAACTCAATGGGGACACCAGCCTGGCTGGCGCGGTAAAGTGCCTCGATGACCCGGTGGTCCACCAACGAATTGCATTTTGCGAAGATCCAGGAGGGCTTCCCCGCCCGCGCAAGCTCGGCTTGTTCCTCGATCAGTTCGACGGTGCGTCGATGCAGGTCGATGGGAGCCACGATCAACTTCCGCCACTGTTGCCCCTGGGAATAACCGGTCAAGAGATTGAAGAGGGCGGAAGCATCCTCGGCAATATCCCAATCCGTGGTGAACAACCCCAAATCAGTGTAAGCCAAAGCCGTCGTCGCGTTGTAGTTGCCCGTACTGAGATGGACGTAGCGGCGGACGACGTCTCCCTCCTGCCGCACGACTAACGAGAGCTTGCAATGGGTTTTAAGGTCCAAGAAACCAAATACCACATGCACTCCAGCCCGCTCCAATTGCCGCGCCCAGCTTACATTGACGGCCTCATCAAACCTGGCTTTGAGTTCGACCAGTGCCGTCACATGTTTGCCATTTTCCGCGGCCCGCATTAGCGCCTTAATGATGGGACTGTCCCCCCCCGTGCGATAAAGCGTCTGCTTGATGGCCAGGACATGCGGATCCTCCGCGGCCTGATGGATAAAATCCGTGACCGGGGCGAAAGAGTCATACGGATGGTGAAGCAGGATGTCGCGCTGGGCGATGGCGTCGAAAATCCCGGGACCGCGGCGCATTCTTCCGCCGCGCGGAGGTTGCGGTGAAAAGGGAACGTCCCGCAGATGATCTTTGCCCGGCAATTTGTGGAGCGCCATGAGGGCCGTGAAATCCAAGGGTCCCGGCAAGGTATAGATTTCGGAATAGGTTTCGTCCCCCACGCGGTACGAGACTTGCAACTTTTCATCTTCCACGATCCGAGTCACCATCTCGGGATCAGCTCCAGCGGAAACTTCCAACCGTACGGCACCCGCGCGTTGCCGCGCTTTCAGCCGCTCTTCGATCAGGCGGAGCATGTCGTCCGATTCCTGCTCCATCAATTCCAAATCGTTGTCCCGCGTGATGCGAAACGTGGTGTGGCACAAAATCTCGAAGCCGCCAAAGAGATCCGTCATCCGCGAGGAAAGAATCTCTTCCAAAAATATGAAGGTGTATGGTTCGGTCTCGCTGACCTGTACCAGACGAGGCAGAATCTGCGGCAACTGCACGACGGCGAACAGGCGTTTTGGACCGAGCCCTCCTTCTTGCCGCAGGTTCGCGGCAATGTACAACCCACGGTTGTGATAACCGGGACTGGGATGGCTGGGATCAATGGCCATCGGGGTAAGAATCGGATAGGCCCGTTCTTCGAAGAACTGATCGACCTCGGCCCGCTGCCGGTGGTTCAATTGCCCGTAGGAGACGAAACGAATCCGCTCTTCTTCAAGCTCCGGGAGCAGCAACTCATTCCAACAGCGATACTGTTCCTCGACCTGCTGCCGCACCCGGCCCGAAATTCGAGCAAGCTGCTGGACGGGGCGGAGTCCATCTGGCGCGTAGTCCTGAGGCGCGCCGTCACCGAATCCTTGTTCTCTCAGCCCCGCGACGCGGACCATGAAGAATTCGTCCAGGTTCGAACTGCAAATCGACAGATACTTCACCCGCTCCAGCAAAGGATTTCCCGGATCCTGAGCCTCTTCCAGCACCCGGCTATTGAACTCCAGCCAGCTCAATTCGCGATTAATGAAATGTTCCGAAAGGAATTCGTGTTGCATGCGGCAAGCGGGATCTGTCGGTGAAATCATGTCGCGTCTCGGCCGCCCATTCCGTCAGCAAGTAGGCGAGCCCCTTCAATTCATAACCTACCGGCTCCTCCGATGCGTGGCTATACTCCGTTGCCTGCGCGGAATTCCTGGAAAATACGGCCTTTCATTCCGTTTCACGGCGATTTTCTCATGACATCCGATGAATCTTGGCGGTCACACTATCCCTTCAAGTCCTATTTTTTGGATCTTCCGGAGGGACGATTGCACTACGTGGACGAGGGCGAGGGCGATCCGCTGTTACTAGTGCATGGCAATCCAACTTGGTCGTTCCATTGGCGGAAGCTGATTGCCGCACAACGAGACCGCTACCGCGTGATCGCTTTGGATCATATGGGGTGTGGCCTGAGTGACAAGCCACGTGATTGGCAATACGACCTGTCGGGGCATATCCAAAATCTCGGCCGCCTGTTGACGAAATTGAATCTACAACGCACGACGCTCATCGCACACGATTGGGGAGGCCCCATCGGTTTGGGAACGATGTTGGAGGCTCCCGAACGCTTTTCCCGATTGATCCTACTCAACACCGGCGCCTGGCCACCTCGGCAGATTCCCTGGCGAATTCGAGTTTGCCGAACACCCATCGCAGGACCACTGGCCGTACGAGGTTTCAATTTGTTCCTCCGGGCCGCCTTTTGGATGGCGCTCTCGGACCGTAGTCGGCTTTCGCCCGAAGAACGTGAAGGCTATGCCTTTCCCTACGGCACTTGGTCGGATCGCCTGGCGATTGCCCGCTTCGTGGCCGATATACCGGATTCTTCGCGGCATCGTAGTTACGCCACATTGGCCGGTATCGAACAAAGCCTCAAAGATGCGGCTCCCCTGCCTGCCTTGTTGGTGTGGGGCATGCAGGACTGGTGTTTTACGCCCGCGTGCCTGGAACGCATGGCGGGCTTACTGCCGCACGCCGAGATCCTGAGGATCGATCGAGCCGGACATTGGGTGCTGGAAGATGCCTTTGAGCAAGTCCGGGACGCGATTTCAGATTTTCTCGCGCGATCCTCCCTAACCTCGGCATCCAATTCGATTACACGCACGAAATGATCCGAGGCCGCGTTCCTCGCGGAGCGCGGCCTCGGACAGAGCGTTGGTCACTCGCAGATCGCTTGGCGGTTAGCCCAGCAGATCGTCGAGCAGGGTGTCCCATCTTTTGTCGCGTTCCAACTCGGCCAAAGTGGTCGCTACCACTTCATCAACGGAGACTTCCCGAGTCCGGAATGACGCACGCACGGCAGTGTCGCTAAGTTGGCCAAAGACCTGGTCTTCAACAACTCCGGAAACACCTGATGGCGTTGATGCCGCCGCGGCTAGCAAATCCCAATGGTCGTCCTCTTCATGGGCATAATCGACGATGGCGTCCGTGGTAAGGTTCGTATGGAGGCGTGTGGCCACGCTCCTCGCCGCGATGGCCTCCATGTCGGAACTCGGATCAATCTGAACGCTCCGGGCAGGAGCCGGCGCGGGAGCCTGTTGCTGCGTCTGACTATTCAGTTGGTTGATAACCTGCAGAGCATCTGCCGCGGAAACGAAACCGTCTCCGTTTACGTCAAGGAAACTTTGGCCCACTGTATTGGCGGGTGGCGGATCGCCCAGGTCCCGCGCGCCATTGGTATTGAGATCGTTAATGACACGCAGCACGTCAAGCGCGGTGATGGAACCGTCGTTGTTGACGTCCAGGGGATTCTGCAGATTTCGCCAACTGCCAGGCAAGGGGTCACCGCCACCGTTGCTTCCGCCATCGGTCCCACCATTGCTATTGGCACCTAGTTGGCCGAAATTCGCGCTGCTGGTGTCAATCGTGCTTGGCACGGGATCGTTCACCAGCATGAAACGGACGAAAATATCGTCACCGGAGGGGACTTGAGCAAACAAATCCGGCCCGACCCAGGCGACGGCCAAGTCGCCGTCGGCATCCGCGGCGACGACGGGAGTGAATTGGCTGCCCAAGGTGGTCCGGTTTACCCGGAACTCACCAAGGCTTCCACCACCTCTGGGATTGGCGAAGTTGCTTCCGTCCGCATTGTACAATCGGGCGTAGATCCCCAGATCATCGCCGTCCTGCCGGAAGCTGGTCCAGGTGAAGTAGAAATCTCCATCGCCAGACATGGCCACGTCGACAAATTCCTGGCCGAACGTCGTCTGCTGATTGACGCGGAATTCACTCCCCACGGCTCCGCCCGCACGGCTGTAACGTTGCGCGAAGATGTCGTATCCGGCCTGTCCGGGCGTGTAGGACTGCCAGGCGACCACGAAATCGCCATCGTCGTCCATCGCCACGGCCGGAGCACGCTGCCGGTCCCGAGTGGTTCCGTTGACACGGAATTCTCCGCCGGCTCGGTTGCCGTTTTGGTTGAATCGCTGTCCAAAGACACCCCAAGAACTGCCGTCCTGTTGGTAGCTGTTCCAGACGACCACGAAATCGCCGTCGCTGTCCACGGCCACGTCCGGCTGTTCCTGACGGTCCACGGTGGTCGCGTTGACGCGGAATTCGCGCGACAGCGGATCACCGAATGAGTCGAAACGTCTCGCGAATACCCCGTTACGGTCCCCGTCTTGGCCGTCGCTGGTCCAGGCGACGATCACGTCACCCACGGAATCGACGGCGAGTGTTGGCTCCGTTTGGTTGCCTTCCAAGAATTCATTCACGATGAATGCGGGGTTGAGCGCCCGGCCCGTGAAGTCATATTGCCGGGCCCAGATGCCTTGGTCATCGGCAATGAATGAAAAGCCATCGGCGCCGATACCTTCCCAGGCGACCGTAAAACCGCCGAGGGAATCCATGGCCACTTCCGGATTGCGCTGGCGACCCGGCAGATTGCTGACAATGAATTCCGCTCCCAAAGGCGTGCCGACATTATTGAACCGCTGCCCGACGATATCGCCTTCGGGGTCATTGGCGAAACTGGTCCACACCAGCACAAAGTCGCCCGCGTCGTTCATGCCCATCGCGACTTCGTTC
Organism: Pirellulales bacterium; assembly: GCA_028289405.1. GTDB lineage: Bacteria > Planctomycetota > Planctomycetia > Pirellulales > JANQPP01 > JANQPP01. Next base: position 9,098 of record JANQPP010000077.1, read on the forward strand.
TGATTCAAATCGCGTATCGTATTGACCGGAGTATCGAAGGGTACGTCATTGGGATCCTCCGGATCGGGAACAGGCGTGCCAGGAGGATCCGGCAGGGGTCCGCCGCCACCGGTGGTCACGCCGGGCTGGCCGACGGTGAAGTCAAGGCTGAAGTTGCCGCCCCGGGTGCCGTCGAAGTCGCCGTCCAAACGGTTTTCAAAATTGTCCTCGATACGATCCAAGGCGACGAGCGTATAGTTTCCACGTTCCAGCGGCTGGATGCCCGGCTCTTCGGGATCTCCATCGAGTTGCAGAAGCGCTTCATATTTGTCGCTGGGATCAGCCAACCCTTTGCTGGCCAAAAGATTCAAGCCGTATTCCACATCCAGCACGCCAGCCGAGAGCGTCACGCCATTGAATCGTAATTGCCAGTTGCCCGGATTAGTCACGCTGCGGAAACTTCCCGAAGCGTCCGCGAACACGTCTTCTCCAAAGGTCACGACCAAACTATTCGATTCTCCGGCGGGCCGAGTTTCGATCACTGAGCCTGGAATCACTGGCTGGAATCCGCCATTGACCGGAGAGAGCACGGAGGCGACCATCGGACCGGATTCGTCGAATTCGGTCTCCGTACGGCTGAAGAAGACGCCACCATCGGCGTCGTCCTGGCCAGTCCCGGTTTGTCCGCCGAATCCCGACCAAAGAATGACGAAATCGCCTTCGTTATCCACCGCCACTGATGGGCTTTGCTGGTCTCCTTCGCGAGTAACGTTGACGCGAAATTCGCCGCCGACTTCGCCATCGAGCCCAAAGAAATTCGCGGAACCGACCAACGAGTGCCGTACGTAGCGTTGGGCGAAAATTCCGTAGCTTGCTGCCGTGTCCGACCCCGTGGGACGGTCTTGATAACTCTCCCAAGCGACCACGAAATCGCCCGCGGCGTCCATGGAGACGCGGGGAGCCTGCTGATTGCCTTCAATAGTGGTGTTTACGCGGAATTCATTTTGCGTGGAGACTCCGCTGCTGCCGGCGTCGAAGCGTCGGGCGAAGACTCCTTCGCGGCCTGCGTTCCCCGCGCCATAGCCGCCACCGCCACCGTCGTTGCCGTAGCTGGTCCAGGCGACCACGTAGTCCCCATCGGCATCCATGGCCACGTCGGACTGCCGCTGATTGCTGGCCGTGGTTTGATTGACCAGGAATTCCGAACCCCGGGCACCGATTGACCTGCGCTGGCCGTAGATGAATTGCATGCCTGCAATGTCGTCCGGCTGCGGCCCGACAAAGGCCTCGGAATAGGCCGGATTCATTAATGAATTAGGCACGTCCGTATGAGCCAATCCTAATGCGTGGCCAATTTCATGCGCGGCGACCTGGAAAATATCGACGCCAGCTCCCCCGAAACCGATATCCCATTGGTCTTGCGTGTCGAAGAATATATCGCCGGCGATTCCGCTCCCAATATCGGGAGGGATGAAAGCGTAGGCCAGGGTCGTGCCCGGACCATCCACTGGATGGGCACCGATGCGGATATCCGGAGAGTCCGCCCCGAAAGTAAGCCCCGGGTCGGTAACTTCCACGAAGGTCAAGTCCGCGACTTGCGCCCAAGCGTCGAACGCGCGGCGAATTTCCGCGTCCCAGCCTACGGGCATGAATGTGTCCAGCGTCTGGTTTGTCCAGCCTGGCACGAGACCGTCAAGGTCATTCACGTCTTGAACACCGGCGGGCATGAAGCCCCAGGTGATGGTGGCACCGGTGCCGAACACCGGCGGTCCCCATTTGCCTGGGGTCGAGCCGACCAACACAAACTTTTCGATGATGTCGATGTCTTGTTGAGGCGTGCCAGGTGCGTACGTGATCGCGGCTGACTCGCTCGTCCTCACGGTAAGCATGTCGATCAACTGTTGCCGTTGCGTGCGGCTACTGACCGGCACCGCTAATTCGTTTCTCAAGAATTCGCGTGCATAGACGTTCGATTCGAACGAACTGTCCCCGTCCTGACCGAAGGAGGTCCAACTGATCACGAAGTCGCCAATGGCCGACATGGCGATGGAGGCTTCGATCTGGTCATTCTGCGTGGTATCTGTCACCAGGAATTCCCCGCCGGCACCCTCCACAATCGGTGAAACAGTAACCACGCCCGAGGGGCGCAACCGCACATTCCGGGCGATGATGGCATCCAAATCACGCCGCCCCTCTGGACCCAAGAATTCCACGAGGACATCCTCGCGGCTGAGGGCGGTGACCAAGACGTCGCTAATATTGGGCAGGGCCTCCAAGGCCTCTTCGATGCGGGGCGCGGTAAGTGCCGTGGTGCGGTCGAACGTGATAAGTTCCGTGGTCTGGCCCTCAAATTCCAAGCGGAAATCGCCTTCCCGCGGCGCGCCCGCGAACGTGATCAACTGAGTTTCGTTGGCTCCGCCGATCGCCTCACCCAACGGATTGTACCGCTGGGCAAAGATCCCGTAGCCGCTGTCGTCGCCGTATTGGTCGAAGCTCTGCCAGGCGATCACGAAATCGCCGTCGGCATCCATGGCGACCGTGGAGAACCGCTGCATATTCTCCGTCTCCGTGTTGACACGGAACTCCGGACCCAAAGGATTACCGAGCGCGTCAAAACGCCGCGCGTAAACATCCCAATTGTTGACAGGCTCGCCGGGATCGTAGCTGGACCAGGTAACCACGAAATCACCGTCGCCATCCCGGGCCACCGAGGCCGAACTGGCGGTCGGGTCGGAAGTGACGAGCACTTCGCGGACACGCTCAGGGGATCCGCCACGTTCACGCCCCCGATAGACCGTGGCAAAGAGCCCTTGCTGGACATCGGGGCCGCTTCCCTGGCTGGTCCACACGGCCACGTAATCCCCGTCCTGGTCGCTGGAGATCGATTTGGATTGAGTCTGGCGGGCCGTGGATTGGTCTCCCGGCGTGGTTTGGTTCACGCGGGTCTCGCCACCCACGAAGCCCACCACGGAAAACATGCGGGAAGACTCCGCACCCTGGATCTGTTGGCCACGGCGTCCTAGTGGATTGCCCGCCCGGTCGCGTAGCGAATTCTTGGCCACGATCTCATACGTGCCATCGGAGAGAGCGGGCGCCCCTCCTTGCGGGCCGTTGCCATCAAATTGGACAATGGCTTCATACTTGTTCGTGGCCGGGCCGAGCCCCATGTCCGAGGCCCGATTCATCCCATAATCGATGGCCCGGATGCCGCCGGAGACCGGGATGCCATCCCGCAACAAAGCCCAGTTGCGGGGATCGGTCACGCTGCTGGGGCCTTCCGCCATCATGTCTTCATCGAAGGAGACGACGAGAAAGCTCAGCGGCTGAATAACCTGCTCGCCCTCGGTGAGGCGGTCCAATTCGGAGCCTGAAGGGAGCACGAATTCCGTGACGCGAGGACCCGCGGTGTCGGTGGTTTCGTCGTATCGACGATAGACCACGCTAGGCGGTTCATTTCCGCTGGTACCAAAGTAGCTTCCGTAGTTCGAGGGGGACAAAACAATGTCCGAGAAAAAGGGATCGGCGCCAAAGTAGCCCGCGCTATGCACCCACGTGGCCACGAAGTCGCCATCTGGCTCCATGGCGATCGAGGGGCGTCGTTTCGGTGTTCCGGCGCCGCCTTGGATTTCGACTTGGAAATTGGACGTGGCGATGAACTCGTCGTCCCCTCCTTGGTTATTGTTTCCTCCCTGGCCGTTGTCAATTTCTTCAACCATCAGTTCGCTGGTATCACCAAAACCGACTCCCACGGGAAGCTCATGCGCCGGTCCGAGGAACGTGACTTCAACCGCGATATCGCCTGGTAATGAGCCCAAAGCCCGGCCATTGCCCACGAAGTCGTTAAAGACCAATTCGTACTGCGTACCCACGCGATTGGCGATTTCGTTGCCGGGAATGATGCGGGCCACCACTTTCCCGATGAACGGAGGTTCGGGGAATTGATCGCTGAACAGGGGCGCGCCTTCGATGGCATCATTAATCGAGTCCGCGATGGTGTCGTTCGAATCCGGATCGGGCCAATCGACCGCGAGCGGATCATCGAGCCCGGCGAAAACGAGCTCGAAGCTTCCGGAGTATTGGGCGGGAATATTTCCGTTCACCGCGCGAAAATCATCCATGCCAAACAGCAACACGACGCGATGGTTGTGTCCCTCGGTGCGGTCATTCAGCACCAATTCCGAAATACCGGGAGCATTCGTCTGAAACTGAGGATCGGCGTCGAAGCCGGCCAACATGATATCTCCCGCCGACCCACGGTTGTCGCTGAAGATGCTTTCCAAACGATCGCGTTCCGCGCGAATCGGTTCGACGTTCACGCGCCCCCGATCAATCTCCTCATTGCGGGCACGAACCCGGACCGTGTTGGTCAAGTCTCGCCCAGAAGCACCCTTCAGGATTTCCGTGGTGATCGTGGTGGCCTGGATCGCGTCGGGGAGCGGGTTGCCCTGATCGTCGACCGCTGGCAAAAAGAGCAGATCCGGCTGGTCGACGTTGTCGGCATTCCCTTCGGCAAAAACGAGGCGGATCTGGATATCCGGAATGTCATCTCCATTGAGGTCTAGGCCAGAATCCTCCGTGAGGGAAACTTCCACGCCGCCGCCTACCAGTGCGTTGACGGAAATATCGAGTTGGGCTTCGAGTGCCTCGGGCGTGGTGAACGTGAAGGGACGTAAAATACGATCCCCAAACTGCAACATATAAGTTCCCGTGAGGGGATCTTGCTGCGGGAAGATCGTGATTACTTGTTCCTCGGCGATAGCCAGGCGTTCCCCGTCGTCGTTAATGAGCTGGAAGAACTCGATACGCGGCATGTTGATACCGGTGACCGATTGGCTCCAGCGTAGATTTAGCTCGAGATCCTCCACGTCATCGCCGTTGAGGTCGGTGAAAAAGGAACCATCTTCTTCGGGGTCATCCGGCTCGAAGAACGTGGGAACCACGGAGACATTGCCCCGCCGTAGAACAGATTGCAACTGATTGTTGATGGCGATATTGATCGCGTCCGCGAAGGTGGTAGTCGTCGCATTCGCCGTGGCGTCGTTGTTATTACCAAACAGTGGATTGACCAACAGCGGAGGCCAATCGATGAGGCGGCTTTCTCCACTAAACGTGATGCGGATTTCAATATCGGCGATGCCATCCCCGTCGATATCCGCGCCGTTCAGGGGACCGGTCTCGACGATGACCCCTTCCGGTGGATTGTTCCGCCCTAGTAGGAAGGCTTCTACCGTCGCCGCCAGGTTCTCGCCCGGATCCTGCACCATCGGATCGGACCAGGGGAAGGGACCGTCCGTCTCCCCAGCAAATGACAGCTCGTATTGATTTCCGAACAGCGGATCGACCAGTGGGAAGACCTGCACGATCTGAATCTCACCGGTCGAATACCGCAGCGGATTATTCGGATCGGTGCCGAACTGGAAATCCCCGAATTGCATGACGAACGTCCCGGTGGGATCCGGCTCGTCCTGGAACAGCGTGAGCGTCTGCTGTTCATCGAAGGTGTTCTGGTGCATGGTCGGGATCAGGTTGTCCCGAATATTGGCATCCGGATCGTTCTCGGCGGCAAAGTAATCGACATCGATCCCAAAGCCCTCGTATAACACGATGGCGTCACCATCTTCATCCACCTCCAAGGAGGGCTCGAATTGGTCGAATGGCCACGACGGAATATCACCCAGGATTCGCCACGCACTGTTAACCCGAAATTCGGGATTGACCAGGTTTTCCTGAAAGCCAATCACATTACCAGCGCCGTCCAAGACCTCCTGGATTTCGTAAGCCTCCATGTAGATGCCGACGCTGCGATCCGGGTCTGCCGCGGTCCGCGAGGCCTCTGTTTCGGGATCCCAGTCCTTGTTCCAGGTAATGTAAAAACGGTTCTGGGCGTCCATCCCCACCGAAGGATCTTCATTCAAAAATCGTTCTTCAACCGGAATCGTGTCCACGAAGAAGGGGGCAACCATCAAATCGCCATCCGGTCCATACACGGCGGCCTGAATGGAGAGCCCGCCGCGGATGTTCGCCCAAGCGAAGGTGAAGTGCCCGTCCGGACTGACATCCAGGTCCATTTCCACGTCCTCGGTGGCAACTTCCGTGGAAACGGTGAACGAGCCGCCCAGCGGGTTGCCGTTGAGGTCAAACCGCCGTCCGATGACGTTGTTGAAAAAACTACCATCGAGGGTATTCTGGCCTTCGGCGACCCAGCCAACCACGAAGTTGCCGGCATCGTCCATTTCCACCGAAGGGAAGAACTGGCGGTTCGGCGTGAATTCGTTCACGCGGAACTGATCGCTCTCTGGCTCGCCCCGAGAGTTGTAACGTCGGGCGAAGATATCGGTCTGGCTGCCGAAGTCATCCTGGTCGGAAACCTCGCCCACCCAGACGATCACGAAGTCGCCATCAGCGTCCATGGAAACCGAGGGCGAACCTTGGTTCAACTGTTTCAATTCGCCCGTGATCGGATCCGGTTCCTCCGGCGCGTTGACACGAAATTCCGCCGAAGGCTCTTTCAGCGTGCGGACACGGATGTCCGGATTGTCTTGGGACGTCCCGAGTGGATTGCCGCTAGAGTCATTGAGCGCGGAGACAATCAGTTCCGGAAAGTCCCGCTTGCCGAAGCGATCGATGAAATGCACATCGAATTCGTAGGTTTGGCTGCCCGCATTAAAGCGGCTAGTCACTTCGACGGTGACGCCAATATCGGCGAAGGCGAGTCGGATCAAATCGCCCGTTTGCCGTGCTCCAACGTTTGGGTCGGCATTGCTCAGCAGACGAATGGGAAGCCCTCGGAAAAGCGGATTGGGATCGGAAAGCGTGATTGGAAAGCTACTCACCGGCGCATCGACGCTGGGAAAGAAACCACCATCCAGATCAGTAGTGTCCAACACTTGAATTTGCTTGAAACCGCCGCCCGGCGCGGGTTCCGCGTCGTAGGTGATCACCATATTGGTGGGGGCAATTTCGCGAACTGTCGCATTCTCCAGGGCACCGCCTAAGCTCCGCAAGGCGGCTTGCAAGGCCGCACCGCTGCCAAAAGTGACTTTGACCTGCTCTTCCCTGGCAATGGTGCCATCACCGTCGACATCGAAGCCGACTACGAACTCGCCTTGCAAAATATTGGAGGCGGATTGGAGGCCTTGCCCTTGAAAGGGGCCGAGTTTGCCGTTGAGCGGGATTTGATCGGTGTCGAGCTTGAGTTCCTGAACGACCTGCTCACCGTTGAAGATGAGCGAGAAGTTTCCACCCGCCGCCGAAGCCGGCAGCGTGATCCGCTGGACTTCGTCCGTGAAATAGCGTGCGTAGATGTTCGTTTCCCGCGAGCGGCCAATGACCGGATCGAAGGTGGGCTGGCCATCCAAGCCGATGATCTCGTCCTCGCGGACCCAGACGCTCACGAAGTCGCCATCGTTATCGACGGCCACGGAGTTGCCCGTACGCGCATCGATTTCAATATTCGGTGCCTGCTCTTGCGAGACTTCGATATCCGTGAAGTCTTGCGGGACGAGGGTCAACATTTCCCGTTTTTCCAGCGGGTCGAGCGCCAAAGTCCGCCGTTTACGTTCGGCGACGCTTCCACCACGACGTGACCACCAAAACGAGCGTTCTCGCGCGTGTCGTTTCTTCTGGGCGGATGGGATAAGGGCCATGAAAACCACTCCTGTTATGAATAGGCTCCGGCGTCCGACGCGGACGAAGAGCATGCTGAACCGTCATTCGAGTTGATATCGTTCGGTTCCGAATCATTTTCGGCGGGCGTTGCCGAGGTATTCTCGTCCCGGATTTCCGAACTAGCACGCAACCAGAACGAAGAACCGGGGTTCGTCAAGGTTTGTGGCAGCGCGGGACTCTCCGAATTGACGATCATTGGCCGGTAAGCTTGCGGCAGATGGGCGACTTCGAACAGTTCCTCGCAACCGCTGGTGAATTCGAAGAGCCCAACTTGCTGGCCACTCCGGAGATCCACGACCGCGACCCCGCAGATGAGGTCTTTGACTCGCTCTTGAATGGGAAGACCGCCGAAGATGTGGCGTTCCCGGATCTTGCTCAGGGCCACCAAGGCATAAGGCCCGACAAAGCCCAAACCACGCAAGTAGCCGGGAAGTTGGCAAACGGGAGTGCCGGTGCCATGCTCCACGTCCACTTGCCACAGCTCACCCAAGCCGGAGTTCAACACCCACAGCTTTCCGCCATACCAACGAGGGGAATGTGGCATGCACAGCCCATCGAGTACGATTTCGTTCGCTTGAATATCGATCAGCACCCCGCCGCTGGCCTTGTTTTCGCGCCAACCACCGGCTGTATCGGTGGTTCCCAACGCGGTGACATACCGGGCTGCTCCGTCTCGTATGGCGAGACCATTCAGGTGACAACGGTCCTCCGGTACCAAATCCGTGATAAAGGAAGGTTGCCAAATGGGCTCAAAACTGTAGCGATCGCTAACACGCGCCAAGCAGCAGAATCGCGTGTTGACCGCGAGCAGACCTTGTTCATCGTAGGCGAGGTCGTGCACATTCAACTCACCCGTGTAATACCGTACCCGAGGCAGGTACAAACTGTCGTATCGGCCTGGTTGATCCTCGAGGTAATCGTGAGCAAGAGGCCGGGCATTGGCGAAAAGCACCACTTCATGCCGCGTGGCTAAAGCGAGCCGATCATCCCGCGCGGCCAAGCCCATCGGTTTATCGAAGTGCCGCATGAGCAACGTGATTTGTTGCCCAGACCAGCCGACCAGCGCGACTTTGCCCGCTTGGTAAGTCGTGACAGCCAGTGAGCCACCAGCCTGCGATATCCATTGCTCAAACGCCGGAGACGCTTCACAAGTGATGCGCACGTCGGCCTGTTCCGATTGGGGTGCGTTCAATGCTTCCCTCACATACTTCCTGTCGTGAACAACCTTCTATTCCGCTTCTTGTTCTGTTTCGCTGAAATCGCGGCAACCACTCATCATGGCCGGTGGACCGCCGTTCCGTATGGGGACCGACGTAATTTCGCTTTTACCGCAAATCAATGAGCGGTCGGCACAATTCGCATATGTGTCAAAACACAGCGCCTAAACCGATTGAGCATTTCCCATGCCGAGGACTACATTCGGCCTTGGTGCCATCAATTCTCCGGAGCGGGCTACGCTAGCTCAATCGTGAACAATTCCGCGATTCGCGTAGGAAACCCTGACTTGATCAGTTGACATAAAACATTTAAGAAAAATGACTTAAAACGCATCTTGAGCAGCCGGCGTGCGTGACTCCGATCGGCAGGTTTCCATCCTGACTGGGTTCTCGAACCGAGAGGTGGATGAAAAAATTCCTCGCAAAAAGGTGAAGAACACGCCTCGCTCAAGGTGTCTGAATTCGCTGCAAGTCACGCAAGATTGGACATTAAAAACGAACAGTTCTTTCCGCGATAACTGCAATTTACCATATCATAATGTTTCATCCAATTGATCCAGTCAACACAAACCTCTTGATTTATCAATCCCTCCAAAACGGAACTCCAGGATCAATAAAACGGTGGAATCAAACCGCGTGCGCGAACCCCAAAGGCTCGCATAGACAGAGCAACAACCGTGGCTCGGACCACTCACGCTTAGCCGGAGACAGAGTGGCACATATGGAGAGTGCTCAGCGGAGCACGTTAGCCGGAGATCAGTTCCCGAGGCTGCATATCAAGCTCAGCCAGGATTTGGCGTAAAGACTCGCTCGGTTCTTGCGCGAGATCGAGGAAGAAAAACCTGCGGCCGCGTATTTCGCAAGCACCCCCGCCCTCGCCATCCAACCACTCGCGGCGAATTTCGTAGCCTTTACGGCGTGCCTCGTCTAACGCGAGATTCAGCAGTTGGATGGTATGCGTTCTCACTTCGACTCCCTCCGCATCGCGTTGGCCATCATGGCTCCGCGCATTATACCGCCTTGTGCTTTAGTTGCCGAGCGAAGTTCGACGATATCGCTCCATAGCGCCACCACTTTCAGAAGCGTCCTTGCGCAGCTCATCGTGGCCAAGCTTAGCCTGATCGCCGCGCTGAAAAAAGGACAAAGGCACGGGACCGGCGACGTGCATTTTCGAGAGCCGTTTTTGGCGGATGTCGGGCGTTGGAGGTAAGGTGCCTCATAAAAGTGATATCCGCGGCAGCCCCTCAATTTCACAGAAAGAACGCTCATCGATGACTTGCTCTCGGGAAGCCTCGGAACTGCGGCAAGCACTGGCGGAAGTCGAACAGTTGCGGGAACAGCTAGCGCACTCACAGCGGCTTACCGCTCTAGGCGAATTGGCGGGAACGACGGCTCATGAGTTCAACAACATCCTCATGACGATCATCAACTATGCCAAATTGGGCTTACGACATGAGGACGATGCCACGCGCCGCAAAGCCTTCGACAAGATTCTCGCCGCGGGGAACCGGGCAGCAAAGATTACCAACGGTGTGCTTGGCCTGGCCCGCAACCGATCTTCTGAATTGCAGCCGATCGAACTGCGTGAAGTCGTGGACGATTCACTCTTGCTGTTGGAACGCGAATTGAGCAAATACCGCGTGCGCATCGAGCGGCAAGACACACCGGTCCCCCCTGCGTTGGCGAATCCCACTCAGATTCAGCAAATCCTCATTAATCTGCTCGTCAATGCTCGTCAGGCGATGCCGCAGGGGGGGCGTATCATCCTCCGTACCGGTTTCGACGCCCAACACGAAATGGTGGAGCTCACTGTACGTGACACGGGAAACGGGATTCCCGCCGAGAAATTGCCCAAGATCTTCGAGCCATTCTATTCCACGAAATCGGGCCCTGATGCCACGGGAAAAGGAGGCACCGGGCTGGGACTCGCCGCTTGCCGTGATATTATCGAAGCTCACCAGGGAAAAATCCGTGTGGAAAGCACGGTCGGCAAGGGAACAGCCGTGACGATCCGGCTCCCCATGGCTCAAGTAGAAACGCCTGCCGCTCCGCTACAGGCCAATGAAGTCACGACAGCCGTCTCGGCTTCGGCAGTGCCCACCGCGCCTGGAACATAATACCAGAGTTCACGACCAGGGTTCCCCATAGTCCATCGGTAATTCATGGCCGGTAGCCGCCAAACTTCGTGAGCGCCACATGCCTTTGCCACACGCGGGAAGGTTCTTCTGGCCGTTGTGTCCTGACCTGGCCATGATGAGCCCGAGTCTTAGCTGACTCACCAACCTTGGCGTTTCCTTGTGTTCAACGGTATGTTGGCACATGCTCGTACAAGCCGGTTCTTGTTTAAGTTCCCTCCTTATTCGTTCTTGCTTGCTTGAGCCACCGCTGGCTAGAGTTGGAGCGACCAAGCCAGAGAATGAACCGGCCGATCTCCAGCAAAGGTTCATTGATGAATGCCAATGCGTGCACCTTCAGCGTGGGGGAATTTGAGTGTGTGGTCGTCAGTGACGGCCACTTTGCCTATCCTCAACCTGCGCGGTTGTTATTCGCCAATGCGTCCGTGAATGAATTGGCCGTAGCGTTATCTGCCGTTGGCCTGCATGCAGCGAATTGGAATGAATACGTCAGCCCCTATTTTGGGCTGCTGATCAAAACCGGTGGCCAGTTCGTGCTGGTCGATACGGGCGCCGGCAGTCTGGCACCGACGACGGGGCGGCTCATCTCAAATTTGCGTGAGATTGGAATCGAACCGGAGGCCATCGGCACCGTCATTCTGACACATGCGCATCCCGACCATATCGGCGGGAACCTTGACGCAAATGGAGAGCCGGCGTTTTCTCGTGCCCGTTACGTGATCAGCAAGGGCGAATGGGATTTCTGGAAATCCGATCCGGATTTGACCGCGTTGAAGATCGATCCCGCACTGAAGTCGGTGATTCGTGACTGCCCCAAAACGAACCTTTTTCCACTCGAATCTCGGCTAGAAACGGCTGGCGATGGAGAGGAGATTGTTCCTGGAATCCATTTCGTTTCCGCTCCCGGCCATACTCCAGGCCACATGGCGGTCATGATCCAATCCATGGATAAAAAATTGCTGCATGTCGCCGATGCGCTAGTCCATCCGATTCACACGGAACATCCCGAGTGGGTCACGGCGATCGACCTTGATCAAGAAGCGACCATCGAGACAAGGCGGAAAATATTAGGCTTGGCCACGGCTGCAGAAACTCTGGTTCTCGCGTCCCATTTTCCCTGGCCCAGTCTGGGCCATGTGGAGCGACAGGAGTCGGGATGCCAATGGATTGAGTACCAGGCCGATTTTGGGACATGATCTGGAACGTAAACAATCCCAAATTGAAAGGCCATGCGATACGGCCTTATTTGGGCAATTGCTCGCCATTGATCGCCTTGGCGTGGTCCGTATCCCCGCAACGCCGATCACCGCGTTGACTGGCCCTCGCGATATCCCGCGAGACGTGAACGTAGGCGGTCGGCAAGTTCCGCCTGTCCTGCCGCCTCGGCCAACCGAAGGGCGAGCTCCGCTTTCTCGATGGCCTCCTCGAAGTCACCCTCCGCGGCGAGCGCCACGCCCAGGGTATCGAGTGTGGAAGGGTTCCGCTGACCGGTCAGTTCGCATGCCTTGCGCGCCCAATCGACGGCTTCGTCCGGATCCCCATGCGGAGCCGTGGCCAGCAGCCACGCCAGATTATTCATCGACATCGCGTCGTTTGGGCGAATCCGCAACATTTCTCGATATTGTGTAATGGCCTCGGCGAAGTTCCCTTGTTGTTGCCGAATCGTGGCTAGAGCGAATCGGGCATTCCAGAAGTCCGGACGGATATGGACCGCTTCTTCGAAGGCCACCAATGCTTCCTCCGAAGCATTGGCTCGAATGAGCGCTTCTCCCATGCGGAAGCAGAGTGCTGCCAAATCGATACTGGTGATGCCGGTGAGTTTTCCCGCTTCGGCATCGCGCATGATTTCACTGTCACGCACGTGCGTAATGTAATAATCCCAGGCTCGCCGAGGCCGCTCGGCGCGAAGCAATTCTTCCACGATTGCCAAGAGGTCCGGCGGGAAGGGGCTGGTAAACCAGCGACCTTCGAATGGTACGGCGGCATCACGTGGGTCCGACCATTTCTCCCGCATGCGTTGCACGTCCGCGATTAGCCGACCTGTAGGCACGGCACCACGATAGACTCCAACCAGAAGGCCAGCTTCGTCCAGCAGAAAACCCATTGGCAGCCCCAATGCCCTGCGTCGCAGGGAGATCACCTGCTGAGACACGTCCAAGCCTTGTAACAACTCCTCGGTGGCGATGGCCATCTCGCCAGGGATGGAAATTTGTTCCGCGACTTTTTCTATGTCCTGCCGGACTTCGTCAACGGGGCGGGTCACGCCATCCACGTTCAACGCCAAGATGGATATCCCCGCCTCTTCAATTTCTTCACGCTGTTCGGACAACGCCTTCATTTCCGCCAGGCAAGGCAGGCACCAGCCCGCCCACAACAGCAGCAGGCGCGGTCGCCCGTGAGTTTCCATTAATGCATGTTCATCGCCTTGCATATCGAGATATTTGCCATCAGGCCAGGGCAGTCTGCGGGCCAACAAGGTGCCTTGCCTATCCGGGATTGTATCGAGGGAAATCGATTTGTCAGGAAATGGCGGAGGCGCATCAAGGGTAGGTTCGCGCCGCGCCTGGCCGGTATGCTGGACCAACCAGTAGCGTCCGTCGGCTCGCACTCCAGAAAAAATTTCTTCCCTACCGCCGGGCCAGCGAACGGCCACCTGTTCGATTTCTTTTTCTTGGCCGAGCCCGAACGAGAGCCATTTGCTCGATTGCGAAAGAAAACCCTCTCCGGCTCTTAGTGTCCGAATTTGCGTCATGCCGTTGGCCAGGCGGAGAGAAATTCTCGCTCCCACCGCGTCCCGATTGCAGCTTTTCCCCTCCAATCGCAACGCAAGATAATGGTGTCCAGTTCGCGAGTCGTTTTGGAGGTACGTCGCGCGGGGCCCGGTGCGATGGGTGAGCCAGACATCCAAGTCTCCGTCCCGGTCCCAATCCACGAGAGCCGCCGCGCGGGAATCAGCCAGCAGATCGAATCCGGAGATGGCGGAGATCTCGGCGAACCTGGGGCCAGCGGTGTTGAGGAATGCGCAGTTTCGCTCGTAGCCGCTAAAAGTCCGGCCGTTTTCGAGCAGTTCCGCCACCGTTTTCCAGGCGGTGATATAGCGTTCACGCCGCGCCAAGCTTTGGCGATCGGAACCCAAATCCGTGGGTGATTGCGACACGACCCGCCGCCAGAAGAAACTTCACAAATCGCCCGTGTCGGTGCGGCTCGTGACCATGCCGTTGGCAACGAGCACATCCTCCCAGCCATCGTTATTGATGTCAGCGAAAAGGGATCCCCAGGCCCAACGCCCGAGCGTGACCGCGCTTTCCAGGCTTACATCATGAAAAGTGCCGTCTCCCGCGTTTTCGAACAGCGTGTTGCCCCTGGCGTGACGGCGAATATGGCTGAGCGCCGTGTCATCGGCGTCCGGCTTGAACCGCCGCTGATAGGAGATGCGGTTGCCGGCGGAGGAGAACATGTTGCTGACGTAGATGTCAGACCAGCCATCGCGATTGAAATCTCCCCAACTCACCGACATGCCGTTGGAAATGTCTTCGACTCCTGCTTCCGCGGCGACATCATGGAAAGTTCCTTCGTCATTTCGGTAAAGGCAATTGCGGCCGAAATCGTTCGCGACGTACAGATCCACGTCGCCGTCGTTGTCGTAATCCTCCCAGGCGGCGGCAAAACTGAAGCGGGTATTGTGTTCTCCCAACCCCGTCTCTTGCGTGGCATTCGTGAATTGAAAAGCCACGTCCTGCCGGAGCAGCACGTTTTCACCGCCGTTGTTGGCATCGAAGTAGGGGACGGGGTTTCCCAGGCCCGTGTTGTCCGGTGGCCCGTCACGATTGAAATAACAACACAAGTAAATATCCAAGTCACCGTCATCGTCGTAGTCCGCCGCCGCCATCGAACGAATCCACGAAGAAACGGAAATGGTCTCCCGCCTGACGAACTTCGGCGCCGGCTGGGAGCCGGTATGTCCTAGGTTTTCGTGTACCAGCACGAATCGTCCCACGCTGGCAATGAGGTCCTGGTCTCCATCGTTGTCCAAGTCGAGAAACAGCGCGCTGTGGGTCGGTTCTAGCCAGTTCACGCCGGCTTCGGCGGACATATCCCGTGTGGTGCCATCGGCTTGTTGTACCAGCAGCCGGTTTGGCAACCCCCCCGGCTCGCACAGATAAACATCGTCGCGCCCGTCCTGATTGACATCCCCGATAGCCAAGCCGTGGTAACCGACAATGTCGATGTGAAATCGCCAATCGAGCTGTTCGCGCCAGACGTCGATTCCGGAAGCCAGTTGCCGCTGTGCCTCGGTCGCTTCGGCGAGCACGGCAGCGGTCTTGTCCGCGAACAAGGGGCGGTTCGCATGTGGAGCCACGACTTCCTCAAAATCCAGGAGGCGAATCGAACGAAGTCGCGGAGGTTGTTTTGCGTCCGCGGCCACCTGCCATTCGCAGAGCCAATCCGCCGTGTACTGGAACCGTTGTTCAGCGTTGCTGCCAGAAATATCGACATGCACTTCGGTCTCGATCCCTTGCTCCTCATCCCGAGGCTCAACGTGGACGATCTTGAAATGGGGATGCAGGTGAGGTATTTCCTTCGCGGCGGGGAATAGCTCCTCCCAACAGGCTCGAATGCCATTCCAGCCACGACGAGAAAGTGGCAATGCCGATGGCTTTTCTTCGGCTGATGCCCGCCAGACTTCAAAGTGAAGATCGGCATACACCTTCACCGCGTTTCTCGATCGCCAAGGGGTCGTGGCGAAGCTGGCGGTCAAAAACGGCGAGCTCTCATCATGGTTCGTTGCGGACGATTGCTCGAGCGCATTCCCCAGCGACCGGAGCTGTACCAAAGCCTGTTCGGTAAAAACTTCCGTCGACCAGCCATCCACCGACGGGTCCACGAACGCCATTTCATCCGCATAACGCGGCGTGAGACGGG
Source organism: Pirellulales bacterium (assembly GCA_028289405.1). Taxonomy (GTDB): domain Bacteria; phylum Planctomycetota; class Planctomycetia; order Pirellulales; family JANQPP01; genus JANQPP01. Next base: position 25,020 of record JANQPP010000077.1, read on the forward strand.
CATCATCGAGCCCCGGTATCGCGGCCAGCGTGCTTTCCCCGCCGGCATCCTCGCGCGCCACCTGAGACGAATTTGCTGGCGCTGAAATGGTCTCTTCCGCTTGGCGGGGCGACAGTGCCCGAACACTCGCGGCGGATTCTCGCGACTGCGGATTGGGCAACGGACTCCGCTCACTGGAACCGCATCCCCAACACGACCAAAGACCAACGTTGATCGATAGAACGAGCAACGTCCGGTTCATTCGCCTGCCGCACATACATCGATTCCAATGGAGATCTCGATCCATTTCGCGCCGCAGCGCAAGGCCAAATTTGGCGTGCCGGGCATGACCTTACTGCCTCAGTGTACCAAGTTTAGCTTCTCGCCGTCTCCAATGTCGCGTCTCTAAAAATGTCTTTCTTCAGTCGACTCGGACTGGCAGGACACGCGGCATCATCAATATGGATTCAAAGAAACGGGAATTTAATCTTTGACGCCGCGAACCGGGCGGCCCTAGAATGGCGGATCATTGCCCGGAAGATTCATGCTGAATGATTCCCGCCTTCGACCGAAAATCTTTCTCGACATTCACGTCAGTTGCAGCAAGGGACACTTTATGCAGTTGCACAAGATGCACCGTTCCGCATTCACTTTGGTGGAGCTTTTGGTCGTGATTGCCATCATCGGCGTGCTCGTTTCGCTTCTGCTACCGGCGGTGCAGGCGGCGCGGGCCGCGGCAAGGCGGCTGCAATGCCAGAACCATCTGAAGCAGATCGCCCTCGCGGCGCAGGTGCATCACGACGCACAGCAACATTTCCCCACAGGCGGGTGGGGCTGGGGATTCGTGGGGGATCCGGATTTAGGATTCGGACCCAAACAGCCAGGCGGCTGGGTCTACAACGTGCTGCCCTACGTCGAGCAGGCACCGCTGCACGACCGTGGGTCGGGTGGTTCCACGTCGGAAAAACGTGCCGCCGCCAAGGAATTGACCTTCACCCCGATCAGCTTTTTCAATTGCCCCAGCCGCCGGCCCGCCAAGCTGTTCAAGAAGGAGTGGCCACCGGCATCCT
>JANQPP010000132.1 GCA_028289405.1 Pirellulales bacterium
ACCGACGAAGCGGCGTTTCATCACGCCTGCTGTGACATCTTTTGGATCAATCCCACCCTGCCGGCGGTGGTCACGCAACTGGAGCTAGCCGGCCATCGCCTGGGAATCCTTTCCAATACCTGCCAGGCCCATTGGGAGTACTGCACGAAAGGCCGGTATGCCATTCTGCCCCGCTCCTTCGGAGTCTTCGCCCTGAGTTACGAAATCGGCGCCATCAAGCCGCAGCCGCAAATCTACGAGCGTGCCATCGAGCTGGCCGGCGTTCCGGCGGAGGAAATTTTCTTCGTGGATGACATGCCGGAAAACGTGGCCGCCGCGCGGGCAGCCGGTATCGATGCCGTGCAATACACTTCCACGCCGGCTCTGGTAGACGCGCTCTGGGAACGCGGCCTGCGCTTCAATCATTGAGTACAGTCGCCAAGTCGAACGAGGTAGGCGCTTCCGCTTCACCTTTTGAGCCAAATCCTTCCCTTTGCCGCGAATCTTCGTATATTACGAAGAAGCGTCTTTTTGAGTGTCATCTCTTTCGGTGTATAGTCCAAGATGGATGATATCGACCCTCGCTTCATCGTCGGGTTGCTCGCCGTAGCGCTCCTCGTGTTAGTCTGGGGCAATCGAAATGGCGGACCGTTTTCAGGAACCCCTGGCGTGCCCGAGGTCATGCCATTTGAAGATGACGACGCGGAAATGGCCGAGGCGACGCGAAAGGCGCGCGAAACCGTCGGAGTGTTTGTTGATGCCTTGGCGGAGAACGCGCCCGGATGTTCTCGTTTCTCGGTCAAAGTCGGTATCGAGGACGGAGAAGATGCGGAGCACTTTTGGCTGAATGATGTCCGTTATGCGGAGGGCACGTTTAAGGGTACGATTGCCAATGACCCTGTCCACGTGCAGTCGGTTCAATTTGGCCAGGCCATCGAAGTATCGCGAGACGAGATCTCCGATTGGATGTATATCGAAGACGGAAAGCTCGTAGGCGGTTATTCCATTCGCGTAATGCTGGCAACGCTATCGCCGGAACAACGCTCCGAATTCGATGCGACTGCGGGTTTCCAAGTGGATTAATGCGAATCGCTCGGACGTATATAACCAGCCAGGCTACAAACCACGAGTTGAAACAGCGCAAATGCCGCTTCACTTCGCTGAAACGCGATTTACGCCACGATGTCGTGAATAACCTGCGCCGGCTGCACGCCGGTGAGTTTTTGGCGCAAGCCCTGGAAGGGGACCGTGAGCTTTTCATGCTCCACGCCCAATAGATGCAGCAGCGTGGCGTGGAAGTCGCGGAGCGGAACGGGATTCTCGACCGGATCATATCCGACCGGATCGGTTTGGCCGTAGGTGAAACCGGGCCGCACGCCGCCGCCGGCGAGCCAAAACGTGAAGGCGGAGGCATGATGGTCGCGGCCCACCAAAGCTGCCCGTTGCATGGTCCGCATTTCTCGCATCGGAGTGCGTCCGAATTCCCCACCAAAGATGACCAAGGTATCTTTCAGCATGCCTCGCTGTTTCAAGTCGGCCAGCAGCGCCGCGATGGGGCGGTCCACCTGGCGGCACTTGTCTTGAAATCCGCCGTTAAGCGCCTCCGCTTGGCTGGAGCCGTGGGAATCCCAGCCCCAATCAAAGAGCTGAATGAACCGCACGCCCCGTTCGGCCAAACGCCGCGCGAGCAGGCAGTTGTTGGCGAACGATTCCTGCCCCGGTTCCGCGCCGTATAGCTCCAGCGTGGCGGGAGATTCCCGGCCAATCTCCATCGCTTCCGGCGCGGCCGCCTGCATGCGGAAGGCCATTTCGTATTGCGCGATGCGGGTCAGCGTTTCGGGATCTCCCCATTCGGCGTAGGCTTGCCGATTGAGGTCCCCCAGCGTGTCGAGCATGATCCGCCGCTCGTCCCGCGAAGTTCCCTCCGGGTTTTCGATATGCAGCACGGGACTGCCCACGCCCCGGCACTGCACGCCCTGGTAGACGCTTTCCAAGAATCCGGCGCTCCAGAGCGCCTTGCCCACGCGCGGCGGCCGTCCGCCGGAGAGGAGTACGATGAAACCTGGCAGGTCGTCATTTTCTGATCCCAACCCCCAGGTGACCCAGGAGCCAATCGACGGATACCCGAGTCGGGCTTGGCCCGTGTGGACCATGAGCTGCGCCGGGCCGTGATTGAATTGGTCGGTTTGAATGGTCTTGATGAAGCAGACGTCATCCACGTGTTGGGCAAAATGCGGCAAGCGGTCGGAAATCCACGCGCCGCACTCGCCGTGCTGGGCGAAGGGGAATTGGGGCCCAAGCATCTCCGGCACCCCCTTGATGAAGGCAAAGCGTTTCCCTTCCAAAAATTCGGCTGGGCAGGGTCGGCCGTGCAGCTTCCGCAATTCCGGTTTGTGCTCGAACAGCTCCAATTGGCTTGGCGCGCCAACCATGTGGAGGTAGATCACTCGCGAGGCGCGGGGCGGATGATGCGGCAAGCCCATCGCCGCCGCTCCCTCAGCCGTTTTGGCTTTCGCGGCTTGCGTCCCTTGTAGCGCGAGCCAAAATGCGCCCAGGCCGGTCGTGCTTTCTCGCAGGAAATGCCGCCGAGTGAAGTTTTGGAGGGAGCTATGCAGGGCTTCTTGAATGAGTGATGACCGGTTCATCATATTTCTAGCCTGAAGTAACAAACAAAAAAGTCGAGGTTTAGCGCGTCAGCGCTTCGTCCAAATTCAAAAGCACCAGGGCCACGGCACGGAGGCCCGACTGTGCATCATCCGGCTGAACCATCCGCTCGTGCATGTTGTCCAATGAAGCGAGTTCTTCTTCGGTTGGTTCCCGTCCCGTCATGAGCAAGAAGCCCTGGCGAATTTGCTGACTTGGATCTTCGTGTTCTTGCGTTAAGCGTTCGGCCAAAGTGGCGGCGCATTCTTCGTACACCGCGCCATTCAGCGTGGAGAGCGCTTGCAAAGGTGTGTTGGAGACCAGCCGACGGGACGTGCAGAATTCCCGCGAAGGGGCGTCGAACACGGCCTGGAACGGGTAAGGAATACTCCGTTTCACATACGTGTATAACGCGCGGCGATAGCGGTCTTCCTCGCCGGGGTCGGGCGTGGCCCAACGGTCGTTGGCCTGGAAGGGGAGCCAGACTCCATCGGGAATCGGCGGATGTACGGGAGGGCCATGAAGCTTGGTGCTCAACAAACCGCAGACGGCCAGCGCCTGGTCCCGTATCATCTCCGCGGTCAGCCTTTGCCGTGGCCCACGGGCCAAAAGCCGGTTGCGGGGATCCTGCTCGCGCTGCTCGGTCGTCGTCCGCGCGCTTTGGCGGTAGGTGCTAGAGAGGACGATTTCTCGCAAGAGTGCCTTGGTGCTCCAAGCATGTTCGCTCTGGAAGCGGAACGCCAGGTAATCAAGCAACCCGGGATGCGAGGGCCGCTCACCGGAGGAGCCGAAATCCTCCTCGGTTTCCACCAGTCCCGTGCCGAAGAGCCTTGCCCACAATCGGTTGACGGCGACTCGCGCCGTCAGCGGATTCTCCGGACTGGCTAGCCAATCGGCGAGTTCCAAACGCGTCTCCGCGGCGTGTTCATTATCGCTGGAAAACAGGCTGGGCAATCCGGGCGAAACCTGCTCCCCTTTGGTGAGGAAATTTCCACGGTCGAAGATATGCGTGGGACGCTGCAAATGCGGCAAGCGGCGGCGGAGGACGGGAATCGTCGTGGCGGAGATCTGTTCGCGCTGCCGCTGAAGTGCCGCCAACTGCCGGCGTTTTTCCTGCCAGGTTTCCTGGTTAAACAGGTCCAGCACCGCTTCCGACCCGCTGACGGCCAAATGTCCGCGACGCGCCACCAATGGAAACGAATCCAAAATCGTCACACGGTAGTCCATCCGCACGCGAAGCCGAGAGCCGGGCGGCACCTCCAACGGCGCGTTCAATACAAAGGCTGCCTCGCGGGGGTAATGAATGCGACTGTAGGCGGCGAAGCCGTGACGCGATTTTGGATCCAAGCTTTCCTGGGGATCGTAGAACGGGCGCGGTTCATCGCTGATGACCTGAGTGAAAGCAATTTCATGTGCCTCTTCCTCACCAGGAGGAAGCAGCTCCATTTTCAAATGCGACAGGATGAAACCCCATTCTGAATTGGAGACCGCGCGTGCCGGATTCGCGGGAGAGACCACGAGTTTCAGGGCGGTCATTTGCCGCACCGCCTCTGGCATAGCCGCCTCGATCGTAATGCTGGTGTCCCGGGCCACCGGGTCGAGCGTCATGAACTCTTCACGACCATCCGCCACGCGGATTTCCATGGGCGTATCGTTATTGGTCTTGGCCTCCAGCCCATGCAATGCATGCCACATGGTTTCGTCGGAAAGTGCCGCGTATTCTTCCCGCCAAATCTCTCCGTGCAGGTTCTCAATCCGTTCATCGAGACGCGAAGCCGCTGTGTAATCACGGGAATCCAAGGGAATCCGCGCGAGCGGAAATTCCTGGTCCGTGTCTGAGTCGGCTGTCTCATTGAAGAACGCCACGAAGCGGTAATAGTCCTCGTTCCGCAGCGGTTCATAGGGGTGGTTATGGCATTGCGTGCAGCCAAACGTGACCCCCTGCCACGTTTGCCAGGTGGTATTCACCCGGTCCAGCACGGCGGCCACGCGGAACTCCTCGTCGTCCGTCCCCCCTTCCCCGTTGGTCTGCGTCAAGCGGTGCATGGCCGTGGCGATCACGTGTTCCACGTCATGACCAGGCAGCAAGTCGCCGGCAATCTGCTGGCGGGTAAACTCATCGTAAGGCAAGTCGCGGTTGAAAGCGTCCACGACCCAATCTCGGTATTTCCAGATCGTACGGCGTTCGTCCTTGCCGAGTCCCTTGGAATCCGCGTAGCGAACCAGGTCCAGCCAGACGCTGGCCCAGCGTTCGCCGAAATGAGGGGAAGCCAGAAGCCGGTCCACAACCTGAGGATACGCGGCCTCACCTTCATTACGCACCGCTTGCAGAAACTCCTCACGCTCGACCAACGAAGGTGGCAGGCCGGTCAAATCGAACGTCACGCGGCGGAGCCATTTCTCGGGCGCGGCGGACGGCGCCGGCTGCCAGCCTGCACGTTCCAATCGTGCGAGCACAAAACGGTCGATAGGGCTCCGAGACCACTCGATATTCTCGACGCTCGGAGGCGGGCTGGGCTCGGGCGGTTCGAAGGCCCAATGCTCGCTCCATTTCGCGCCTGCCTCGATCCATTTTTTGAGAATGTCGATTTCTTCTGGCGTGAGCCCCTCTGGCGATTCCTCCAGAGGCGGCATGCGTACGCCTTCCTCGTCGGACGTGACCCGAGCGATGACCTCCGAATTCTCCACGTCGCCAGGAACAACCGGAATCAGGCCCGAATCCGCTTCGCCCAACAGTTGTTCTCGATAGACAAAAGAGAGCCCCGACGCTTGCTTCACTCCGCCATGGCAGGCGATGCAGTGACGGTTGAGAATGGGGCGCACGTCGCGCTCGAAGTCGATCTGGCTCTTTGCTTCCGCTCCGCTGGCGGCGGCCATTCCGGGCAAGACGATGGCCACGCCGAGAATTAAATGGAGGGAAAAAAGACGTTGTTGCTTTGGCCGGCTTAGTTTCATGCGGCTGTCCTTCACCGATTGTGCCTTCGCGGAACGACGCTCATCCACATGGGGCGACCAACTTCAACTGACCGGAAGCGGTCTCTGGCGGGAGGTTGAACGCCAACGGAGCGAACTTCGCGTTTCGTTTGTCCATCGGCGTTTCACGGCCGATCGACGCCCAATGTCGCGGATGTCGAAATGTTATGTTTCCACGCTCTGATTTTAATGCGCCACGAGCCGAATTGCACGCCGGAACGAGCGCTCGCGCTGAGTAGATCATCCGTGATTTCGGCAACCTTACCGCGAAGGGTGCGAATCGCTGGGCGGAAGCGAGGACGGTTGAGCGTTGCCATGCGGGGTAGCTGTTAGGTTCGTCGTTCGATTCTCCTGTAGTGATTCGAACCAGGCGAATGCGGCGGCCGCGTCTCCCACGTGACCACCATCAAACAGCGTGAAGCGTGCCGATCCCGCTCGGCGGCGAATCAGCACGGTGTGTTGACGTACGGCGTCTACTACATCCAACAGCGAGGTTTCGCGCGCGGCGAGCTTCCGCAAGGCATCACGATCCAATGTTCCGGTGAGCGCGACATCGGGCATGTCGTAGGCCAAGGCCAGCAGGTTGAACGCGCGGAGGGAATGGTACGGCGGCACGCTCCCCTTCTGGCCGTCGTTAATTCCGTGGTTGATATCCAACGGCACGCCCCGTGCATTTTTCATGAAGGTTAACGGCGAACGTAGTGTGTATTGTGCATCCACGTCGGGAGACACGCCGGGAGGTCCGCCGCAGACGGCTTCCAGGTCCCGGGCGTAATGTGCCCAGCGTTTGGAAGTCGCACACTCCGCATGCCACTGGGCCAAGTCCGTCACGGAAGCCCACACGGAAACTCCCGACCACCGCTCCGGCGCTTGAACCGTCAGCATCAGGCCCATGTGGCCGCCGCCGCTAGCTCCCACGAGATAGCAAGGTTGGTCTTCGAGCTGAAACCTCTGGGCCATCCAATCCGCCGCGTCGAACACGTCTTGCATGGCGGGTGGTGAAGCGCAAGCTTCGGGCCGGTTATTGGGTCCCCGGAAGTTTGGCTGCACGCCATACCAGCCACGACGGGCACATTCCTTCAGGCATTCCGCCGCGAATCGGCCTTTGCGATAGTTTCCTCTCCAACCGTGCAAAATCACGACCAGTGGGCGAGGTTCTTGAACCTCTGGCACGTAGACCTGAATCGGTTGTCGATGCCAATCCAGCGTGCTGGTAATCTTCAGCGCCGTGAACATGCCGGAAAAACTCTCCCTTTCTTGAGCCGGCACGGTCGGGGCCAGGAAAAAGCATGCGATCCACGCTAATACGACGGATACTTGCCACGCACCGTTCCGGCATCCGCCATCCGCGCCGTTCCGTTTATCGGTTCCAATGGTAGGCAATCGAATTTCTCCAAGTGTCGAGATGACGTGGGCACTCGTCGCCTCGTCGTGGGTTACATTTCAAATTATGAGCCAAAGCTGGCGGAATCGCTCTAACAGTCCGTTGAAAAACGTCTTCGTGACGTTTTTCAACCTCGCCAGGGTCGCAGCAAAGCTGCTCCCGGCTCGCAAAATAACGACTTACGTCGCCATTTTGAGCATCACGTCCTGTGA